>JBNKHG010000013.1:0-187685 GCA_050290225.1 Cellvibrionaceae bacterium
ATTTCGACATCGATGCTGCCATCAAGGCGTTGCGTGAAGGTAAAGACCTCAGCGGTAAAGATGGCGTCCTCACCCCTCTCATCAAGCAACTGACCGAAGCGGCCATGCAGGCCGAGCTGGAGCAGCATCTTGAGGCTGATGCTGTTCCCCGGAGTTCCGGGGACAGTTTACCTAATTCAAGAATCCCCTTACTATCGTTGAAGTCAATCTGATAAGCCACACACTGGAGTTCCATCATGGCAAGGATGCTCCGATTAGTTGTACCCGGTTACGCCCATCACATCACTCAGCGTGGTAACCGGCAAATGAAAACCTTCTTTACGCAGGAGGGTTATCAATATTACTTGGACTTGGTTACTGAAGTTAAAGACGATGTTGGTGTTCAGGTCTGGGCGTATTGCCTGATGCCCAATCATGTGCATCTGGTTTTGGTGCCCGCTTATAAAGATAGTTTGGCCAGGCTGTTCAGGGCGGTGCATCGACACTTCACGCGGCGGATTAACTTTAGAGAGAAGTGGAAAGGGCATCTATGGCAGGAGCGCTTCCATTCATTCGTGATGGATGAAACTTATTTATTGGCTACGGTGAGATATACTGAACTGAACCCGGTTCGGGCGAAGTTGTGTCATTCGCCAGGTGAGTGGCGTTGGTCCAGCGCGCGAGCACACTTAACCGGGCAAGATGATCAGATTGTCGTTGTGAAACCGATGCTTGATCGGATTAAAAACTGGTCGGATTACTTATCTGTTGAAGAAAAAGCATCGGATTTAACAATAATACGCGGCCATGCCGTGACGGGTCGTCCAGTGGGAGATGAAGCCTTTGTTGAGAGACTGGAAATTTTAACAGGGAAGCCGCTTAAGAAGCGTAAACCAGGACCCAAGGTGGGAATTAAGTAAACTGTCCCCGATTCAAACCTGGCGGGCTCGCTGCGCTATGATCTGGTGCGAACCAATGCGCTCAAAACCGTCTGTGTTCTCGCCTTGACCGGTTTGGCCCTGGTGGTCTTTATCTGGCGGGATCAAATACTCTGGCTGCCCGAGCTGACACTGGCCGTTGGCAGTATGTTGGGCGCCAGCATCGCCGTGCGGATGGCCATAAAACTGAAGCAATCCACGCTCAAGTGGTTCCTGTTTATTATGACAATTTGCGCCAGCGCCGCGGCTATTTGGCTGTAGGCTTTGCGGTAGATTTTGCTGTTTTTGAATGGGCTTCAGCTCAAGCTTGTTCCGGATACAGTGGCCGCAATGATGGTGCCTCGTTTACCGGGTCGTTTGTGTTTCGGCGGTATTGCTCGAGGCATTGTCTCAGTTGTTCCCCGCTCCAGGGCGTGTTCTCGCGGTCGCTGTAGAGCGCGCGGTCCAGATCTTTCAAACACCGCTTCAGGTCATCATCCCGGATTTGCGACAGGCTCGCCTCAATAGAGAGAATATTTTCACTGGGCCAGTGCACTCTGGCCCAGTCCAGATATGCCTGTCGAATTGCCGTCAGATTATCACCGGCACAGGTTCTTACAAGGGCCTTGTACGCCTCTTTTTCATCAACGTTTTCGGCAGATGCCTGCTCTATATCGCGGCGGCCGGGCCTGCGCTTCAGCCGGTAAATTTCCAGCCCCAGAAAGCCGGACAGTAATGCAAAGGCACAAGTCAGCACAATCCAAAGCCATGGCGTAGAGGATTCTGCGGAAGCGGGTTCGGTTGCCACCGAAGTCGGTTGTTTGATTTCAATATCGGGTATTGGTTGTGCAATGGGCGCGGCAGCCGAAGGCGCCACCTGGATAGTGGTGGCGGGAAGAGTCGCCTGGCGTTGTTGCTTGCTGTCGGTGTCCCACCAGGTGACGGCGATCGGCGGCAGGGTGAGTTCGCCGCTCTTGGTGGGAACGATGGCAACAGTCTCTGTGCGTATACCGGTAACCCCGGAATCGGCTTTTTGGTCCTGGGTCTGTGGCTGGTCGGGATAGAATTTGATGCCGTCGACCGGCGCCATTGTCAGTGGCGGCAACTGGGCGGCGGTCAATCCTTTGGCGGTCAGGGTGAGTATGCGGGTAATGGGTTCGCCGACGGTAAATTCATCGGGGTTGGCACTCCAGTCCTGCTCCAGCTGGATGTTTTCGGCAGGCAGCCAGTTCTGGCCGGTGTAGTTGTCGGGTTTGGATTGTATCTGTAGCCGCTGTTCTTTGGTGCGCAGCCGCTTGATGGCGCCGCGCTGGCTGCCAAAAGGGTCGGACCAGGGGTCGCGACTCCGGCTCGACAGGGTGAGGTCGTGGGTCAGTGAAGGGATCACAAGCTCGCCGCTATTTTGCGGGTAGATGGCGTAGATCACTTCCACTACACCATAGGGGCGACCCTGAATCCGGCGTTGGTAGCGGTGTTCGGCCAGTTGCACACTGAGAGCACCATCCAGCGTCAGCTCTTCGGAGTTAATGCCGCTCAGATTGACCGAGGTAAACAGACGCACCTTATACAGGATCTGCTCCTGTACCGTGGATTGGGTTTTGCTGAGTTCGGATTCGATAAAGATATCCTTGAGTGGTCCAGCGGAGCCCGGTTTGGCTTTGGCCTTGACCACGGTAATCTCAATCGCGTCACTGAAATTGTTGTTGTAGCTGAAAGAGGGGATCAGCAGTTTGCCGGACTTTTTGGGGGCCAGCATCAGCGTCCACTGGGTCCATGATTCCGCCTGGCCGTTAAAGCTGCGGAACTGATTGCTGCGGTTGTTGCTGAGTACATCGAAGTTTTCTTCCAGGAGGCTGAAGTCGGGGCCGCCGAATCCGGCCTGACCGTTGTAGCGCAGGGTCAGCTCCAGGGTTTCCTCCGGATTAATGGTGCTGCGGTCGACGCTGGCGACCAGATCGCTGGCGAGTGACGACAGGCTGACGGCCAGCGTGCTTATAAGCAGCAGTAACTGCAGCAGGCGTGGGGATTTGGCATTCAACGTTTTTAACAGGTTCATGGCATTTGAATCGTCGTTGTGGTTATTTCGGCCGATAGTGTTCAAAAGGGATTCTCAAGGGACTCCCGAGGGCTCTTAAGAGACTCTCAAGCACGGGACTCTCAAGCAAGGGACTCTCAAGCAAGGGTCTAGGCCACTGTTTCAGAAGCTCCGTGATGGCGACCTCGCGGTAGTTAAATTGGATAAGCAGACTCACCAGCGTTCGTTCGCCCTGTTTTGGGGTGGTTCCCAGGTGCCGGCCCGATAGGCTTTGCGTCGCTGGTCGTACTGGTATTTGAATTTGCGTCGCAACAGGCCGCTGGGGTCGTCGGGAATCTGACGCAGCCATTGTTCCATGGCTTGTTGTTCTTCGGGCGAGAGTTCCGATTCCGCATTCGCCTGGGCCTTTTGCTCCGCTGTGTCATTACCGTCGTCTTCTGCGGCTTGTTGCGCCTGTTGCTGCTTCAATTGTTCCTGTTCATCCTGGTCAGGGCCGTCGGCCGTCTTTGTTTCAGGCTGCTGCTGATCTCCTGCGGAAGGTTGCTCAGACTTATCACTTTCAGTATCCCGGGACGATGCGTCGGACGAGGAATCCTGTGGCTGCGAGTCGTTGCCGGTTTGGTCCTGTTGCGACTGATTCTGAGACTGGGACGAATCCTGGTCGGCGTCCTGCTGCTGATTGTTCTCGGATTGGGATTGATTGGCATCCTGGTTCTGGTCGGATTGCTGCTCTTGATCCTGGCTGGATTGCTGCTGGTCTCGCAGCTGTTCCACCAGCTTGTGGTTAAAGCGGGCATCCTCAAAATCCGGGTCGCGCTCCAGTGCCTGCTCGTAGGCGGCCAGGGCTTCGTCCAGTTTACCGCTGCGGGCGAAGGCGTTGCCTCGGTTGTAGTGATCCTTTGCAGTATCGCCTTTGGAAAAATCCTCAAGGGCGGCTTCGTACTCACCCGATTTATAGCGCGCCGCGCCGCGCCATTGCGGGGTGGTGAACTTTTCCGCCGCCTGTTTGGGGTCACCGGCTTCCAATTGACGCTGCCCCTGTTGGTCGCCGGTTAACCAGAGATCGTCCCATGACAGGGCCTGGCTTTGGTCGGGAAACAGTAGCAACGGGATCAGTGCCAGTACCAGGCCACGGCGAAAACACAGCAATAATACGGGCAGTAGTGCTACCGCGACCCAGTGCCCGTATTCCTGCCAGGTATCGAATTCCCGCTCCAGTTCGCGGGTTTGCTCCGACAGGCGAGGGCCTTGCTTCGTCAGCCACTCGATGTCGCTGTCGTCGAGTCGAAGCCGGGTGTAGCGCCCGCCGAGGGCATGGCTGAGATTTCGCAAACGCTGGCTCTCCAGGCTCGCGATCACTATGCCACCCTGGCGGTCCTTGGCGAAGCCACCCTGGGCGGTGGGAATCGGGGCTCCCTCATCGGTGCCGGTGCCGAGGATAGAGAGTTGAATGCCGCTGTCCTGAAGCAGGGATTTGACTTCCCGGGCCGCTTCTTCAGTGACGCCGTCCGTCGCCAACAGGATCTGGCCGTGACGGATGCCGGTTTCGTTAAACAGAGACAACGCTTTTTCCACGGCCATTTCAGTATTGCTGCCTCGCAAGGGCATCAGTTGTGGACTGAGCGCTGGCAGCAGGCTTTCGATGGTGGCCGTGTCGTCGGTCAGGGGAGAGACCACATGGGCTTCACCGGCGTAGACAACCAGGGCGGTGAGGCCTTCCCGCCGGGCTTGCAGCAAATCGGTCAATTTGTGTTTGGTTCGCACCAGTCGCGAAGGTTTCAGGTCTTCGGCAAGCATGGAGGGCGACAGGTCCATCAATATCACCAGCGCACTTTCAGTCTTATGTACCGGTTGTGGCAACTTTTTCCAGCTTGGGCCGGCCAGGGCGATACACGCCAGCAGCCAGCAACACCCGAGCGCTATATAGAGTCGCCGGCTATGACCGGACGCCTGGCCCTCAAGCAGATGGGGCAGGAGATCAGCGGCGATAACCGACTGCCAGTGACTCCGGTGTTGTCGGCGCCGCCAAAGCAACACACTCAGGAGTACCGCCGGCACAAGTCCCAGCAGCCATTCCGGTCTCAGCCAGTGGAAATGTTGAATGAATTCATTCATGGGGTCGTGCTCCGGGTAGCCTCTATTTGGCCCATCAAGCGGTCACCGAGTAGCACTTGAGCCGCCAGCAACAGGCTTAATAGAAAACCCAGCCCCAGGGGCCAGTGAAACAGACTCTTGGTGGGACGAAATGTTTCTGCCTCCTGCTCGATAGGTTCGAGGCTGTCTAGCAGGCTGTAGATGGCTTCCAGTTCCTCGGGATTGCGGGCACGGAAATACCTGCCGCCGGTTTGTTCGGCAATGGCCGATAGTGTTTTTTCATCCAGATCGGCAGACGGGTTGATTCGGCGGGAGCCGAAGTTGGTGCCAAACAGACCGGGTACCACCATTTCATCGGCTCCGATACCGAGCGTATAAATTTTAACATCGGCCTGGGCAGCCAGCTCTGCCGCTTGCAGTGGGGAGACTTCACCGGCGGTATTGGCCCCATCGGTCAGGAGAATCAGTACACGGCTGTCGGCGGGTCGCTGGCGCAGACGTTTAACCGCCAGGCCGATAGCGTCCCCAATCGCGGTCTTCTCGCCGGCAAATCCCAACTGCGCTTCCTGCAGCAGAGTTTGAACGGCTTTGCGATCAAATGTCAGTGGTGCCTGCAGGTACGCGTTTGTACCAAAGAGAACCAGGCCCAGGCGGTCGCTCTTGCGACGCTCGACAAATTCACTCACCACTTTTTTAACCACTGTGAGGCGATTGACCTCCTGGCCCTGGAGTTGCATATCTGCAGTGTCCATACTGCCGGAGATGTCCACAGCCAGTAGCAGGTCCCGGCCGCTGACGGGCAGATTGATGGGATCGCCGATCCAGCGCGGTGCGGCGCCGGCGAGCAGGGTGCAGCACCAAAGCGCAATCAGCAGCCCGAGAGGCAGCTTTTGCATGACCGGTTGCGCAGCACTGAGGGCGTGCGGGGTGTAGAGGTCTTCATAAAAAGGGACACGCAGCGCGGGATCTTCCTTCTTCCGCGCCGGTACCCAGCGATACACCAGCCAGGGCAAAGGCAGAAGCAACAGCAGCCAGGGGTATTGAAACTCAAGCACGCTATTGGTTCTCCCGGGGCTTGTGTTTTTGAATCCAGCGCTTGCAGAGTTCGTACAGGGGGCGTGGATCCAGCTGCGGATTTGCCTGGTAGGGAGCCGTGAGCAGTTGCTGGCCTTCGCCTTGACTGAACTCGGTGGTCTGCAGAGTCCGGTCGAGAAACTGCAGCCAGCTCTCACCCTGTTGGCCGGCAATTGACGCCTGTGGGTAGGCATGTAGCGCGGTGCGCCGCAGCAGGGTGACCAGGGTTTGCAGGAAAAGTGGTGTATTTTGGGACTGCCCGAAACTCTGCCAGGCTTGTTCCAGTTCACGCAGTGCGCATTGGCGGTAGGCGAGGCTGTGCCTTTTCTGTCGCCACCAATAGAAGAGGCCGCCGCAAACGAGGACACACAGTAACAACAGTAGCCACCAGCCAGGTGCGGGAGGCCACCAGCTGATCGGTTCCGGCAGGGCAATATCCCGCAGTTGCTCAAGCGGGTCGGCGGGATTGGCAGCTTGAAGCGGCGTCATCGGCGTTTCTTTTTCCCGTAAAGGTTGCGCAATTCCGTCAGTGGGTCGCCCGCCGTGTCCAGGGACACGAGGGGAATGCCCAAACGCTGGCAGCTGCGGGTCAAACCCTGTAAACGATTCGTGAAATGCCGGCTGAAATTATCGCGAGTCTGTTCGACGTCGCAGGCGATTTGGCGTCGCTGCCTGCCATCGGTGACGGAAAAGAGACCGGTGGATGGCAGGGCTTTTTCCAGGGAGTCGTAGAGGTGAATCAGGGTAACATCGGTATGTCGGGTTAGCAGGAAGAGCTGCTCTTCACAGCGGCTTTGCCCGGTGTGGAAATCACCGTCGTGAAAGTCACTGACAATAAATACGGCGCTACCCGGTTTGGCAATGCGGCGACTGTCCTCCAGCATTTGCAACAGGCTGATGCCGGTTGGGTCCGGCACCGGCGATTGGAGCAGGTTGCTGTATTCCGCCAACTGGTGGATGAACTCGAGTACAGCGTGTTTGCTTCTCCGCGCCCGGATATCCCGCTGAGAGCGGTCGCGGAATACCATGGCGCCTATGCGGTCGCTGTTGGCCAGTGCGGCCCAGGCCAGCGTGCTGGCGACAAAGCCCGCAAGGACTGATTTGAAACACTGCTGGCTGCCAAAGAACATGGGTGAGCGTTGATCGGCGACGATATAGACCGGTCGCTCGCGCTCTTCCTTAAACAGCTTGGTATGAGGAACCTGGGTGCGGGCGGTCACGCGCCAGTCGATCGTTCGGATATCGTCCCCCGCCTGGTAGACACGTACTTCCTCGAAGTCGATGCCACGACCGCGAAAGCGGGTGCGGACATTGCCGGCCAGCATACTGGCTGCCTGTTTGCGGGCAAACAGGCGCAGGTCCCTGGCCGCAAAGCGTAACTGCAATAGTTGGCCGATATCGCTGTAGGGGCCGTGGGGGCGCAATTGTTTCAGGTTTGGTTGATCGTGCATGTCGGGCGATAACGTCAAATAGGCCTGTAAAACCAAAGAGGGTTTGTTTCAGGGGCCTGAAACATCAGGCCCTGATTCAATAGACAGCGCTACGCCACGGGCACATCGCGCACCAGGCGGTCGATGACCTGGTCCGGGCTGATGCCGTTGGCCTCGGCTTCAAAGCTCAGCAGTAGTCGATGGCGCAAGGTGTCGTGTATCACTGCCTGGACATCATCCGGGCTGACAAAATCCTTTCCCTGGAGCCAGGCGTGGGCGCGGGCACAGCGATCCAGGGCAATGGTGCCGCGGGGGCTGGCGCCGAATTCGATCCAACTGGCCAGTTCCGGATTGTAGCCGGAGGGGCGGCGGGTTGCGTTGATCAGCTGCACAATGTACTCCTCCACGGCTTCGGCCATGTGCACGCCCAGTACCTCCTGGCGCGCGCTCAGCAGGCTTTGCTCGCTGATCACATCCGGTTTGGCCACCGCTTTATGGGCCGCTTCGTCACGGGCCAACTTCAGTATCTGTCGCTCCGCCGAAATATCCGGGTAGTCCACGATCACATGCATCAGGAAGCGGTCGAGCTGCGCCTCAGGCAGGGGATAGGTGCCCTCCTGTTCAATAGGATTCTGGGTTGCCATCACCATAAACAGTTCAGGCAGGCGGTATGTGTGGCGCCCGACACTGACCTGGCGCTCGGCCATGGCTTCCAGGAGGGCGGATTGCACTTTGGCCGGTGCCCGGTTGATTTCGTCGGCCAGCACCAGATTGTGAAATATCGGTCCAGGCTGAAATTCGAAGTTGCTGGTTTCCGGGCGATAGATATCCGTACCGGTGACATCGGAGGGCAGCAGGTCCGGCGTAAACTGGACCCGGTGAAAATTGCCTTCGATCCCCTCCGACAGGGTTTTGATAGCTTTTGTCTTGGCCAGGCCCGGAGCACCTTCAACCAGCAAATGGCCATCTGCGAGCAGGGCAATCAACAATCGGTCGATCAAGTGCTGCTGGCCAATAATCTGGTCGCACAGCCAGGCTCTGAGAGCGGTAACAGAGGTACTTTCGGTGGCGGTATCCTGAGAGATTTCAAGCATGGATGATAACTTCAGTCTGATTCTTGGGGGTATTATTCAAGTTATTGATTAGCCGAGATTTTAGCGATCCTGCCATGGGGCGCAAGATGGCTTGTGATTTGGGCGATGAAGCCTGCTAGTAGACCCGAATTTTCTGGTCCAGTTCCATCGATTTTCCGTAGATTATTTGGCTCGGCATAGTCTATGCTATCGGTGTTTTCGCTGTCTAATAATAAAGATGCCAATGAAAAGGCTAAGGTTTGGAGAATGGACGTGGACGTAAGCTTGATTGCTGCGGAAAACAAAGGTGCATTTGTGGATCAACTGCACAAGCTCATCGATGAACGCCAGCAGGGGGATGAAAAGGATTCGCTCAAATCCTTTGCTGATCAGTATTTTGAGAAATATCCCATCGACGAACTCAATGGTCGCCAACTGAGTGATGTCTACGGCAGTACCTTCGCCTGGTGGAATTTCCTCCAGCAACATGATCTGAGTGCCCCGAAAATTCGCGTATTCAACCCAAGCCTGGAAGAGGACGGCTGGCTATGCGGCCACACGGTGGTCGCTATTTTGCAGCGCGACATGCCATTCCTGGTGGATTCGGTGCGCATGGAGATGAATCGACGCAATATCGCCATCCACTCCATAAAGAGCACGGTTTTCAATATTGGTCGCAACGCACGGCATGAGCTGGTTGAACTGGCCAAGCCCAACGACCGGCTCAAGGACAGCAAATCCAGAAAATACCGGCGCGAGGCGTTGATCTACCTGGAAATCAACCTTCATACCTCAGAGGCGGAGATGGCCGACATGGCCAGCAGTATTGCCTCGGTGATCCGCGAAGTAGAGCAGGTGGTGGACGACTATCAGCCGCTGCTGGCCCAGATGGCTGAAGTTGAGCAAAACCTGGCCAACGCGGATAAGGGCCATCTGGCCGACGAGATTCGGGAAAGCCGCGAGTTTGTGAGATGGCTGGCCGAGCACTTCACCATAATGGGCTATGTCGAGTATGAGTTTCGCGGTGAGGGTAGCGAACGCGAGCTCTGCGAATTGCCGGACAGGAGTCTGGGGTTGTTCAAAAGTGGCAAAGGCAGCGGCCAACCGAGTAACCTGGTGGAAGATTTCAATCCGGGTATGGCGCGATTTCACCTGACCCCTCATGCCCTGGCCTTCACCAAGTCCTCGATGCGCTCGCGGGTTCACCGCCAAGCCTACTCGGACTATGTGATTATCAAACGCTATAACACGGCTGGCGAGGTTTGTGGCGAGTGCCGCTTCCTCGGCCTCTACACCTCGCCGGTTTATACCTTGAGCCCGACCAAGATCCCGGTGATCCGCCAGAAGGTGGCGCAAGTCATTGAGCGCTCTGGCATGGATCCCGCCAGCCACGATGGCAAGGTATTGCGCCTGGTGCTTGAAACCTTTCCCCGTGACGAACTGTTCCAGAGCAGCACCTCGGAATTGTTCGATACCGTGATGGGCGTGGCGCGTATCAATGAACGGTATATGGTGCGGCTATTCTTGCGTCGTGATCCCTACGGCAAATTCGTTAACTGCCTGGTGTACGTGCCGAGGGATATCTTCAGTACTCGTACCCGTATCACCATTCAGGAGCTTATATCCAAGGAGTTGGGTGCGAGCGAGTGCGACTTTACCACCTATTTCTCCGAGTCCATCCTGGCGCGTGTTCACCTGGTGTTCAAGGTCGACCCCCAACATCAGCTGGATGTCGACGTCAAGCGCCTGGAGACGAAAATCGTTGACCTCACCCGCACCTGGGAAGATCACCTGTTCGAATCCCTGAGCGACACTCACGGTGAGGAGCGGGGCAGCCGTCTGTTCGATATATACGAACACGCCTTTCCCAGTTCCTACAAGGAGCACTTCGAGGCTCGTCATGCGGTCCACGATATCGAGACTTTGTCGCCGTTGAAGAATACTGGCGATATCGCCATGAGTTTCTACCAGCCCATAGGGGCCGAAAAAAACCAGGTGCGCTTTAAAGTCTTCCATCACAATGCCATGCTGGAACTCTCGGATGTGATCCCGGTGATGGAGCGCCTCGGTTTGCGGGTAATCGGCGAGCACCCCTATCAGATTCGCCGCGCCGGAAAAGATGATCGCCCCGGCGATGTCATATGGTTGCACGACTTTAACCTGCTCTACGATCTGCCCGTGGAAGTGGATGTGCATGCAGTGCGCAATAACTTTCAGGAGGCCTTTGCCGCCATCTGGAGCCACAAAACCGAAAGTGACGCCTTTAACCGACTGGTGCTGGGTGCACGCCTCAACTGGCGTGAAGTGAGCCTGCTGCGGGCTTACGCCCGCTATATGAAACAGACGGCCTTCAACTTTTCACAAACCTACATTGCCAATACCCTGGCCAATCACCTGGAGATCACCCGCAACCTGATTGCGCTTTTCAAGAGCCGCTTCGATCCCCGCTTGAACCATTTCACCGACAAGGACCTGGAACGGGTGGAGCGCCTGCGGGACAAGATCGTTGCCAGTCTGGAAACCGTTGACAACCTTAACGAGGATCACATTATCCGCCGTTACCTGGATATGATCATGGGTACCCTGCGTACCAACTTCTTCCAGAACGATGGGGATGGTGAGCACAAGGACTACCTCTCGATCAAATTCAGCCCACAACAGATCCCGGATATTCCCGAACCGCGCCCCCTGTTTGAAATCTTTGTTTACTCCCCTCGGGTCGAAGGCGTGCATCTGCGCGGAGGCAGGGTGGCCCGTGGTGGACTGCGCTGGTCCGATCGCCTGCAGGACTACCGCACTGAAGTACTGGGTCTGGTCAAGGCGCAGCAGGTCAAGAACGCGGTTATCGTCCCTAGCGGTGCCAAGGGGGGATTTGTCGGCAAGCGCCTGCCGACAAGCGGTGACCGCGAGGCATTTTTAAACGAGGGTATCGCCTGCTACAAGATCTTTATCCAGGGCCTTCTCGATGTCACAGACAATATTGTCGACGGTAAGGTGGTACCACCCAAACAGGTGCTGCGCCAGGATGGGGATGACCCCTACCTTGTGGTGGCAGCCGATAAGGGGACGGCCACCTTCTCTGATATCGCCAACGCTATCTCGGAGGAATACGGGCACTGGCTCGGCGATGCTTTTGCATCCGGTGGAAGCCAGGGGTATGACCATAAGGGTATGGGCATTACAGCGCGTGGCGCCTGGGTATCGGTGCAGCGTCACTTCAAAGAGAAGGGGCTGGATGTTCAGGCCGAGGACTTCACCGTGATCGGCATCGGCGATATGGGCGGCGATGTGTTCGGTAACGGTATGTTGATGTCTGAGCATATCCGGTTGGTGGCTGCCTTCAACCATATGCATATTTTTGTCGACCCCAACCCGGATGCGGCCAAGAGCTTCGTCGAGCGCAAGCGACTTTTTGAGACGCCTCGCAGCACATGGGCCGATTACGACAAGAAACTGATTTCCAAGGGCGGAGCGGTGTTTACGCGCAGTGCCAAGTCAATCACCCTGACACCGGAAATCAAAGCCCGCTTTGATATCAAACAGAATAAGATGACGCCCACGGAGTTCCTGCACGAACTGCTGAAGGCGCCGGTGGATTTGATCTGGAACGGTGGTATTGGCACCTATGTCAAAGCCGAAAGCGAATCCAACGCCGATGTCGGCGACAAGGCCAACGATGCCCTGCGAGTTAATGGCAATGAGTTGCGTTGTAAGGTTTTCGGCGAGGGCGGTAATCTCGGCCTGACCCAGTTGGGACGGATCGAATACTGCCTCCATGGCGGCGCCTGTAACACGGACTTTATCGACAACGCCGCCGGGGTGGACTGCTCGGACCACGAGGTCAATATCAAAATCCTGTTGAACGAAGTGGTCGCCCGCGGTGATATGACCGGCAAACAGCGAAACCAGTTATTGGAATCCATGACCGATTCGGTTGCCGAGCTGGTGCTCAACAACAACTACCGCCAGACCCAGGCTATCAGTGTCGCCGAGTACCAGGCCAGCTCCCGCATCGGTGAATACCGCCGCTTTATCAATCGAATGGAGAGTGAGGGACGCCTTGACCGGTCACTGGAGTTTATCCCAACGGACGAAGAGCTACTTGAGCGGCAGGCACTGGGCAAGTCCCTGACAAGACCGGAGCTGTCGGTACTGATTTCCTACGCCAAGGTGATGCTGAAGGAAGAGTTGGCCAATCCCGAGGTGCATGCCGATGACTATATGGCTGCTTCTGTGGAGCTGGCCTTCCCCGCGGTATTGCGGGATCGCTTTAAGGATACCCTGTACAAACACAGCCTGCGCGAGGAAATTGTTGCCACTCAGATAGCCAATGACATGGTCAATAACATGGGCATCAACTTTTGCCTGCGGTTGATGGAGGCTACCGGTTCCTCCGCCAGCCAAGTGGCCAGGGCCTATGTCACCGCCCGGGACATTTACCGTCTGGAAGATTACTGGCAATCGGTAGAGGACCTCGATTACCGTGTGCCCGCAGATCTGCAGATGGCGTTGATGACCCAGATGATGCGTCGAGTGCGCCGTGCCACCCGCTGGTTCTTGCGTAACCGTCGCTCTCATCTGAACCCGGCCCAGGAGATAACGTGTTTTGGCCCTGTTATCCAGCGCTTGATCGAAGGAGTTCCAGCGCGACTACGTGGCGAAGCCAAAACCGAGTGGGAGCAGGCTTTCGAAAAGCTGAGCGAACAGGGGGTGCCTGAACGCCTGGCAAAACGGGCGGCCATTCCCGCCGGCCTTTACGCCGGTCTCGGTATGGTGGAAGCGGCGGAGCAAAGTGGTGCCGATATTCTCAAGGTGGCCGATGTCCACCTGGCTCTGGGGGAGCGCCTTGGCCTGCACTGGTTTGCTAACCAGATTGCTGAAGCCCGGGTGGAAACCTACTGGCAGGCCATGGCTCGGGAAGCCTTTATGGATGACCTGGAGTCGCAGATGCGGGTACTGAGCGTGTCGCTGATTCGGCTGGCGGGAGAGGATTATGGCATCGATGAGGCGATTGCCCTATGGGCCGGACAGCACCAGGTATTGGAGAGTCGTTGGAAGTCTATGATCAGCGAGTTGCAGGGGGCGCCAGGTACTGATTTTGCGATGTTCTCGGTGGCAATGCGGGAGTTGTTGGACCTGGCCCAGGCGAGCCAGCATTGCGAGTCCTTTGACGATGGCAGTTCGCCCTGCACGGGGGTTGCCTAGGCGGCGGCTGCAGTTCTTTGGGCAAGTGACTCAGTAATGGAATTTGTTTTTCATTTGCGCATTCCCGCGTCGGATTACCTGAGATTGTATCAAGGGGCGGCGCGGGAAGTTGTTGCCAAAGCTCAGGATGGTCGTCGGGTGCGATTCTCCGCCCATTTGCTGCGCCCTTTTGTCGATAAGGACGGTGTTAACGGTCGCTTTCGTATTTTGACGGACAACCAGCATCGCTTCAAAAAGATTGAGCGATTGGATTAAGGGACGGCTGTATAACCGTTAGGAAAATCGACTCCAGTTCCGCTTTCCAGTATCCTTGCGCCCCAGTCTGGCTTCTATCAATCGGGTGCTCTTTTTATGTATTCTCTGATGCGCAATCTGCTGTTCTGCCTGGATGCGGAAACCTCCCACGAATTTGCCCTGGATATGTTGGGCGCAGCCGAGCGCCTGAAGTTGCTGCCGCTATTTGCGTCAAAGGTGGCGGACGATCCGGTCGAGGTTATGGGCTTGAACTTTCCCAACCCGGTGGGGCTGGCGGCGGGACTGGACAAGAATGGTGACTATTTTAATGCCCTGGGCCAACTGGGGTTTGGGTTTGTGGAGATTGGCACAGTGACTCCACGGCCACAGCCTGGTAATCCGCAACCCCGACTGTTCCGTTTGCCGGAAGCGGAGGCGATTATTAATCGCATGGGTTTCAATAACAAAGGGGTCGATCACCTGGTTGAGAAGGTGCTTCGCCGCCGCTACCAAGGGGTGCTGGGCATCAATATCGGCAAAAACTTTGATACCCCGGTAGAAAACGCCGCCGACGATTACCGCATCTGCATGAACAAGGTTTACCCCCACGCCGATTACATCACTGTTAATGTGTCGTCCCCGAATACTCCGGGATTACGCAACCTTCAATTTGGGGACAGCCTTAAATCCCTGCTGGAGGTCATAAAACAGGAGCAGTTACGCCTGGAGCAAGAGTATGGGCACTATGTACCTGTCGCGGTCAAGATCGCGCCCGATATGGGCGAGGACGAGTTGCAACAGGTAGCCGCAGTACTGGTGGAACAGGGCATGGACGGAGTGATTGCCACTAATACCACTGTCGCGCGCGAAGGGGTTGAAGGGATGAGGTACAGCGACGAACAGGGTGGTTTAAGCGGCGCGCCGGTGTTTGACAGTTCGACCCGGGTAGTCGCGTTGCTCCATGAAGCACTGAAGGGCAAACTACCGATTATCGGCGTGGGTGGTATTCTCGATGGCGCGGACGCAGCGGCTAAAATAGAAGCAGGGGCCAGCCTGGTGCAAATTTACAGCGGTTTTATTTACCGGGGCCCGGCATTGATTGCGGAGGCGGCTGATGCGATTGCCTCTTTGGCTGTGGAGGCCCGTGAGGATGAATCTGGGCCCGCCTTGGCGGGCCGACAGGGTTGATGCGATCGACTCGAAGGGAAGTTACTTTCGAGTGGATAAGTGAGTATCTCTGGAAGGGCCCACTTTCCGTTGATGGTTTTCCGTTTGCAGGCCGGATGGGTTATAAATTGCTTAATTTTTGAGCTTGGGCAAAGCGATTGTAACCATTCCAGTGATCCTCCCGGGCTTCGCGCCAGCCGGTAAGCCACTGTTGCCTGGCCAGGCCGCTTTCGTGGGGGCAGAGGCTTCTCGAGCGACCGTCAATACCTGCCTGGTAGCCTTTGCCGTAAGCGCGTTCGATATGGTTACGTTTTTGACGTTTCATAGGTTAGAGCACCTCTCACAGTTATCAAATTACAGGTTAGTAATTGAAAAAGTTGTTTTTGTTAACGCCCCGTTTGAATTTTGCTTACTGGTCTAACGCGCGGTTTGGCGGCGACAGTTAATTCCCCAAAAAACTGGCAATTAAGCAAAAATTACAACCCTTGGAGCGTATGAGGTAGGTGTCACAGCAAACGCTGTGAGCCTCAAGTACACCAAAAAGGGCGGGGGGTTGTGAATGATTTTATTCTTATACTTGCCAAAGCTCTTATTTCGGATTGGCATTAAAGTTCAAGGGATTAGAATCAAATTGCCGTTAACCCCTTGTTATTCATAGACTATTTGAATTGATTATTATGCAGCATCAGTACTTTGCCGCTTGTCCCAAAGGCCTTGAGGGGTTGTTGGAACAGGAACTCCGCGCTATTGGAGGGGAAGATATACGCCAGACAGTGGCCGGGGTTTACTTTAACGGTGACCTGTCGCTGGCCTATCGGGTCTGCCTGTGGTCCCGGTTGGCCAATAAGGTGTTGATGCCCCTGGCCAGGTTTGAGGTCGAACGCGGCGAAGATCTGTACGAAGGGGCGAAGGCGGTTCCCTGGGAAGAGCATCTGAGCGCAAATGGCACGCTGCTGGTGGATTTTATCGGTACTAACCGTACCATTCGCAACAGCCAATTCGGTGCTCTGAAAATAAAGGACGCCATTGTCGACCGGATGCGGGAGATTTATGGCACACGTCCCTCGGTTGCCAAACGCGATCCGGACCTGCGTCTCAATGCCCGACTGAGCAAAGGGAATTTGGTGCTGAGCCTGGATCTGTCCGGAGACAGCCTGCACCGCCGTGGCTACCGGGTCAAGCAGGGCGCCGCCCCTATGAAAGAAAACCTGGCAGCGGCCCTCCTGTTACGTGCCGGCTGGCCCCAGATTGCGGCTGAAGGGGGGGCGCTGCTCGATCCCATGTGCGGTTCCGGTACGTTGTTGATCGAGGCCGCCATGATTGCTGCAGACAGCGCTCCCGGTATCTTTCGTCCCAGTTTTGGTTTTGAGCGCTGGCTGAATCATCAAAGCGATGTCTGGATGGCGTTACGGGAGGAGGCCATCGAACGTCGCCGCGCCGGGTTGGCTGGGTCGCAGGTTGAAATCCGCGGTTACGATGCCGATCTGGGTGTTATTCGTGCCGCTGAGGCCAATATTGCCAAGTCCCGTCTAGACCAGTGGATTCGCGTCAGCCGCAAGGAATTGGCGGCTTTCAAGCAACCCACCCACACACGTTTGCAACCGGGATTGGTTATCACCAACCCCCCTTATGGTGAGCGCCTGGGAGAGGTAGAGTCCCTGAAGCTGCTTTACGGCCACCTCGGGGAGCGATTGAAAAGCGAGTTCGTGGGTTGGCGCGCGGCGGTGTTTACCGGTAACCCGGAACTGGGCAAGCAAATGGGACTGCGAGCCGAGAAAAAATACAAGCTGTTTAACGGTGCGCTACCCAGCGAGTTACTGTTGTTTCAGATTGAACCCCAGGCATTTGTTCAGCGCGCTACTGAAGAACGTGATGACCGCAAAGGTATGTTGGAGGATGAGGCGGCAGGCGGAGAAAAAGAACAGTTGACCGAAGGTGCCCGCATGCTGGTGAATCGGTTACGCAAAAACCAAAAGCAGCTGGCCAAGTGGGCGCGTGTGAATCAGGTGGAATGTTACCGTCTCTACGATGCTGATATGCCGGAGTATGCCGCCGCTATTGATCTCTATGGTGACAAGGTGCATGTGCAGGAATATGCGGCTCCCAAGAGTGTCGATGAAGATAAGGCCCGCCGACGTTTTATGGAAATCCAGGCGGCAGTTCCAGAGGCCCTGGGGGTGGTACCGGCCAGTATCAGTTATAAGCAACGACGCCGAAATCGGGGCAAGTCGCAGTACCAAAAGCTTGAAAATGTGCAGGACGATGGTTACTTCCGGGTACGGGAGGGGGATGCCAAATTGCTGGTTAACCTCTGGCGATATCTGGATACAGGGCTGTTTCTTGACCACCGGCCTGTGCGTTCCATGATTGCACAGATGGCTCGCGGCAAACGGTTTCTCAACCTGTTTTGCTATACCGCCACGGCCTCGGTGCATGCAGCCCTGGGTGGGGCCCGCTTTACTGTCAGTGTGGATATGTCTAACACCTATCTGGACTGGGCGCGGAAAAATTATGCCTTGAACGGTTTGAGTGAAGATCGCAATCGGTTGGTGCAGGCGGATTGTCTGCAGTGGCTAAAGGACTGCGATCAAACTTTCGATTTAATTATGCTGGACCCTCCGAGCTTCTCCAATTCCAAGCGCATGGAGGGCGTACTGGATGTGCAGCGGGATCACGTGGCCATGATTCAGGATGCTATGGGCATTCTGGCACCGGGAGGGACCCTGGTATTTTCCAATAACCTGCGCAGTTTTAAAATGGATGAATCAGCTTTGGCTGATTTCAACCTGGAGAATATCACGGCTAAAACCATCGATAAGGATTTTCAGCGCAACCCCAAAATTCATCAGTGCTGGTTACTGCGTCACCGGCCTTAAGAAATAGCGGGGTTTACTCCAATACTTCTCGATCAATCCCGCCTCAATTTGTCGCTGACCGCGATTGGGTTGGGGTAGTTGAATATCACAATATAGCTGGAGACCAGGAAGGTGATGATTGCCGTTGCCTGGATAAGGGTAGAGGCGCGCGCGCCGATCAATGAGGCATTGTCCGCCACAAAGGCGATCAATAGTGAAAATTCACTGATCTGACCCAGTCGAAACCCGATATCCCAGGCGAGATTGTCTTTTTCACTTTGGCGCCCGAGCAGAAAACGAAAAGTGGTCGGCTTCACGATCAATATGGTGATTGCGAGGCAGGCAGTCGCCGCTATGACTTCGTTGAGAAGACTGATATTGAATCTCGCGCCCAGGGAAAAGAAAAACAGGATCAGGAAAAAATCCCGCAAAGGCTTAAGACTGATGGCGATATATTGGGCAATCGGGCTGGTGGCAATCATGATGCCTGCCAGAAATGCGCCAATTTCTGCCGACAACCCCAGGGCTTCGGACAGTTCTGCCAGGCCCAGACACCATCCGATTGCCAGCAGGAAGATATACTCGTGAAAACGGTCAAACTTCTGAATCAGTTTCAACAGCGCATAACGCACAAAGGCGTAGGCGAAGAAGGCAACCACAGGCAGTGCCGTTACCGTGATCAACAATTGATTGAAATCGACTTTACCCACATCGCCGCTGAGCAGGAACATCAGGCAGAGAATGGCGAGGAAATCCTGAAATAACAACAAGCCAACCATCAGTTCACCGGTGTGCTTGTGGTGCAGCACCGTAGTGGGTAAGAGCTTAATGCCAATAATGGTACTGGAGAACATCATGGCCATACCGATGACCAGGCTTTCCATGTGGGTAAAGCCAAACCCGTAACCGATACCGTATCCGATGCCCGCAAATATACCCGAAGAGATAATGCCTACCCAGGTGACCTGCTTCAGCACCGAGAGGAGGGCTTTGGGCTGCATATCCAAACCCAGCAGAAAGAGCAGGAAAATAATGCCGATATGGGCTATTTCCGTCAGCAGGTTGACGTTAGTGACCAGCTTGAGACCGTAGGGGCCGATCAAAATGCCCAGGGCGATATAGGCCACCAGGAGAGGCTGTCGCGTATAGAGTGCCAGGGAAGCAATAACGGCGGCGCCGGTGAAAATCAAAAAGAAGGATTGAAACAACGGCTCGCCCATATCACTCCCTAAGATCGGCGTTTTATCGTGGGGCGCCTATTGTGGCAGTTTCACGGGAAGTTTTCATCTAATCGACTTTAAGCGGATGCTTTTTTCGCATCCTGCCGTCCCCGGGTGGGGGGGACGGTTGATTGATGAGGCGCTAACCGCGACGGCGATAGAGGGGTAGGGGCTCGTCCGCAGCTGCCTGGTAAGTGACGGTAAAATCGCTAAGCGAAGCCAGAGCAGCCTGCTGGTCGATATCCCCGTTGCAGTCGAAAGCGTTAAATCCGCAACGCTTGAGATAGAACAGTTGATCTCGCATAAAGTTGCCAATCGCTCGCAGTTCGCCTTCGAAACCGTATCGCTCGCGTAACAGGCGACCAAGCGAAAAGCCGCGACCGTCCATAAAGCCGGGGAAGTTTACCGCCACCAGTGGCAAGGAGGCGGCATCCGCCCCCAAGTCTTCCGCGTTCTGGTCGCTATCCAGCCAGACACCAATATCGTTGCGCTGCGCGAGCTGATCCTTTTGGGCGTGCCAGACACACAGAGGCACAATGACCTGGCCCGAAGGAACCCCGACAGCCTCATCGGCCTCGGGTTTGGCGAGCAGTTGCCACGTGTTGTCTACAATCGTGCCGTCTTTAATTAGCTTTGGCATAGACTCTCTCCTTAAACGGCGCCAGACCTATACGATGGTAGGTATCGATAAACAATTCCTCTTCGGTGCGGTTTTCCACAAAGACATCCAGCAGTTTCTGCATCACGCCGGGCATCTCTTCGCGGCTGAAGGAGGGGCCGAGTACCTTGCCGAGCGACGCATCGTTGGCTGCGCTGCCGCCGAGTTGCACCTGGTAGAACTCCTCGCCCTTCTTGTCTACACCGAGGATACCGATATGGCCGATATGGTGGTGACCACAGGCGTTCATGCATCCTGAAATATTGACGTCCAGGTCGCCCAGGTCGTAGACATAGTCCATATCGTCAAACTTGCGCTGGATAGCTTCGGCCAGAGGGATGGATTTGGCGTTGGCAAGAGAGCAGAAGTCCCCGCCGGGGCAACAAATCATATCCGTGAGGGTGCCTATATTGGGTGTGGCGAAACCGCTGCGTTTGGCCTTTTCCCACAGGGCGAAAAGGTCTGACTTCTTCACGTCCCCCAATACCACATTCTGTTCGTGCGTGGTGCGTACTTCGCCAAACGAATAGCTGTCTGCCAGATCGGCGATGGTTTCCAATTGGCTGTCGGTAATATCCCCCGGAGCTACACCTGTGGGTTTCAGTGACAGGGTCACAGCCGCGTATCCGGGGACGCGGTGTTCGCGGACGTTGCGCTCGAGCCACTTACCAAAGGCGATACTGTTGGCGGCTTGTGCGGCCAACTCGGCGTCGAGATCGGGCTCGCTCAGGGCTTCATAGTCGGGTTCTGTGAAGAAGCTTTTTGCCCGTTCGATCTCCTCTCTGCACAATTGCGTATGCTCGGTCTTGCTCTGCTGCCACTCCGCTTCGACCTTTTCGGCGAACACTTCGGGCGTCATGGCGCGTACCAGGATTTTGATACGGGCCTTGTATTTGTTGTCGCGACGGCCGTGCAGATTGTAGACACGCAAAATCGCTTCCAGATAGGTCAACAGATCAGTTTCGGGCAGGAATTCGCGAATTACGCTGCCTATCACCGGTGTACGACCCAGCCCCCCGCCGACAAATACCTTAAAACCAATCTCCCCACGGTCATTTTTCAGAATCTGCAGGCCAATATCGTGAACCTGAATGGCAGCTCGGTCACTTTCTGCACCACTTACCGCGATTTTGAATTTGCGAGGCAGAAATGCGAATTCAGGGTGAAAGCTGGACCATTGGCGAATGATTTCACAGTAGGGGCGGGGATCAACCACTTCATCTTTACTGATTCCGGCAAACTGGTCGGAAGTTACATTGCGTATACAGTTACCGCTGGATTGGGTGCCATGCATTTGCACATCGGCCAGTTCTTCCAGGATATCCGGTACTTCGGCCAGCTCCGGCCAGTTGAACTGGATATTTTGGCGGGTACTGACATGGCAGTAACCCTTGTCGTAGTGCCGGGCGATATGGGCCAGTTTGCGAAGCTGAGTGGTGTTGAGCATGCCGTAGGGGACATTGATCCGAAGCATGGGAGCCAGGCGTTGAACGTAGAGGCCGTTTTGAAGCCGCAATGGCAGGAACTCTTCTTCTTTAAGTTCACCGGCCAGGTAGCGTTCGGTCTGATTGCGGTATTGCGCTACGCGCTCGCGCACAATCTTAAAATCATAATCATCGTAAACGTACATATGAGATCGTTCACCTATATAACTTTAGGTTATTAGTTTATGCTGGCTTAATGTTTTTCGGCAAAAAATAGGCGCGCAGAATACACTAATTTTCACCATGTCGCGAGTGAATCAGCGGTGGGAGCGCCTCTAATCAAGACCTGCCAGAAATGCGGTCAATGTACAGGTCTGTCGTAAGATACCAATTTTGGGTTTCTCCACGAACAATCGTATAACGCTAACCTAATACGAATTTGTTATATAAACGAAGAGGGTATTGCCTAATTGATAGGGACTGTGTTTAGAATCCTATCCCGGACATCCGCCCAAAGCGGATATTCGGCGACAAACTAATAATGTAAAAACGGTGCCACTTAGTCTATCCCTGTCCAGGGAAGGCGCAGTGAGCACAGGTGAAATAATAATCAAGCGATAATAATAATTGGAGTTCCAGTCATGAGTAACGAAATTCAAATGCAAGAACAGGGTGACAGCGTGGCAGATGCAATCGCGGCTTTGGCATTGATCGGCATATTTGTGGCAACCTGTATATTCTGGATCAGCGGCCAGTAGTCACTGATTATAGAAATCTAGATATACCCCATCGTTGAATCCGGGGATATCCCCGGAGCCAAGTCGGGTGGCGTTCGCCAACCTGAGGTGTTAGCTTGTCCTCGCAGTAAATGACAAGAGGGATGGATGCCCGCATGACCGACACCAAACTGGTTATCGCTGATGACCACCCGTTATTTCGCGCTGCCCTCAAGCAGATTGTTGAGACAGCGGTTTCCCCAGCCTCGGGCGCGCTGCAGTTACTGGAAGCGGGGAATATCGAAACCGTTCACCAGATACTCGGCCAGCATTGCGACGTGGATCTGGTGCTTCTGGATCTGCATATGCCTGGCGCTGAAGGTTTTTCCGGCCTGGCCAATCTGCGCGGCTGTTTTCCTGCGGTTCCCATTGCTATCGTGTCCGGGAGTGATGCTTCCCATATCCGACAGCGGGCGGCTGATTTGGGGGCGTCCGGATTTATATCCAAATCGGCAGAGCCCGAACAGTTGGGACAGGCGGTAAATGCCTTGCTGGCCGGAGAGGAATGGTTCCCGGTACTGGGGCCGGAATCCACACTCGATGCCGAGGCGGCGGATGTCGCCGCACGGCTGGCAACGCTTACTCCCCACCAGTTCCGGGTGTATTCCATGATCACCCAAGGCTTGCTGAATAAACAGATTTCCTACGAGCTCAATATCTCCGAACCAACGGTCAAATCCCATGTTACGGCGATTTTACGCAAGCTGGGTGTCCGCAAGCGTACAGAAGTCATTATCCTGGCGAACAAACTGAGCGTTGAAGAGCCCGGGTATGGGCTTTAACGGGGTTCGATTAACTTATCGGGGCTTTACTCGAAAGGCGCTTTAGCAGTGCTCTCAATGCCGCTGGCTTTAGCGGCTTCGGTAAAAAGTAAAACTCGGCTTCCCGGGCTTCTTTTTGAACCTTGTCGGTGCGGTCGGCAGATACAACCACGCAGGGTGGTGTCTGCTTCCAATAGCGTTGGAGCGACTGTGCGGCTGCGATGCCCGTGATATCCCTGTCCAGGTGATAATCGACTACCAGTATATCGGGGGCTGTAGGGTAGCCGGTCTGTGCCTCTTCCGGGCTGGTATAACCGTCAACTTGGTAGCCCCAGTCACCCAGCAACGCCTGCATGCCGGTGACGATGCTTTTTTCATTATCGATACAGAGTACGCGAACCCCGTCCGCCGCAGATTGCGCTTGTAGGTTTTGTTGTTCCTGATGTTCCGTTGGAGCCACTTTCTCTGGGTCGCCCAACGGTACCAGGATGCGAAAAACGCTGCCTTTACCAAAGCGGGAACGCACCTCTGTTTCAAGATTGAGCAACCGGCAAAGGCGTTGTACGGTGGCGAGTCCCAATCCCAGGCCTTCTTTGTCGCCGTGGGTGTCAAGGCGTTTGAACTCGGTAAAAATAGTGTCCAATTGGTTTTCCGGAATGCCACTGCCCTGGTCCCAAACTTCGAGAGAGAGCTTGTCGCCCCTGCGGCGGCAACCGAACAGTATTTTACCCTCGTCGGTATAGCGCACCGCATTGGCCAGCAAGTTTTGCAATATACGCTGCAACAGTTGCGGGTCGCAGTAGAGAGTGCTCCGACAGGGGCGGGCACGATACTGGAGTTGTTTTTTTTGTGCCAGAGCCCGGAACTCACTATTGAGTTGATCGAGCAGGGGTTGAATCGCAAAGTGAGACACTTTGGGTTTCACTGCGCCGGCATCGAGCTTGGCGATATCCATCAATTCACTGATCAAACTTTCCGCAGAGTGAATTGAACCGGCCAGGTGCTGAATCAATTCCCGGTTTTCCTGACTGATGTTCCGTTGTAACAGGGTACTGATAAAAATTTTGGCGGCATTTAACGGTTGAATCAAATCGTGACTGGCCGAGGCCAAAAAACGCGTTTTATTTTCGTCGGCCTGGTGCAGGAGTATGTTGGCCTGACTGAGTTCACGCGTGCGCGTGGCTACGCGCTGCTCGAGGTTGCGCTTGGTCTCTTCGAGTTCCGCCAGTGCCAGTTGGGATTCGGTGATATCCGTGTAGGTGGTGACGTAGCCACCGCCGGGCATAGGGTTGCCCCGAATCTCCAGGACCATGCCATTGCGTCTGTAGCGTTGGAAAACATAGCCACTGCCACGGCGCATATGCGAGATGCGCCGGGCGATGTGAGTTTCAACATCTCCGGGCCCGCACTCGCCTCTTTCGGCATTGTAGCGTAGCAGGTCTTTGACATCGCGGCCGACATGGACCATGCCCTCCGGGTATTGAAAAAGCTCCAGATAGCGTTTATTCCAGGCGACCAGGTGGAGATTATGGTCGACCACGCTAATGCCCTGGCTGATGTTGTCGATACTTGATTGCAGCAGGCCTCGACCAAACTGGAAAACCTGTGACGTTTCCTGAATCAACAGGTCGTGTTCGCTGTCGCCGCTCGATTCTTGGGGGAGCACAAGGTTGATGACATGTCGAGCCGAGGCGCTGCCGATAACGCCGGCCAGTAGTGTTTCCACATAGAGAATAAAGTGCGGTTCCGCCGGTTGTTGTGGCAGTTGGGGTTGATGTTGCGGGTTCTCGGTGGCGTATTGTTTAAAGGCAAGCTTGGCTTGTTCTGCGCCAATGAAACGGGTTGCCAGGGACTCCAGTTTACCGATAGACATTGCCGGTGCGCTGGCTGCTGCGGGAGCGGGTGAGGTGCGAAACAGGGAAATTCCCAGATAGCACAAGGTGTTGGCGGTAAGGCTCCAGAGGACGCCGTTACTCAATGTGGACAGGTTTTCCACACCAAACATTGCCTGCGGGCGAAGCCAGTATAGTCCCAGCGGGCCATGATCGAGAATGTCAAAACCCAGCCATCCGGCGTGAATCAGTGTCGGTAGCAACAGACAATAGCACCAGAAACCAAAGCCAACCAAAATACCTGCTACCACCGCTTCAAGCTTTCCGTGCTGCCAATAGAGAGCGCCAATCACCGCGGGCGCAAACTGTGCGACCAGGGATAGCGCCAGCAGGCCTACTGAGCCCAGAGCGTCGTAACCGCTCAACCAGCGATAGTAAAGGTAGGACAGCAGTAATACCGCAATGATAGCCAGGCGACGAATCAGGCGCAGCAGATCGCTGATATCCTCGCGGTGGTGGATACCGAACCAGTGTCTGCGCAATATCAGCGGCATCAGCACTTCATTGCAAAGCATGGTGGATATGGCAACGCAGGCGAGTATTACCATACTGCTGCCTGCCGACAGACCGCCCAGGTAGGCGAGCAGCGCCAGATTGTCGTTGCCGGCGTTGAGCGGCAAGCGCAGGATAAACTGTTCCGGACTGACGCCCTGTCCCTGAAATAGCAGCAGGCCCGCATAAGCAATGGGCAGAATAATGACGCCGAAAATGCCCAGATAAAGCGGCAAAAGCCAGCGCGAGGTTCGAGCGTCGTTGGCACCGCGACTCTCCACCACCAGCACATGGTATTGCCTGGGCAGGCAGATAATGGCTGTCATGCCGAGAATGGTGGCGGCCACGAACCCCTGTTCCGATTGGCGACTGCTCACAATATGTTTGACATAGCCGTCCTCGACGGCGGTGGTAAAAAGATCCTTCACCCCGTCGAAAAGTACAAAGCACACATAATAGCCGAGTGTGGCAAAGGCAAGCATTTTCACCAGTGCCTCAAAGGCGATCGCCACCATCAAACCGTTGTGATGCTCATTGCTGTCGATATGGCGGGTGCCGAACATAATGGTAAACATCGCCAGCAATAAGGTGATAAAAAAGGCGGTGTCTTCCCACACCCGGGGTTGACGACTGAGGCTGAAGGGTTGGTGGATGTCGGTGAGAATCAGGAAGCTGTCGGTAATGGCTTTGAGTTGGAGGGATATATAGGGCAATAGCGCGATGAGTGCCACCAGGGTAACCAGTATCGCGAGCTTCTGGGAGCGACCGTATTGGGAAGCGATAAAATCTGCGATCGACGTGCTGTTGTAGCGTTTGCTGGTAACGATCAGTCGTTTCAGGACAGGGGCGCCCACAACCAGTGTAATGATGGCGCCGAGAAATGTGGGTGGAAAATACCAGCCGTTATATACGGCCTGGGAGCTGGTACCGTAAAAGCTCCAGGCACTGCAATAGACAGTCATGGCCAGGGCAATAATGATAGGCTTGAAACGGTCTATATTGCGCGCTGAAATGCGTTCGCCCGCGAAGGCTATCCCGAACAGGAGCAGCAGATAGCCAATTGAAATAAAAATCACATCCAGGCGATCAAGCATAGGCCCTATTCAGTCTTGGTGATGCCTTGTGCGCTGCCTGACTGCAGCAGCCCTGTCAGGGGTGGGGGTCAGGGAATAGCCATGACGCCCTTTTCAAAGACTATAGTATCACGGCCTGGATCGACAGCAATCGGCGGCAAATTTAGCCGGGTCAAAGCGGTTGTCGCCGTCGCGGCGGGGCGGGTGCGTACCACTTGGCTGTCGGGCAGGGGAGTCCCCTGTTGAAGGTGCCGCCACATGAGATCCAGAGCTTGTTCAAAGTAGTTGTGCAACGGGATAAAACGTTTTGCAATGTCGGGAAATCTCAAAAGGCTGTCAAAGTGCTGGGCGTTGGTGACCTCGTAATAACGCAGTTGACTCTGGTGTGGGTACCGGGTTTTGTTGAGCGCGTAGTAGGGGCGGGAGCTGTGATTGACGTTGATCAGGTTGTCGCTGCGCCCGTGTACAATTATAGCTGGCTTGCCCTGAAGATTGCCGTTGAATGTAACCTGGGCAATCCCCTGTTGTACCCGGGGGTTGCGCCATTTTTGGCGGAAGCAGCGGGCGGCATCAAAGGCCAGGTCGAACTTGCCGGTTTTATTCCGGGAGCGGGATAACTCGATGGGACCGTTGTCAGCTCTGTCATTGACCAGTTGAATACCCATAGTCGGTGGTATACCGGTGCTGGATGCAAACAGCGCAGCCCGGGTTTCCACCGTCAACGCGGTGGGCTTGCCCTGACTATCTACGGCTGCGTAACTGATTCCGCAAACATTATCGGCGACGCCAAAGCGACCGTAACTATTGGTGTAGTTGACACTGATTCCCTCCCACAGCTGGATGAATACCGACACTGCGCCCAGATCATAGGCATCGGGCAGGACACCCCAGAGATCGATAGCTTGCTGCGCTTCTCTCACCTGGGCGGCCAGGTTGTCTGACTGAATAAGTCCATCCCGGTAGAGGGCGTCACAGCGCTGCACGAGCGCAGGCAAAAGGGCTTTCAATTGTTCCGCGAAAATGGCATCGGGGTCTTGGGAATAGGCTACTGCTGCGCAGGGCTGGTACAGATTCATAAACGTGCCGGTATCCAGCAATTGGCGAGCGTAGCTGATTACTGGTCCACGTTCATCCTCGATTGTCAGTTTCAAGCCTTGGGGAAGACTGATATTGGGCTCTGCCGCCACCACAGCGTCTATCCACCCCGCCGTATCCTGCTCCGCCGCCCGCAGAACGCTGTTGCCTCCATTGGATATACTGGCCGCCAATACTGTGGTGTTGTCCCGTACCAGCGGCAACATGTTCTCGTCGAGGTGATAAGTGTTGGTAAGGTAGAACGCCAATTGAATACTGTACAGCACAAACCGGCCCCAATCCTTTTCCACATTGTGGCCGCTGTGGGCGTGGCGGCTAGCCAGTCGGTGAGGATTGGATTTAGCAAAACGGCGGACATCAGTTGTGGCCTGTGTCCTGAACAGGGAGCCGTTACTGTCACCGTTGATCAATTCGCCCTGGATGCTATAACTCAGGTCCGGGTCCAGCAAATGAAATCCGGTCCCTGTGCCCTTGTCGGTGTAGGCAACGATACAACCCCGACGAAGCCCCCATTGCCCAGCAGTGCCGATCGCACCGTATATTCCCCGCGACCCTGATGAAGGCGCGGCCACGATGCAAGGTGTTTGGCGGTTCCAGTTGTCGGGAATTTGTACCATCAAGGTGGCGGCTGGGGTGCCATCAGTGTGATTTACCGTGGTGAGGTATTCGTACCCGGCAATCTTCTCGGTTCCCGGCTTGGGGCCGAACAGGCGGGCGTATCCCGATTGGTCTCCCAAGGGGATCAGAGAGTTGAAATTGGTGTGAATGGCATGGCGGCGCAATTCATTCGCTGTTGGGTGCAGGGGGTCGCGGTAGGCCGGTGCCACACTGCGCAATCCCGCCAGTCCCAGACCGGCGGTCAGCAGATCATCTGTGTCGCCGTCATAATAGCTTCCGTCGATCTCACCCAGTGCAATCGTGGGAGCCTGGGTTTCAGGGGGACGGGGGGCGCTGGATTCCAGCGTTACACCACAACCGACGAGCAGGATACTCAACAGGCATCCGATGATAGGCCAAGTGGCCAGGAGGCCACGGGGTTTTACCCTATGGCTCGGTTGTTCTCCACGTCGTTGATGCTCCCTAAACCCAAGAACTTCCAGTTGCATAGCGATGGTATCCCTCGTTAATCGCGGAGACGTAACTTCGTCTGCTACGATGCAAATGTCGGTGTTTCTTATATCAGCAATAAACCCAATGCCATCAGAGTTCCCAACAGTGGAACCACGACGGTGAGCGCGCCCATGGGAGCGTAGGCCGCCTGGTGAGTTTCACCGCAGATGGCGCGCACGGTCGTTACCACGTAACCGTTGTGGGGTAATGAGTCCAGTGCACCTGATGAAATGGCGACCACCCGGTGCAACGCTTCCGGATCCACGCCGGCGTCGATATAGTGCGGAGCCAACACCGGCAGAGCGATTGTCTGCCCGCCGGACGCGGAGCCTGTAAGTGCGGCGATAGTGGTAACTGCTATGGCTGCCCCGATAAGCTCGTTTCCTGGAATTGTGGTAATTGCGTCAACTGCCAGAGAAAAGGCAGGTGAAGCCTTGGCCACGGAACCGAAACCCACCACAGCGGAGGTGTTGCCGATGGCGATCAATGCACCTGCTGTACCCGCGCTGACAGCCTGGTTGAGATCTCGGAAAAAGCTGGCGTTGATCAGCCAGGCGCAAAGACAACCGGAGAGTAACGCGGCGATAAGGGCATATTGTTTAAGGCTGTCGTGGAACAGGAAAGTAACCAGAAGAACCGCGACAATAGGTACAAAAGAGGTGCTCACCGGCGGCAGCTTCCGGGTTTTGAGTTCTGGGTCGCCGGCACGACTCTCGAACACTTCGCCATTGGCTATGGCCTTTTTCATCATGCGATTGAGCCACCAGTAACCGAATCCGGCCATAAACAGAGCCACTACCATACTCACCTGCCAGGCGGCGTAGGGGGTGGTACCCAGGTGTTGAATGGGAATCCAGTTTTGAATTTCCGGAGAACCTGCGGAGGTCATGGTGAAGGTCACCGAACCGAAGGCCATGGCGGCGGGGATAAACCGTCGGGGCAGATTGGCTTGTTTGAACAGGCTCAGTGCCATGGGGTAGGCGGAAAAAGCCACGACAAAAACACTGACGCCGCCATAGGTCAGGATGGCGCAGGCGACGACAATGGCCAGCACTGCATTGTGCATGCCGATATGGTTGACAATCCATCTGGCGACACTGTCCGCTGCACCGCTATCCTCCATTAATTTACCGAAAATCGAGCCCAGCAAAAACATAAAGAACCAGGAGGTGATAAAGCCGCTGAAACCGTTCATATAGGCATGTACAAAATTCTCGCTGGCGCTGGAACTCAAGGGAGGCAATAGCGGAAGTTTCCCGGTAAGCGCGATTAAGAGGGCCGTCAACGGGGCGGCGATCAACAGGTTCATTCCGCGTACGGTCAAAAAAATCAGCAGTGCCAGCGCACCGATCAACCCCAACATACTCAGCATAACGGGACTCCGTTTATTTTTGGGTAATTAAGCTCCAAGTCCTCGCGAGCAATAATCCGGGAGCAATCCAGCAGGCAGGTATTGTCAGATTCTGACGGGGGTTTGAGTACTATACCTTGGTATGTAGGTGGTAAAGATTATTGCTATCTGGTTGCCCAAAATTTAGTGATTTCAATGGCTTATGTGGCATTCGCGATGGCTGACGGGCGGGCGTCATACCTTGGTCTAGAGGCGCAATAGTCACCGCTGGAGTAAAGTTTGGGATGTGGTAGATCGCTATGGTCGCTGCGGCGGCTGTTGGCGTTCAACTATAGGAGAGTTAGAGTTCAGCGATGCGCCAATTGCGCGTCCTGCCTTGAACAAGATTGGGAACCGATAATTACATGACAAGCAGGTATTGCATTATGAAACAGCAACGTGTCAGCAGAACAAGCCTCGCTGCGGCAGTGTCAGTGGTTTGTTCGATCAGTGGCATAGGCGCCACCGGTGCTTTCGCCGAGGAACGTAAAATGCTGGAGGAGGTAGTGGTTACCGCCCAGAAGCGTGAACAGAACCTGCAGGAGGTCCCTGTCGCTGTCAGTGCCTTCAGTGCTCTTGATTTGGTCAACTCGGGAACCTCGACCATTACCGAGTTGCAAAAGGTATCACCGAATACCACCTTGCAGGTCAGTCGCGGTACCAATACCACCTTGACGGCATTTGTGCGTGGTGTGGGTCAGCAGGACCCCTTGTGGGGGTTTGAGCCGGGCGTCGGTATTTATGTGGATGATGTGTATATCGCCCGTCCACAGGGTGCGGTATTGGATGTCTACGATGTAGAACGAATAGAGATACTTCGCGGACCTCAGGGGACGCTGTACGGTAAAAACACCATTGGTGGTGCAGTCAAATATGTTACCCGTCGAATGACCGGCGATTATTCCGCATTTATCACCACTGCTGTCGGTACCCATAATCAGGCCGACCTTATTGTGGGTGGCCAGATGCCATTGATCCAGGACAAACTCTACGTAGGGGCCTCGGTTGCGACATTGAATCGGGATGGCTACGGGGATCTAAAAGCGCTGGATAAGGAAAACGGTGAGAAGGATATCGTGACAGGACGTTTCAGTGTCGAATATACACCGACAACCGACCTCTTTATGCGGTTGGCCCTGGATCAGACCAACGATACGTCCAATGCTATTGGTGGTTTCGATTTAACGGCTCAAACCGGTGATGTGCACGATTCTTTTGCCACGGCGGGGAACGCCAAGCAGGATGTCGACTCGGAAGGCGCTGCGCTCACGATCGAGTACCAATTGTCGGATGCGCTGATGGTGAAGTCGATTACCGCTTATCGCGAGGGAAGCACAAAGGATACCCCCATCGACTTTGATGTGACGCCGATCGAGGATCTGGACGTTTATGCGTTTTATGAGGACCGTCAGTTCTCGCAGGAAATTCAATTAAATTGGAGTAGCGATAACTTCAGTTTTGTCGGTGGGGTCTACTACTACGATGGCAATGCTGCCGGTGCATTTGACGCCCCCCTCGCAGGAGGCGCCATCACGTTGATTACCAACGGCGATGTGCAGACGGAAAGCGAGTCCGTATACGGAGATCTGACCTATGACATAACCGATCGTTTAAGCGTATTTGTGGGTGGTCGTTATACCTCCGACGAAAAAACGGCGGAAGTTTTCAATGCGTTGGCTTTGGGGAGTGGTGGTTGCGTGGTACGCGACATGTGCCCCCCTGTTATATTCAGGCAGGACACATACCGTACCAGCACTCCTCAGGACGGTGGAATCGGTACGCCGCTGGGTGCCTTGAATGATACCTACAACGACTTTTCCCCCCGTATCGGAATCAGCTATCAAATGTCGGACGATGTTAACATTTATGGCGGTTACAGTGAGGGTTTTAAATCCGGCGGATTCGATATGCGTGCCAACGAAAGGGTCAATGCTGACGTACCCGAAGGCTTTGATCCAGAAGACGTGAACGCATACGAGGTGGGTTTGAAAGGTGAGTTCTTTGACAATCGACTGCGATTGAATGTGGCGGCTTTCTACATGGATTACGAGGATCTGCAGGCCATTGTGTCACAAGCGGGTGACCTCTGTGACAATAGCACTCTGGATCCTGGCCCCTGTACCGGAGCACCCGATGGGCTGGCGGACACCAGTGCAAACAATGTGCGCAATATCGGTGAAGCGACACTCCAGGGTCTGGAGTTTGAAGCCCTTGCCCAACTGTCCGAATCCTTCTCGATGAATTTCTCGTTTGGCTATATCGATACGGAAATCGACGAATTCCTCCTGCCCGATACCTCAGCTGGCGCCCCGATCGGTGCGACCATTGATGTTGCCGACCAACGGGATATTCAAAATACACCTGACTGGACCGGGCATTTGAAATTTGCCTATGACCAGGATTGGGGCAGTGTGGGTAACGTGCATGCCTCCGTCGGCGTCTCTTATCGGGGGGAAACCCAGATATTCGAGGCCCCTTCGCCCCTGGATACCGGTGGCTATTCGCTGTGGGATGCCAGCGTGACCTGGGTTTCCGCGGACGAGCATTGGAATATGGGGTTGCACGGCAAGAATTTGGGTGACAAGGAATACAGGGTTTCGGGTTACAACTTTGTTGCCGGCTCCGTATTTGGGGCTGACGGTATCACCACCGCATTTTATGGCGCTCCTCGAACCGTTACTCTGACAGCGGGATACCGCTTCTAGGGAATACAGGATGGATTTCAGCTCTGCCTGATAGAGTTGTACTCAGTTTTGTAATAAATCTGTGTTTTTTACTGGTGCAATCGTCTGTAGCCGCCTCTTCGAGGCGGCTTTTTTTAATCCCCAATGCTAGCGAGTTGAGTTAAGATTACGTTTTGGATAAATTGACTCAAATACGAAATTCATGGCGATCACCGGTAGCGAAAGCTTCGATCACTTAAAACAAATAACCTCCAGGCTCTGCCCTGCTGCGAAAGGGCCGATCCGGATATTGGGCTTCGTATTACAGTGCATAATCGCTGTACTTTTTAGCGTGACTGCAGTGGGGCAGAGCTTGGCGCAATCCCCGCCAATCAAGGTTGCCTATGTTGACTTCTACCCCTACACCTACACTGATTCCACGGGCAAACCCGCCGGACTCTTGATTGATATCACCAGTCAGGTATTGAAAGAAGCGGGGCTGAAGGCAAGTTATGTCAAAATGCCGTTGCCCCAGATGTTTGACCTGATCAATCGCGGTGATATGGACCTGGCGCATTTGATTCAGTCTTTTCCGGTCTGGAAAGACAAGGTAATTTTTGGTCAAACAGTACTGACTAAAATCCACCTGGATGCCTACTCGAACGCAGGATTGCCGACCATTAAATCCCTGGCAGATTTTCGGGGCAAGCAGGTGATAGTATTACGCGGATATACCTACGGTTATATCCGCGACTATTTAAATTTCCCGGAAAATCGCGTGGTGACGCTGCGTGTCAATGATCACCGCGAAGCTTTCGAGTTGTTGAAGCGCCGTCCGAAAGCCTATCTGCTGGACTACCGGCGGCCAGCGCAACAGGAGGCTGAAAAAATGGGTTTGACGGCGCTGAAGAGCACGTCCGTAGAAGCCATGGAAATTAACTGGGCGGTTTCGAAAAAAGCGGAAAATGCAAGGCGGCTGTTGCAAACTCTGGAATCCACTTATGCGAAGATGGTCTGGGAAGAGCGTTTAACGCCGATTGATTAGCGGTCAGGGGTGGAGGCAATAAAGGAATCATTAAACGCCGCTGGCGTTCAGTACCGCCCTAACAATCATTGCGACCACCAGCACAAAGGTAACGGTAAAGACGATACCCGCAATAATGTAGGTGGTAATGCTACCGCCTTTAAAGTCGCGTTCCCGGTTTTTATTGCTCTGCACTCCAAAGGCCGCGCCCAGTGTGCTGATAATGATCTGAATAAAATTGGGTTTAGAATCGCTATCCTTCTCACCGGGGTTTTTCGGCGGTAATGGGTCACGAAGGTTTGATTCGTCTTTTTTGGAAGTGTTTGAGTCAGTCATCGGCCCGTTACAATTGAGCAAGGTTCAGGCCTAATAGTGCCTAACTTTGACGTCTTTGCCTAGTATGATGATTGCGCAGAGGGCAGCTTAATTCCCGTTGGCGTTGATTTTCGATGCTTTAGCGTCTTTTGGGGGTCTGGCCTGGTTGAGGATGTGCTTGGCTTCCCGAAAATCCCAGGTGAGGATATTGAGCTTGTAGTAGCAGGCATGGCGTATGCTTTCATCGCTGGCGATACAGGTCTCACGCAACGCTTTATAATCGGCCACAATTTGTTCGGCCATGGCGATAGTAGAGGCGCTGGTTTGATCTGTGCGAAGAGGTGAGCTGATAGCACAAAGCATAGACAGGGGGCCAATCAGCATCTTGGATAGGTTCACGGTAGACACAGCAACATCCTTCTGGTTTCTGAAGCGGCCATCCTAGAAGGCAAATATGTCAATCCGGTTAAAGTCCAGGTTCTGAAATGACAAATAGGGTCGCTGGCTGCAAGGCGTCAATCACACCTCGCAACCAGTCGACACAGGTTCAGCAGCGGTGGGTGTTATTCTTCATACCCCAGGATCGGCCGCAGCCAGCGTTCCATTTGCTCCACACTGATTCCCTTGCGCTGCGCCAGGGACTCCACCTGATCTTTCTCGATCTTTCCGGTGGCAAAGTAACGGGAATCGGGGTGTGAGAAATACCAGCCACTCACAGCCGCAGCCGGTAGCATGGCGTAGTGCTCAGTCAGGCTGACCCCGCTATTGGCTTCGGCATCGAGAAGCTTGAACAGCGTAGCCTTTTCTGTGTGATCCGGACAGGCCGGGTAGCCGGGCGCCGGGCGGATACCGCGATAGGTTTCTTTGATAAGCTCTTCGTTGCTAAAGGATTCGTTGGGGCTGTAACCCCAGAATTCTTCCCGCACCCGCTGGTGCATATGCTCGGCGAAGGATTCAGCCAGTCTATCCGCCAGGGCTTTGACCATGATCGCGCTGTAATCATCGTTCGCCGCCTCGAAGGACTTGGCCAGTTCATCCGCACCGATACCCGCGGTAACCACAAAACCGCCGATATAGTCTTCCACTCCGGTGTTTTCAGGGGCGACAAAGTCCGCCAGGGACAGGGGCGGTTTGTTGTTGCCGGGTTTGCGGTTCTGCTGTCGAATATGGTGTAGCTTGGCTATCGGTGCCTGACGAGAATCGTCCTCGTATATGGCAATATCATCCGCGTCTACAGTATTGGCCGGCCAGAATCCCACCACCGCCCGGGCAGTTAACAATTTCTCGTCGATAATACGCATCAGCATTGCCTGGGCATCGTTGAACAGGCTGCGCGCCGCTTCGCCCACCTTCTCGTCGTCCAGAATTCGGGGGTACTTGCCGGCAAGATCCCAGCTGATAAAGAAAGGCGTCCAGTCGATAGTGGCTGCCAGCTTCTCCAGCGGGTAATCATCAAAAACCTTGATACCGGTAAAGCTGGGCTTGGGCGGGGTGTAGTTGGCCCAGTCAAACTTGGGGCCGGCGGCAACGGCCTGCGGGTAGGCCAGGGTGGTACCCCGGCGTTTGCGCCCGGCGTTGCGCTCGCGCACAATTTCGTAGTCCGCCCGGGTTTCGGCGATAAAGCCGGGGCGAAGTTCATCCGATAACAGGTTGGCGGCCACACCCACGGCGCGGGAGGCGTCGGCCACATAGGCGACCTGATTGAGGTTAAACTGCGGATCGATCTTGACCGCAGTGTGTGCTTTGGACGTGGTGGCTCCGCCGATCAGCAGTGGCTTGTCGATCTGTTGGCGCTCCATCTCTTTGGCGACAGTCACCATCTCGTCAAGGGATGGCGTGATCAGGCCGGAGAGTCCAATAATGTCGCAGTTTTCCTCCTGGGCAACTTGCAGGATCTTTTCACAGGGCACCATGACGCCCAGATCGATCACCTCAAAGTTATTGCATTGAAGGACCACGCCGACAATATTTTTGCCGATATCGTGCACGTCACCCTTGACCGTGGCCATCAGAATCTTGCCGTTGGGCTTGGCTGATTCGTCCTTCTCCTCTTCGATAAAGGGTTGCAGATAGGCCACCGATTGCTTCATCACCCGGGCGGATTTCACCACTTGCGGCAGGAACATTTTTCCGGCGCCGAAGAGGTCTCCCACCACATTCATGCCGTCCATTAGCGGGCCTTCGATTACATCCAGCGGGCGAGTGGCGCCCTGGCGGGCTTCCTCGGTGTCCTCTTCGATAAAGGTTGATATACCTTTGACCAGCGCATGCTCCAGACGTTTTTTCACCGGCCAGGCGCGCCACTCAAGATCCTCTTTCTTCTCGGCGCTGCTGCCATCGCCCCGGTAGTCGTCTGCGATCGCGAGCAGGGCTTCTGTGGCCTCATCGCTGCTGTTGAGGATCACATCCTCCACCCTGGTTTTCAGCTCCTCAGGCAGGTCGTCGTAGACCGCGAGCTGACCGGCGTTGACAATCCCCATATTGAGGCCAGCCTTGATAGCATGGTAGAGAAATACCGAGTGGATCGCCTCGCGCACGGGGTTGTTGCCGCGGAAGGAGAAGGACACGTTGCTGACGCCGCCGGAAACGCCGGCATGAGGGAGGTTTTCACGGATCCAGCGGGCGGCATCGATAAAATCCACGGCATAGTTGTTGTGCTCTTCGATCCCAGTGGCAACGGCAAAGATATTAGGGTCGAAAATAATGTCCTGGGGTGGGAATCCCACCTTGCTCACCAGTACATCGTAGGACCTCTGGCAGATTTCTGTCTTTCGTGCCAGGGTGTCGGCCTGACCATCCTCGTCGAATGCCATCACCACCACGGCGGCGCCATAGCGCAGGCACAGCTTGGCCTTGGCGATAAAATCTTCCTCACCCTCCTTGAGGCTGATGGAATTGACCACCGGTTTACCCTGGATACACTTGAGGCCGGCTTCGATCACTTCCCATTTGGAAGAGTCCACCATAATCGGCACGCGGGCAATATCCGGTTCGCTGGCAATCAGGTTGCAGAAGCGCTCCATGGCGGCCTTGGCATCGAGCATGCCTTCATCCATATTGATATCGATAATCTGGGCGCCGTTTTCCACCTGCTCCTGGGCCACTTCCAGGGCGGTGTCGTAATCCTCTTCCACAATCAGTCGCTTGAATCGCGCTGATCCCGTGACATTACAGCGCTCACCCACATTCACAAACAGCGAATCCCGGGTAATGTTAAAGGGCTCCAGGCCGGAGAGGCGGCAAGCGGGTTCGATATCCGGCAGGGGTCGGGGGGCATGCCGGCCCATGGCTTCAGCAATGGCGCGTATATGGTCGGGTGAGGTGCCGCAGCAGCCCCCGATAATATTGATAAAGCCGCTCTCGGCGAACTCCTCGACAACCGCGACCATTTGCTCAGGGGTTTCATCGTATTCCCCGAATTCGTTGGGCAGGCCGGCATTGGGGTGCGCCGATACGTGGCACTCCGCAATCCGCGACAGCTCCTTGATATAGGGGCGCAACTCTTTGGCACCCAGAGCACAATTCAGGCCAATGGAAATAGGTTTGGCGTGGGCCAGTGCATTGTAGAAGGCTTCGGTGGTCTGACCGGAGAGTGTCCGGCCGGAGGCATCGGTGATGGTCCCGGAAATCATAATCGGCAGTTCCAGGGCCTCGCGTTCAAAGTACTTCTTGACCGCGAACACGGCTGCCTTGGCATTCAGAGTGTCAAAAATGGTTTCGATCAAGATCAGGTCGACTCCGCCCTTGACCAGACCGTCGGTGGCCTCGAGGTAATTATCCACCAGTTCATCAAAGGTCACGTTACGCGCACCGGGATCGTTGACGTCTGGCGAAATGGAACAGGTGCGACTGGTGGGACCAATCACCCCGGCCACAAATCGGGGTTTGTCGGGCTCTTTGGCGCTGATTGCATCGGCAGCTTCCCGCGCTACTCGTGCGGATTCGACATTGATTTCGTGGGCGAGGGCGCTCATGTCGTAGTCGGACTGGGAGAGTCGGGTGGCATTGAAGGTATTGGTCTCGATTATGTCGGCACCGGCTTCCAGATAAGCGTTGTGAATATCGCGGATAATTTCTGGTTGAGTAATCGACAGTAGGTCGTTATTACCGGCTATATCCAAGTGGTAGTCGGCAAAGCGGTCACCGCGGTAGTCCGCTTCCTGCAGCTTGTGACTCTGGATCAGGGTGCCCATGCCGCCGTCAAGGATCAGGATTCGGTCTTTGAGGGCTCGGTGAAGCTGGGCGATTCGCTGCTGGCGATCAGACATGAAGTAAACCTTGCGCTTTTTAGGGTTTTAGTAAGTGGCGTATATCTATATTGAAAGAATTTGATATAGGTTTGGCATTGTATCAGAAACTACCTCCAGCACCAAAGTCCAATCAATGGGGAAGGCCCTTGACCGGGTGTTATCGGTCTTCGGTGAAGGGCCGGGGATCTATAACCCTGTAAACTATAGGGTAGAGTCTAATGGTGCTTCGTGGCACACTTGTAGTTCGACTGAATTAAGAGATAGCGTTGTACATGATAAACGTCACCTTTACCGATCCAGCCCAGGAATACTTGCTTGAACTGCTGTCCGGACAGAACTGTGAAGGCATTGGCATCCGCATGTTTGTGGCCGATCCCGGGACGCCAAAAGCCGAGACCTGTATTGCCTACTGTCGCCCGGGTGAGGAAAATGAAGGCGATCATGTCATGGAACTCAAAGGCTTCAAAGCGTACTTTGAGGATCGAAGCCTGCCGTTTCTGGAAGACGCCAAGGTCGACTATTCACCCGATCGCATGGGTGGGCAGCTGACCATTCGCGCACCCAACTCCAAGATGCCGCAAGTGAGCGAAGACAGCCCTATTGAGGACAAAATCAATTACGTACTCTACAACGATGTGAATCCGGGATTGGCAGCACACGGTGGTATGGTCAGTCTGATGGAGGTCACCGAGGACGGGTACGCGGTATTACAGTTCGGAGGTGGTTGCCAGGGCTGTAGCGCTGTGGATATGACCCTGAAAGACGGGGTTGAAAAGAGCCTGATGGAAAAAATTCCCGAACTCAAGGGGGTGCGGGATATGACTGATCACAGTGATCGCACTCAGGCCTACTATTAAATTTCCTCTAAATCTCCTCCTCTAAATCTCCTTTAGTGGCGTTTTCGGTTTTGCGAGGACGCCATTCCCCAGACCAGCCTGCAAGAGCTCCGGGTTCCGCCGAAGCTATGCAGGAATCAAGCTTGTTACCGATTGGGTAAAACGTCCTTCAACTTGTCGCGCATTGAGCGCAGGGAGTTTTCGGTGGTTTCCCAGTCGATACAGGCGTCGGTGACCGATACCCCGTAGGCAAGTTGGGACAAGTCCTCGGGGATCTTTTGGTTACCGGCACCAATATTACTTTCCACCATAATACCGATTATCGATTTGTTGCCCTCGATAATCTGGTTGGCGACATTGTCCATCACCAACGGCTGTAGCTCGTGATTTTTGTTGGAGTTGGCATGGCTGCAGTCCACCATAATATTGGTGGAGAGGCCGGCTTTATCCAGAGCCTGTTCGGCCATGGCCACACTGACGGAGTCGTAGTTGGGTTTGCCATTGCCACCGCGCAGCACCACATGCCCGTAAGGGTTGCCGCGAGTATGGGTGATGGCTACCTCGCCCTTGGTGTTAATACCCAGAAAACGGTGTGGGCTGGAAACGGACTCCAGGGCATTTATGGCCACAGTCAGACCACCGTCGGTGCCGTTCTTGAAGCCCACGGCTGAAGACAGGCCGCTGGCCATTTCCCGGTGAGTTTGGGACTCGGTGGTGCGAGCGCCAACGGCGGACCAGGCGATCAGGTCCTGCATATACTGCGGGGAAATGGGATCGAGGGCTTCGGTAGCCGAGGGAAGCCCCATTTCAGCCACATCCAGCAATAGTTGCCGGCCGATGTGCAAGCCTTCCTGGATTTTAAAGGAGTCGTTCAGGTAGGGGTCATTAATCAGACCCTTCCAGCCGACAGTGGTGCGCGGCTTCTCGAAATAGACGCGCATAATCACATAGAGGGTATCGCTCACTTCGTCAGCCAGGGTCTTTAATCGCTGGGCGTAGTCCTTGGCGGCATTCACGTCGTGAATGGAGCATGGGCCGATTACCACCATTATGCGGTGATCCTTGCGGTCGAGAATGTCGCGCACTGTCTGGCGACCTTCTGTGACTGCAGCCTTAGCGGCTTCAGTGAGGGGCATCTCCTCTTTAATCGCGTCTGGCGATATCAGAACCTCTTGAGAAACAATATTGAGGTCATCTACTGCTTTATCGGTCATATCCGCGGGTTCCAAACGTATAAAGGTTAAAAAGACTGTTGGGGTTGCTCTGCAGGCCCAACAATGGGGCCATTCTACTGGATTCTTGCGGCTTTTGCGTCGCTTTTTCGGCAAGTCGCTTTTTCGGTAAAAGGTAAGTGGGATACACTACGTCGAGGAGTCGTATTCCACTTCATGGAAGTGGGGCAACAGCGGAAAGAAGAGGGCGGTACGGACCGGCCGGCTTTCCAGTCGCAGGAAGAGTTGCGCATATTGGGTTAATTGTTGCCGGTAAAGTTCGGCTTCACGAGCCAGAAAAGTCTCGATATTTTCATCAGGGCCTTGCTCGGCGCTCTTATAATCCACCACCCAGCGTTCGCCGGCGTCGATAAAGGTGCGGTCGACAATAAACTCACGCACATTGCTACTGCGGGTATTAGGGTTTCGCTGGTCGATTGCCGCCTGCCACAATCTCAGTTCGCTGGCCCCCTGGGAAAGGCCCGAGTCCAACAACCACTGCCCCCGGGGATCGGCCAATGTGTTTTCTACACCACGCTGAATCCGGGCCAGTGCCCACTGACGACTTTCACCATCCAGACCCAGTTGCCTTAGCTGGATATCCCAGAAGGGCACTTGAGTGCGGATACGTGTGCTATCCCACCGCTGCCAACCGTCTTCTGTAATTTGGCAGAGCGCCCGGTGCAGGACGGTGCCCATGTGCCGGTGATGTCGGTTGTTCAAGGTGTCGGCGGTCGGGCTGTTGTCTTCGTCATCAAATTCCCGGCCGCGGAACCGGGCTAGGCTGTTGCCCTCTGCCAATACCGGTCGTTGCCAACCCTCGGGTAGCCGCAAAATAGAGGTCTTGGCCAATTCCTGCGGCGTCGGGGGGCGGGGTGCGAACATATCCTCCTGTGATTGGGGTGAGTTACTGGTCGAGTCGGTTGGGGAGGTCGCAGACTCCAGGCGCTGAACAGCGGGCTCTATCTGAGACCAAATGGGTGCCAGCAGGCTTTGTCGGGCAGGCGGTTTGAAACTGTCGTCTTCGCTATTGGTATTAACCTTGGCGACTGCGAGCAGAAACAGCTGTTTAATAGCGCGCGTACACCCCACGTACAGCAAGCGGGTGGCTTCCAGCTGATCCTTCAGCGCCTGCTCCCGGCGCAAGAACTGGTACAGGGCATCGGGTTCGTCGCCGGTGGCGGACAGGGGGCTCAATAACAGTTGCTTGTCGCCGTTCCGGGCGATACGTTCCTGCCATAGGAGCAAGTGTTTGTCATCCTGACGTGGCTGTTTGTCGAGACCGGGAATAATAACCGTATCGAATTCGAGTCCCTTGGATTTGTGGATGGTCATCACCTGCAGCTTGGGGTCCGCATCCCGCCGGGGCGTCGCATAGAGCTGATTGACGCTGTTCAGGAACGCTTCCCAATCGGGGATCTGACCAGCCTCGGCATACCGCTCCAGCAGGGCGAAGTAGGTTTTGGCATTGTCCAGGTCATTGGGATCGATCAGGGCACTGGCTCCGCCCAGATCCAACCATATGCCCTCTATCCACTGTCGGAGGGATTTGCGACGCCGATTGTCCCAGGCTTGTCCAATGACCGCACTCAGCCGTGAAAGGCTGTCCTTACCGCTCTCGCTCAAACCGGGTATCTGTTGCCAGTGGGCGATTTGCAACCAAAGGATAGGGTAGTCCTGATCATCAATTCGCGGGCTTGATTGCATCAGATCGGTATTGGCTATAGCGTGGAGGTCGTAAAGGTCGAGACCGCACCAGGGCGCGCGCAGGATTGACAGCCAGGCGATTCTATCGGCAGGGTTTAGCAGGGCCCGAGTGAGGGAGATCAGGTCGACAATGGCCATACGGCTGGCCAGGGGATCAATTTCCGTGGCCTGCCAGTTAAGATTGGCGTTGGCCAGGGTAGCCAGGGTTGCACGTAAATGGGAGCGATTACGCACGAGTATGGCGATCGTGTCATCCGGTCGCTGTTGGCGGGTTTGCTGAATCAGGTTCAGTACCTGGTCCGCTTCCATCTGGCGGGCGTTGTCACCGACACAGGCGTAACAGCTTACCGCGTCAATGTTCAGGGAAGGATGAAAGGCCTCGGAGTCGGCGTAGCAGACAGCACCTCGACTGATATCGTCCTCGGCGGGAAAGGCATGGCGAAACACCTGGTTGACCCAGTCCACCACGCCCTGCTGGGATCGGAAATTGACTGTCAGATCGAGCGGCCGCAGTCGAATATCGCCAATCCCGTGGCGGCGGGTATCGAGAAAGATACCCACGTTGGCATCGCGAAAACCGTAACAGGATTGCATGCCATCGCCGACAATAAACAGGGTGCGTCCGTCGCCATCTACCCAGCCGGCGGTGAGCTTTTCCAATAATTGCAATTGGGGGGTGGCGGTGTCCTGGAACTCATCCACCAGAATGTGCCGAATACGGTAGTCCAGTCTCAAGGCGATTTCAGTCGGTGCCTCCTCGTCGCCCAGGGCCTGAAGCGCAGCCTGGGTGATTTCAGTGAAATCTGTCGCGCCCAGGCTCTTAAAAACCACCTTGAGCTGGGCGACCAGTAGCGGCAGCAACCGGGTCAGGCTGTCGAGTAATTGCCATTGGTTATCTGAATAGGAAGCAGGGGGTAGGGTACGTATAAATTGTAAGGCGGAAAGCAGCTCGGTTTGCTCGGCGAGGTTCTCGATCAGACATAAAAGCTGGGCCTTTTTCTCTTTGAGTAGCGTCTTGTCGGCTTTGTTGGTGCCTGTGGGAAAGCCTTCGTTTTTAGTCAGTCGTTTGCGCCACCCCTCTTTGGTCAGTAGCAACTCCAACAGCGCCAGCCACAGGGGAAGTTGCAATGCATTAGCCGGTGGCAGCTCGGTCATTCCCTGACAAAGGACAATGGGGGAGTCGCTATTGACCGCCTGTAGGTTGTGCCCGGCAAAGTCCGCCAACAGTATGAGGTCACTTCCCCAGGGCATCAACTGGTCGCGGATTCGCGTCAGACTGTCGGTGACAAGTTCATCAAGCACGCCTTCAAGGTAATCCCTGGCCGTGTGGTGACGTGCTTCCATTAGCAGGCCCAGCCATTGATCCCGCCTGAGCAGTAGATCTATCAGTAGGGATTCAGCGGCTTCGAGGTTATTGTCCAGGTGCACGAGCAATCGGTGCAGGTCGACGCGAAGGGGATCGTCCCGCTCAAGTAACTTGAAGAAATCCCTGACCGCCTGGCGGTAGGCAATTTCGGGTCGTTCCAGCGTATCAGGTACCGCGCCTAGCCCACTGGCCAGCGGAAGTTGTTTGGTCAGGGAGCGGCATAGACCGTCGATAGTCTGGATACGCAGACGGTTGGGGGCTTTTAGCAGTTGCCAGCCACAGATCCGGTCCCGTTCCAGTACGGCACGCGCCAGTGCCCAGGTAGTGCGTTCGTGGGCATCCTCCGGTTCAGGTTTGTGCGCCGCAGCCACAATTGCCTCGGTAATCCGGGCCTGCATTTCGCCCGCCGCCTTGCGGGTAAAGGTGATACAGAGGACTTCCTCCGGATGGTCGCAGTGTGCCAGCAGCTTGAGAACCCGCTGTGTCAACAGACCGGTTTTACCGGATCCCGCAGGCGCTGCCACCGCAAAGGAAGCGAGCGGATCAAGCGCTTGCTGCCGGGCATGGTTGTCGCTGAGTCGTGCCATCACGCGATCCCCCCAGGCCAGTGGGTCTCTATATAAGCCGTAACGCCGGGTTGCTCCAAGTGACGATTCAATGGCGTATAGGCTTCGGCGTATCGGAGGGCGTTGGCATCGCGAAAGTCCACGGTGGCAAAGCCGTCACTGAACTCTCGTGCCAGCTGTTGCAGATTCTCCGCCCAGTAGCGCACCAGCTCAGCCCAGTCCTTCGGCATCTGGCTGTTGCGCAAGCTGTCGGGAGGCACAATGCCTTCTATTGCCGGTGTGTTTTCATGTAACTGTCCCAGCCCTAGGAATTTCACCGCCTTGGCGTTAATTTGGGCGAAACTGATGGCCTTCACCATTTCGTTGTGGGGCGAGGTTGGGATGATCTGATCCATGCACAGGGCGTAAAGTGGCAGCTGAGGCTCTTCCGGTCTCTGGCCCTGCCAACGGGTGATTTTGGGTTCGCCTGTCTTGTAGTCGATCAACAGGAGTTCCCCGTTTTCCAGCCGGTCTATACGGTCGATACGCAGGTTCAAACACAGATCGGCGAACGCCACCTGGGAAGAGGCTTCGACCGCGATAACTGTAAATGCCGGGCGTTCCCGCTCCAGCTCGAGCCAGCGATGCAGAAGCCCGCACAGGCGCTGAATTTCAAGATCACAGTAATAGGGTGAGAGCTCTGAGGCTCGGCGTCTTTGCCAGGGGATGAGGGTGGCAGTAACAGTGTCAAGCACTAACTGCTCACGCACTTTGGCGTCCAATGCTTGCAATTTGTCGGAGTGCTCAATCTTTGCCCAGATGCTGGCCAGGGCGTCATGGAGAATAATGCCCCGCTCAATCGCGGATAGCCCGAGGGTCGCTTCACGATCTTCTTGCGCACCAAGGCGAAAACGGGCAAAAGCGTTAAACGGGCAGGCGGCTTGTTGCTGCAAAATGCTACTGCCGCCGCTGACAGGCTGATTTGTCTGTGGCTGTTTATGTTGTTGGGTCAACGGTGGTCCCCGCTGACAGTCGACCAGTGTCAACAAAGGGGATTGTTGCTGTAGACGCCGGTAGTAGTTGTCCAGCTCTTCTGTCGGGGAGGCCTGTTCTGGGGCTTCGATACTATTGCCCGAAAGTTTGCTTACGGGTATTTCCGGGATATCGGTAATCAATGCGCTGGGAAAAAGTGGCGCCTCACCATCGTATTGGGGCGAGCTGAATATCACTTCTCGGGCACAGTGGCGGTAACTCTCGGTCAAGGCCTGGGCGAAATTCAGCTCCCGCCCGGCACTTGCATGGGGCATGTCGTTTTGGCGTTGCAGTGACAGCGGCAGCAGGGGATTGGGCACAGGTACCGGTGGCCAGTCGCGTCGGTGTAGCCCCATCACCCAGCAATGGCTGAACTGTAAACCGGCCCCCTCCAGTGCACCCAGGATCTGTATCGGGGATTCAGGGGTTTGCGCCTGGAAGTGGGTGTTGGCGGCAAGGCTTTGCAGTTCTTGCAGGGCCTCATGAAGGTTCATACGACTGCCGGTGATGTTCAACTCACTGAAACGGGCGAGTAATTGATACCACTGGTTCACCTGTTGGTATTCGTTGCTGTCCAGGCGCCTTGCTCCCGGCCAATCAAGGGCATCGAGTTGCTGTTGAAACAGGCTGGCCCAGCCACTTGCGCTATTCTGCTGCAATGCCTGGCGGCGCAAGGTCTCGAACTGTTGCAGTCGCGACGACAAACCGTCGATTTCCCCCAAATCTGTCAATCCCGGTTGCCGGGCAAGCTGCTCGGCGTGATAGCGGAGGTCTGTGGTACTGACCGCGAGCTTCCCCAGATTGCCCAGCCGGTAAGCCAGGAAAGTCCGTAGTGGCAGGTCGGACTCGCTGCCGCCCCAGAAGGGGGAAAACAACAGGTTTTTCAACGGCTCCAGTTGCCATTGTTTAAGATTTAAGCGCAGTAGCTGCAGGCTATCGTACACCAGGGGGGTTGAAGCCAGGGGGACGCCGGCGGAAAAATTAAACGGTAGGGTGTATCGGGCCTGTTCCGGCAGCACAAACTGGGGTTCGAAAATTTCGACGAACACGCGCTCGATAAGGGCGCGGCATTGACCCAGGTTGGGGACAATAATACCAATGGTTGCTTGTGGCTGTTCTGCCAAAAGCCCAAGGCTCCAACGGGCGGCGGCTCGCATTTCCTCTTCGCCGTTGGCCAGGCAGACTCGTTGATTGCTTGCTTCGACCTGAGGCGTGTGTTGCCTGGTAATTTTAATGGCCGCAGCTTCCACCAGATTGCACTGCAGCGGGGGTATATCATCAAAACTTTGCAGAACCAGTTCCGACTCTCTGGGCAGCGAGCCTTGCTCATAAGCCTGGGCAATTACCTTGTAAGCCTGTTCCTGAGTTATGAGCCGGCGCTGTTCAAGAGATCGCTGGAAGTCGTGGGCCCATTCGACAAAAGCGGCGCAGTCGATATCACCTTCCGCTTCCACTTCCGCGAGGCTCAGGTTCCATAATTCCAGATTGCGGTAGGCGCTATCCGCACTGTTGGCCAACTGTTCGGGGCGCAATAGCTGCTTACCAAACTCAGATGTACGGATTAACTGTTGCCACAGGTATTTCCGCTGATGGTTGCTCGCAATGGCGCACTGGCACTGGGGGTATGCCTGATCCAGCAGTTGTTGCCAGAGCTCTTGAGCCCAGTCGGCAAGAGCCATAATACGCGGGGCGTAACCTGCATAATTACCCTGATTGGAACAGCGCTCGCCATAAGCCTGCGCAATTTTATTGCGCAGGCGATTATTGGGAGTCAGCACCAGCGTACCTTCGTCCAAGGCGGTCGAAAGTTGATCAATATTGAATAGTGAAGCGACCATGAATAACTGCAATAACTTATGGGGCTGCAAGGGAGGAGTATCATGACATATGCCATAGGGAAGCGCTAACCGCTGGGTTGGAACCACTTAAGCAAGCGAACTAAAATTTAGGGGCACACGTTAATTTTGTACATCTCTCTACAGGGGCGTGGGGTTAGCAACGAGGGGTGTGCGGTTAGCGAAGGTGGGAGTCGTGATAGCTGTTTAGGTCGCGGTTCAATATATTGAATACAAGAAAATGGTTAGGTCCTGCGCGAACATGAGAGAGAATTTACCAGTAACCCCTGTTCAGTCGGCGAGTTTGATTGTGGTTCGGGATGGAGCCCACGGGATTGAAGTCTTGTTGCTAAAGCGCAACCCGCATCTCAGTTTTGCGGCAGATAGCCTGGTGTTTCCCGGCGGTAGCCTGGATGAGGGTGATCGCCTGATTGCCAGTGCCATGCGCAATGATGGTACGAACCTGGATCTGCTCGATTATCGAGTGGCGGCCATGCGTGAATCCTTTGAAGAGGCCAATATTCTGCATGCAGAGCGTCATGGGGTGTTATTGTCGCAAGCCGATTTACGGGGTTTCAAGCGCTGTCGTCAGTACTTGCTCGAAGGCCGCCTGTTTTTCGAGGATTTTCTAAGGACAAAACAAATCCACCTTAAAATCGATAGCTTGCGGCACATGGCACATTGGGTGACGCCGGAAAAACTGAAAAAGCGGTTTTCCACCCAGTTTTTCCTCGCCGTTCAGCCGAGTAATCAAAACGGCGAGCCTGATGGCGGTGAAATGTTGGACGCCCGCTGGTATCTGGCGAAGGGGATTGAAGAGAGTCTCGATGAGAATAACCGGATGATGCTTCCGACGCGCCTTAATTGCCAGTTTATCGGGGAATTTGATACTGTGGCGACGCTGTTGGAGGCCGTCAGGCGGCGGGAAGTCGTTAGCGTTATGCCGCAAATCCAACGTCGCGGTGATGAACGCTGGTTTGTGATACCGCCGGAGGCGGGCTACCCAATCTGTGAACTTATGGTTGGTGACGCCAATACGCCCTGACGCCAGTACTGGCTTCTGGAGTTGACCAAAGCCCGTTGCATATAGGGAGCCGACCCTGAAGACAGGCCGGAATTACCGGCCTCGCTATACTTATCCCGCCATCCTGGCCTTGTAGGCGCGCACAATAGTGTTAAATGCATCGGCTACGGCTTTCATGTCATCGACCATTTTATTGTGCTGTTTGGTACTGACATTGCATTTCAGGTAGCTTTCGGCGGCACTGAGATAGGCTTTGACGTCGTTCTTGGCTTTGATCATTTGGGGCGTCACAGCTGTATCAGGGTCGGGTAATTCCGGTTTGCTGGGTTTTTCGCAGGCGAAGCTGAGGTTGGTAAAGAGCACAAAGGCAGAAGCGGTAACTACTTTGGAAAACCTAGACATGAAAACTGAGTCCTCAATTATTATATTTGGCGATAGTTTTCGGGCAGGACTAAATCTAACACAGGGAAATGGCGTTGTAATCCCCCTGTGTGGCATGGAAATGCACAAATTCATAACTACAGATAATTAATCGTGACTAACGGTTTACCGGCAAGTCGGCAATCATGTCCCGGTACTTTTTGGCTTCCTGGCTAAAAAGTGAACTGCCTCCATGGGTGTAAGCATCATTTAATGCTTCACGGGCTTTGCCCTGTTCACCCAATTCCAGCAGGCATTGTCCAAGGCGCAGGCTGACAAACGGGTTGTTGTCTATATCCTGGCAGTGTCGGGCCGACATTAGCGCTTCCTTTCCCTCCCGAAATTGCCCCAAACGAAAGTAGGCATCACCAAGTGCGGTCAAAATCCAACCAGCCTGAGGCCATCGGGATTGAGGCTTTGGTAGCTGTAACCAGGCTTGATAGAATAGGCGCAGAGCTGCTTTGAAGTTGCCGCGATCATAGTGTTGGTAGCCTTCGGCGCAAAGTTGTTTGATTTGCAGTTCCGTGGTGTGCTCCAGGCTGGTCATGACGTCCTTTGGCGGGCTGTGACTGAATTCAAATATCTTATCAGAGGCCTTCTGTGAAAGCAGCTTGCCTTGAATGAGTGCTAAAACAGTATAAATGGGTGCCATGCCAGAGGAATCGGCGTGGGCCTGGCAGGAGGTAGATTGGAGATATTGGGGGAGATTTTGGGGGATTACCCGTCGGTTGCAATCCTCTTGGGCGGCGTCATTTTGGGAAGTCTTTTGGGACTGGCGCTAAGCGTACCTTTTCACCGTAAAGACCGGCGGGAGCGAATCGAGCTGGCCAGTGAGGCGCTGCGCCAGGAGATGGCTAACCGCCATATACAGGAATTGAACGAGCTGCAGCTGCGGCAATCCAGCCTCAATCACGATCACCAGTCCCTGGTTAAAAATCATGCATCCACCCTCGAACAGTTAGGTCAACTCGAAACCGCGCGCAATGTGCAGGCTGAACGGGCAGAACAGGCGGAAAAGCGACTGGCCGTCTGTGAGGAACGCTTGCAACAGATGCAGGACCTGAAGCACGAACTCGATCGGGCTCGAGCGGAATCGGTTCAAATCAAGAGCGAGAACACTGGGTTAAATACGCGCCTGGAAGAGGAAAAGAAGCATTTTGAGGCCCAGCTCAAACTGCTGAACGAAGCCCGTACAGAATTAACCCGTGAATTTGAAAACCTGGCCAATAAGATATTCAACACCAAGCAACAACAGTTTGCCCAGCAGAGTAAGCAAACCCTGGATGTCGCCATAGATCCGCTGCGAAACCAGTTGGCAGAGTTTCGCAAGAAAGTGGAGGACGTATATGAGAAAGAAAACGCTGAACGCAATAAGCTGGTAGGGCAGTTGGGCGAGTTGCAGAAGCAAACCCGACAAGTCAGCGAAGATGCTATAAATCTGGCAAATGCCTTAAAGGGTGATAACAAAATTCAGGGTAATTGGGGCGAGGTGATACTGGAGCGTCTGTTGGAGCAATCCGGATTGCAAAAAGGACGCGAATACGAAACCCAGGTTGCACTCAAGGCCGAGAGCGGCCGGCGCCGTAACCCGGACGTGATCGTGCGCTTGCCGGAAAACAAGGATATTGTCATCGACGCCAAGGTTTCCCTGGCGGATTACGAGCGCTATTGCAGTGCGTCAGATGACGAGGAGAGGGAAAGGTTTCTCAAGCAGCATATCGCTTCGCTGCGGAGCCATATCGCTAATCTCAGCATCAAGGATTACGAAAAGCTTGAAGGCATTCGCAGTCTCGATTTTGTCTTTATTTTTGTGCCGGTGGAAGCTGCTTTTATGCTTGCAATGCAACAAGAACCAGCGTTATTTCGAGAGGCCTACGACAGACATATCGCCCTGGTAAGCCCCACCACCTTGATGGCAACGCTGCGTACTGTGGAGAGTATCTGGCGCTACGAAAAGCAAAATACCAATGCTGAGAAAATTGCCAAACAGGCAGGAGCCCTCTATGACCAGTTTGTGCTGACTCTGGATTCGCTGGAGGAGGTTGGTCGTATGTTGGGGAAAACCCAGGACGCTTACGATTTGACGGTCAAGCGTTTGAAAACTGGCCGCGGTAATCTGGTGAAGCGGGTGGAGGATATCAAACGATTAGGCGCCAAAACCAAGAAAAGTATCGCCGTGGATACGTTGCAGGAAGCCATCGACGATTCGGAGAGCGGTAGGTCGGATACGGCATTGCTCGAAAGTGTTCCTGATGTTGGGGATGAAAATTGATATTTCCGCACAACTGCTTGGCTAATCGACAGTTGCGAAAGTAGTATTTAGGTAGAGCTATTGTTATGTTGTATCCAACGCTAGTTGCCATCGCGTTAGTCGTTATTCTTGTCCTGGCGGCGATAGCTGTTTATTTGCAGTTGAAATTAAAAAGGCAAAAGGCGCGGCAAAAAGAGCAGCTTGAGGCGCTGGCCGCCGCAGATGAAGAGCAGCGACGACGACTCAACATGAGTATTCAGATTATTGCACAGGGTATTCATGACGATCAGTTGACCCTGACCGAAGCCAGCATACGTATTAAGGTTCTACTGGATGGGTTGGGTGTGGATGACAGTGTCCGCAAGGAATATATCGCATTTTACGAGTTGGCTAAGGCTACCGATCATATTCCGATACTGGACCAGTGGAAGGCCCTGAGCCTGAAAAAAAGACTGGCGTATGACCGGGAACGGCTTGCACAGGAAAAAAAGTACAAGGACTTTGTGCTTGACGCGGCCCGTCGTATCCAGGGACGAACCTTTTAGGTGTGCTCCGCCTGTAGTGGCCAGTAATAGATGCTTGTTAGCGACGTCGTTGCAGCAGTACGCCGCACTCCAGGTGCTGTGTGTAGGGAAACTGGTCAAAGATAGCGAAGCGCTTGAGTTCGTGACTTTGGGAGATCGACTTCAAGTTGATTTTCAGAGTCTCGGGATTGCAGGAAATGTAAAGTATGTTGTCGAAGCGTTTGACGATTTCGGTAGTGTGCTCATCAAGACCTGCGCGGGGCGGATCAACCAGTACTGTGGAAAATCGATAGTCCCCCAAATCAATATCCTTCAGGCGCCTAAAGTTGCGCACTCCGTCCATCGCCTGTGAAAACTCCTCGCTGGACATACGGACGATGCGAGCGTTCTCTATCCCGTTGGTTGTAAAGTTTAACTCTGCTGACTTTACCGATGTTTTGGAAATCTCGGTGGCAAGCACTTTATCAAAATGGCCGGACAGTGGAATGGTAAAGTTTCCGTTACCGCAATAGAGCTCGAGCAGATCTCCGGTTAACTGCTCGACGCTGTCCAATGCCCACTCCAACATATGTTGACAGACTTGGCCGTTAGGTTGGGTAAAGCTGGATTCTACTTGCTGGTAACGGTATTGCTTGCCATGGACGGTCAGGGTTTCCATCACGTAGTTGCGATCGATTACCAGTTTCTGCTTGCGGCTGCGACCGATAATATCGACCCCTAGTGTCGCCTTTAAGTTACGGGCTTCCGCAGTCCAGCTCTCATCCAACGGTTTGTGGTATATCAGGGTAATCAGGGCTTCGCCGCTTAATGTGGTCAGAAATTCCACCTGGAACAAGCGACGGCGAAGTAATTCCGATCTGTTAACCGCCTCCAGTAATGGCGGCATTAATTCGTTAATGCGTCGGGCGCCGACCGTGAAATTGTCGATCTTGAACGGCTTTTTGTATTCGCCCGGCTTGTACATGGCATAATAGGCTTGGCCGTTTTCCTGCCATATTTTGAATTCGGCCCGCAGGCGGTAGTGATCGGGGGCTGAACGAAAGATTTCTACCTCCGGTAGATTAAAATCCGCAAAATCCTGCTTCAGGCGGGTAAGTTTTTCACTGAGTTGTTGTTCGTAGCGCTCGGGAAAAACGGTGTGAATTGCCATGATGCCTCTTGAGATCAGTCTTTGGGACGTTGGTTACCATTGTTGGGGGCGGCAATTATAGCGATATGCACAAGGCGAGGGAATTCCATGGTCAGAACCGTTAATGTGGCTGTTTCTCGGCAAGGCTTGACCGATATAACCGCCGCGGTGGAAGCCGCAGTGGGGACAGAAGGTGTGGACGAGGGATTGTGTACTCTCTATATCCAGCATACCTCTGCCAGTCTGCTAATTCAGGAGAATTACGACCCCTCGGCTCGGGTCGATCTGGAAAACTGGTTAAATCGCTTGGTGCCAGAGAATGATCCATTGTATACCCACACTCTGGAAGGCCCGGATGATATGCCTGCCCATATAAAATCGGCGCTAACAGCCACCTCTTTGTCCATCCCGATTATGGGTGGTCAACTGGCACTGGGGTCCTGGCAAGGCATCTTTCTTTGGGAGCACCGCCATCATGCCGGCCAACGTCGGGTGCTGGTACATATTGGCCCTTAGCATTGGCGTTGAGGCAAAATCCAGACTTCTTAAAGGCAATTGGTTGGACGGGGCAGGCCAGCGATTTTGCTGGCAATCAATGCAGGACTTGGGGGGAACAGACGGGTTAGATAAATGCTGCGACCTTTTTCCGGGCCCAGGACCTGGCTGGTGTACTTAACCAGAGGGCGCATGGCGGGTGAGAGTTCAAATTCCCGGTAAAAACTTCGCAACAGATCGAGTATTTCCCAGTGTGCATCGGTGAGTTGAATATTTTCATGGGCTGCCAGCAGCTCTGCCACCTCTGGGTTCCAGTCGTCCAAGTGTTTCAGGTAGCCGTCTTTATCGAGGCTGATGGCTTGATCATTGTGGATCAGAGTCATACTAATACCAGCTTTGAACACTATGGTGTTGGGTGCAAAGTTCTACAAAGCGATTGTAGTTGATATTGGTGATGGCCGGGATTTGGCGACCCAGGATACCCCTGGCCTGAATATCTTCCGCCAGGGCGAAAAGCGCTGTACCTTTTTCATGCAGCGTTATCAACTCCTCAGCCAGAGGGTTGCAGGTCAAGCTTCCGTAAACGCCATCTTCGAGCAGCAGCAGGGCATCCCCGGGTTGAATAACCTTGATGCATGCATTCAGTGTGTTGTGACTGAAAGGGGATTTGTTAACCGTGTGTAACAGACTCATTAGAAGCTCAGCACCACATCTTGTTCCTGGAGTAACCGGCTGATTGCTTTATCATCCAGTGGTATCACCGGCATTACCAAGTCGTCCATTTGAAGACAGCGTTCCGCCAGGGAGCGGTTCGAAGCGTATATTTTCTCAATATCATACATGGGCAGTACGGGTAAGGCTGCGCCAAGGTTTTTGGCATTGATGGCACTGGGATCTTGATCTTTCATTAACTGAAAGACACCCTCGTCCATAAATAGCACCGCAACATCCTGACCATAGGCTGAGGAGGCGAGAAGCGCATCCAGGGCTTCCTTGCTGAGGCCTGATCCGTAGGGGCCCCTGCGAGTCACAAATAGAATCTTCTTCGGCACCATGGTTGCTAGTTCCCGAAAGTGATCACCCGGTCTGAATGGACGGCTGCATCGACCAGTTGACCGAGTCCGGAAATCTCAAAACCCTCTGCTAGGTTGAAAGCAGATTTATCGTAACGCTGGGCTTCTTCCTGATTCAGCACTCCTCGTCGCAGTGCAGAAGCGATGCATACAACCACATCGATATTGTTTTCCCTGGCAAGAACTTGCCACTGTTGGGGAAGTTGCGCCTCGTCCTGTGGGGGGGCCGCCAGCGCATTGGCATTGTGTACGCCATCGCTGTAAAAAAAGAGTCGGTAGATTTCGTGGCCCTGAGCGATAGCCGCACAGGCAAAGCGATAGGCGCTGGCACTGCCTTCAGTAGCGTAGGGGGCGGCGTAGATCGCGAGGGAGAATTTCATATCCAATGAAGCCGGGAAAAATAAAAAAGCCCCGCCATTATAGCGAGGCCTTGTGCGAGTATAAACGCCTGGGCGATACAGGCTTACTCGTCGCCAGACAAAGCGCCCAGCAAGTGCAGCAGGCTGACAAACAGGTTATAGATGTCCAGATAGAGGGCCGTGGTGGCCATAATATAGTTGGTTTCGCCGCCATGGATGATGCGACTGGTATCAAACAAAATAAAGCCGGACATCAACAGGACGATAGCGCCGCTCAGGGCGAGGTGGGCACCAGAGATATTGACGCCGAAAAAGCCGGCGACAAACAGTCCGAGCATGGCGACCAGCACCACAATCAGGCCGGTGACCAAAAAGCCCTGCATAAAACTGAAGTCCTTACGGGTGGTCAGGACATATCCGGAGAGGGCGAAGAATACCAGGGCGGTTCCACCAAGCGCTTCAAGTACGATTTGGGAGCCATTGGTCATGGCCAGGTAGTAATTGAGAGTTGGGCCGAGAGATGCACCCAATAAGCCGGTGAAGCCGAATACCACAAAAATGCCTTTTTCGGTGTTGGCTGTGCGAGGCAGTACAAACCACACCAATGCCAGGGCGCCCAGGCTCATAATCAGTGATCCGCCTCGGCCAATATCTATGGCCATGGAAATGGCACACGTGACTGCACTGAAAGCCAGGGTCATTCCAAGCAGCATGTAGGTGTTGCGTAATACCTTGCTGATTTGGACATCACTTCGGATGCCGGTTTGCGTCTGGCTGTAGAGTTCTTGCATATGTCAATCTCCGTTGAGAAGCGTCCAAAAACAGATGCCACAAATATTACAAAGCCTTGGCTTAAAAGCAAGAAACTTTGCGTTAGTTTACTTCCCGATACCCATTAAAAAAGCTTATTTTTTAATGGGTTAAGTTTGACCGACAGAGTCCGGTGAAGTTCACTGCAGGGAAGTTGAAAGTATTTATCAGGGTGGGAGATAGTTGCTAGACACCCGATACAAAAAAGCCCTGCTAAAGCAGGGCTTTTTCAAAATGGCGGTGGGCTAGGGATTCGAACCCCAGGAACCTCTCGGTTCAACGGTTTTCAAGACCGCCGCTTTCGACCACTCAGCCAGCCCACCGGAAGAGACGCAGATTATACAGAGGTTTTTATCCGGGACAAGACGCTAAGCCATTATTTTTAATCGAAAAATCCGACTTTTCGAACAAAAAAGCCGAACCCGGGAGGGTTCGGCTTTCAAGGGTGGGCACTGAACTGTATAAAAGTAACAGTGAACGGATTTTTACTCGGCCTTTTCCGCCGATTCACCGTTTGAGGTGGAGGTGCTCACATTGCTCTCGATACCAGACTGACGGCTTCGAGGGTCGTTTGCAGGTCGACTCAGTTGGCGAGGTTGATGTTTGACCAGCGGCTCCTCAGCGGTGTTGAGTGCCCGGGGCAGGGGGCGAGTTCGTGATTCAGTGGTGATCTGAATCTCTCCCACCGGTTTGGGATTGGCGCGTGGATCATTGGCGGCACGGCTGTAGCCAGCGGCTGAATCTGCGCCGGATGCGGCTTCTGAATTAATCGTCTGCGGCCTTTCGCCCTTAGCGGTTGGTGTTTCTTCTGGAGAGGATTCCGAGGCGCTTTCCGCAACCGTGACGGGCTCCATAACAGGTACGCCTTCAACGGTAGAGTCCTCTGTTTCAGTAAGGGGCTCTATTTTGGCTGTACTCACCGTTTCTTCAGGGGTCTCAACTTCGGTGGAGGTCTCTACTTCGGGAGCAGTCTCTATCTGTACCGGCGTATGATCCTGCTCAGGTGCTGTTTCCTCAGTTATGGGTTGGTCCTGAACGGCTGATTTTGGGGTTTCAGCCACAATTTTCTGCGAGTCGATCGGCGCTGCCTGCCTGGCAGCTTCGGTGGTATCCCTCTCGGTGACTTTGGGCTGAGTTTCAGTTACCGAGTCAGCGGATGCTGCGGAGGTGTCATCCTGATTGGTTGCAGCCCTTGTCGTGGTTTCCGGGATGTCCTGAGGGCGGTCAAGGCTATCTGGCGCTGACTTTATTTCCTCCGCTACCGGTTGCTCAGTGGCTGGAGCTCGCTGGACAGGAGCTGCCTGCTGGCTGGTTTTCTCTGTCTCGGTTACAGGCTGGTCAGTAACTGCCTGCGCTTGTGAGGCCTCTTCTGTCGGCTCTGTCTTGGGTTTCAACTCTACAATTTCGGCCTGTTCTGCGCTTACCGCTGCCTCGCCATCGCGACGACCGCGGCGGCGCTGTTGGGAACGGCCGCGGCGATTGGCTGGGCGCTTGGCTGGGCGCTCGCCTTCCTCTGCGCTTTTTGCCTCCGTAGCGTCTGCCGTTTTTGGGGTGGTGGTTTCACTTTCTTCGTCACGCTTTTTGCCACGTCGTGATCGACGCTGCTCGCGTTGCTCATCCTGGTCGCGGCGATTGCCTGCTGCTCTTTCCTCGCGTTGCTCATCCTGGGGGCGACGGGTGCGTCGGCCACGCTCTTCACGCCGCTCATCGGGACTGGATGAGCGCCGATCTTCGCGTTTTTCCTGCTTGTCATCGCGACGGCGGTTATCGAGTTTGCGTTCGTCACTGCGCCCGTCACGTCGGCTTCGATTGTCCCGGCGGCCGCGACTACCCTGGCCGCGTCCATTGCGCCCACGGGCCTGAGTTCTTTTGGGTTGGTCCTTTTTCTTCTTTTTCTCCTTCTCGCCGCCGCTGAAGAGCTCGACGATCGCGCTAATCCAGCGCGCAATCAAGCTGGGTTCCTTGGGGGGTTCGGGGGCGGGTTGTGCCGGCGCCAACTGTTGGACCGCGGGTTGCGGTACCGGTGTTGCTGGGGGCTTGGGCTTGCTTTCTTCCTGTGCCGTCTCGTCAGTTGCGGCAGTTATCTTATAACTGGTTTCCAGGGTGGCAGAATCATCGTCACGCAGGCGCTGAACTTCAAAATGCGGGGTCACCATGTCAGTATTGGGCACAATCACCACGCGGGTACTGTTGCGCGTTTCGATGTTCGAAATGGCCTTGCGCTTTTCGTTGAGCAGGTAAGTCGCCAGCGGTACTGGCGCGATTGCGCGAATTTCGGCGCTGCGCTCCTTTTGGGCCTCTTCTTCCACCAGGCGCAGAATTGACAAGGCCAGTGAGCGGGTGCTGCGAATGGTGCCTTGGCCGCTACAGCGTGGACACACCTTGGACGTGGTCTCCCCCAGAGAGGGGCGGAGGCGCTGGCGCGACATTTCCAGTAGGCCAAACCGTGAAATGCGGCCCACCTGGACGCGGGCGCGGTCCATACTCAGCGCATCGCGCATACGGCTTTCCACCGCGCGCTGGTTGCGGACCGGCTGCATATCGATAAAGTCGATAACCACCAAGCCGCCCATATCGCGCAAACGTAACTGGCGGGCAATTTCATCGGCGGCCTCGAGGTTGGTCTGAAGGGCAGTTTCCTCGATGTCACCACCTTTGGTAGCGCGCGAGGAGTTGATGTCTATGGAGACCAGGGCTTCGGTCACATCGATCACAATAGAACCGCCGGAGGGGAGTTTTACTTCACGCTCAAAGGCGGTTTCGATCTGGCTCTCGATCTGATAGCGGTTGAACAGGGGGATGTCGTCGCTATAGTACTTGACCTTGCTGTGGTAGCTGGGCATTACTTGCTGGATAAAGGCACAGGCCAGGTCATATGTCTCGCGGTGGTCGACGATCACTTCGCCAATGTCCTGGCGCAGGTAGTCGCGAATGGCGCGAATAATAACGTTGCTCTCCTGGAACAGGAAGTGGGGAGCACCAGAGCTGCAAGCCTCTTGGGCAATGGATTCCCATAGTTGCAACAGGTAGTTCAGATCCCATTGAAGTTCTTCGGCAGAGCGTCCGACGCCAGCGGTGCGGACAATCACACCCATGCCTGAGGGCACTTCAATTTTCGCCAGGGAGTCGCGCAATTCCGCACGATCATCCCCTTCGATGCGGCGGGAAATACCGCCTGCACGGGGGTTGTTAGGCATCAATACCAGATAGCGGCCGGCGAGGCTGATAAAGGTAGTCAGTGCAGCGCCCTTATTGCCGCGCTCTTCTTTGTCCACCTGGACAATAACCTCAAGGCCTTCCTTTACCACATCCTTGATTTTGAGGCGCCCTTCGATTTCGCTGGGCTTTTTGATGAAATATTCGCGGGAGATTTCCTTCAGGGGAAGGAAGCCGTGACGTTCGGCGCCGTAGTCTACAAACGCTGCTTCAAGGCTGGGTTCGATGCGGGTGATTTTACCCTTATAAATATTGGCTTTTTTCTGTTCGCGGGTGCGATTCTCGATATCGAGGTCATACAGCCACTGTCCGTCAACAAGAGCAACCCGTAGCTCTTCCGGCTGGGTTGCATTGATGAGCATTCTTTTCATACGTTACCTGATTAACCTAAAGGTTAGTGGGGCGCGGTCCGATTGCATGACCGAAGGTAACGCTGGAGGGTTGCAGTAAGGCTGACTCGATCCATTGGGCGGCATCTTGCACGCAATGGTGGCAGTGGTATGAAAAAGACGCAATGTGCCTTGTTCGCCGGCAGTATCGGCCCCGAAACAGTGGGGGCGCTGCTGCTGGGACCTTCGGTCACGGCAGGCTGTCGGCGATTGAATTGGCGCTTTATATGTGTCCTTTCTTCCAGTCTCTTATGGTGATTTTCCGGTCAATAATAGACGCGGAACCACACCTTTTATTAGCTGCACTTTGCTGTTGGGCCGGGCACTGTTGCCACAGTATGAAACAGAAAAATCTTCTGACCGGCTCAGCGAAAGAGCGAATTCCATACCTGTACGCATGTTCTTTCATCGTGTCTAGGTTCGAGTGAGTTGCATAGGGCCCACTTTTGTTAACCAGACTTTAATGTTCGATCGATAAGTTTGCGCAGGGAGCCTAAGCTATGGGCTCTCAGAATTACATTCCTTGCTAACAAATTTCAATTAAAGAGTCTTACTAAACACTCACAGTGTTTACTATCAATACAATGCGCTCGGTGCGCGTTTATTTCTGGCTACTGGCAGTCGGTTGGCGTCAGTGCCAATTCAAAAAAAATTACGCTTGGGCCTTCGATCGGGAGGGTGGCCGTTCGGGCTTTTTCCATCCTTAAAGTATCGATTGGATGACCCACTTGCTGCACAGCGGTATTTCCTACTTACACACCATTTTTTGTAACGAGCCTGGAGGTTATTGCGTCCAGCTCGCGGTGTGCGGAAACCAGCCCTGAGCCAGCAATCATGGACTATAACAGCAAATGGTAAGTGCTTCAAATAAAAGGGAAATTTGCTTCCTTTCGAAGCCTCCGGATTAGGTCGGATGCTTCGGCAAAGGGGCGATAACTGGTAAACTGTCCCGATGACAAAAAATGAGCAATTTCTCGCCAAAATACAACTTGTTGAAATAGACGCCGATATGGCGGGTCAGCGTGTGGACAATTTTCTCATCCGAAAACTGAAAAATGTCCCAAAATCAAGGGTATACAGGATACTTCGAAAAGGAGAGGTCAGGGTCAACAAAGGGAGAATCAAGGCGGACTATAAATTAAAAGCCGGTGACTTGGTGCGGATACCACCCATTAGAGTGACCAGCGAGCCTTCTCCGGTCAAGCCGGGCCAGGGATTGGTTCGAATGTTGGAAAAAGCCATTTTGTTTGAATCGGAAGCCTTGCTGGTGGTGAACAAGCCGGCAGGCCTGGCGGTGCACGGGGGCAGCGGGGTGCAATTGGGTCTGATTGAATCTCTCCGGGCAATGCGTCCCGATGCCCATTTTCTGGAACTGGTCCACCGTCTCGATCGGGGGACTTCCGGTTGTATCCTGGTGGCCAAAAAGCGCAGTATGTTGCGCTATTTGCAGGCGGAGCTACGGGAAAAGTCCCTTGGTAGTACCGGCGGGGGGGTGCAGCAAGGAAGTATCACCAAGGTATACCATGCCTTGGTGGCGGGTCACTGGCCACATCGTCGGCGTCGGATTGAGTCTCCCCTCAAGCGCTATGAATTACCGAATGGAGATCGAATCGTCAAAGTATCCTTTCAGGGCAAGGCTTCCCTGACGGAATTTAAGGTTTTAGGGCGTTATAAAGAGGCAACCTTGCTTGAGGCCAAGCCCGTTACCGGCCGGACGCACCAGATACGTGTCCATGCCCAGTCCATTGGTCATCCGTTGGTGAGCGATGATAAGTACGGCAATGATGACTTCAATGCGAAGATGAGTCAGTTGGGATTTAAACGGTTGTTTTTGCACGCTGCGGAGTTGTCTTTCTGCCTGCCGGGCGAGAGTGAGCCAGTAACAGTCGTCGCGCCACTGCCCGATGATTTGCAGGCTGGCCTCAATCGTCTGGCGCCAGAGATTTAAGGCACTGGATGAAGGGCAGATTTACGATTTACGAATAGATGGAGTAATTGTGTTATTTATTTTTGATTGGGATGGCACGCTTAGCGATTCCACGGCGAAAATTGTGGGTTGCATGCAGCGGGCCGCTTCGGATTTGTGCCTGCCGCCATTAGAGTATCAGGCGATTAAGGAAATTATCGGTCTCGGGCTTCCGGAAGCGATTGCACAAATATACCCTGATGCCAGTCAACGGGATCAGGCTCAATTACGTGAACAATACTCCAAGCGGTTCGTGGAAGCTGATCAGCTACCTTCGCCATTCTTTCCGGCGGTAATGGAAACCCTGGAAACACTCAGGGAACGCGGTCATCGGATATCTGTGGCCACAGGAAAGAGTCGACGAGGCCTCAACCGGGTCTTGAACAACCTGCAAATGCAGGACTTCTTTCACAGTACTCGCTGTGCCGATGAAACGGCTTCCAAGCCGCACCCAAGAATGCTCAACGAATTGTTGCGGGAGCACCGTTATCGCGCTGAAGAAGCGATCATGATCGGAGATACCGAATACGATATGGATATGGCGCAACGTGCCAATATGCCCAGGGTGGCGGTGAGTTACGGTGCCCATGATATCCAACGTCTGGAAGCATATCGGCCCCTCAGGTGTATCGATAGCATGAAAGAGCTTCTGGAGCTGGATGAGGCTCGTTAGTGTTGGGAAAGGAGGAAAAATGCTTAGTTGGCTGTTTCCCAGGAAAATCGACAGAGACGAAGAGACGCCCGAATATAATGAGCAACAGCTCCTCAAATCCATCGCCGGTCAAGCGCTGCTGGAACAGCGGCGAGCCAGGCGATGGGGCATCTTTTTTAAGCTGCTGACATTTGCCTATTTGATTGTCGCGCTGTGGCTGGTATATCCGGGTTTTAAATCGACGACAGATCAGCGCAAGCCGCACACTGCACTGGTGCGAGTTGAGGGTGTCATCGCTGCCGACCAGAAAGCCAGCGCCAATAATTCCATACGGGGGCTGCGTCAGGCATTCGAGGCCAAGAATGCCAAGGCTGTATTACTGCTGATTAACAGTCCTGGTGGTAGTCCTGTGCAGGCCGGGTATATCTATGACGAAATTGTGCGTTTGCGTGCGTTACATCCAGAGAAAAAGATCTACGCCGCAATTGCAGATCTCGGTGCGTCAGGTGGTTACTATATTGCCGCTGCGGCGGATGAAATCTATGCCGACAAGGCAAGCCTGGTGGGGTCCATAGGTGTTACCGCCTCCAGCTTTGGCTTTGTCGAATCGCTACAGAAACTGGGAGTGGAGCGACGCCACTTTACCGCGGGTGAGCACAAAGCCTTTTTAGATCCCTTTTCGCCGCTTAAGGAAGAAGAAACCCGTTTTTGGCAAACTGTGTTGCAGAAGACACATCAGCAGTTTATCGCGGTGGTCAAGCGCGGACGGGGAAAACGTCTCAATTTGGATGTTGCAGCGGGCGGGCTTCCAGAGGCAGAGCTGTTTTCCGGTCTGATTTGGAACGGTGAACAAGCATTGGGGCTGGGACTGGTAGATGGATTGGGGAGTCCGGGTTATGTCGCCAGAGAAGTGATCAAAGCTGAAAATATAATCGATTACACCCCCATGGACTCGCCGCTGGAGTTGTTGACGCGACGGTTGGGCACTGCAGTTGGGGCGGGCATTGCCCATTCAATCGGGCTTTCTGAGCGGGGGGATTCACCTGTCGAATTGCGCTAACCCCTGTCGAACAGTGCTAATCGGAGGCGGGATCTGATAGAGGGTCAAGGCCCGCTTTGCGCAACATCGCTGTTAATCTGATGAGAGGTAGGCCGATCAGTGCATTGGGGTCGTCGCCTGAGAGTCGTTCGAACAAAGTGATCCCAAGCCCCTCGGCTTTAAAGCTTCCAGCGCAGTCGTAAGGCTTTTCCCGACACAGGTAGTTCTCGATTTGCCGATCTGACAGGGGCAGAAACTGCACTACGTAGGGAACGACCTCCAGCTGGTGGCTGTGGTCAGCGGAATTATAAAGGCAGAGGCCGGTTAAAAATCGTACGCGACGACCTGCTGCTGTCAACAGTTGCGCCTTGGCCCGGCTGTGATTCAAGGGTTTGGTAAGAATCTTACCATCCAATTCAGCCGCCTGGTCGGAACCGATAATAAGCGAGTTCGGAAATTGAGGTGCCAGTGCCCTGGCTTTACTCAGGGACAGTCTCGCCACGAGTGATTCTGCCGATTCCTCAGGAAAGGCGCTTTCGTCGATATCGGGAGAGGCGGTTTCAAAAGGAATATCTATTTTTTTCAATAGGTTATAACGATATTTTGAGCTAGACCCTAGAATGAGCTTTGGCATGAGTTCAGATATACTTCGGGAGTAATTAGAGTGCGAAAACAGTTTGAGCTGCTATTCTAACCAATGCCCGGAAAAATAGGGCCTAGAGGCCTATTTTTCTTTGACAGATCAAAGGCATATCCCTATTATTGCGCGCTTATGTCGAAGGCCCCCTCAGAAAATGTGCTGCCCAGGCAGGTCGACCCGAGAAAGTTCGCTCAACAGCGTATTGAACTTCAAGGGTTTATTGTAATTTCTGCTTTGCCCCGTCTAGCCGAGGCACTGGCAAGCTCTGAAGGCGAGGTGGCTGTCGATTTGGCGTTTGGTATCAATGATGAGGGCGCTAGAGTCCTAACCGGTACCGCCAAGGCCGAGGTTTATGTAATCTGTCAACGCTGCCTGGAGGCAATGCCGCTGGCGCTGGAGTGTGAGTTGTCTCTCGCTGTGGTCTGGGATGAAGAGCAGGCAAAGAGCTTGCCCAAACACCTGGATCCCTGGATTACCGGTGAAGGCTCTGCTGATCTCTACGAGATGGTGGAGGAGGAGCTTCTGCTGAACCTGCCGATGGTAGCCTACCACGAGGAGGCTTGTGTCGATATGGCCAGCTTTTCCAGTGGGGAGGCGGAAGAACCGGAACCGGCGCCAAACCCGTTTTCAGTGCTGGAGCAACTTAAGGGCTCGCCGAAATAAAGAGGCGCCCCGGCTCCAGTAAATATGGTAAGTAGGAGCTAATCATGGCTGTTCAACAAAACAAAAAGACTCGTTCCAAGCGCGGTATGCGCCGTTCTCACGACGCCTTGTCTGGACCGACTCTGTCCGTCGATCCGACTACCGGTGAGAAGCACCGTCGTCACCACGTGACTGCCGACGGTTTTTACCGTGGCAAAAAAGTGGTTGAGACCGGCAACGACGAATAAAGTTTGTCGCTTCCGGTTTGCATAGCGGTTGACGCTATGGGCGGGGACTTCGGTCCCCGCGTTACTATTCCGGCGGCCATTCAGGTTGCCAAAACCTCCCCGGACCTGAAATTGAAACTGGTCGGTAATCGGGAGCTGCTTCTCAAGCTACTCAATTCCATCGAAAGCACTTTTTCTTCTGGAACTCTCGCAGAGCGCATAAGCATCATACATGCTGAAGATACGGTGGGCATGGATGATAAGCCTGCCCAGGTATTGCGCAGAAAGCAAAAATCCTCCATGTGGATCGCCCTGGAAATGGTGCGGAGCGGCCAGGTGGATGCCTGCGTCAGTGCTGGTAATACCGGAGCCCTTATGGCGATGGGAAAGTTTTTATTAAAGACTTTTCCCGGCATTGATCGCCCGGCCATTTGCAAACCCATTCCCCGAGGCGCAGGACACTGCTATATGCTGGATCTTGGGGCCAACATAAGTTGCAGCGCTGAGCAGTTGGTGCAATTCGCGCTAATGGGATCTGTGCTCGCCAGTGCAGTCGATGGCAAAGCGCGTCCGAGTGTGGGATTGCTGAATATCGGTGAAGAAGAGATAAAGGGGAATGAACATGTCAAGTTGGCTGCCGACTTGCTAACCCGGCATGAACGACTCAACTACACCGGTTATGTGGAGGGTGACGGTATATATACCGGCGCTGTCGATGTGGTGGTGTGTGACGGTTTTACCGGGAATGTGGTGCTGAAGGCCAGCGAAGGTGTTGCCCGGGTGTTGTCGAGCAGTCTTGAGCAGACCTTTAAAGGCTCCCTTTATGGCCGTGCTATTGGCCAGATTGCCCGCCCATTATTGCTAAAATGGCGCGAACAATTCGATCCTGGCCGCTATAATGGCGCCAGTTTTTTGGGGCTAAAGGGCACCTTGGTCAAAAGCCACGGTGGAGCCGATAGCGCGAGTTTTGCCCATGCGTTGATAATGGCGAAAGGCCAGGTAGAGAAACAAATTCCGAGGCTCATCAATGAACAATTCACGGCAATGAGTTTGTAACGAGCTTATTGGACCGTATTGTTTAGGGGTGATGCAATTAATGGGTTCCTTTTAGTTGATTAATTAGAGACAGGCATAGAGCAATGACAACAAACAACTTGGCCTTCGTGTTTCCCGGTCAGGGTTCTCAAAAGATTGGTATGCTGGCTGATTTGGCGGCTCAATACCCGGTTGTTGAACAAACTTTTGCCGAGGCTTCTGCGGTATTGGGCTACGACCTCTGGGAAATGGTTCAGAATGGTACCCAGGAAGACATCAATCTTACCGAACGCACGCAGCCTCTGCTGCTGACCGCCAGTGTCGCTATTTGGCGTATCTGGCGTGATAAAGAAGGGGCCATGCCTGCCCTGATGGCTGGTCATAGCCTGGGGGAATGGTCGGCGTTGGTTTGTTCCGGTGTGGTCGATTTCGCCGATGCGGTTAAGTTGGTTCAGCAGCGCGGTAAATTTATGCAGGTAGCCGTTCCTGCTGGCGAGGGGGCTATGGCTGCAATTATTGGATTGGATGACGACAAAATTATTTCAGCCTGCGAAGAGGTGGCAGGGGATCAGGTGGTATCTGCTGTTAACTTCAATACTCCAGGTCAAGTGGTGATAGCCGGGCATGCTTCTGCCGTGGGTCGTGCTATTGAAGCCTGTAAAGAAGCCGGCGCCAAACGTGCTATGCCGTTGCCGGTGAGCGCTCCATTCCATACGTCTCTGATGCGCCCTGCGGCCGATCAGCTGGCGGAACAGATTCGCACCACCCCCTTTAACACACCGGAAGTGCTAATTGTTCACAATGTGAATGCCAAGTCCCAAAGTGATCCGGAGAAAATCAAGGAGCTGATGATTGAACAGATTTATCATCCCGTACTATGGGTGGATTGCGTCAAGGAACTTGCAGCCCAGGGGATAGAGATCACCCTTGAGTGTGGGCCGGGTAAGGTACTGTCCGGGATGAGTAAACGAATTGACCGTGGTCTTAAGGGGCTTGCGACAGAAACCCCTGCCGATCTGGACAAGGCGCTGACTGAAGTATAAGGTCGCGCGCTTTAGGACAACCGGCCGGGATGCTTGTCAGTGTCGCGGCTATAGACATTAATGAAGAGAATGACTCATGAGTATTCAGGATAAAGTAGCCTTGGTCACAGGCGCCAGTCGCGGAATTGGTGCAGCCATTGCGGATCAACTGGGTGCAGACGGTGCCATCGTGATAGGAACTGCGACAAGTGAATCCGGTGCAGAAAAAATTTCGGCTCGCTTTGCAGAAAAGGGTATTAAAGGTGCGGGAAAGGTTCTTAATGTGACCGATGCCGATTCGGTGGCTTCCCTGCTGAAGGGTATCCAGGGAGAGTATGGTGCTCCTGCAATACTGGTGAACAATGCCGGTATCACCAAGGACAACCTGCTGATGCGCATGAGTGACGATGAGTGGTTTGATGTGATCAATACCAATCTCAGTGCCATTTACCGACTCAGCAAAGCCTGCTTGCGGGGCATGATGAAGGCCCGCTGGGGGCGCATCATCAATATAAGCTCGGTGGTGGGAGCCATGGGCAATGCCGGGCAGTCTAACTACGCCGCCACCAAGGCTGGTGTGGCCGGTTTTGCCCGCTCGCTGGCCAAAGAGGTGGGGTCTAGGGGCATCACTGTTAATACCGTCGCTCCCGGATTTATCGATACCGATATGACCAAGGTACTGACTGATGAGCAAAAGACTTTGATGTTGTCTCAAATCCCCTTGGCACGTTTGGGGCAACCAGAGGAGATTGCCGCTGTGGTGGGCTTCCTTGCCAGCGATGCCGGGGGCTATATTACCGGTGATACAATCCATGTAAATGGCGGCATGTATATGTCCTAACTTATTGTAATATAAGGGAAAATCTTCATTTTTCTTTTGCGGAATGAAGATTTTTTCTCGGATGCGTTACAACACGGCGAAAATACATGTAAAATGCCGCTCGTGTTGGCCGTAGCATTGATAATATAGAGCCGTTGTCAGGCTTAACAGATGGCGGTTTAACCGATTTTACCGACTAGGAGTTGAAAAACGTTATGAGCAGCATTGAAGAGCGCGTAAAAAAAATCGTTGCTGAGCAACTGGGTGTAAAAGAAGAAGAAGTAAAAAACGAAGCGTCCTTCGTTGAAGATCTGGGAGCAGATTCTCTGGATACTGTTGAGCTGGTTATGGCCCTGGAAGAGGAATTCGAAACTGAAATTCCCGATGAGGAAGCCGAAAAAATAACCACTGTCCAGCTTGCTATCGATTATATAAACACCAATTTGGCGTAGCCTTTCAGCATCAGCTGAAACCGGTCTACCGTAAAAGCCGTAGCTATTGAGAGATAGTACGGCTTTTACTCGTTTTAGGGGTTCGAGAAGGGCGGTGCCATGCTGCTTATCTCCTCAAGGCTGATTGATTGTCATTGTCTTAGAATATCCGGAGTATGAAGGTGTCGCGTAAAAGAGTCGTTGTAACCGGTTTGGGGATGGTTTCTCCCCTGGGTAATTCAGTAGCGGAAACCTGGGAAGGAATTCTTTCAGGAAAAAGTGGTGCTGCACCTATTGAGGCCTTTGACGCCTCTTCTTTTTCCACCCGTTTCAGCGCATCGGTCAAGAATTTTGAAGTAGGCAATTTTCTGCCTGTAAAAGATGCGCGCAAAATGGACCCCTTTATTCAATATGGCATGGTTGCCGGAATTCAGGCGATTGAAGACTCTGGTATCGAAGTGACCGATGCCAATGCTCATCGTATCGGTGCGGTTATCGGTTCGGGTATCGGTGGCATTGGTTCTGTTGAAGACGGTGCCCTGACGATCGAACACAAAGGCCCGCGACGCATCTCACCGTTTTTCGTCCCTGGAGCCATTATCAATATGATCGCAGGCAACCTGTCGATCAAATACGGTTTTAAAGGCCCCAACCTGGCTGTAGTGACCGCCTGTACCACGGGCACACACAGTATTGGTCTGGCTGCCCGCTCAATTCAATATGGCGAGGCCGACGTTATGCTTGCCGGTGGTGCTGAAATGGCGACCACGCAGGTTGGTCTGGGCGGGTTTGCTGCCGCACGTGCACTCTCCACCCGCAATGATGATCCTGAGGCGGCAAGTCGTCCCTGGGACAAGGATCGCGATGGCTTTGTGCTTGGTGACGGCGCCGGGGTTTTGGTCCTGGAAGAGTTTGAGCATGCCCGGGCGCGTGGTGCAACCATTTACGCCGAATTGGTGGGTTTTGGTATGAGCGGGGATGCCTACCATATGACGTTGCCGCCAGAGAACGGTGCCGGCGCCGCGTTGTCGATGGAAAACGCCATCAAGGATGCCGGTATCCCGGTCGACGCCATCAACTATATCAATGCCCATGGTACATCCACGCCAGCAGGGGATCTTGCCGAGTGCCAGGCGGTTAAATCGGTGATGGGAGCCGCCATCGATCAGGTTGCGGTCAGCTCCACCAAGTCCATGATTGGCCATTTGTTGGGGGCTGCCGGTGCAGTTGAAGCGATTTTCAGTGTTCTGGCCATTCGTGATCAGGTCGCACCGCCGACCATAAATCTGGAAAACCCCGATGAGGGCTGTGATATCAACCTGGTCCCTCTGACAGCTCAGGAGCATCGGATTGAAGCGGTTCTCAGTAATTCTTTCGGTTTTGGGGGCACGAACGGTTCGTTGATTTTCCGGAAGGCATAATCGCCGCGCCAACGCCTATAAATTAAAACGGCGGGCTAGAGTTGGTCCGCCGTTTTTGTTTAAACTCCCTCTATGTCTTGTAGCTTCCCCATTTTTTCCATTAACGGTGAAATAGACGCTCGCTTATCCCCTATGGATAGGGGGTTTACTTACGGGGACGGTTTATTTGAAACCATCAATATTCAAGGGGGGATTCCGCCCTTGTGGGACTGGCATTGGGCGAGGCTCAGTCAGGGGTGCCGGCGATTGGGTATTCTTATTGATCACTCCCGCGTGCTGGCGTATACCAGAGATCTCCTAAATCGGGTCAATCGCCCTGATCAGGCCATTTTAAAGATCATTGTTACCCGGGGAGAGGGTAACAGGGGTTACGGCTATGATCCCGGTCAATTGCCCACCGTAGTCGCTGGCCTATTCTCTGCAGCCAATTATCCGGATTCCTTTCAGTCCAAAGGCGTGGCACTCTATCCCTGTAAACAGAGACTGGGATTAAACCCGGATCTTGCCGGTTTGAAGTTGCTTAATAAACTGGAGCATGTATTGGCACGAGGGGAATGGCAATCCGACGTCTATTCCGAGGGCCTGATGCTGGACATCGAGGGCAGGGTGATCGAAGGAAATATAAGCAATATTTTTGCCTGTTGCGATGGGCAGATGATAACACCACAGCTCCACCGTTGCGGCGTGGCCGGGGTAATGCGTCGATTGGTTATGGAACGTCTAGCGCCATCCATCGGCTTGAAGGTATTGGAGTGCGATATTCTTCCCGAGCAAATTTACGACGCTGATGAGCTCTTTCTGACCAACAGCGTATTCGGTATCTGGCCTGTTGTTCATATTGGAGAGGTGCCAATCAAGCGAGGTGCTATTGTCGAGCGCTTGCAGCGGGCGCTGGCAACAGAAATTGAATCGACAACCCCGAAGGCATGGCAGAAATAATGAAGGTCTATCTCCAACAGGTTAAGTTGCGTCGCCTGTTCCTATTGGTCATGGCCTTTTGTGGTTTGAGTTTGGTATTGCTTTCCACCCTGATCCAGCAGTGGCTTCATTCACCATTGCTCTTGCCTGAGGAGGGTTTGGAATACACGCTGCAGCCGGGCAGCTCTGTGGGACAGGCGGCATACGATTTATACCGGCAAGGCGCGCTGGATCAACCCCGATGGCTGCTACTCTACGCACGGTTAGCGGATAAAAGCAAAGTGAAGGCCGGCGAATATCTTTTCCCCGCAGGTACTACTCCATTACAGTTTCTTAATCAGCTGGAAGAGGGCAATGTCATTCGTTACCGGGTGACTTTGGTTGAGGGATGGACGTTTAAACAGGCTCTCCATTTCCTTCACCAGCAACCGAAGATTAACCCCCGATTGAAGGGGTTGAATTCTGACGAACAGTTGAAACTATTGGCACTGGATGTGGAACACCCGGAGGGGTGGTTTTTTCCTGATACCTATGAGTACACTGCCAATACCACTGATGTCGCGTTAATGCGTCAGGCTCATAGCCGCATGCAATCGATTTTGGCAGAGGAATGGGAAAGGCGTTCCCAAAACTTGCCTTATTCTTCCGCGTATGATGCCTTGATTATGGCTTCGATTGTGGAGCGTGAAACAGGCGTCGCCTCTGAGCGCCAGCAAATAGCGGGTGTGTTTGTAAGGCGTCTGAAGAAAAACATGCGTTTGCAAACAGATCCCACTGTGATTTATGGGCTTGGTCCCGAGTTTGATGGCAATATTCGCCGTAAACATTTATCCCAGTCGACGCCGTACAACACTTATATGATTAACGGCTTGCCACCCACTCCCATCGCTTTACCTGGTCGGGATGCTGTATATGCTGCTCTCCACCCGGATGAGGGAAATGCGCTGTATTTTGTTGCCAAAGGAGATGGCAGCCATCATTTTTCAGCCTCTCTCGAAGAACATAATAAAGCGGTCAGGAAATATCAGATCCACCAGCGAAACGCCAGTTATCGATCGTCACCGTCCGAACCCTCAACTCAAAAAGTAATGGACCCTTAACCATGAAGCGCGGAAAGTTTTTGACTATCGAAGGTACAGAAGGGGTTGGCAAGACTACCAATATTGAATTCATCGAGCGCTATTTGACGGAGAAGGGGATTGAGTTGTTGCGTACTCGGGAGCCGGGCGGTACCCCTCTGGCGGAGGATATTCGCGAGCTGCTATTGACCAAGCGCGATGAGAAGGTGGATGAATCGGCCGAGTTGTTGCTGATGTTCGCTGCCCGGGCACAACACCTGAACACCAAAATACTGCCAGCGTTAAACCGTGGCGTATGGGTGTTAAGTGATCGGTTTACGGATGCGACTTACGCCTACCAGGGAGGCGGGCGGGGCATCGATCTGGACAAAATACTGCAGTTGGAAAACCTGGTGCAGGGCAGCGTCCGCCCCGACCTGACACTGATTTTGGATATCGACGTCAAACAGGGACTGGAGCGTGCGAACAAGCGTGGTGAACTGGATCGCTTTGAAGAGGAGGACCTCGAGTTTTTTAACAAAGTCCGTCGTGCCTATTTGGAACGGGCGGCACAGGCACCTGATCGCTACCGGGTCGTGGATGCGGGCAAGTCTCTGGATGAAGTGCAGCGTCACATTGCCAGAGAGTTGGACTCCTTGGAATTGCTGTTACCCTAAAATTCCGCTTCACCGCGAACAAGTAGTTCCTCGCCAGTAAAGGGGTGGCAAAACTGCAGGGTGTGTGCCTGCAACAGCAGCCGGTCCGACTCTGCGACAAATGCAGGCGGTGCGTACAGGGTGTCACCCAAAATCGGATGACCAAGTTCTCGCATATGAACGCGTAATTGATGTGAGCGTCCGGTGACCGGTGTCAGTTCCAGCAGACTGGCATTTGCCGTGGTGTCGCGGGCAAGAACGCGATAATGAGTTTCCGCGGGCTTGCCGTTGACATGGTCAACCATTTGTTTGGGGCGGTTAGGCCAGTCGCAGATAAGTGGTAGATAAATGCCGCCACTGTCATCGGCCACCAGACCACCCACCTTGGCGCGATAGGTTTTATGGATCAGTCGCTGTTCAAAGAGTTTGCTCAACGCCCGTTGGCTGTCGTATCCGAGTGCAATAATGATCAAACCAGAGGTGGCCTGATCGAGTCGGTGAACAATGCGGGCGTTGGGAAAAGCCGGCAGCAAACGATGTATCAGGCAATCCTGTTTGTCTGGCCCCCTGCCTGGCACTGATAACAACCCACTGGGCTTGTGTACCACCAGGAAGGCGCTATCCCGATAGACAATTGATATAGCGGAATCGGCGTGCGGGAACATTGGCTCAATTGGCATAGGGAAGTACTCAGGGGCCGGTTTGGACTGGCGGTGTCCCGGGCAGTGGTTGATTTTCTTGTTTAAGGTCTCTTGACCCGGGCTGTCATAAAGACCCATTATCGCAAATTACCCCTAATCTTGATAAGCTGGGCACCTGTTTTTTTGCCCGGGCGCTACAGCGATAAATCCAAAACCCTGCATGACTGAAGTTCACTCTATCGAATTCCCCTCAATCCCTTATCCCTGGCAGCAGAGCGAATGGCAGCGGTTGATGGACCAGAGGGCGGCGGGAAAACTACCCCATGCATTGATGTTTATCGGTCAAAAGGGGATCGGTAAGCGCAATCTCGCGCAGGCTCTGGGTCAATACCTTTTGTGCCTGTCGCCTCGCAGCGGACTTCCCTGCGGGAGCTGTAAGGCCTGTGAGCTTAATCGAGCCGAAACACACCCGGATATCTTCGTTCTGGAGGCGGAAGAAAGAGGCAAGGCCATCAAAGTCGATCAGGTGAGGGCACTTGCCGAATTTGTGACCAAGACTTCCCAGCAGGGTGGTTATAAATTCGCCATTATTGATCCGGCGGAGGCGATGAACACCAATGCTGCTAATGCATTGCTGAAAAGCCTGGAGGAACCTTCAGGGGACACGGTAATGGTGTTGCTTAGCCATGTGCCCAGTTCGGTGATGCCCACTATTCGAAGCCGGTGCCAGATTCTTCCCTTTTCCACTCCGCTTCGACAGCAATCCCTGCCCTGGTTGGAACGACTGGCAGGGGGTACGGCTGACGCTGCTGCTTTGCTGGACTTTGCCAACGGCGCTCCTCTGGAAGCTTTATCCATGTTGGACAGCGATGCTCTGGAGCAGCGGGAAACCCTGCTGAAGGATTTTGAAGGGGTATCCATCGGGCAGATGTCGGCCCTCGAGGTCGCGAGTCGCTGGATGGCCTTCGAACCAATCGCTGTGATCGAGTGGCTGCTGCGCTGGTTGCATGGGTTGGCGCGTTTTTCGGGCAGTCGCCAGAGGGCTTTCAAGCGCGAAATCCCATCGACCCTGGAAGGGATTGTCGACAATATTCAGCCACAACACCTGCACCGTTATATCGACAAGGTAGTGTCCACCAAGCGCCAATTGTTGAGTGGTGCCAACCCCAACAAGCAGTTGCTATTGGAAGAGCTGCTGATGGACTGGAGTGCCCTGGTCCGTCTCTCCGGCATGAGTGGACAGCTCCGGCGTAATGGATTACCGTAAAAGAATTAAGACCAGCCGGCCGATCGTTGGTCTGCAGTATAAGGCAGCATCAAGCAGCATCAAATAGAGTAACAAAACATTATGAAAGGAATTGGGGGCGGTGCCCGGAACGGCATACTTTCGTTGACCATAAAGGACAAGGCTGTCCTCTACGCAGCTTACATGCCATTTGTGAAGAACGGCGGTTTATTTATTCCTACTAACAAAGCCTATCGTCTCGGGGACGAGGTTTTTATGCTGCTGAGCCTGATGGATGAACCGGAAAAAATTCCTGTGGCCGGCAAGGTGGTTTGGGTCACCCCCAAGGGGGCACAGGGTAACCGGGCTGCAGGGATTGGCGTCCAGTTTAGTGACCAGGACGACACCGCAACCAATAAGATCGAAACTTATCTGGCCGGTTCGCTTGACTCCGACAGGCCTACACACACCATGTAGCCAGGATTGTGTTGCGAAATCCCAAGGCCAGGTTAATTCCTGGCCTTTTTATTTTACGTACCGATCAGAGTCGTCAGAGTGGCGCCGCGCTCCGAAATCAACACACCAGAGTATGATAACCCTATGCTGATTGATTCCCACTGTCACCTGGATCGACTCAATCTGGAAGCCTACGGAGGCGATTTGAGTAAAGCCTTGGCTGCCGCCAGAGCCAGAGGAGTGACCAGGATGTTATGTGTGGGCATCAGCGTCCACAACGTGGAGGAGGTGATAAACATTGCCAGGCAATACCCAGAGGTGGTGGCGTCCGTTGGCGTGCATCCTCTGGATGTGGAAAAGGGGTTGGCGAATCTGCAACAGTTAAAACAGTGGGCGGAACAGCCCAAGGTGGTAGCAATCGGGGAAACCGGCCTGGATTACTATTACAGTCAGGATTCCAAGGCACTCCAGCGGCAGAGCTTTGAAATACACTTGGTAGCCGCCCGGGAACTCGGTTTGCCAGCGATAGTACATACGCGCGATGCCCGAGAAGACACCCTGGCGATTATCCGCGCCCATGGCTGTGAAGCGTCGGCCGGCGTTCTTCACTGCTTTACCGAAGACTGGGACATGGCACGTCGGGCCCTGGATATGAATTATTTTATCTCGATCTCGGGTATAGTCACATTTCGAAATGCCGACGCTCTGAGGGACGTGGTACGGAAAATCCCCCTGGATCGACTTCTGGTTGAAACAGATTCGCCTTACCTGGCGCCGGTGCCGCATCGGGGGAAACCTAATGAACCGGGGTACCTGCGAGAGGTGGCTGAATTTATCGCTGAACTCAAAGGTGTGAGTTTCGAGGTGTTGGCGAAAATTACAAGCGATAACTTTTACCGGCTATTTCCCGTGGCAGCGCAGTAGAATATTGCCATTATTTTTGGTGCTGACAACACCCTAGGGGTGTGGTTAGAGCCTGTAAAATCATTTATCAATCAAAAAATCAGTTTCTGGGGGCGCTTATGCAACAACAGCTGAAAATCATGCTCGAGCTTCAAGACGGTATGAATTCCAAAGTCCATGCGGATTGGCGCAATCAGGGCTTTGAGTGGTATCGGGCCATTTGGATCGAGTGCGGTGAGTTGTTGGACCACTATGGCTGGAAATGGTGGAAAAAACAGTCTCCGGATATCGAGCAGGTAAAACTGGAACTGATCGATATCTGGCATTTTGGCCTCAGTATCCTGCTGCAGACAGGCCAGGATTCCGAGGATTTGGCCAGGCAGCTGGAAAGTGAACTTGTCATCACCACCGATGAGCCTGATTTCCGCCTTGACCTTGAGGTTTTTGCCTGCGAAACCCTGTCGACTCGATCTTTCAGTGTGTCCGCGTTTGCGCGTTTAATGGCGGGAATGGATTTGTCGTTTAATGAACTCTACAGTGGGTATGTGGGTAAAAACGTACTTAATTTCTTCCGCCAGGATCACGGCTACCAGGACGGTACCTATATCAAGGAATGGGGGGGGCGTGAAGACAATGAACACCTGGTTGAAATTGTGAGTACTTTGGATTCGTCCACGCCCGCCTTCAAGGACGAACTCTACTCGGCGTTGCGTGAACGATATCAGTCGCTTACAGCCTAGGTGGTAAATCCATCGATGCCGGAGCCCCGTTGTGGTGCACTGGGATGGTCCGCAATAACCCGATATCCACGTCCCGCCAGTTCGCTGAATTGACAACCCGACTTTGTCCGGCAGCGGGACAGTTTTTAATGAAATTTTTCCTCAAGCAACTATAATGGCCCACCGCCTGGTCGGAGTTCTTCGACCCCATAACACTTTAAAGAGTTAGACGGAGATATATTGTGAAAGCACCTGTTCGAGTTGCCGTCACCGGCGCTGCCGGCCAAATCAGCTACTCCCTGTTGTTCCGCATCGCCGCTGGTGAAATGCTGGGTAAGGATCAGCCGGTTATCCTGCAAATGTTGGAAATTACCCCAGCCCTGAATGCCCTCAAGGGTGTTGCTATGGAGCTTGACGATTGTGCCTTCCCGTTGCTGGCTGGCATGGTTTGCACCGATGATCCCAATGTGGCCTTTAAAGACGCCGACTTTGCTCTGTTGGTAGGTGCCCGTCCCCGCGGTCCCGGTATGGAGCGTAAGGACCTGCTGGAAGCCAACGCTGCCATTTTCTCCGTCCAGGGCAAAGCGATCAATGATCACGCTTCCCGCGACATCAAGGTGCTGGTTGTCGGCAATCCTGCCAACACCAATGCCCTGATTGCACAGCGTAATGCGCCTGACATCAATCCTCGCCAGTTTACTGCCATGATGCGCCTGGACCATAATCGCGCCATGAGCCAGTTGGCAGAAAAAACCGGTAAATCGGTCAACGATGTTAAGAAAGTCATTATTTGGGGTAACCACTCTGCCACCCAATACCCCGACGTTCACAACACGACTGTTGCAGGTACAGGCGCGATGGAGTTGATTGAACAGGATTGGTATGAAACTGACTTTATCCCGACTGTTCAGCAGCGCGGCGCCGCCATTATCCAGGCGCGTGGTGCATCCTCTGCCGCTTCCGCAGCCAATGCAGCCATTTTCCATATGCGGGACTGGGCTCTGGGCACTCCCGAGGGTGATTATGTCACCATGGGTGTCTACTCCGACGGCTCCTACGGTATTGAACAGGGTTTGATCTACGGTTATCCCTGCGTGTGTAAAGATGGTGACTGGAGTATTGTTCAGGGTGTGGAAATAAGCGATTTCTCCCGCGACAAGATGAGCGCAACTGAAACCGAATTGAAAGAAGAGCGTGACGCAGTTAAAGACTTACTGCCCGCTTAATCTTTGGTTTGGACCACCCAACGAAAAAGCGCAGCGCCACTGCGCTTTTTTTATTTCTGATATGAGCGTTTCAGTCTAGGCCAATACTTTCTGCTAACCTTAAAGTTAAGGTGGTTTGATAGGGGCAATGACCAATGCTAACAGAATTCAAACCAAGTTCCGGTCGGAGTGTGAGACTGGTACTTGCGCCTAACCAGTCCCTCTCCTGGACCGGTAACCTCTATGTTTCCATTTCTCTGCTGATTATTTCCCTTTTTATTGGTGTGGTCTTTACCTTATGGGGAGCCTGGGTGATATTCCCCTTTGCAATTCTGGAGGTCATATTGCTGTTGGGGATTTTCTACTTTATCAACCAGGGGCTTAACTGCCAGGAGGTGGTATCTATTGATGAGGCGCTTCTGGTTATAGAGAAGGGAAGTTGTAGCCCTGAGCAGTCATGGTGTTTTCCCCGCGGAAAAGTTGTAGTGGTGGTTCAGAAGCACAACGCGGACAACTGTCAGAATGGAATTCTTGTTTCCGGGGATAGCGGTTTGGTGCAACTGGGCGAATTTCTGTCGAGCAGCGATTCCTGCCAGTTGTTGGATCGCCTTAAATCTTCGGGGCTGTCGACCCGGATTCAGGGGCCGCTTGTGATTTATCCGTTCTAGTTCTACTCACTGGTTTTCCCCGGTGAAAGATAATCCGTGTCCATGCCTTATAACATTCCAAATTTAAATGCTGCCGTTATAATTCTTTTCTCATATTAGGCTTTGATTTGGACCAGCCTTCAAATTTCCTCAAAAATGATTAAAAGGTGCACAATGTCGTTTCCAAAAATAGGGAACTTGGCTCCCGCTTTTACGCTCAAGAATCAAAACGGCGAAAAGGTCAGCCTCAAGGATTTCAGAGGTAAGAAGAATGTGGTTTTGTATTTTTATCCCAAAGCGATGACGCCCGGTTGTACAACCCAGGCTTGTGGTATCAGGGATGCCAGGGGTGACTTCGAAAAACTGGACACCGTAGTATTAGGTGTAAGCCCTGATCCAGAAGCCCGTCTGCTGCGTTTTATCGATAAACAAGCGCTCAATTTCGACCTGCTATCCGACGAGGACCACGCAGTAGCTGACAAGTATGGTGTCTGGGGTCTAAAGAAATTTATGGGTCGGGAGTTTATGGGGATTCTGCGAACAACTTTTGTTATCGGCAAAGACGGACGTCTGAAGCATGTAATGGATAAAGTCAAAACCAAATCTCATCATGAAGATGTGATAGCGCTTATCGAGTCCGGTCTGTAAAAGCCACACCACTATGGTATAGCCGGGAGGCCCCAGTGCTCCCCGGCGAGATCCAAGATTACTTCTCTATATTCCTAATATAAATTCTAAATAATATTCATAACCCCCGGTTTCTTAAGTAGTTCTTCTAAAATCGCCTAAAGATCTTTCTATGCTGTTTGGAGACCGTTCAATATCGGTATAAAGATCAATTGCAATAAGTGACCTGTTTAATAAATCTTAACAATTGTCGTCAAAATCAACATAATGGCGCCAATGAGACTGGTTATCAACGCCTATAAAGACTAGTTTTACCGGGCGTCGCGAGGTGCTAGGAAAAGCATCCACGGGTAGCTGAGGCTGTGATTTATCGCATTTCAATCAGTTCTGCCTTCTTTCGCAATTATCAGGAGCCTCCGGTAGCCAATCTATGGAAAACAAATTGAGTCCCTCTGCCGACACATGGAGTAGTAAAATTAGCGTGGGTGAAAGCCCGCGACATCAAGAGCTGGACTTCACGCTGTTTGCGGACAGGCTCCGCTATCTGCATAGCTTATTGGTGGCTCCCTATAAATTGCTCCATGAGCAGTGCAGCGCCTACCTTCAATCGGGTTGCAAGATGCTGTCCCAGGACTATGGTGCATTGGTTCAGGTCCGGGAAGGGCGGCTTGTTTACTTCATTTATCAAGCTGAAACCGACACTTTTGCCCAAAAAGAAGAGCCATGTGGTGAAACGAGATTTTTTCACGATCCTGACTTCGAAGGGAGGACTGCCACTTATCCAAATGCCTGTCAAACTGCTGTGAATTTGAACAATATGGCCTATAATGGGGATGCCATCAACCGCTACCTGGGTACTCAAGTGGCGGTCACCGGTGATAGCTTTGGGGTTTTATGCTTTTTTTCTGTCTCTCAGGCAGGCGTGTCTGCATTTGTCCCCCAAGATGTAGAAACCATAGAGTTAATGGCAGAAGGAGTGGCCAGAATGATCGAATTACAAACCGCACAACCCAAAGACGCCAGTACAGCACTTGGGGGTTTTGCAACGCCGGGTGTAAAGAGCCTCGAGGAATATATCTCCCAGGCCAGGCTCCCGGATGTCTATGGCATTCCCGGTCGGGTGGTTGAAGTGTTACAACGGAGAATTGGACACTCCTCCCTCGCTATTGACCATATTGCCGAAGAGCTCAACCTGTCGAAGAGAACGCTCCAGCGCCGATTACAGCAGCAACATATCAATTTTGCCCAGTTGAGAGACCAGGTAAGGTTTCACTTTTCAATCGATTATTTGATTGAACAAAATATGAGCATCGACAGTATTTCGGCCTCTTTGGATTTCTCCGACCGTACCAGTTTCACGAATGCGTTCAAGCGTTGGACCGGGCTGTCGCCAAGCACATTTCGCAAGCTGTTTCGTGATTACACGTAACTTTCGACTCCTGTCGCCTGATCTTGTGGCTTGATAAAGTGGCCCTGCGTCACTGAATTGCCTCACTACTGCAAAAAGGGTAGAGTTAGCCGCTTTATCCTTTTTGTGAATTATAAATGAGGTAAACATGGAGTTTTTCATTCCTGCGGCTATGGCCCAGGCACAATCGGCGCCTGCGCCAGAAGCGAATCCGATGATCACCCTGATTATGTTTGGTGGTCTGTTCCTGTTTATGTACCTGTTTATCATTCGTCCCCAGCGTAAGCGTCAAAAGGAGCATCAGGAATTGGTCGGCGCTTTGAATAAGGGTGATGAAGTGGTTATGAATAGTGGATTACTGGGCAAGATCATCAAAGTCGATGAAAACTACCTGGTTATCGATGCCGGGAATAACACAGAATTGAAGTTTCAAAAAGTGTCTGTACACGCTGTATTGCCGAAGGGCACTATCAAGTCCATCTAGGAAGTTCCTCCCGGAGTTGATTCCAGCTCCATTGCCGCCGACCGGGGCAATGTTATACTGCTCCGGCTCGGTTAATTGCTCATCATATACACATCAGGAAAGCAGCAATGCTGATTCCACAACCGCCGCGTCTGCGCGTGGCACAGATTCCCACACCACTGCAACTTTTGGGGCGCATTAGCAGTGAATTGGATGGCCCGCGACTCTGGGTGAAGCGAGACGACCTGACTGGCAGCCACCTGTCTGGGAACAAGGTCCGCAAGCTGGAATTTGTTATCGCCGAAGCGCGAGAACAGGGTTGTGATACCCTGATCACTGCCGGAGGTGTTCAGTCCAATCACTGTCGGGCGACTGCTCTGCTCGGTGCCCAGTTGGGAATGAAAGTGCATCTGTTGTTGAGAGGAGATGCGGTGAGCCCTCCCGACGGAAACCTGTTGCTCGATAAGCTGTCAGGCGCTGTAATTTCCAACTATCCCGCCCCCGGATTTGCACAGCAATTACCTGAGCGGTTCGCGGCCTGGGAGGCCCATTATGCCGAGCTGGGTAGGAAAGCCTTCTCAATCCCAATAGGGGCCAGTGACGGAATAGGCGCCTGGGGTTATCTACAGTGTTGTCAGGAATTGAAGCAGGATTTTACTAAAGCAGGTATCGCTCCGGCGTGGATAACCACCGCGACTGGTTCGGGAGGAACTCAAGCGGGATTGATCCTGGGAAATGATCTCGTTGAGCTGGGTTGCCAGATTCTGGGGTTTGCGGTGTGTGATGACGAGGCTTACTTTCGACGAAAGGTGCGAAAGGACATGGAGGCCTGGCGACGCCGCTATGCGCCTGAGCTGGACGTCTCTTCACTCCCTATTAATACCAACGATCAATATGTTGGGCCAGGTTATGCCAAAGCCGGGAAAGAGGTTTTCGAAGTCATCAAGTGGGTTGCTCGGACAGAAGGCTTGATACTCGATCCCGTCTACAGCGGTAAGGCATTCTACGGCTTGGTCAGTGAAATCAAAAATGGCGCGTTTAACGGGGTTGAGGATATTGTCTTTATCCATACCGGTGGAATTTTCGGATTGTTTCCCCAGCGAGGGGAGATAGACTTTTCTCAACGATAGAGCTTCTTTGGCACCGCGAAATTAGAGGTAGTGACTCACCAGTGACATAGCCTGTTGATAGTAGTTACCGCCGAACAGGTTAAGGTGATTAAGCAGGTGATAGATATTGTAAACAGGGGCGCGCTGTTCCCATCCCTGTTCCAGTGGAGACACTTCCTGGTAGGCGGAATAAAAGTCTGCTGAAAAACCTCCAAACAATTTGGTCATGGCCAACTCTGCCTCTGCCCAGCCGTAATAGCAGGCTGGGTCGATTAACATCGGTTGCCCATTGGCATCTACCATCAGATTACCGGCCCAGAGATCTCCATGAATAAGGCTTGCTGGCTGTATAGGTATCAACTCTGGCAGTCGTTTACCCAACTGAAAAATTCTCTGGGCATCGTCAGTGCTAATTAAATCGCGACGAAGGGCCAATTGAGCTTGAAATCCCAACCTTTGTTCGGCGAAAAATTGATGGCCGTCCTGACACGGAGAATTGATTTGGCGGGTCAGGCCACAATAGTTGTCACAGTCGAAACCAAAGTAGGGAGAGGCTTGCCGATGCATCGCCGCCAAGCCTCTGCCGAGAACTTGCCAGTAGTCTCCTCGACGGGGGGCAGAGTCAATGTAGTCCAATACGATAAAATCGGAATCAAATCCATAGCAGGCTGGTACAGTCAGCGAACAATCGCTTTGGGCCAGTGTGTCTCCTAGCGCTTTGAGGCCGCTGTATTCCGCTGCGAAAAAGTCCGCAGCCGCATCCTCACATTGTTTGACACAGATTGCGCGGCCGCTGCTGGTCGTTATGTGTTCAGTAACAGAGATGTCGCCACCTGAAAGTGGTCGACGCTCGGTGATGTGTCCAAAACCCTTGGCCAATAGCCACTGTTTTAAATCCGCCATTTTTTATCCTGGTGCGACCGGTTCTGGACCATAAGTTATGGTGTTACTGCCAGGGCTCATGCAAAATAGCAGGCCTGCTCAAATGGAAACACTGGATCACTACCATATCAGGATTGCGATGCTATGCCTAAGGGCTTTGGGGACAAACTGGTTGTTGCGATATCGTCGCGAGCGCTATTCAATCTGGACGAAAGTCATAAGGTCTATGTTAACGACGGCCTCAAGGCTTACGCGGAGTATCAAATAGCAAATGAAGATACCATACTCGAGAAGGGCGATGCCTTTCCCATGGTGGAGAAGCTGCTGGGGCTTAACGACAAGTTACCTGGCGAACCACGGGTTGAAGTGATTCTGCTTTCGCGGAACAGTCCCGATACCGGTTTGCGGGTTTTTAATTCCATTGAGCACTTTGGGTTGAATATAACCCGTGCCGCATTTTGCGGCGGAGAAAGCCCTTATCGCTATGTCTCGGCTTTCGGTTGCCATTTGTTTTTGTCAACTCACGCGGAGGATGTGCGTTTTGCTTTGGGGCAGGGCATAGCGGCGGCGACACTGATAGCCTCGAACAGTCGCGAGGAACGGGATGGCGAGTTGCGCTTTGCGTTCGATGGCGATGCCGTTCTATTCTCTGATGAGGCAGAAAAAGTTTACAAGTGTCAGGGGCTGGACGCCTTTGCCGAAAGTGAAAGGGTGGCGGCCAAAAAACCGCTTTCCGGAGGGCCGTTTAAACCATTTCTATCGGCTCTACACCAATTACAAGCTGAATTTTCAGGTGATGAGTGTCCGATACGCACTGCACTGGTAACGGCGCGATCAGCACCGGCTCACGAGCGGGTAATTCGTACTCTGCGAGCCTGGAATGTGCGTTTGGATGAGTCCCTGTTCCTGGGAGGATTGGATAAAGGCAATTTTCTCAGGGCCTATGGTGCTGATGTCTTTTTCGATGACCAGCGCCAGCATTGCGATTCCGCCAGTGCTCATGTGGCGACCGGACATGTGCCTCACGGTATAGCGAATGAGCCCCTTATAGAAGATTAAGCCCGCAGCTCCCAGATCTGGTGCTATGCTTCTAGTTAAGAAACACCAACATGGAGTGTCAATCTGGCGCTCGGGGTTAACCAATTCCAGCGCGATCCAACCGTGAAATTATCGGTTTAGGGCTCGCTATATGATCCAAACTATCCTTTATGCTACGGATTTAGGCGCCTTCAGTTCGCATATGCTTCAGCACGTGTCAAGCCTTGCCCACCAGTGCAACGCGAGGATTATTCTTGTTCACGCGGTTGAACCCCTGGGCAGTTTTGCAAACGCCGTGGTTAAGACCTATTTGCCCCGGGAGTCCAGCGATGAAATCGAAAATTCCGGCTTGAGTAAGATGATGCGGGGGATAAAGCAAAGCATTATAGACGCCCTGGCGGATGAGTATATCGATGGCGACAAAGGTCTGTCCCGTGTCATGGAGGTGTGTGTCGAACAGGGGCATCCGGCACAGGTGATTTTGGAAGTAGCCAAGGAGCGTCATGCGGATTTGATCATCATGGGCAGCCATGGCCCAAACGCTATAGGCTCTAATATGATTGGCTCAGTGACCAGTAAGGTGTTGCAGCTGGCCAAGGTCCCCGTTTATATGGTACCCATGATAAATCCCTCAATCCTCTCCCGGGCGGCAGCTTCTGACACTGCGGTGCAAATGGGATTGTGGGGATAGCCGCAGGTGATTGCTTTAGAAAAAGGCAAATTTAACGCCCAGGGTCATCAGGATACTGGCCAGTATGGGCTGTAAGATAGAGCTCGGCAAGCGTGCACCGAACTTGGTGCCGTAATGTACGGCCGGCAAGGAGCCAACCAGCAAAGCGCCGAGCAAGGTAAAGTCTACGTTTCCAAGGAGCATCAGATGTCCCAAACCCGCAATAAGGGTCAGGGGAACCGCGTGCGCTATATCGGTACCTACCACATGCAATGCTGGCAGGCGGGGGTAAAGTACCAGTAGCAGGGCGGCGCAAAAGGCGCCGGCGCCAACCGAAGACAGGGTAACGAACACGCCCAGAACAATGCCGGAAACAAAGGTGATGCTCTTTGCGTGTCTGTGGGCCCAGCCGGAAGCGCCCTCATCCTTGCTGGTACTTGCCTGAATACGCCTTTTAAACAAGAGCACTGCGGAAGTCAAAATCAGCATTAGACCCAGGCTGTGGGTCAGCAAGCCCTCATATTCCCGGGCCGAAGTAAAGACATTGTTCAAGAGAAATACGGTAGCGAGGGATGCGGGGATACTACCTGCCGCCAGGATAAAAACCAGTTGCCACCGGACAGTTCCCTGGCGTTTATGGGCCACGGCTCCGCCGGCTTTGGTAACCGCCGCATAGAGCAGATCTGTTCCAATAGCCACATTATAGGGAATACCAAACAGAATCAGCAGCGGCGTCATCAACGAACCGCCCCCGACACCTGTCATTCCCACTGCAAATCCCACAGCTGCTCCGGCGAGCACAAAAAACACTATTTCCATGAATATAGGCTAAAGTTATAGATGATCGGTTTTTATGCAGGGTAAACGTAATTTAGGCTGGCAAATATACTGATTTATATCTATTCTGGAAAAGAATATTTGTTTATATTTTTATAACTCCATTCTAGTGCGGCCAATTGGAGGGCTTATGAAACTGCAGCAGCTGCGTTACATTTGGGAAGTGGCACACCATGACCTTAATGTGTCGGCAACCGCCCAAAGCCTCTACACCTCTCAACCCGGAATCAGCAAGCAAATCAGGCTCTTGGAGGATGAGCTGGGGGTTGAGGTTTTCTCGCGAAGCGGCAAGCACCTGACCCGAATCACTCCTGCTGGTGAGGCGATCCTTAAAACGGCGGGTGAAATTTTGCGCAAAGTGGAAAGCATCAAGCAGGTTGCGCAGGAATTCAGCAATGAGAAGAAGGGCAGTCTGTCACTGGCCACCACGCATACACAGGCCCGCTATGCACTGCCCAAAGTCATAGAGTCTTTTATCCATCAGTACCCCGATGTATCACTGCATATGCACCAGGGTACGCCTATGCAGATATCGGAAATGGCGGCCGATGGGACAGTGGATTTTGCTATTGCTACAGAGGCTCTGGAACTCTTTAGTGATCTGATCATGATGCCTTGCTATCGCTGGAACCGTTGCATCGTGGTGCCCAAAAATCACCCTCTGTGCCAGGTGTCGGAATTAACGCTGGAGGAGGTGGCAAAACATCCGATTGTCACCTATGTGTTTGGCTTTACCGGCCGCTCCAAGTTGGATGAGGCCTTTATTGAAAGGGGCTTGGCGCCCAAGGTGGTATTTACCGCAGCCGATGCTGATGTCATTAAAACTTATGTGCGACTGGGGTTGGGTATCGGAATCATTGCCAAAATGGCTCACAATGAAACGCTGGACGCCGACCTGGTGGCGCTCGATGCCAGTCATCTGTTTGAGTCCAGCACCACCAAAATCGGTTTTCGTCGGGGGACTTTCCTACGCGGCTTTATGTATGATTTTATTGAACAGTTTGCTCCCCACTTAACCAAGGATGTTGTCGGCGAGGCATACAATCGCCATTCCAAGGCGGAAATTGATGATCTGTTTCAGCATATGGAGTTACCGACATACTAGTGGATCACACTACTTGTTAGTGAATTTTTAGTTGCTTTCGCTGCTGAGCTATGAGGAAGAGGTCTATAGAGGCAAATAGCTAACCTCTCGAAGACTATAAAAAAAGCCCCTGATTTGGGGCTTTTTTTATGAACTGGAGATGGGGAGTTGACTAGATAAAGTCAAGATCGGGGTTGTCGTTCATGATCTCGCGGGCTTCATCTTCCGCACTGGCCTGTTGGTCAAGTACTTCCTTTACGAACTTAAGGTAAACGGTATAGACCTCAGGTTCTGCACCTTCATGCTCTACCACAAAAAATGGTGCGCGGTTAACGTCCAGTTTGGCGGCCAACTGCATGCCTTCGCTTTTGGGGTCACGTTCATCGGCGACGATAACCTGGTCGATCCTGGCCATCTGTCCAGATTCTTCCAGTTTTTTCAGAACGTCACCACACTTTTTGCAGGGTGAGCCATCTGCCATGATTTTTTTTACCAGGGTGATTTTCACAGTCGCTTCCTGTTTCTTTTAACTGTTTTTATTTTTCACGTTGTCGGCGTGCAGACCACACTCTTTTTTGGTGGCTTCTTCCCACCACCAGCGACCTTCACGCTCGTGCTGGTTTGGACCTACCGGGCGGGTGCAGGGCTCGCAGCCTATAGAGATGAAACCGCGATCATGGAGCTCGTTGTAAGGTACGTCGTAAGCGCGGATATAGTCCCAAACCTGACGGGAGGTCCAGCCGGCGAGGGGGTTAAACTTGGTCAGTTTCTCACCGGGGCGAGCGAAGAGCTTATCATCCTGAATGACGGGGATTGACGCTCGCGTGCCGGGGCTTTGGTCCTTCCGTTGGCCGGTGATCCAGGCGTCCACTTCAAGGAGTTTGCGTTTTAGCGGCGCAATCTTGCGGATACTGCAGCATTCCTGATGGTTGTCTCGATAAAAACTGTATAACCCCTTTTCTTTCACCAGGCGACGAACTGCTTCGCCATCGGGGAAGAGAACATCGATATTGATACCATAGTGCTCCCGGACCCGCTCGATATATCTGTAGGTTTCCGCGTGGAGGCGGCCCGTATCCAGGCAAAAAACCTGCAAATCCTGCTTGATCTGGTACGCCATATCGATTAATACGACGTCTTCAGCGCCACTGAATGAGATGGCAATATTGTCAAACTGACTCAGGGCATAGCGCAGAATCTCCTGGGGGGATTCCTGTTGGAGCTTGCTGTCGAGATCCACGATGTCGAGCAATTCGGTGGACGTTTCTATGGACATAGTCGCCTTATTTCTCCACTAATCGGGCAAATTCAAAATTGGACGCGAAGGATACCAGAGCTGTCAAAGACTTAACAATAATGATCAATCATAGCGTTATAACCATGTGTTGATCAAATAATGTTCAGTGTTTTGGGGTGGTACTGCAAGAGTTGGCATTAGTGTCGGGTTTTAGTAATTGCGCTACAGTGGGCAAAACGGTAGATTGGCGGCAATTTTAAACTGGGCAATTGGGAGAAATTAGTGGAAATTGCATGTTTAGACTTGGAAGGTGTGCTGATTCCTGAAATCTGGATTAAATTTGCTGAAAAAACCGGCATTGAAGCCTTAAAAGCCACCACTCGCGACATTCCGGATTATGATGAATTGATGACCATGCGCCTGGCGGAATTGTCGACCCATGGTCTTGGATTGATTGAAATCCAGGAAGTGATTGCCACCCTCAGCCCCCTGGATGGGGCAGCACAGTTCACCAACTGGCTCAGGGAGCGTTTCCAGGTCGTGATCTTGTCAGATACTTTCTACGAATTTGCCGGTCCCTTGATGAAACAACTGGGCTATCCCACGCTCCTGTGCCACCAATTGGAGACGGACACCAATGGTAAGGTGATTAATTACCATATTCGTCAGCCCAATCCCAAGCGACAGTCTATTGTGGCTCTTAAGTCACTGTATTACAGGACCATTGCCGCAGGTGATTCCTACAACGATACCACCATGCTGGCTGAAGCCGACGCCGGTATACTGTTCAAAGCCCCTCAGAACGTCATCGATGAGTTTCCCCAGTATCCAGCGGTACACAGCTATGAAGACCTCAAGAAAGAATTTATCAAGGCGAGCAATCGCGATTTGATGCTCTGACAATAGACGTGATGCTAGTCTAGTGTCTCCTCTAGATTGCTGAAATCTTCAATCTATAGGAGACACTACACTAGCGATTCCGGAATGGAACCGCAGACCCATGTGTCTTTCCTCGGTTCGGGTTTCGAGCTGATTACACTAGACCCGAAAGCGCCTCTAACGACTTCATTAACACACTGATTTTGTCCAGAGATTCCTGGTATTCCGCAGCAGCCTCAGAGTCGGCGGTAATGCCTCCGCCACCCCAGCAATGTATTTTATCCCCGTCGCATACCAGTGTGCGGATTGCGATATTAGTGTCCATATTGCCGTTGGCACTGATATAGCCAAGACTGCCGCAGTAAACCGAGCGCCGGCAGGGTTCCAGTTCCTCAATAATTTCCATGGCCCTTAGTTTGGGTGCTCCGGTAATGGAGCCTCCCGGAAAGCAGCCTTTGAGCAGGTCAATAGGATCCCGGTCGTCTCGCAATGTGCCGGTGATGGTGCTAACCAGGTGATGGACGTTGGGAAAACTTTCCAGGGCAAAAAGTTCCGGTACTCGAACACTGCCCAGGGCACAGGTTTTACTGAGATCGTTGCGCAACAGGTCAACGATCATCAGGTTCTCGGCACGATCTTTGTCACTTTGCTGGAGTTTTTGAGCATTTGCCTGGTCCCGGTCCGGATCTTTGTGCCGGGGCAGAGTCCCTTTTATGGGTTTGGTTTCCACCTGTTTACCTGCCAGGTGTAAAAAGCGTTCTGGGGAATGACTGAGAACCGCACCCTGCGCCATACCGATATAGCCTGAAAAAGGTGAAGGTAAAGCCCGACGCAGATGCTGGTAGGCCAGGTAGCTGTCCCCTTGGTAGGTAGCGGAAAATCTTTGTGTAAAGTTAACCTGATAGCAGTCGCCGGCGTGGATATAGCGGTGTATGTCGGCGATTGCCCTGTAATAAGAATCTAGATTAAGAGAATTTGAAAACCTATTGATTTTAAATACTTTTTCATTCTTTTCTTTGATCCCGCTTAGGGCGCTTCTGCAGCGCGAGAGGCGATCCTGGCGGACCCCTTCCGGACAACTGGGTAGAAAAATAAGCCAGGCATGTTGTTGGTGGTGATCCTGTACTATGGCCCAGTCGTAGATACCGATCAACATGTCCGGCAGCGGGATGTCATTCGCTGCCTGTTCGGGGAGGCGCTCAAGTCGTCGGCCCAGATCGTAACTGAAATAGCCCAGGGCTCCGCCACAGAAGGGTAAGTCTTTGTTGGCCTGTGTGCTGATCGGTGACAGTGCTTCCTGAACGAGGTCAAAGGGGTTGTCCGTCGAATGCGTTGAATGATGCTCTGTCTGCTCCAGGGTGGTTGACCCATTGGTGGTGAGCAGACGCCTTGGGTTGGCGCTGATTATATCGTAGCGCCCCATGGCGCTGAGAGGACGGCAACTGTCAAGCCATACAGGGGTGGGCAGATCGCGAATAGCTTCAAAGTAAAAGCTGCTATCGGTCAGGTAATGGATATCTAATACGCTGAAGTAGGGCATACATGTTCTGCTGTAGGCTAAGCGCGGCATTGTAGATCCACGGCGCTGTGTTGCAAAGGAAAATCACTGTTGCCCATTGCCGGCTTCAGCCCTTGTTGGAATCGCTAAGGATCGGTGGCGACTTTGGCCTCCCTATAGGACAATAAGAGGATAATAAGAGGACAATAAGCTCCCAATGCGCAACGAGCAATGATCGAATTCGGATTGATGATGGAAATAACGCAACAAGAGAGGGGTTATGCCGTTTTATCCACTGGAAAAGCTACATCAATTGCACGACGGTTACAGCAAGTCCTTTCGCGTCGCCGGACAGGATTTACTGTTGCTGCAAAACGACGGACAGGTCTACCTGATCTGTAATCGATGTCCGCATATGGATGCGCCTTTGACCAGGGCAACTCTGGAACCGGGCAGTATCCGTTGCCCGGCTCATGGGATTGAATTCGAGCTTGCTTCAGGGGAAGCCAAGGGGGCGCTGGCAGGGTGTCTCGATCCATTGCAAAAATACCCTATTGCCTACGAGGGTAACACCCTGGGCATAATGCTTTAGCGCTAGCGCAAAGCGTCCCTATTTCGGCATCACCAACGGTGTTTTTGAGACGACAATGCCGTTATTGTCGGCATAGATATATTCGCCCGGGTTAAAGGTGACGCCACCAAACTCCAGGGGAATTGCATAATCGCCGATGCCGCGCTTTTCGGTTTTTAGGGGAGTGGTGGCCAGGGCCTGAACCCCCAAATCCAAGCCGCCAATAGCATCCACATCGCGAATACAACCGTAAATTATGATCCCTTCCCAGCCGCAGTTGAGCGCATTTTCGGCGATCAGATCCCCGAGTAGGGCCTTGCGAAGGGAACCGCCACCATCGACTACCATGACCTTGCCGTGGCCGGGATTTGCCGCGTGTTCCTTGACCAGTGAGTTGTCCTCGAAACATTTGATGGTAATAATTTCTCCGCCGAAAGAGCGGCGGCCGCCGTAATTGTGGAAGCGGCAGCCGTTAATCATCGTGGCGACAACCCGTACTTGGTCCGGGTATGCATCACAGAGGTCTGGTGTTACAAAGTCCATTCGAATTCTCGCTTTTATTCGCTACAGGTTGAATAAAACAGCGACAAAAAAGGGGTGGACCATCAGGTTCCACCCCTTTTCTATTCACCTGATTCGGTTACGGCTTAGCCGAACTGGTTCATGGTGTTGTCTTTACCGGCAGCCTTCAGGGCGGCCTCACCAGCGAAGTACTCCTTGTGGTCGTCGCCCATGTCTGATCCAGCCATGTTCTGGTGCTTAACGCAGGCGATACTTTGGCGGATTTCCTTGCGCTGTACGCCGGCCACGTAACCCAGCATACCTTGCTCGCCGAAGTACTCCTTGGCCAGGTTGTCGGTAGACAGGGCCGCGGTGTGGTAAGTCGGCAATGTGATCAAGTGGTGGAAGATACCGGCTTCGCGAGAGGCATCGGCCTGGAAAGTGCGAATCTTATCATCAGCGGTAGCAGCCAGTTCGGTGTTGTCGTATTCGGCACTCATCAGGTTGGCGCGGTCGTAAGCGGAAACATCCTTACCCGCTTCAGCCCAGGTGTCGAATACCTGCTGACGGAAGTTCAGGGTCCAGTTGAAGGAAGGTGAGTTGTTGTAGACCAGCTTGGCGTTGGGGATCACTTCGCGAACGCGGTTAACCATACCGGCGATCTGACCAACGTGTGGCTTCTCGGTTTCGATCCACAGCAGGTCGGCGCCATTCTGCAAAGATGTGATACAGTCCAGTACAACGCGGTCTTCACCAGTACCCTTGCGGAACTGGAACAGGTTTGAGGGCAGGCGCTTGGGCTTCATCAGTTTGCCGTTTGCCTTGATCACAACGTCGCCGTTGTCGATATCTTCGGGGCCTTCAACCACGTCGCCATCGAGGAAGCTGTTGTACTGATCTCCCAGGTCACCGGGTTCTTTAGTCACGGCAATCTGCTTGGTCAGGCCGGCACCCAGAGAGTCGGTACGGGCTACGATTACACCGTCTTCCACGCCCAGCTCCAGGAAGGCGTAACGCACGGCGCGGATCTTGGCGAGGAAGTCCTCGTGGGGAACGGTTACCTTACCGTCCTGATGGCCGCACTGCTTTTCGTCGGAAACCTGGTTCTCGATCTGGATACAGCAGGCCCCGGCTTCGATCATCTTCTTGGCCAGCAGATAAGTGGCTTCCGCGTTACCAAAACCGGCATCGATGTCGGCAATGATCGGCACAACGTGCGTCTGGTGGTTGTCGATCTTGTCCTGCACTTCCTTTTCCTTGGCGGCGTCGCCTGCTTCGCGGGCAGCGTCCAGCTCGCGGAACAGACCACCCAGCTCGCGGGCGTCAGCCTGGCGCAGGAAGGTGTAGAGTTCTTCGATCAGCGCAGCAACAGATGTTTTCTCGTGCATGGATTGGTCGGGCAGGGGACCGAACTCAGAACGCAGGGCCGCGACCATCCAGCCAGACAGGTACAGGTAGCGACGATCGGTGCTGTTAAAGTGTTTCTTGATGGAGATCAGCTTTTGCTGACCTATAAAGCCGTGCCAGCAGCCCAGTGACTGGGTGTACTGGGAGGGGTCGTTGTCATAACGCTCCATGTCGGCACGCATGATCCCGGCGGTGTATCGAGCGATATCCAAGCCGGTCTTGAACTTGTTCTGGGCGCGCATACGGGCGGCAGATTCCGGGTTGATAGCATCCCAGGTCTTGCCAGCGGCAGCCTTAACGGCAGCTACAGCTTCAATGTCTTGTGTGTACTGTGACATGGTCAATCCTTCACAAAGTAGGGTGTTGAGCGCTAACTCAGAAAGCCAGCAACGGGTGATTACGTTGCTCATGTTAGATTCTGGCACGACATAATTGAAATAAATGGCAATTATATTTAACATTCACATCAAGAATAGAGGTGCGGCAGCCGATGAATATTGAGCAGGCGCTTGGTTAATCGGGTGAGGGTGGTGCTATGCAAATTGGACGAATCGATCTCAATCTCTTGGTTTACCTCGATGTATTACTGCGGGAACGGAACGTTACCAAGGCCGCCAATCACCTGGGGCTGAGCCAGCCGGCCATGAGCAATGGCCTGCGTCGGCTGCGCGAGTTGTTTGAAGACCCATTGCTGGTACGGACGAGCGAGGGTATGACGCCTACCGAACGGGCCCAGGCACTACAGCCCATTATTCGCGATGTGTTGGCTACCGTGGATAAGGCGGTGCAACCCCAGTCAGCTTTCGATGCCGGCTCGGCGGAACGGGTGTTCCGCATAATGGCCAGCGATTATGCCGAATCCACCCTTGTGCCTTATATCCTCCATCGCCTGCGGGATGAGGCCCCGGGTGTTACCCTGGACATCATGACACCCAGTGATGTCAGCTTTCTCGATGTGGAGCAGGGCAAGGTGGATATGGTGATCAATCGCTTTGACTCCATGCCCCAGTCTTTCCACCAGACAGGTGTCTGGAAAGACAGCTTTTCCTGCCTGCTGAGCGTCGATAATCCCATCCTTAACAATTTCACCCTGGAATCCTACCTCCAGGCCCATCATGTCTGGGTGAGTAAGACGGGTATGGGAGTTGGTGTGGGCATGAATCCCGGTGACGTCCAGCGCCTGGGCTGGGTGGATGAAGCCTTGAGTCGCCTGGATCGACAGCGCCGCATCACTGTTTTTACCCGACACTACCAGGCCGCCATGCTGTTGGCAGAGCAAAAGGATCTGGTGGTGACCATTCCTTCAAAAGCGGCCAGGCTTCAGCGAGATAACCCGAGGGTGGTCATCAAAGAACCCCCCTTTACGATCCCTCCGTTTGATCTGAAGATGGCCTGGAGCCCTTTGCTTCAGCATAACCCCGCTCATCAGTGGATGCGGCGATTGGTAGTGGATGTCGCGCAGAAAATCGACCGGGAAGCCGGTATTTAGTCAATACAGAAGTGACTGGATTAAGCCAGCAATCTGCGCTCTCCGCGCGGTAGAGAACTGGATGCATGTGTTGGTGAGAATATATTTTCTTTATGAATACTGAAAATAAAAGCTATAAATTAGCTAAATTTAACCCCGCTCACTAAAATCTGGTGCTATAACCCCCCATTCCACAGGATATTGAGGCAAGGCTATGACAGAACGAATTCAAAAGGGCGGCTTGCAGATTGCGGCATCACTGTACCAACTGGTTAGCGATAAGATTGCTCCGGGTACTGGGGTTGAACCGGACGCGTTCTGGGCCTCTTTTGAAGCGATTCTCAATGACCTGGCTCCCAAGAACAGAGCACTGCTGGTCAAAAGGGATGAATTCCAGGCTCAAATCGATGCCTGGCACCGCGAGCGTGCCGGACAACCGCATGATGCCAACGCGTACAAATCCTTCCTGACCGAGATTGGTTACCTGCTGCCGGAAGGAGATGACTTTAAAGTCAGTACCGAGAATGTCGATTCGGAAATTGCACTTCAGGCGGGTCCCCAGTTGGTAGTGCCGGTGAAAAACGCCCGTTTCGCTCTGAACGCCGCCAATGCCCGCTGGGGCAGCCTCTACGACGCGCTCTATGGCACCGACGCCATCTCAGAGGCGGACGGTGCGGAAAAGGGAACAAATTACAATCCGGTACGCGGCGCAAAAGTCATAGCATTCGCTCGAGCCCATTTGGACCAGGCGGCACCACTGGCTCGCGGCAGCCATGCCGACGCCAGCCGCTACACCGTGAAAGACGGGCAACTTACTGTAACCCTCACTGATGCCAGCGAAGTGGGATTGGCAGAAACGGAGAAGTTTCTCGGCTATAACGGTGATCCTGCCACTCCATCCGCTGTACTGCTGAAGAATAATGGCCTGCATATTGAGATTCAGATCGATCGCGAGAGCCCGATTGGAAAGAGCGACCCCGCCGGCGTGAAAGATCTGCTGGTGGAAGCGGCCGTGACCACCATTATGGACTGTGAAGACTCTGTCGCTGCTGTCGATGCCGAAGACAAAGTGGAGGTTTACGAAAACTGGTTGGGCCTGATGCAGGGCACCCTGGAAGATTCTTTCGAGAAGGGCGGAAAAACGGTTACCCGTACGCTCAATGCCGATCGTAACTACACCGCACCTGATGGTTCGGTGCTGACGCTGCACGGTCGTAGTCTGTTGTTTGTCCGCAATGTTGGCCACCTGATGACCAATGAGGCGGTTCTGGATAAGGATGGTAACGAAACACCTGAAGGTATCCTGGACGGTATGATCACGTCCCTGGCCGCGATCCACGACCTGAAAAACAGGTCTGAAAAAGGTAATTCCCGTACCGGTTCCGTCTATATCGTCAAACCGAAGATGCATGGTCCGGAAGAGGTGGCTTTTACCTGTGAACTCTTCAGCCGCATTGAAGACGCTCTGGGACTGGAGCGCAATACCTTGAAAGTGGGGATCATGGACGAAGAGCGTCGAACCACTGTGAACCTGAAAGAATGTATTCGTGTTGCTCGTGAGCGGGTTGTGTTTATCAATACCGGCTTCCTCGACCGCACCGGTGATGAAATCCACACATCCATGTTGGCCGGCCCCATGATTCGTAAAGGCGCCATGAAACAGCAACCCTGGATCAACGCCTACGAAGATTGGAACGTGGACAACGGGCTGGCCTGTGGTCTGCAGGGCAAGGCCCAGATCGGCAAGGGCATGTGGGCCATGCCTGACGAGATGGCTGCCATGCTGGAGCAGAAAGTGGCTCATCCGTTGTCGGGTGCCAACACTGCCTGGGTCCCGTCTCCGAATGGTGCTACGTTGCACAGCACTCACTACCACAAAGTTAACGTGGTCGCTCGCCAGGAGGAGTTGGCCCAACGCCAGCGCGCCAGCCTGGATGACATCCTGACTATCCCGGTGATGGATGATCCCGCGACACTGAGTACCGAGGATATCCAGAACGAATTGGACAACAATGCCCAGGGCATTCTCGGCTATGTAGTGCGCTGGATTGACCAGGGCGTGGGTTGTTCAAAAGTACCGGACATCAACAATGTCGGCCTGATGGAGGATCGCGCTACGCTGCGAATTTCTTCCCAGCACATCGCCAACTGGTTGCACCACGGAATTTGTTCCGAGGAGCAGGTGCTGGAAACCATGAAGCGTATGGCTGTCGTGGTGGACGGGCAGAATGCGGGCGACACTGCTTACACCAATATGGCTCCGGGATATGACGGAGTCGCCTTTCGCTGCGCCTGCGACCTGGTTTTAAAAGGCAAGGAACAACCCAATGGTTACACCGAGCCTTTGTTGCACGCATTCCGCCGGGAAGCCAAGGCGCAACAGGCCTAGATTTTAATTCAGTAGAAAGTTTATACCCCCTTTAGCCCGGTCCTGGTACCGGGCTTTTTTATGCGTCATCCCGCTTAAACATGAGGGGACAAAAGCCGATTGCGTTGAGGGTCTTATCGGAATATCAAAACACCACTATAGCTTCTCGACCCTAACGAAAATCCCCTTTTTCGCCCTAATCCTGCGTGTATCGAGTTGATGATTCATTGCTGGTGGAAGCGGCTTGCTTCTGCTAATGGATAACCAGGCTCCGAGGTTTCCAATGAGTGTGGTACCCACTTCGCGAATTTTCCCTTGCTCGTTAAATCGGGCGATGACATCAATTATGACCTGATCGCCATGCAACTGAGGTGACAGATAAAAACCCAATGGTCTTTCCGTCGGCAGTTCGGTTTCAATGATATGATCCCGATGCAGGCCATAAACCGTTAAGGAGGAAAGTGGTGACTCAGAAGAGAAATACACATTGCTACCTTCAACCAACTCAATGGATTGAATTTCCCGCGCACGCAGTGGGTGTGTGGTTTTAGAGATTTTATTTTCCAGGAGGGGATAGGATTTTTGGGCTACCGTTATTTGCAGCCGTGCCAGGGGTTGGTCCAGTTCATCCACCATGGCTTGAATGAGAGCCAATTTGTCTGCAGTGGTCTTTACTACGAGTGTTTGGCCTTGGGCGCTGAAGGAAGTACTTTCATCAATCAGTGGGCGCAACGCGAGTATTAGGGATTCGGCTCGGCGGTGCTTTAATGGTAGCGTGTAGAAATTGTCATGCCCATTCGCGGAATCCAGTGTATTGTAGTGTTCAGCGTTTTCATCTGACGAAACGGGTTTGATCGATTCGGTTGCGTTGGGAAGCGAAGGAAAAAACAGGGTGGTGAGTAGCAAAATCACTGAGAACGGTGCAGTAAGCTTAACGGTCAAGTTTAGTTGTCCCTGTGTTGTAGCATGTGTGCTATTTGCCATGTGCTGATCGATACTTGAACCCCTGATTCGCTACGTACTACTCACAAATAAAGCTGTCTCAATTGTGGGTCATCTTCGCTGTGTTGCCATAAGCGGGCAAAGATTTCATCAAGGTTCTGTACCTCTGGGCCACCATCGTAGTTCGCAAAACCCTTGTACTCCCGTTCGTCGGGGCGGAAAAGTACCTTGTTATCGTCGATCAGTAGAAAGCTCATGTCCTTGTCGGAGGGTTCAGTACCCAGTTTCTTAATGCGAACTTTACTGGGTAGTCGTGACGCCAATTTGGTCAGCTTGTGCCCCTGTTCGATTAATGGCCGGGTATCCTTGACGATAATCCTGATATCAGAATATCGGCTGCGACGGGCGAGGCTCGAAATAGCATCGGCAAATACCTGTTGATCATACAGCGGAAAATCAAGGTGTTCGCTCAACAGGCGCAGCTGTCGTCGGGCCTGAGTACACATCTGCACCGCGTGCAGGCGAAAGTCCTCCAGCCCGTCGAGGATAAGCAGCTGTTCACTGACCGAGGATACTTCTGCCATAGTTACGCTCCAAAGGGCCTGACATCTTTTGGGTATACCATATTTCGGTGGGGGATACCCGCGTCCATAAAGACGTCGCCTTCGACAATAAAACCCTGCTTTTCATAAAAGGGTATAGCATGGGTTTGGGCATGCAGGAATGGTTGTCGTCCGTGGATAAGCGCAGTCTCTACCGCCAAACGCAGAATATTTGCTCCCAAGCCATTGCCGCGGTAGTCCTTTAGCACGGCCATACGGCCAATTTGACCGCTAGGCAATAATCGAGCGGTGCCAACCACATGGCCCTGAGACGTCTGGGCAATGATATGCTGCGCGCCATCATCCAAACCATCCCACTCGTCTTCGACTGGCACCCGCTGTTCCTCGATAAATACTTTTTGGCGTAACGCGCGCAGTGGTTTTCCGTCACTTTCCCAATCTGTGACCTGCACTTTAAACAAATAGCAATCGGGTTGCTGGTAATCAGTCATCGTGAATCAGGCTTCCGCTTGCAAAAGATAATCGACTGCCTCCGTCACAGCTCCAACACCTCCCTGACGTATTTCTCTCGGCTGTTTGCGGTGGTTTTCCGTCGCGACAGGGTAATTCAGCCAGATAACCCTCGCAAGTGAACTCTTCGCGGTCAATTATTGACTATTATCACCTCGTTGCCCAAGGGGAGGGTGGAGAAGTGGGAGAGATTATTCCAACTGGAACTCAGCACTCCTGAAATATGTCCGATTTCATAATACCTATCAAGCAGGGAGATTTTGATATATCGTTTGGATCGCTTCGAAGTGTTGCTTATACTGCTGTGCTATTTGCACTTGATTATCTTCAGAATAGAGGCAATATCTGAGAACCGCCATGAAGAAAAAAATGTATTTGGAATATCTCTCAAATCGATTCGGATACCAGTTCCGACGCGCGTCCGACGCTATGATGTCAGACCTGCGTAATCGGCTTGATGCGGAGAAAGTAAATCCTACTCAGGCATCCATTTTATTGATCGTTGCTGATAATGCCGGTATTACGCAAAGTGACGTATGTCGTATCCTGGGGATAAAAAGAGCGAATATGGTACCGCTTATCGCAAAACTGGAGTCCCTTAAATTCATTGAGCGGCATCCATTGGATGGCCGATCGTATGCGCTCACTGTGACACCTCTCGGGGAAGCAGTGCTGGAGAAGGTCAAATCACATATTGAAGAACATGAAGCCAGCTATCTCTCAAGGCTGGATGCCGACTTTGTAGCCAGGCTAATCAGGGAGCTGCCTAAATTGTGGGAAGAATAGCTTTCCCGAACGCATTCGACAGGTTGCAAAGCCAGTGCATCAGGCTGGCGAATAGGGCGTTAACCGACGCTTTGGTAAATTTAACCCGCCTCACTTAGCAATGCTGTGTGCACCTCTTTTCAGGGGTTGCAATATACTCCAATAAAAAGCCTGCTCGCACTTTCACCAGAAAACTGTTATTATTAATAACAGTTTTCTGGTGAAAGTCTATAAGTTACTGAAAAATAATGTTTTTTTAGATTTTTAATAGGCTGTCTACATGCCCGTTGCCCTAATTAAATCAGTAGCAGGAGGACATCCGTGTCTGAAAAAGAAAGTGTCGTAAAGTATGAAATTGAGAACAACATTGCGTGGGTTTACTTTAATCGCCCTGAAAAACGCAATGCACAAAGCCCCGAGCTCAATCAGGAAATGATGCGTGTTCTCACAGAAATCGAATTTCGTGACGATTTTGGTGTTCTGGTGTTAACGGGGGAAGGTTCTTCATGGTGTGCCGGAATGGATCTTAAGGAGTACTTTGCTGAAACAGAACCGAAGGGACTCGGAGCTGTAAGGGCCGCTCAACGTAAGGCATATGCGTGGTGGGAACGCCTTCGCTGGTACCAGAAGCCCACTATCGCAATGGTGAATGGTTGGTGCTTTGGCGGGGCCTATGGTCCTTTGTTTGCCTGTGATCTCGCATTCGCGGCGGATGAGGCTCGATTTGGTCTCAGTGAGATCAATTGGGGCATTCTGCCGGGTGGTGGCGCGACTAAAGTGGCTACCGAATTAATGACCATGCGTGCCGCTATGTATCACACCCTGACCGGGGAAAATATTGGTGGCCAGAAAGCGGCAGATTGGGGCCTGGTGAACGAATCCATGCCGCTCACACGTCTTAAAGAGCGCGTGATTGAAGTCGCCAACATTTTGCTTAAGAAAAATTCCGTAGCAATGAAAGCGTCAAAAGATGCCGTTCGCCGCGTACAGGAAATGACATACCAAAATGCAGAGGACTACCTGATTCGTGCACAGGAAGCTGCTAATTCCTTTGACAATGAAGGTCGTAAGGAAGGTATCCGCCAGTTTATTAATGAGAAAAGTTACAAACCTGGCCTCGGTGAATATGACAAGTCGCGTCAATCCCAGGGTTAAATGTTGATGTCATGCATCGATGCGGTAAAAACATTTGCGCTTAGTCATCCCGAAAAGCTGGCGTGCGTTGAATTGGAAAGTGATAGACGGTGGAACTATCGGGAACTGGACCAGACTATCAATGCCATTGCCCGGTGGTTGGTTGGGAGTCTTGGTCCGCGAAGCGCCGAGCGCGTTATTTGCCTGAGCAAAAATTGTGCGGAGCTGTTGATGCTCAATATCGCCTGTGTCCGGGCAGGCGCCATTTTTGTGCCGCTTAACTGGCGACTTTCACACACTGAACTTGAAGTTTTAGTCGCGGATTGTCGTCCAAAGTTGGCTTTGGTCGGCAAGGAGTTTGCCGAGCACTCGTTTGTACAAGAGCAGTACCGGCTCCCTGAATTACTTGCGTTAACCCGCGCCTACAGCGGTGAGACATTGTCAAGTGATGTGCGCCAGGCTTGGGAAGCGCCATCCACAATTTTATATACCTCGGGAACTACCGGGCGTCCCAAAGGGGTGATGCTGAGCGAGGAAAATTGTTTTTGGAGTATGTACAACTTCAGTTCAGGCTTTGAAACTGGGCCAAACAGTGTGTTCCTGTGCGATATGCCCATGTTTCATACGGCTGGTTTGTTGGCAAATTCCCGCTCAGCATTTCAAGCGGGGGGGGAACTGCTGATTACCAGTGGTTTTGACGTCGACAATACCCTGTTGTTGCTGGGCAGCGATGAATGGGGAGTGACACATTACTTTTCAGCACCACAAATGGCCCAAATGTTGTGGAATCATCCTAACTTCAAAGCTGACAAGCTAAGGCGTTTAAAGGTCTATGTCACAGGTGGCGCTCCCATGCCGAAAGCCTTGGTGGATAGGTTCGTCAATGCAGGAATACCTCTCTCTTGTGGTTTCGGAATGACGGAAGCAGGGTCCGTTTCGAACGTGCCGGTATCCAATCCAGAGCTGGCAGTAGAAAAAGCCGGTTCTATAGGCGTGCCCTCAATGGCAGTGGAGATGGTGGTTGTTGATCAAAACGGCGCAATGATTGCTGACGGTGAGCCAGGTGAACTTTGGCTGCGAGGTCCTGCTATTACCGCGGGGTATTGGGAGCAGCCCGAAGCGACCAAAAAGGCGTTTACCAATGGCTGGTTTATGACCGGTGACATTGCAATGCGCGACCAGGATGGTTTCTTCTTTTTGATCGATCGCAAAAAAGATATGTTCATCTCAGGTGGTGAAAACGTATATCCCGCTGAGGTTGAGGCCTGTATTGCACAAATAGCTGATATAGCGGAAGTTGTTGTCGTGGGCGTGCCAGATGAAAAATGGGGGGAAACCGGTGTGGCTGTGGTTGTTCCCGTATCGGGTAAAGCCGTTTCTCAGGGCGAAATTGTCGCGCATTGTCTGAGTCGGTTGGCTAAATATAAGGTGCCCAAACGGGTATATCTAACAGATTCCATTCCTCGCAACTCTTCGGGTAAGGCGCAAAAAAATCGGGTTGTTGAAGCTATTGAGCAAGGCCGGATTTAGTTGCGCGGTTTTGTAGGAATGCCGTTGTTCTTTCTCTATAACCGTTTTGGTTGAGATCCTTGGCTTGATATAATCGCGCGTTCAGTATAAAGATCACAATTGGCCAAATAATTTATGAGTAACGAGAATAAAGAAGGTTTGATGTTGCTGCCGGGTTTGCTCTGTGACAGGGCAATTTGGGATCCCCAGATTGAGCATTTTTCCGCTCAGCGGGAAGTTGTGGTCGCCGATTACGGGGATGCGGATTCATTGGAGGTCATGGCTCAGCGTGCTTTGCAGCAGGCCCCTGAGCGTTTTGCGTTGGTCGGGCATTCCATGGGGGCAAGAGTTGCCTTGGAAATAATGTTGTTGGCACCGGAGCGGGTAACGAGATTGGCGTTATTGGATACCGGGGTTCATCCCGTAAAAGCGGGCGAAGTCGAAAAACGCTATGCCTTGCGCGATGTGGGACGCTCACACGGCATGGAGGCTCTCGTGAATCAATGGTTACCACCAATGGTACATCCAGATCGTCACAACGATAAAGCGTTGATGCAGCCATTGGTTGACATGGCAATTAAGCCGGGTGTTGCCGGGTTCGAACGACAAATAAGGGCATTAATCAATAGGCGCGATGGTTTGCCTGTTTTGAAGCAGATCAAGTGTCCGGTGCTGATTGCTGTCGGTGAACAGGACAAATGGAGTCCACCTGAACAGCACAGAGAGATCCTTGCGCATCTACATACCAGATCGACCTTCGCGGTTTTCCCAAATACAGGTCATATGGCGCCTGTCGAGTCGCCAGCTCAAGTGAACCTGGCGCTGGACGAGTGGTTCAAGCTCTGATCCGGGAAAGCCGACAGGGATGCTCTTGCATCCCTCGGAATTGTATCGGGATGCGGTGCTTTATTTGGTTTATGGGTCGGCGCCAAGTCCACTCAAACCTTTCTTATAATTCCTGTCCTTGTTGCCGAGAGAGCTAATCTTGCTCTTGCATTACTGTTGGCTGATCTGGTTTGAGCTTGAGAAATACCAGAAAGACCGCTGCCATAAGTGACCCGGCACCCATGATCGCAGTGACGGTAGACAATTTAATACCGCTCTCGAGCAAATAGACTGCCAAAATGGGGCCGACTACAGCGCCCCCTCGACCAACACCAATGGAGAAACCCGTGCCGGTAGCGCGAAGGTGAGTGGGGTAAGCGTGTGCGAAGATACCATACATGCCGATGATCACCGCATTAGTGCAGAATCCAACAGTGAAACAGAGGCTGTAGAGTTGTGTAAGGTCGGTGTTGGCTTTGCCAATGGCGGAGACCAGGATGGCGGAGAATAGCATCATGGTAAGGGTCAGTGCCTTAAGGCTGAATTTCAATGTTAAAAGGCTCAATGCCGCGCCGCCTATGGCGCCACCGAGACTAACCCACAACAACCCTGTTGCACCTTGGGACTGTACAAAACCAAATTCATTCACCATAAGCGGTGGAATCCATTTGGCGACGAAATAGAAGGTCGTGATGTGAAAAAAATAGGTCGCCACTACAATTATCGTGGTCGCAATAAATCCCGGTTTTAAAATGCTCCACATGGACAGTGGATGCCTTTCGGGTGCCAATTCCGGTAGTGCGTTTATACGCGCATGTCCCATACGCAGCAGTGTGGCGTTAACTTTTTCGAGAGCACCTTCTGGCTGTTTGCGTGCAAGCCAGTGAATGGTTTCCGGTACGAAGAAAAAAACCACAGGGATTAATATTGTCGTCATTGTGGCGCCAAGATAAAAACTGATCGCCAATCGTATTGTTGCAACAGTTTTCCGCTGATGATGCTACGGTAATCCCACTGAGTTCTCGAAACGCGGGTCGTTCTTCGAGGAAGAGTTGGTTGATTTTTTCATTCGTTTTCAATTTACAGGCTGCAGGTTGGTGACATTTCCTGTGGCTGGCAGTTAAATCGATACCAGTGATTTGTATACCCAGGCGATTGCGAATCTGGTGCTGTGAGCGATTGAACACCGTATCACCTATTATCCTCAAAATCACAAATCTTTCAGTTTTGGATACAATATTGTGGCTGTCGTTTTTTTGGGTGCTGTTGCAAGGCCGTTCTCCAATTGATTAATAATCGATCGCTTGGCCTAAAAGTAATCCTGTTACATATATAACATATTGATATATAAGAATAAATGTTGATGTGGTGGCTTTTCCCAATTTTCTGAATATAGTCTTTCTCAGAATATTTTTCTTGAGTGGAAATAAAATAATTGCTGTTCAGATATTGATTTGGATCCAAAAACGAGCTATCGTCATTTCCATTCATTGATGCCAATGTCAATCCAAATGGCCGATCACATTTGGTAAAGAAGCGAGCGTGATGGCCTGGGGTGGACCTACGAGCCGGGTTGGATGGAAGTAATGACGCCAGAGCGTATACATCGAGCGGTAGATCAATGGGGGTGCCAGCAACTCCAGCAACTATTGAACCGAGTGATTTACTTGACCGACCGCCAGGCTTGGGAGGCACTATCGCAGTGCTATACGGAAGATGCTGTTCTCAGTCGACCGAGTGATCCAGAAAATGCAATCCATGGACGCGCAAATATTCTCGCTTCATTTAAAGCAAGGACCCGACGAACCGCTGCACACCTGCTTGGAAATACGCTGTTTACACAAAAAGCGGAGGGGCGAATAGAGGGTATTAGCCGAGTCTGGTTGGTTTCCAGTACTGATAGTGAGACCTTTCCGGTTATCGCTGACGGCGAAATTCTTGTCGGGACGTTTGTGGAAACATTTGTCCGAGAGGGGAGGAATGGTTTATTGGACGCAGGGATGGGAGTATTGAAATTAAGTATCAAGGGTTGTAGGGAAATTATTATCCTGATATTTGAAAATGTCTATACGAAGAAATGCGGAATAAACGAAGAAATGTGGAATAACTTTGGCGCTGTATAATTATATAAAAGATAGAGTTTCAGTGTAAAACACCTTATAGAACACATAATAAAGTAGCGAGGATAGTGGTATGAGGAGAGACAATTTCGTAGGACCAATTAACGTTACGCTTGTAGCCGCACTAGCGTCACCGGTAGCAGTTCAGGCCGTTGAGTTAGAAGAAATAGTGGTTACTGCCCAAAAGCGTGAGCAAAATCTGCAGGACGTAAGTGCTGCGGTTAGCGCTTTTGGTGGTGAAGAGCTGGCGACTTCGCAAATCAATAATATTGAAGATTTGCAGGTCATGTTACCGGGCTTGACTTTTGGTAATGATTTTAACTTTGCCAAGATTTTTGTGCGGGGCGTGGGCATGAGCAGTTCATTCGCCGGTATCGACCCCTCTGTTGCACTGCATGTAGATGGCGCTGTAATTTCGCAGGCGGCTGCTCAGTTTACATCATTGTATGACCTTGAACGCGTGGAAGTACTGCGCGGCCCGCAGGGCACCCTCTACGGCCGTAATGCCACCGGTGGTTCAATCAACCTGATTACAGCCAAGCCCACGGAAGAGTTTGAAGCCTATTCGCGCTTAACCGTTGGTGGTGATGACATGAATATTGTCGGTGAGGGCGCGATTAGTGGACCTCTGAGTGAAACGGTACGAGGCCGCATAGCGATGCGTTATCACAACCGGGATGGTTTTGGCGAACATACCGGCACGGGGAAAGATATTGATGACGCCAATAAACTCGGCGTTCGCGGGCAGTTGAACTTTCTGGTTAACGAGAATGTAGAAGACTTGCTGTCAGTAGAATATTACAAGGAAGATGAAAACTCCCGTGCGGTGAAATTTATCCGTGCTTCATTTCCCGATACGACCAATCCGGGTTTGGTGGCTATAGGCCTACCTGATGTTAAGGCCAACTCACGAGATGCCGGCGGCGATTTTGTTCCTCAGGCGGAATTGGATACGACATCGATTACTAACACCCTGAGCTGGGATGTCAGTGATCTTCTCACGGTTAAATCCATTACCAATTGGCGGGAATTTTCCAACGAATTACTGCAGGATTTTGATGTCTCCGATACAGTAAATGGCAGTTTCCCACCTTCGGCAACCTCAACGACACAGTTGCAAACGATAGATAACGAACAGTTTTCTGAAGAGGTGCAATTTGTTCTCGACAGCAGCAACTGGCGTGGAATTGTCGGTCTCTATTACTTTAACGACTCTATTGACAGTTCTGTGCTGATCGGTCGAGATCCAAAAAGTTTCCCCGATCTCAGTCGAGTGATTATTGAAGCTGAATTGGATGTTGAAGCCTATGCAGCGTTTGCCAATTTCACTTATGACCTCAGCGATGCACTGTCCTTAAAAGTGGGTGCCCGTTATTCGTATGAAGATCGTGAAGTGGAGAATTTATTTGGCGTGGCCCCGCCAACTGCTTCTTCTGCCATTTTTGACCCGATCAAGTCGGATGATAAGAATTATTCCGACTTCACGCCCGAAATTGGTTTGGAATATCGTACAGCCGACGATCTTTTGTTCTATGCAACCTACTCTGAAGGCTTCAAGAGCGGTACTGCCAACCTTGGAGAACGAAGCCCCACATTGATCGATCCGGAAACCATCGATAATCTGGAAGTCGGTTTAAAAGGGATGTTTCTGGACAAGTCGTTACAGCTTAACGTAGCTGCGTTTATGTATAAAGTGGATGATGCTCAATTTGACCGAACTTTCCCAATCCCGGTGCCGCCATTCTTTGCTGCAAAATTGGAAAATGCCGCACAAACAGACGGTCAGGGTATAGAGATCGAAGCCAAATGGGCGCCCATCGAACATCTAACGCTGGATATGAGTGCCACTCTTTATGATATCGAGTTTGATGAATTCGAGTCTCTCGATCCGTTGAATGAAGACCTGTTTGGCGCAAGTAGTACCAGTGTGCAGGGGGAAGACCTGTCAGGTAACAAACCGCGCAATACGCCCGAATGGACCTACAATATTCATGCTGCCTATGATATACCACTGGATGGTGGTGCAACTGTAACCCTGGGCACCAATCTCGCTAGAAAAGGTGAGCAGTTTTATACCGAGTTTAACAATCCCGTCCTGGGTGCCGGTGCCTACAGCATCTGGGATGCGAATATGCTGTACACCTCCTCGGATGAACGCTTCTCGGTGAATGTATGGGGTAAAAACCTGACTGATGAAATGGTGTTGTCGGGGGCGTTTGCCATTTCCACCAGTCGCACCATCACCGGTACATACCTGCCGCCCCGACAGTATGGCGTAACCGTGGGTTACAAATTCTGATAGGGGAAGATTCGGGAAAAACCAAGTCTGCCGTCAACGTGTTATTCGATGGCTGCGCATCAAGAATACACCGCCACCTGGCGGTGTATTTTTTTTCGTGGGTCTGGGTTACTCGATCAGCAGGTGGGGAAAGCGTCGTTTATTATCCTCGACCGGCTCCAGGGCATCTTCTCCCAAGGGGGGAGCTGTCTGTTCTTCTGGAGGCACGCCAAGCGGTTTGAGGTCGACATAATGGGCTTCGCCCATTAATTTCTGTTTGTCCCATCGCAGCTTGTAGTAGATGCCGTTTCGCAAATTGGCTCCGAATGACCCTCCGTGTTTGAACATAAACAACAGGTCGTGCTCCAACCAGCGTAGGTCTTTGGTGCTGAGCTGTCGTGGGTTGCTATAGGGGTAGGGGATGTGGCACCAGAGTTCAGTGCCAGCGATACATTTCATCTCTTTCATTGAGAGAAAGAAGTCAGAAAATTTTTCATAATCCAGTGTTAGCTGATAGCGGTAGGACTGGTTCTCCGAAATCGAGAAGGTGATTTCACCAATGGACAGTTTGCGGTTATGTTTGTCCACTAAACTGATGATTTTCGGCTGTGCAAAAAACGCATCCTGTGCCGAGAGGCTGAGAGAAAAACCAAGAGAAAAGCCAAGAGTGGCGAAAAGTATCCAGCAGCGACGCATTTTTATGTCCGCTTCGAGCCGTTGATTCGTCGGGTGGCACACGTGTACTCCTTCAAGGTGATATTGCCCTATTCAGCGCGCCCTGATGTCCCGCCGTCGTGTTGTCGTGTAGGACTAGTAGTGTTTCAATCTGATAATGACGCATTAACTCCGCGAATCCACTGCGATGTCAGTCACTCAGGCCGGATCGAAGCCTACCTATCCTACAGGCGTCAATATCACCTTGAAGGAGTACTGGGGTACAGCAGTAGTATAACTGCTGTACCTAAAGTGAAAAGACGACCATAGTGTGGCATTGCTGGTGCTTTGGTTGTAAGTCAGCTGGAGGGTGAATTGGGTTGTCCAGCCGTTGTGGCGGAGGAATTCAGTCGTCGAGATAGAGGCTTCCGCCATCGAGTAGCTGGGTGATCAGCGCAGTTGTCGCAGGCGTTTTTCGCAGTGCCGACAGCTGTGGAGCGCTGATTTGCCGCTCAAGGCAGAGCAGTTGAGCCAGCGGCAGCGAACATGAGTAATGCTCCCCGTCCACGAACAGAAGGGTTTTATCTGCGCGGGCCTGGTAGGCGAAGCGTGCTGCAGGGTGTCGGTAAAGGCGTGCCCCCTGATCGAGTTCCTCCAGCCAGTGTTCGTTAGAATGCCCACGCTCGGCGGCGTGATCCAGCTCTGGGTATTTACGGCTGGTCATGTAGCGTCCAAACCACTCCCCGACGGCTGTCCGATCCTGAATGTGGCGGGACAGAATTGCCTGTAACTGGTCAATGGCGTTGTCCGGGATCTCGCCCGGGTTGGCAGACAGCGATAGTCCGGCGTCGCTGAAGCGCTGATCCTCGCTTAATCGGGTGGCTATTTCCTGGCTAAAATCCGCCAGGATCTCGCTGTGGCTAGGCGCGCGAAAACCGATGGAGTAGGTCATGCAATCGCCGATACCGGTGCCGTGGTGGGCCAGCTGCGGAGGAATATAAAGCATGTCACCTGGCTCCAGTTCCCAGTCCTGGGTGGGTTCAAAGTCTTTAAGAATGCTGAGTGGCGTACCTTCCAGGCGAGGACTGTTTGCAGAACACTGATGGCCCAATTGCCAGCGGCGTTTGCCATAACCCTGTAACAGGAAAACATCATAGTAGTCGAAATGAGGGCCGACACTTCCACCGTCGGCAGCGTAGCTAACCATAATATCATCCAGTCGCCAGTTCGGAATAAATCGGAAAGAGTCCAGCAGCAGCTCGACTTCTGGCACCCATTGATCAACAGCCTGAACCAGTAGTGTCCAGTGGCTGTCCGGAAGTTTCGCAAAAATGGATTCTTCAAACGGACCGGTCAGCAATTCCCAGGGGCCGGTCTTACCCTGCTCGAGCACAATGCGCGATTCAACATCTTCTTCCAGGGCCAGTCCGGCCAGTTCATCGGGAGTTAGCGGTGATTCAAAGCCGGGGAACGCCTGTCGAACGAGCAGCGGTTTTCTCTGCCAGTAATCCCGGAGAAAAGCTTCGACGGGAATATCGCCTAGATGGGTAAGCGGTATGGTATGCGACATGGTTTGACCTGCAATCTGAGACAGTCGAATAAAAAAAGGGAGCCCTGAGACTCCCTTTCGGTATCATCACCAGGGCAATTAGATCTTGTTGGCCTGTTCGACCGCATTGCCAATATAGTTGGCGGGCGTCAAATTGCGCATCGCCTGTTTGGCCTCTTCAGGTACATCGAGGGTCTCAACGAAGTTGAGAATCACCGCTTTTGTGATCGCCTGGCCACGGGTCAATGCCTTCAGCTTTTCGTAAGGTTCTTCCACATCGTAGCGACGCATTATGGTTTGGATGGGTTCCGCCAGCACTTCCCAGCTGTTGTCCAGGTCTTCCGCCAGGCGATGGCGGTTGATTTCGAGTTTGCTCATGCCTTTCAGCGTTGAGGCATAGGCAATTGCGCTGTAGCCAAAGCCAACCCCCATATTGCGCAATACCGTGGAGTCGGTCAGGTCCCGCTGCCAACGGGATAGCGGTAACTTGGCTGCCAGGTGGTTAAAGACAGCGTTCCCAATACCAAGGTTGCCTTCCGAGTTTTCGAAGTCAATGGGATTGACCTTGTGGGGCATCGTTGAGGAACCCACTTCGCCTGCAATGGTTTTTTGCTTGAAGTAGCCCAGCGAGATATAGCCCCAGATATCGCGATCGAAGTCGATCAGGATAGTGTTAAAACGGGCGATTGCGTCAAACAGTTCAGCGATATAGTCGTGTGGTTCGATCTGGGTGGTGTAGGGATTCCAGGTCAGTCCCAGACTTTCAACAAAGGCCTGGGCGTTGGACTGCCAATCAACCTGGGGGTAGGCGGATAGGTGAGCGTTGTAGTTGCCCACGGCACCGTTGATTTTTCCCAGCAGCTCCACCTGCTGAACTTGTGCCAATTGACGGCGCAGGCGCGCAGCGACGTTGGCGATTTCCTTGCCCACTGTGGTGGGGGAGGCGGTCTGGCCATGGGTGCGCGAAAGCATGGAATCACTGGCAAATGCCTTGGCCATATCGACCATGCCGTCGATGATCTGCTGCATCTGGCCCGCCAGGGTTTCACGGCCGGCTTTCAACATCAGGGCATGGGAGAGGTTGTTGATATCCTCCGACGTACAGGCGAAGTGGACGAACTCCTTCACTGCATTCAGTTCGGCATTGTCGGCGAACTGTTCCTTGATGAAATATTCCACTGCCTTTACGTCGTGGTTGGTAGTGCTCTCGATCTGCTTGATGCGCTGGGCGTGCTCCTCCGAGAAGTTGTCGACAATACCGTTCAACAGAGCGTTGGTGGCTTCGCTGAAGGGGGCGACTTCACCGATGCCGGGGTGCTCGGCCAGGCGCTGCAGCCAGCGTACTTCCACCTCCACCCGGCAGCGGATAAGGCCATATTCACTGAAAATACCGCGGTAGTCGGCAGTTTTGCTGCCGTAGCGGCCGTCAATAGGAGAAACAGCGGTCAGAGCGGAGAGATCCATAAGGCGTCCGTAGTTCTTTTTCAATGCGTAGAGAGTCAATAACAGCGAGTTCCCGGGGTTTATCCGGCCCTCGCGAGAGGGGGCGAATCATACCCTAAAACTTGCCATTTTTCAGGTGTCGGTGCGTGTTCCCGGTTCAGTGGTGGGAAATACGCCTTAACAGCTTGTCCGCCTCTGATGAGAGCCGCTTTCTCGACATCAGTAGCTGGAAGCGATTGCCCCCAAGTTGCCTCCAGAGCGTTGCGGAGCGGATCCCGGCGAACAGCAGGGTGCGAATCTGGTTGGCAATGCGCTGTTGTTGCAGATAGTTGTAGTCGCCCACTACCTGGATGCGAAAGCGAAAGGAGCTGATGGTGTCGGTGTAAATGGTGGCCAGGTTGGCTACCACATTATCGTGAGTACTGGAGAAATGTCTGGCTTGATCGGCCGCGAGCTTGATGCGGCTGCCAATGATGTCGAGCATTTCCCCCCGGGATTTCAGCTTTTTTTGCAAATGCAGGATACCCAGCACATAGCGCAGGCAGTCGGGATAATCCCGGTTTCGGTGATGGTGCAGCAGGTCACTGAGGACTTTGAATCCCAGTTCCAGATTGTTGATACCGCCGTAGACAGATTCCGTGGTCGATGGATTCTGCTCCAGCAGGCTGTCGATACAGCAGCGCAAGGGCTCTTGTGGGATATAGCCGGTTTTGGCTAATTGCTCGACCAGAGCGGCTGCCTGGAATACGCCCGAGAGGGCAATGGTCTGATCTTCCCAGTGCTTATTCAATATGTGACTTCCCAGTGTGACTTCGATACTTCAGGTATTAACTGGCCGCTGTCGGGCCATTGTAGGCGCATTCGATAATGGCACCACCCAGACACAGGTCGCCATCGTAGAGGACCACCGATTGGCCGGGCGTGACGGCCCGCTGGGGGGCATCGAAGACCACCCGGATGCGTTCATCCCCCAGTAGCGTCACTTCACAGCCCTGGTCGGCCTGGCGGTACCGGGTTTTCGCCCAGCAGTTCAAGGTGGCGTTGGTACCCGCTGTAGGAGCGCCATTAATCCAGTGCATCTGCTGGCCTTCGAGGGTGTCGCTATAGAGCAGAGGGTGGTCTGTACCCTGGGCGACGAGCAGGATGTTGCGTTCCAGGTCCTTGCCGACCACATACCAGGGGGCTTCACTGGCGCCCTTGACGCCGCCAATACCCAAGCCTTGACGCTGGCCTATGGTGTGGTACATGAGGCCGCTGTGCTGGCCGATGACTGTGCCTTCCGGGGTTTCGATATCGCCGGGTTGAGCCGGCAGGTACTGCTGTAGAAAATCCTTGAATCGGCGCTCTCCGATAAAGCAGATGCCGGTGCTGTCCTTCTTGTTGTGGGTGACCAGGTCGTGCTCCTCGGCAATACGTCTCACCTCCGGTTTTTCCAGCTCACCCACCGGGAACAGGCTACGGGAAAATTCAGCCTCGCTGACCGCGTATACGAAGTAACTCTGGTCTTTGTTCCCATCCAGGCCTTTTTGGAGGTAGGTATGGCCGTTGCGGTCGCACCGGCGGACATAGTGTCCAGTTGCGATCTGGTCGGCGCCCAGCATCTGGGCATATTCCATAAAGACCTTGAATTTGATCTCCCGGTTGCAGAGGATATCCGGATTCGGGGTACGGCCGGCGCGGTATTCCTCTAGAAAGTGCTCGAACACATTATCCCAGTATTCTGCTGCAAAATTCACCGTGTGGAGCTTGATGCCCAGCTTGTCACAGACCGCCTGGGCGTCTGCCAGATCCTCCTTGGCGGTGCAGTACTCGGTGCCATCGTCCTCGTCCCAGTTCTTCATGAACAACCCCTCCACATGGTAGCCCTGCTGAAGCAGCAGAAGGGCCGATACGGAGGAGTCAACGCCGCCGGACATGCCGACGATTACACGGGATTTAGGGGTTGCTGTCATAACACCGGGCCAGCTGTAAGAAATATCGCTCAGGTTTGCCGAACAACGCCGTTTCGGGCTGTCCAGCAGTGTCTTCCGAGGCACAAAAGGCGGCCATTTTACCCCCGAGTCCGGATCAGCTCCAGTGGGTAGCAGGTGCCTTGGCGGTGATCTTCTATTACATCCAGTACAACGGAGCTTCGTAATTGCTGTCGGCGCCCCAGAATCTCGTCATAAGTCAGCCAGATTGCGGCTTCGATACCTTCGTCCAGTCGGGCGTTGGCAATTTCCTCCACCGCTTTGGCCAAAAAAGTTGTTCGATAATAGGTGACACCATTGATGGGAGAGGTGAACAGCGTGAAATTGAGGATTCCCTGTAAATCGACAAGCCAACCGGTTTCCTCCCGGGTTTCGCGAACGGCTGCCTCCAGCAGGCTTTCCCCCGATTCCAGGTGGCCGGCCGGTTGGTTGTAGACCATCTCGCCCTCGGACCTCTCATAGACCAATAGGTATTGGCCATCGTTTTGACGGGCAGATTGACGGTAAACCACAGTGGCGACGGTGACATGGGGAGCCCAAGACATAGTTCTTCCAGTTGTTATCCACAAATTTCAAGGCGATTTTCGTTTCGGGTTCGGCCTTTGGTTTGAATTCTGCCCGGAAAATGCTCGACTTTTCCCGGTTTTGGTTCTCTGTTTGGGGCCTGCACCTGGCGTTTGGAATTTTCCGGATCCTCCAGAAGCCTCGCGAGGGGTATGTATCTCCTGTACCTGATATTCTCCGGGCGCCAGGTTGTTCAGCGACCAGTTGCCGATCCTAACCCTGATTAGACGCAGTGTTGGGTGTCCTACGGAGGCTGTCATTCGCCTTACCTGACGGTTTTTTCCTTCGGTAATCTGCAACTCCAGCCACTGGGTGGGGATAGCTTCGCGGCGGCGTACAGGCGGATTTCTGGCCCATAGCGCCGGCTCTTCTATCAGTTTGGTCTTGGCCGGCCGGGTGAGACCATCCTTGAGGTGAACGCCTTTTCGCAACGCCTCGAGGGCGGTCTTATCCGGTATGCCCTCCACTTGTACCCAGTAAGTTTTGGGCAATTTGTGGTTTGGATGAGAGATGCGGTGTTGCACTCGGCCATCGTCAGTGAGCAGGAGTAAGCCCTCGGAATCCTGGTCAAGTCTGCCAGCGGGATAGATGCCTGGCACGTCGAGATAACTCGCGAGGGTAGGGCGTCCCTCCTTGTCACTGAACTGGGACAGTACGCCGTAGGGCTTGTTAAACAGGTACAGTTTGGACATAAAGGGGAACTGTATTCCTCGAACAATGTATGTACAGATGGCAGATTGTGTGGTGAAAAGCATTTGCCAAAATTGCTGATATCATCCATACCTACTAGCACCGATTCAGACCACAACGGCAGCGGAGTCGATTATGGGTTTCCAGCATATCCAAATCCCGGCGGGTGACAAAATCACCGTAAACCCCGATTTTTCTCTCAAGGTGCCGGACAATCCGATTATCCCCTACATTGAGGGTGATGGTATAGGAATCGACATAACGCCGGTCATGAAAAAGGTGACTGATGCCGCTGTTGCCAAGGCCTACGGCGGCAGTAAAGCGATCGCTTGGATGGAAGTTTTTTGTGGCGAAAAAGCCGCCGAGAAGTATGACGGAGACTGGTTTCCGGCCGAAACACTGGAAGCCATCAAAGAATATGCTGTCGCTATCAAAGGTCCCCTGACCACGCCGGTCGGCGGTGGCTTCCGTTCACTCAATGTTGCGTTGCGCCAGGAAATGGATCTCTATGTCTGTCTGCGCCCGGTGCGCTGGTTTACGGGAGTACCCTCGCCACTGCGGGAGCCGGAAAAGGTGGATATGGTCATCTTTCGTGAAAACTCAGAAGACATATATGCCGGGATTGAGTGGCAAGCTGACTCTGCCGAAGCGCAAAAAGTGGTCAAATTTCTGCAAGTGGAAATGGGCGTTAGCAAGATTCGGTTTCCAGAGCACGTCGGTATTGGTATAAAGCCTGTCTCTCGGGAAGGCACTCAACGCCTGGTGCGTCGTGCCATTCAATACGCCATTGACCAGGACTTGCCCTCGGTAACTCTGGTGCATAAGGGTAATATCATGAAGTATACCGAGGGAGCTTTTCGCGATTGGGGCTATGGGCTGGCTTGCGATGAATTTGGCGCTACCCCCCTGAACGGCGGCCCCTGGTGTGCATTTGCCAATCCCAATACCGGCAAACAGATTGTGATCAAGGACATGATCGCAGATGCGATGTTGCAGCAAATTCTGTTACGGCCGAATGAGTATAGCGTTATTGCCACCCTCAACCTCAATGGCGACTACATATCGGACGCCCTGGCAGCAGAAGTGGGTGGCATCGGTATCGCTCCCGGAGCCAACCTGTCTGACAGTGTCGCGTTGTTTGAAGCCACACACGGCACGGCTCCCAAATACGCCGGACAGGACAAGGTTAATCCCGGTTCACTGATTCTGTCAGCGGAAATGATGTTGCGCCACCTTGGCTGGAACCCGGCGGCAGATTTGATTATTCGAGGGATGGAAGGGGCGATAGGTGCAAAAACGGTGACTTACGATTTTGAACGCCTGATGACTGATGCCGTTCTCAAATCCTGCTCGGCTTTCGGTGATGAGATCGTCCGCCATATCCAGGCGGCTGACTGATAATCCCGTCTCAGGGTAGGGCGGCAGCGGTTCCTAGTCCAGGGCTTGCGCGGTATTCGTGTCTGGCTGTGGGTTGTCCTGCCCGGATGCTGTTTCAGAGGGTGATTGGATATTGGTCGCGTGAAGGCCCTTATTGCCTTCAATTATATCGAAACTGACCCTCTGGCCTGCTTTCAGGGTCTTGTAACCCTCCATCAAAATAGAGGAGTAGTGAACGAACAGGTCATCCCCACCTTCCTCGGGGAGGATAAAACCATAACCCTTGGCGTTATTGAACCACTTGACGGTACCGTTAGGCATGAAAGAAATCCTTCTTTTGAACCTTAATCGGTAAGAGCAGCTAGAAACGGAAAGAGCAGCTAGCGCTCTCGCCTGTTATTATTGTATCCCTGTCGTTCAGTGTCTTCCTATAAGCAGGGCTTTTCAGCGAAAACACGGATCTTTCTAACTAACAAATGCGTGACTGTCAAGTATTTGCCGGTATTTTGCGGATATTGATTCGGGTAAAATAAATTAACTTGATATAACGCTTAGGAATTTGTACAAAACATCTATGGGAAATCTGAATTATCCTGAACTAAGATTAAGTAAAGATGGTGAACCAGATGTCCCATCTTTTAACGGGGATGTTGCTGTACAGGAGGCAAAGCCACGACTTAAGAAGCCTCCCATGTACAAAGTTGTCATGCTGAATGATGACTATACCCCAATGGACTTTGTCGTTGAGACTCTGGAGATGTTTTTCAATATGAACCGGGAGACAGCTACCCGGGTCATGTTGAAGGTGCATACTAATGGCAAGGCTGTGTGCGGGGTCTACACTCGTGATATAGCCGAAACCAAAGCCGCACAGGTAAATCAATGGTCTAAGGAAAATCAACACCCGTTGCTCTGTGAGATTGAAGCTGCTGACAATGATGATGATGACAGTTAGTACTTTCAGGGGCTTTTGCTTTAAGGGTTACAAGCGATGTTAAGCAAGGACTTAGAAGTCACCCTAAATCTGGCCTTCAAGGGGGCCCGCTCCAAGCGTCATGAATTTATGACCGTGGAGCACCTTTTGCTGGCTTTGATTGATAACGAATCCGCCGCTAATGTTCTCAGGGCTTGTGGTGCAGACCTAAACAACCTGCGAAAAGACCTGATTGAATTTGTGGACTCCACAACGCCTTTAATACCTGAAAACGATGCCGAACGGGAAACCCAGCCGACCCTGGGATTCCAGCGGGTATTGCAACGTGCGGTTTTTCATGTGCAGTCGTCTGGTAAAAAGGAGGTCACCGGCGCCAACGTCCTGGTGGCAATATTCAGTGAACAGGAAAGCCAGGCGGTCTACTACCTCAAGCAGCAAAGCATTGCTCGGATTGATGTCGTTAATTACATCACCCACGGTATTTCCAAGGTGGCAGGCCATTCTGACCACGGTACTGATTCTGGTCACGAACAGCATGACGAGGAGACGATTGGTACAGAAGCACCTTCCCAGAGCCCGCTGGAAAGCTATTCCACCAACCTCAATGAGCAAGCGAAGTTAGGGCGAATCGACCCCCTGGTGGGCCGTGAGATCGAGCTGGAGCGGGTGAGTCAGATTCTTACCCGTCGACGCAAAAACAACCCGCTTCTGGTGGGTGAGTCGGGCGTCGGGAAAACGGCTATTGCGGAGGGTTTGGCCAAACGAATCGTGGATGGTGAAGTGCCCGAGGTGCTTGAAAACAGTGTCGTCTATTCACTGGATTTGGGATCACTGCTGGCGGGAACCAAATACCGCGGTGATTTTGAAAAGCGCTTCAAAGGTATGCTGGCAGAACTGAAAAAACAGGATAATGCCATCCTGTTTATCGATGAAATTCATACCATTATCGGTGCCGGTGCCGCGTCGGGTGGTGTAATGGATGCATCTAACCTGCTCAAGCCGCTACTCACCTCCGGTGACCTGCGCTGTATCGGTTCCACCACCTTCCAGGAATATCGCGGCATATTTGAAAAGGACAGGGCGCTCTCACGGCGTTTTCAGAAGGTCGATATCAACGAACCCAATGTGGAAGATACTTACATGATACTCAAGGGGCTTAAGAGCCGCTTCGAGGATCACCATAACCTGCGCTATACCGATACGGCCCTGAGAGCGGCTGCGGAACTGTCGGATCGCTACATCACCGAGCGCTACATGCCCGATAAGGCGATCGATGTCATCGATGAGGCCGGCGCCTACCAGCAACTGCAACCGGTTGCCAAGCGCAAGAAGCTGATCGGCGTGGGTGACGTCGAGCAGATTGTTGCCAAAATCGCCCGTATTCCGCCGAAGAGTGTTTCGTCCTCCGATAGGGAACAGCTTCGCAAGCTGGATGAAAACCTCAAAATGGTGGTGTTTGGACAGGACGAGGCAATCGACACCCTGACGACGGCCATCAAACTGTCTCGCGCCGGATTGAATGTGGCCGAGAAGCCCATTGGCTCCTTCCTGTTTGCAGGGCCGACAGGGGTAGGTAAAACCGAAGTGTGTAAACAGTTGGCGACCTCCATGGGCGTCGAACTGGTACGTTTCGACATGTCGGAATACATGGAGCGCCACACAGTGTCGCGTCTGATCGGGGCGCCCCCGGGTTATGTCGGCTTTGATCAGGGCGGCTTACTGACCGATGCAGTGACAAAAAGCCCCCATTGCGTGGTGTTGCTGGACGAAATCGAAAAAGCCCATCCCGATGTCTTCAACCTGCTGTTGCAGGTGATGGATCACGGTACCCTAACGGATAACAACGGGCGCAAAGCCGATTTCCGCAATGTCATTCTGGTCATGACAACCAACGCCGGCGCGGAGATGATGAGCCGTCGCTCCATAGGCTTCACTAAACAGGACCACTCCACCGATGGTATGGAAGCTATCAAGAAAATGTTCACACCCGAATTCCGTAACCGGCTGGATGCCATAGTGCAGTTTGGTGCCCTAAGCATGGATGTGATCAAAACCGTGGTAGATAAATTCCTGATTGAACTGCAGACCCAGCTGGATGAAAAGCATGTGGTGTTGGACGTCAGTGACGACGCCCGGGAATGGTTGGCTGTCAATGGTTACGACGAAAAAATGGGCGCCCGTCCCATGGCTCGGCTGATTCAGGAGAAGATCAAAAAGCCACTGGCCGAACAGGTGCTGTTTGGTGATCTTGCCGAGAATGGCGGCGTTGTGAACATCGACATTTGCGAAGACGATATCGCCATTACAACGGAGGCAGCAGCCTAGGTTGCCTCCATACTCATACCGTCAAATAGGGACTTGATCGCGCTTTAAGACAGCGTGAAGGGCAGGTGTTAACGGGCGCGGTAGGTGATGCGACCCTTGCTGAGATCGTAGGGCGTCAATTCAACTTTTACCTTATCGCCAGTAAGAATACGAATGTAGTTTTTGCGCATTTTTCCGGAGATATGCGCAGTCACGATGTGGCCGTTCTCCAGCTTGACTCGAAAGGTTGTATTCGGAAGGGTGTCAATGACTTCGCCTTCCATTTCAATATGATCTTCTTTTGCCATTCGGCAGTTTCCTCAATAATTCTCTGGGGCTACAGGTCTCAGGGGAGGACCCCTATTTGAGCAGGCGTGAATTGTGCCCTAATTAGGCAGTGGAGCCAAGGGGAAAGGCGGCTAATTCCGGGGAATCGTGTATTTATTGAGCGTCAAATCAAAACGCGTCCTTGTGACAGCTTCACTTCAGCAGTTTCCATTCGCGATCGATCATCAATTCCAGCGGGCGATACTGGGTTTTGTAACTCATTTTTGCACACTTTTTGATCCAATAACCCAAGTATAGGTGTTTTAATCCCAACTCACGCGCTTTGTTAATCTGGAAGAGAATCCCGAATACACCCAGGCTGCGGCGGCTTTCGTCAGGATTGAAATAGGTGTAAACCGCCGATAACCCTGTATCCATTTCGTCGCTAACGGCCACCGCCAGGAGTTGATCGCGCTCACGGAATTCAAAGTAGCGGGTTGCACCCCATTCACTGGTCAAAAAGGCGTCAAACTGTAACTTTGATGGCGGGTACATATCGCCATCGCTGTGACGCTCCGTTATATAACGTTCATAAAGATCGTAATACTCCATGGTGCTGATGCTGTTGACCTGTTTGACTGATAAGTCCTGGTTTCGATGCCAGCAGCGCCGTTGTTGACGGTTGGGTTTGAATTTGTCGACTGGGATGCGCGCGGGGATACAGGCCCGGCAGGTGGCGCAGTGGGGGCGATAGAGGTGGGCGCCACTGCGGCGAAAGCCGATTTCTGACAGTCGGCTGTACAGATGGACGTCCACTTCTGCTGTGGGGTCGACAAATATCGTGGTGGCTTCCTGGTCTTCCAGGTAGCTACAGGTATGTGGATGCGTGGCAAACAGCCTGATACTGGATAAATCCGTCACAACAATCTACTGGTAAGAATAGGTTAAGCGCCAGTGTTTCTGCAGGTTGGTCTCTTCTTTGCTAACGCTAAATATCCTGTCTCTCTTTATATAGTTTATCAGCAATTGTTGAAATTGATGGCGGGGAATTTCACAGGCGCCGAGGCTGTTCAAATGATCGCTGCTGACCTGGCAGTCAATCAGTTGAAAACCCCATTGCTCGAGTTGCCCGACCAGGTGTACAAAAGCCACCTTGGAGGCATCAGTGACTCGACTGAACATGGACTCGCCAAAAAATACCTTGTCCAAGGCGATACCATAAAGACCGCCAACCAGGTGTTCGCCCTGCCAGGCTTCCACGGAATGGGCGACACCCCGTCGATGGAGTTCGCAATAGGCATCTTTCATCTCGGCTGTAATCCAGGTGCCTTCGGTGTATTCCCTTGCCTCGGAACAGGCGTCGATCACTTCGCGAAAGTGGGTGTCGGCCGTGATACGGAAGGGGGCCTTGCGCAAGGTTTTGCGCAGACTACGGGAGATGTGGAGGTCGCCCGGCAGCAATACGGCGCGCGGACTTGGGGTCCACCAAAGGATGGGCTGACCCTCTTCATACCAAGGGAAAATCCCCTGGCAATAGGCATCGATCAGCCGCTCGCTGCTGAGGTCCCCGCCCGCCGCCAGAAGCCCGTTGGGAGTCTCCAGCGCCGAATCCGGGGAGGGGAACCAAATCTCCTCAGAATCCAGCCAGGGGATTTGGGTCATAGGGCGGATTAGCCCAGATCGTCGAGGAATTTTTCCGCATCCAGGGCCGCCATACAGCCGGCCCCCGCGGAGGTAACCGCCTGGCGGTAGACGTGGTCACCCACGTCTCCGGCAGCAAATACACCGGGTGTACTGGTGCCGGTGGCATTGCCTTCCAGACCGCTGTTGACCACGATGTAGCCATCCCGCATTTCAAGTTGTCCCTGAAAAATATCGGTATTGGGTTTATGGCCAATGGCGATAAATACCCCCTGAACGTCAATCTCGCTGGTGGATCCGTCTTTGGTGCTCTTGACCCGCAGCCCGGTAACTCCGGCATCATCGCCCAGGACTTCATCGAGGGTGCTATCCCAGAGTATGCGGATATTGCCGTTCTCGACTTTGTCAAACAGCTTCTTTTGCAGGATTTTTTCGGCCCGCAGGGCGTCGCGTCGGTGAATCAGGGTGACTTCACCACAGATATTTGACAAGTAAAGGGCTTCCTCCACTGCGGTATTGCCTCCGCCCACCACCGCCACCTTCTGGTCGCGATAGAAAAAGCCGTCACAAGTGGCGCAAGCACTGACACCGCGTCCCATAAACGCCTGTTCTGAAGGCAGTCCCAGATACTGAGCGGAGGCACCGGTGGCGATAATCAGAGCGTCACAGGTATAGGTGTTGGAGCCCTTAAGGGTGAAAGGACGCTGACTCAGATCCGCTTCGTGTATATGGTCAAAGATGACATCGGTGTCAAAACGCTCGGCGTGCTGCTGCATCTGGACCATCAGGTCCGGCCCTTGCAGATCGGGTATACCACCCGGCCAATTTTCAACGTCTGTCGTGGTGGTGAGCTGTCCACCCTGTTGCATGCCGGTAATCACCACCGGGCTGAGGTTGGCGCGGGCGGCGTAGATGGCCGCCGTGTAACCAGCGGGGCCCGAGCCCAGGATAATCAAACGGTGGTGCTGTACTTCACTCATGGCGATGTCCTGTTGATTTGCTTACGTGTCATTCGGTGTGGCTTATTCCGTTGCTGCCGTATCGGGTCGGCTCTTCTGGTACAGTTGCGGACTTGCTACTCGTCCGGAGGCCAGCCGGTATAAGGCGCTCCGTACTGGCCAACAATTGTTCACAGGGATAAGCCCTTGAAATTCAGATGCTTAGGCAGGCGGCTATGATAAGTGAATCCATAAAGGCTAGCAAAATTGTATGCCACTATTTATTGAATTGAGTGAATTTATCAATTCCTGCAATGGTAACTATTTCCGGCGGCTTTTCGTCTTGTGATGTATTACGCCAAAAAAGTTGTCTAAGCGGCTGAATCCGCTAGAAAAATAGGTGTCAGTCATTACAATAGACACGAACCATAATTAGGCGCCGAGCGCCGGAATTCGCATCTCTTTTCCTAATTTAGGGACCCGATGGGTGAAATCAAGTAATAGTTCAAACGCTGCCGTTGGCGGTGGCGAGCCGGCACATGGAGCGAAGCTCCTGGTTCGAATGCTGAAAGAGGGGGCTCTGATCGGCCTGGTGGCGGCTTGTGTCTACCTTTTGATGGCGCTGTTTTCCTATAGTCCGGACGACCCGGGCTGGTCAAGGACTGGCATCAGCGACAATCTCCATAATGCCGGCGGTCCGGCAGGGGCCTGGCTGGCCGATGTTTTCTTCTCCCTGTTCGGTTATCTGGCTTATTTGTTCCCCGTGATGCTTGCCTACCGGGCCTGGCTGGTATTTCGGGAGCGCGAACTCTCCCGTGGCTTTGATCCCGTGTTGTTAGGGCTGCGGACTGTGGGACTGGTGCTGGTTATGGTCGCGGGTACAGGCCTGGCGGCATTGCACTACGAGTCGACCGTTGCAAACCTACCTTTCTCCAATGGCGGTCTACTCGGGGCTTCTGTGGCCAATGGCGTGGAGTCGGCGTTTAGCTTTGTTGGCGGGACTTTGATGTTACTGGCTGTTTTCCTCTTCGGCTTGACCATCTTTATCGATTTGTCCTGGCTTGCGCTGATGGACGAAACCGGGCGTTTAACCCTGTTGATTATCGATCGTACCGGTTTTTGGTTTGCCCAGCAGCGCCGCCGTCAACAGGAAAGGAAACAGGCCCGGGAATCCCAAAAGCTCCGCCAGGTCGCCATCGAAAAACAGGTGAAAGCTGAAGCGACGCGGACACCGCCCAAAATCGCGCCGCCCCCCAAAAAGCCCAAACCCAGTCCACGGCTGGAACAGGAGAAACAAGCCACCCTGTTCGATGCGCCAGTGGTTGGGGAACTGCCCCAGTTGAGTCTGTTGGACCCGTCGGACAAGCAGGATGGCAAGGGCTATTCCAAAGAATCACTGGAGGCGATGTCCAAGCTTCTGGAGTTGAAACTGAAGGACTTCGGCATCGTTGCGGAAGTGGTCTCTGTATTGCCGGGTCCGGTAGTCACCCGCTTTGAATTGCAACCGGCACCCGGGGTAAAAGTCAGCCGTATTACCAACCTGGCCAAAGACCTGGCGCGCTCACTTGCTGTGATCAGTGTGCGGGTAGTAGAGGTGATACCGGGAAAATCCGTGGTGGGCATCGAAATCCCCAACGAGCATCGCGAGATCGTGCGCTTGAGCGAGGTGTTGTCATCGGCAGCCTATGACAATGCAAAATCGCCGCTCAGTATCGCCATGGGACATGATATCGCAGGCGAACCCGTGGTGGCGGATATCGCCAAAATGCCGCATTTGTTGGTGGCGGGTACCACCGGTTCCGGTAAATCTGTGGGCGTCAACACCATGCTGTTGAGCCTGTTGTACAAAGCCACGCCCAAAGAAGTGCGCTTGATTCTGGTTGACCCGAAAATGCTGGAACTGTCCGTCTATGAGGGCATTCCACATTTGCTGACACCTGTTATTACCGATATGAAGGACGCCGCCAACGGTCTGCGTTGGAGTGTCGGAGAAATGGAGCGCCGATACAAACTCATGGCGGCGCTCGGCGTGCGAAACCTGGCCGGTTTTAACCGCAAGGTGGAGGAGGGGATCAAGTCGGGCAACCCCCTCAAGGACCCGCTTTGGAAACCCGAAGAGCACTATGAACCGGGCGAAGAAGAGGCCACTCCACCAGACTTGGAAACCCTGCCGTCGATTGTGATCGTCATCGACGAATTTGCCGACATGATGATGATCGTCGGCAAGAAGGTGGAGCAGTTGATAGCCCGTATTGCCCAGAAAGCCCGTGCCGCAGGTATTCACCTGGTATTGGCAACCCAGCGCCCCTCGGTGGATGTTATTACCGGCCTGATCAAGGCCAACGTACCCACGCGTATGGCGTTCCAGGTATCCTCGAAGGTGGATTCACGCACCATCCTCGACCAGGGCGGTGCCGAACAACTGCTGGGGCATGGTGATATGCTCTATCTGCCGCCCGGCACCAGCGTCCCGATTCGCGTGCACGGCGCCTTTGTGGACGACCACGAAGTGCACAAAGTCGTTCAGGATTGGAAGCGTCGAGGGGAGCCCAATTACCTGGAGGGCGTTGTGGATGAGAGTACCAACAGCATTCCGGTACCCGGTATTGCGACCGAGGGGGATGAAGAGGGTGGCGACAGTGAGTCAGATGCGCTGTACGATCAAGCGGTGGCTATTGTCACCGAATCGCGTAAAGCTTCTATATCATCCGTCCAGCGACGCCTGCGCATCGGTTACAACCGGGCTGCACGCCTGATCGAAGCCATGGAGGCTGCCGGGGTGGTCAGCGAAATGGGATCAAACGGAAATCGGGAAGTTCTGGCACCACCGCCGCCGAAAAACTGATCGACTTTTAATAGGAAAATATCTTGGCTCTCGCACTCAATCTTAAACACCTGCCGGTATCCCTGTGGTTGCTGATAATCCTGTCTTTATCCGCGGCAGTTCACGCAGAGCCGCAAACAGCGACCGCCCATGCCGATGCCTTGGCGCTGCAATCCCTGCTCGGGAAACTGGATAACCTGTCCGGTACTTTTACCCAGACCCTCAAAGACCGGGACGGAGAATTACTGCAGGAGAGTCGCGGCAGTTTCTCAATGCAGCGACCGGGAAAGTTTCGTTGGCACACACTGACGCCGTTTGAACAACTGCTGGTGTGCGATCAAAAGACACTCTGGCTATACGACCCGGATCTGGAGCAGGTGACCATTCGCGCCTTTGACGGTCAACTGCAGCAAACACCGGCGCTGCTACTGAGCGGTGGCCTGGGGGAATTGGTACAGAATTATCACATTACACGCCTCGACAAAGGCAGCGACAGACCGTCCTTCCAGCTGATTCCCAGAGCGGAAGAGCCGTTGTTCGTTGCCTTGGAATTGAGCTTTAACGGGGGACTGTTGTCCGGAATGCGAATCATGGATAGCCTGGGGCAGGAAACGAATTTTGCCTTGGGCGGTTTGGAGGCCAATACGCGTCTGGATGACAGCCAGTTCAGTTTCGAAGCCCCGCCCGGTACCGATGTCTTGATCGACGAACAGTCCTGAGTTTCCTGCCCCTATGAGTGATCTTTTCAGTCAGGTGCAGAGTGGTTACCAGCCGCTCGCAGCGAGAATGCGTCCGCGCAATCTTGATGACTATATTGGCCAGGAGCATTTGCTGGCGGCGGGCAAACCCCTGCGCGAAGCGATAGAGAAAGGCCAGCTCCACTCGATGGTGTTTTGGGGGCCGCCGGGTGTGGGAAAAACCTCGCTGGCGCGTATGCTGGCGGACCAGGCCGATGCCCGCTTCGAAACCCTCTCAGCGGTACTGGCGGGCGTCAAGGAGATTCGTGAGGCGGTGGCGATCGCCAAACAGGAACGTAGCATGGGTGGGCGCCAGACCATCCTGTTTGTCGACGAAGTTCACCGTTTTAACAAGGCGCAACAGGATGCGTTTCTGCCCTACGTGGAGGACGGGACCTTTATCTTTATTGGCGCCACCACTGAAAACCCTTCGTTTGAACTCAATAATGCTCTCCTGTCCCGGTGCCGGGTTTATGTGCTTCGCGGTCTGGGTGAGGCACAATTGTGCCAGGTCATGGAACAGGCTTTAAGTGACACCGAACGTGGTCTCGGGCAACGCTCGCTGATGCTCAGTGATGAGGTCAAAAAACAACTCGCCTATGCCGCCGATGGTGATGCCCGCAAGTGCCTCAACCTGTTGGAGATCGCCTCGGACCTCGCCGATGAGGTGGACGGCGCTTTTTACATAGACGAGAGTGTATTGGAAGAGGTCCTGGCAGGGGATGTGCGCCGATTTGATAAGGGCGGAGATCAGTTCTATGACCAAATCTCCGCGTTGCACAAAGCGGTACGAGGATCGTCGCCGGATGGGGCGCTTTACTGGTTGGCCCGTATGCTCGACGGCGGCTGTGACCCTTTGTATATTGCCCGCCGTGTGGTGCGCATGGCCAGTGAGGATATTGGCAACGCTGATCCCCGCGGCCTGCAAATCGCCCTTAGTGCCTGGGATACCCAGGAAAGGCTGGGCAGCCCGGAGGGTGAGCTGGCCATCGCCCAGGCTGTGGCTTATTTGGCGGCGGCACCCAAGAGCAATGCCGTGTATAATGCCTTCAATCGCGTACTGGCGGATGTCAAGCAACTTCCCAGCTACGAGGTGCCACTGCACCTGCGCAATGCGCCGACGAAATTGATGAAGGCGCTGGACTACGGGGCTGAATACCGATACGCCCATGATGAACCGGGCGGTTATGCAGCCGGCGAAAATTACCTGCCAGAAGCGATTGCTGAACGGCAGTACTATTTTCCGGTGAAGAGGGGGTTAGAGGTCAAAATCCGGGAAAAGCTGGCGCATTTTCGCCAACTGGATCAGGCCAGCGAGTTTCAACGCTACAGCGGTAGCGCCAGCAATACTAACACTGGGGATCAGGATAAAACTTAATGCAGTGGTTGGCCGTGGCTATTGGGGGAGCACTGGGGGCCATGGGGCGCTATGCCGTGACCGGCTATGCCTACCCCTTGTTCGAAAACCGTTTTCCGCTGGGAACACTGATTGTCAATGTGTTGGGCTCCCTGCTGATGGGGGTATTTTACGTGCTGATTATTGAAAGAGGTATCCTGCCGGCAGAGTGGCGAAATTTCCTCATGGCGGGATTCCTGGGTGCATTTACCACCTTCTCCACCTTTTCGCTGGATGCGTTGAACCTTTGGCAGAATGGGCATGTCACAGCGGCCTTCGGTTACGTGGCGCTCAGTGTTTTCACCAGTTTGGTGGCAGTGGCCCTCTCCGTCAACCTGACGCTGAAGCTGCTATAGCATAGATTTTTCCTTGAATTTCCACATTTTCACAACTTTGAACGATTGTTGATAAAACCATGTTAGATCCCAAACTTGTTCGCACCAATCCCGAAGCCGTTGCCGACGTGTTGAAAAAGCGCGGCTTTACCCTTGATGTTGCCCAACTGACCGCGCTGGAAGAGCAGCGCAAATCCGTGCAGGTGAAAACTGAGACTCTCCAGCAGGAACGCAACAGTCGCGCCAAAAATATCGGTAAAGCCAAGGCTGCCGGGGAGGACATTGCACCGTTGTTGCAGGAAGTGGATCAGCTAAAGCAGGATCTCGCTGCAGCGGAGAAAGAACTGGCCGTGGTCCAGTCGGCGCTCGATGAACTGTTGAGCGGTGTGCCCAATATCCCCGCTGACGAAGTCCCTGAAGGGCAGGATGAAGATGATAATGTCGAGATCCGCACTTGGGGTACGCCCCGTACATTTGACTTTGAGATCAAGGATCACGTCGACCTCGGCGCCCGCAATAACGAACTGGATTTTGAAACTGCCACCAAATTGACCGGTGCCCGTTTCGCGGTAATGCGTGGCGGAATTGCCCGAATGCACCGGGCTCTGATCCAGTTTATGCTGGATGTGCACATTGAGGAGCACGGCTACCAGGAGGTTCAGGTGCCGTTCGTGGTCAATAAGGATTCTCTGTACGGTACTGGCCAACTGCCCAAGTTTGAGGAAGATCTGTTCAAGCTGCGAGACGATCGAGACTTTTACCTGATCCCCACCGCCGAAGTGCCGGTGACCAATATACTGCGTAATGAGATTCTCGATACCTCGGTAGAGTTGCCGTTAAAAATGGTGTGTCACACGCCCTGTTTCCGCAGCGAGGCCGGGAGTCACGGTAAGGACACCCGCGGCATGATCCGACAGCACCAGTTCGAAAAAGTGGAACTGGTGCAATTTGTCCGCCCCGAGCAATCTGATCAGGCGCTGGAGGATCTAACCCAACACGCCGAAACCATTTTGCAAAAACTGGAATTGCCCTACCGTACGGTAATCCTCTGCGGTGGCGATATTGGTTTCTCCGCGGCCAAAACCTACGATATCGAAGTCTGGGTGCCATCCCAGAATAAGTACCGCGAAATCTCGTCCTGCAGCAGTTTCCGCGACTTCCAGGCCCGCCGAATGAAAGCCCGGTACCGCAATCCGGAAACCGGCAAGCCGGAACTGTTGCACACCCTGAATGGCTCCGGCCTGGCCGTTGGACGCACGTTACTGGCTATTCTTGAAAACTACCAACAGGCAGACGGCAGCGTGCTTGTGCCCGAAGTCCTGCGTCCCTATATGAGGGGGATGGAGAAAATCTGCTAGCGGTTCCTATTAGAAGGCAGGCGTATGGAGTACCTACCGCTTTTTTTTGATATCAAAGGCCAACGTTGTCTGCTGGTGGGTGGGGGCTCTGTCGCCTGTCGCAAAGCCCGCTTGCTGCTTAGGGCCGGTGCGTCACTGACTGTGGTGGCGCCCGATATTACCCAAGAGTTGACCCAATTGTTAGCTGAATACGAGGGAGAACACAGGTGCAGGCCTTACCGGGCGGAAGACCTGGATGGTTGTCGCCTGGTGATTGCAGCCACCGATGACCATAATCTCAATCGGCGGGTTTCAGCTGACGCCAAGGCCCGACAGCTGCCGGTCAATGTGGTGGACAATCCCGATCTCTGCACCTTTATTACCCCGGCTATTATCGACCGCGCCCCCCTGACCATCGCCATCAGCAGTGGTGGCCAGGCCCCGGTTCTGGCCCGGCAATTGCGTGCCCGGATCGAATCTCTGGTACCGGCTGCATACGGCCAACTGGCGCAGTTGGCCGCCCGTTTTCGCGATAGGGTGAAAAAGGCCTTCCGGGACCCGGATCAGCGACGTCATTTTTGGGAGGATGCCTTTGAAGGCCAAGCGGCTGAAAAAGCCCTGGGCGGCGATATGGCCGCTGCCGAACAGGTGTTGGAGCAGCAATTGGCACAACCCACCCCGATCAAACAAGGGGAGGTCTATCTTGTTGGCGGCGGTCCCGGCGATCCGGATCTGCTGACATTTCGGGCTTTGCGGTTAATGCAAAAAGCCGATGTGGTACTTTATGACCGCCTTGTATCCGAGGGTGTGATGGAGCTGGTGCGTCGAGACGCCGACCGCATTTATGTGGGTAAGCGCCGGTCTCAACATGCGGTACCACAAGGTGAGATCAATCAGCTACTGGTGGACCTGGCAAAACAGGGTAAGCGGGTCTTACGCTTAAAAGGCGGAGACCCCTTTATTTTCGGGCGCGGGGGGGAGGAGATCGAACTCCTGGCACAGCACGGGATTCCGTTTCAGGTCGTGCCTGGTATCACTGCTGCTTCCGGCTGCGCCGCTTATGCCGGTATCCCTTTGACCCATCGCGATCATGCCCAATCGGTCCGCTTCATCACAGGCCATTTGCAGGATGACAGCATTAATCTTCACTGGCCGGAACTCCTGGAACCCTCGCAGACCCTGGTGTTCTATATGGGCCTTAAGGGCTTGTCGGTTATTTGCCGGGCGCTGATAGAGCACGGGCGCGACGCTGACACTCCCGCAGCGTTGGTGGAAAAGGGGACGACCCGGGAACAGCGTGTATTTACCGGCACCTTGAGCAACCTGCCTGGCATTGTGGAAAACAGCGACGTACACGCTCCTACCTTGTTGATAATCGGTGACGTGGTAAAACTTCACCCCAAGCTCAAGTGGTTTGGCCAATAGCCTGACAATTTGCGCGATATTGAATTTTTTGAGCCCCAAGATGGGGCAATTTACTTTAAGCCTTCAAGTTTTTCTGTCTCAAGTCGATAGTCTTCTCAGCACCTGTTTATTTTTTCGCGAAGGATTGAGAAATGATAAATATTGGCTCGACATTACCGCCATCCGCAACAACGCCATTATCCAAAAAGAAGATTACGCCCAGCAGCCAGTCGGGGGAGGGGAATCTCGCAGTGACAGAAGCGGGAGACGACTCGCCGAAAGTACCTGTCAGTGATCGGCGTAAACACAAGGATCGACGCAGACAAAGGAAAGACACCTTGATGGATATGCGCTCCGGAGGTGGGCGTCGTCAAACGGATAAAAGCTCAGGGTCTATAGACGTCAGTGTGTAATGCCATTTGACGTGTATCGATGAGTTTTGCGCCGCAAACTGCCAGATTTTCATTCTATACTGGGTATTAAAGGGAGAGATTTTGGCAGAGAGGTAGAAATGCTCAGCACCATGATAAGATTTTATTGGGACTTGTTTTGGCTTTTCGTTCTGCCTGGCTGGATATTCTGCACAAGACCCGATCCCGGTCACTTTCACCGACGGCGTTTTACGTCCAAGTATCGCACCAAACAGCGTATTGTGCTTCATCTGTGGGGCGGCGTAGCAACGGTCACCATTTTTGTGCCGGTGGTCCCGCTGGTTGTTTCCATATGCCTGTTAGCAGCCTTTTTGTCGCTGGCTATTCTGGATGAGACTGCCTGATATTTGTCCGCGCTATTGTTTTGAGCGCAAGTAGTCGATCCAGCGCCGAAGTGAATCATTCTCGGGCTGTTGCTCTTGCAGGCGCTCGGCGTACATCAATGCCGCCTTCCATTGCGATTGACGCGCCAATATATCGATCAATGTCTGCAAAATCTCCGGCCGGTTGGGATAGCGTTGGTCGATTTTTTTCAACACCGCGATGGCAGCCGATGATTTGCCTTGGGAATTAAGTGCCACCGCATACACATAACCATAGCGAATATCCTCCGGAGCCAGTTCAGCAGCCCGCTGCAGCGAAGGCAACGCTTTTTCATACTGTTTTTGCCGTACCAGCAACAGACCCAGCGCATGGTGAACCGTTGCCTGTTCGGGGGCCAGTTGTGTGGCTTTGCGCAACAGCGCCTCTCCCTCTGACTCCCGCTCCAGCTGGCGGTACAGATCGGCCAGGTTGAGTCGGGCCGGAATATGCTTTGGGTCCAGCTTGAGGGCCTTGCGGTAAGCCTCTTCTGCCTGGTCCCAAAGGCCGCGGGCGCTGTAGAACAGTCCTAGGTTGACTTGTGCCGCCGGCATATCGGCGTTGATCAATTGTGCCTCTCGATATTCGTCGAATAATGCCAGCAATTGCCGTCGTTGTTTCTCCGGGAGTTGTCGCGGATCCAAACTGGCCAACTGGGCAGCGACACCCAGCCGCACCAACTTACTGTTGTCGGTCATCAGGGGCGACAGATCCGCTTGTCGCTGTTCCGGAGAAGCCATTCCCATGGCGTCCACCGCGGCACGACGAACCATCGGGTCAGTTGCATTGAGGTTTGTCTGAACAGTTAACAGTGCCTCGGGGCCAGGGTGTTGCTGCAACTGCGCCACGGCGGCGGCGCGTGCGATTCCCGGTTCGCCGGGGTTTGTGGCCAGTTGCATCAGTTGGACGGCGTCGGGGTTGCTTCCCTGGCCTGCCGCCAGGCGCTCACTGAAATGGGGTCTAAGGCTTTTTTTGCCCTGCGCCAACCACTGGTCCATGGTATCGGCCGCCCACTTGTCGGTTTGCTGTCGATGACAGCGGGTGCAGGCGTTGGGGGTCCCGTGTTGAAGTGACAGATCGGGCCTGGGTATTCGAATACTGTGGTCCCGGCGCGGATCCACTACCATGTAGGTTGTTTCAGGCATATGGCAGTTTGCACAGACTGTACCACTGCTACCCTTGGGGTGGTGATGGTGCTGAGGACCGTCGAACACCGAAGGGTTATGACACTGGGCGCAGACGCCATTGTCCGACGCTCTTAGTTTTAGGCTGTGGGGATCGTGGCAGTTGCTGCATTCCACCCCGTTATGGAACATCTTGCTCTGTAGAAAAGAGCCCACTACATAGTCTTCATCCAATATCTGCCCATCGGCATGGTATAGCGGTGTTTGTGGCAGACTGAGCTGGTAGGTCTCGGTAAAGGGGTGGCCTTGATGCTCCCGGCCTATGATGCTGCGACGGGCATGGCAGCCACCGCAGGCATCGATCTGGCGCCCCAAACCCGATGACTGTTTTTCTTCTTTTACCTGGTGCTTGGCCGTTGCTTCGCCGGGTCGTCTTAACCAGCTGCCAACAGCGCGTAGATCCCACTGGAAACCGGCATTGGCAATTGTGTCCTTGCTCCCTTCGGTGGCCCACTGTAGGTGTTTTTTGCCGGGACCGTGGCAGGCCTCGCAGGCCACATTGATTTCACTCCAGCGGGTATCGTAACTGTCAGTCTCCGCATCATAATTCTTGCGCAAATTGGTGGAGTGACATTCCGCGCAACGGCTGTTCCAGTTCAGGTAGGGGCCGGTCCAGTGCAGCTGGTCGTCGTGAGCGCTGGTTTCATCGGGATAGAGATGAAACCAGCGTTGTCCGCCTTCGGTGACGGGGCGTGCATCCCACGCCACGCTAAAGGCCTGGTAGCGGCCGTCTTCAAAACCGATCAGGTACTGTTGTAGTGGATAGACGCCAAAGGTATAGCGAATTTCAAATTTCTCCTGCTGCCCCTGGGTGTTTTCGGTTGTCACATAGAATCGACCCTCTTTTTGGCTAAACAGGCTTATCTGGCCGTTGTGTTCGTAGCGTGCATTGTTGAAGTCTCCCAGCACTGTCTCCCGGGTGGCGGGCTGCATGGCCCAGTCGTGGTGGGAACCCTTCCAGCGCTTATACTGCTCGGCATGACAGCTGCCGCAGACTTTGGCGCCGACATAAGTTCCGGTCTGGTCGGCGCCAAGTGCGACGGTCGCGTAGCAAGCGAATATAAAGACCAGATAACGGAAGCAGGGTGAGAAATAACACATTCTTTGAGTTTGTTATTGGTGGCATGCCCTTGGGTACAGGGGTAATGAATGGCCGGCATTATCGCAGTAGTCACTGTCAAAGTCGAACTGAACCCTCTAACACCATAGCTAACACCAGTGTTCCGGTCCGGGGTCATGGGCTGGTTGAAAATGCCTACGATATTAGACGCTGGCTCCACAATTCAGTTGATGCGGGTTGATAGACATCGATCTAATAACGCCGTTAGCTTTCATGGTAAAGAAATTGATGACCTTTTCTAAGATGACCTTTTTGTAAATAGTTGAGATGAGTACAGTGTGTAATTCATTAAAATTGTTTCTCAAAAACGGTTGACTTTTGAACGTTTCACGATAGGCTTGTCTTTATCTTCAGACGAGGAATATTTTCATGATTTTTTACGAATTCAACAGCATGGCATCGCGCTTGCGTCATAACCCGATTACGGGTTGTTGGTCGTTGGCTGCGACCATTGTCGTGGGCCTGTGCAAAATGATTTCGTAACGTCTCTTATGAAAGTGGGAGGCGGATAAGCCTTCCATCCTTTCCCAGGAAACCCGGAAGGCAAATCACCCTCCGGGTTTTTTTATGCCCGGAAATCGAGTACTCCGCTGATTCAGTGGAGGGGGGGGGACTTTGTGCCCGAGGAAAAGTAAAAAACCTGAAGTATCACTACCACGCGGAAATAATAGGGAGGAAGACATGGATCATGACGATGATATCGAACTTGTCGCAATTTTAAGTAATAACTGATTTAACGAGTATAACAGGGAGGAAATTATGCTGGGAATTGTTCGAGTTGATAATAAGGCGTTACGGGAACTGATTGTAATCGCCATACCCATGGTGATCTCCCAGGGCGCGTTTGCGGTAATGATTTTTACCGACCGCTATTTCATGTCGTTGATAAGCCCGACGCATATGGCCGCCGCCCTGGGCGGTGGTGTGGCATCATTCTTTAGCCTCTCGCTGTTTATTGGTGTGCTCTCTTATGCCAACGCGCTGGTGGCCCAATATTACGGTGCCGGGCAATGGAGCAAGTGTACCCGGGTAGTGACCCAGTGTTTGATACTGATTCTGTTGAGCGTGCCGTTGCTGCTGCTGATCAATTTCGGTGTTGGGCATCTGTTTACCGCGATGGAGCATGAGGCGAATCAGGCCAGGTTGGAAAAGTCCTACTATCAAGTGTTGATGTGGGGCGCATTGATTACCCTGAGCAAAACGGCTATTGCTTCCTACTTTTCCGGTATTGGACGCACCCGCACGGTTATGATAGCTGACACCCTTGGGGTACTGGTCAATATCCCGTTGTCTTATGCATTGATCTTTGGCAAGTTCGGCGCGCCGGCAATGGGAATCGTGGGAGCCGCTCTGGGAACATTGATCAGCACAGTGTTTTCACTGTTATTGTTTGGGTATTTTTATTTTGAACCCAAGCACAGGGCGCAGTTCGCGGTAATGAAATCGTTTGTCACCGACAGGGAGATTGTTCAACGTCAGTTGAAATTGGGTTTGCCGTCTGGTTTAGAACTGTTTTTGAACGTGGCGGCGTTTAATCTGTTTCTATTGATGTTCCAGTCCTACGGCGTCGTGCAGGGGGCTTCGGCAGCCATTGTATTTAACTGGGATATCCTGTCGTTCGTCCCTATGACTGGCCTCAATATCGGTGTTATCAGCCTTACCGGCCGGTTTGTTGGCGCTGGCATTATGGACCGGGTGGACAAGATCATTAATGCCGCGTTCTTGCTGGGTTTGACGTATTCGTCGATTTTGGCCGTGATTTTTGTGCTCTGTCGGCAACCGCTGGTGGAATTGTTAATCACGCCGGGGGTGGATTACGCAGAGATCAGAACGCTGGCGACCTTTATGATGATGGGGCTTGCCAGTTACGTGATGGCGGACGCCGTCATCCTGGTGGTCGGCGGTGTCTTGCGGGGCGCCGGTGACACTCGTTGGCTGATGCGTGCCTCGGTGTTATTACACTGGCTAATGTTGTCGGCACAGTTTTTGGCCATAAAAGTCCTGGACTTTGGTCCGCGGACGTCCTGGGGCATATTTGTGGCGACCATTATCGCCATCGCATTTGTGTACACCCTGCGACTCTATGGCAATCGCTGGCGCAGTCCGGATGTCCTTAAACGGGTACTGGCGGAGCGGTAATGCTCCGCCTTTTCTTGACAATACTTCAGATACTGGCTAATTGAATAGAGGCCAAGGGTATAGAGACCAAGGAGAGACCAAGGGTACAGGGACCAACGCTATAAGGCCAACTGAAGGCTGGTTAATGGATTGCCTAAATCGCAGCATTTAGTGTCATTCCTGCAATCTTAGTTCTGCCCACTGTTCGAGGCGGGAAAAAAGGCGGAAAATAGGCATGAGTGCAATATTGAGTCACCAACCCCCTCTGCCAGAAAAGGGACCAGTGGCAATGAGCAGTGTCGCAAAGTTCCAACCCGGTCAAATTGTCGAGCATCTGCGCTTCGGTTACCGCGGGGTGATTATCGATGTTGACGCGACTTTCTCCCTGTCTGACGAGTGGTACGAAACGGTAGCCAAATCACGACCACCCAAAGATCAACCCTGGTACCACGTTCTGGTTGACAAGGCTCTGCATGCCACCTATGTGGCGGAGCGGCATCTGGTACTCAGTAACGACATGAGCCAGATTGATCACCCGGAGCTGGGGCGCTTCTTCTGTCGGTTTACCCATGGTCGTTACTACAGTAGCGATAGCTTCGGAGATTAGGCCAGGCCTGCCGGCCACTAAAAAGGATGGTGTTGTCTCCGGCGACTACCGGCAATACAAATCGTGTAACACTTCGAGAATGCGCACGGCGCCCTGATCGGCAATGGAATAGAAAATCGTTTGGGATTCCCGTCGGGTTTTAACCAACCCATCCCGTCTGAGTACCGAGAGATGTTGCGAGAGCGCCGATTGGCTCAAGTCGATCCTGTCGTTGAGCTGCCCCACCGAAAGCTCATTATCCATCAGTGTACAAAGCACCATCAGTCGATTCTGGTTGGCAAGCGCCTTTAGAAGTCTCTCAGCGTTGCCAGCGTGGGCGCGCATTTCTTCGGGTTTGAAAGCGGTCAACTCAGTCAATGGACATTTTCTCTCATTGGGGGCATCCAATTCAGCCTCCGGATCATATCACCGATACAAATTTAAGAAAACCCTAAAACAGTATAGACTAAATTAGTAAAGACTAATATAATGATTTGTAGATAAAAGGATGATGGGTGAAAAGTGGGTAAGGGCTATACAGGCGTCGGGGAAATCGGCCCCGGCATATTCTGGATTGGAGGAGGTCGACCATGAGTACCATTGTTATTCTCGGCGCCGGAGTGGGTGGCATTTCGCAGGCATTTGAACTGAAGCAACAGTTGCGGGGGAGAGACGACCGCCTGGTCCTGGTCAGTGACAGCGATCGATTCGAGTTCACCCCTTCCAACCCGTGGGTGGCCGTTGGCTGGCGCAAGGAAGAACAGATTACCGTTCCACTGGTGCCGTTGATGGAAAAACACGGTATAGAATTTATCAACCAACCCGCGAAACGGGTGCTGCCGGAGCAACAGTCGGTTGAACTCGAAGATGGGAAAAAGATCGACTACGAATACCTGGTTATAGCCACCGGGCCTAAGCTCGCCTTTGATGAAGTGCCTGGCCTGGGCCCCGAAGGCTTTACTGCGTCTATCTGCAAGACCGGTCATGCAGCACTCGCCAATCGGGATTTCGAGCGCTTCGCGAAGTCTCCGGGCCCCGTTGTTATCGGCGCGGCGCCCGCCGCCTCCTGCTTTGGACCCGCCTACGAATACGCTTTTATCCTCGATACTGAGTTGCGCAAACGCAAAATCAGAGACCGGGTGCCTATGACCTTTGTCACACCGGAACCCTATATCGGTCACCTCGGCCTGGATGGTGTCGGCGATACCAAGGGAATGTTGGAATCCGAGTTGCGTAATCGCCATATTCGCTGGATCACCAATGCCAGAATCGACGAAATCTACGACGGCGGCATGCTCGTTACGGAAGTAGGCGAACGCGACAGCTACCGGGAACATCGGCTGGAGTTCGCTCACGCCATGGTTCTACCGGCCTTTAAGGGTGTGGATGCCGTCGCCGGTATTGAAGGGCTGGTCAATCCGCGCGGTTTCGTGATCGTTGACGAATTCCAGCGCAACCCGACATTCCCGACTATCTACGCCGTCGGCGTCGGCGTTGCCATTGCGCCAGTGGGACCCTCTCCTGTACCTGTGGGTACACCGAAGACAGGGTATATGATCGAATCCATGGTCACAGCCACCACCTATAATATTGTCGATGGCATCAACGGTCAGGCACCGTCGCATCGCGCTACCTGGAACGCCCTCTGCCTCGCGGATTTCGGCGATGGCGGTGTGGCTTTCGTCGCCATGCCCCAGATCCCGCCCCGCAATACCAACTGGGCGGCGAAGGGCAAGTGGGTGCATCTGGCGAAGGTCGGTTTTGAAAAGTATTTCCTGCGCAAGGTCAGGCGCGGACAGACCGAGCCCTATTTTGAACGGCAGGTCCTGAAATTTATGGGTTTGGATAAAATCAAGGAGACGCAATGAAACACTGGCTGATTCACAACGCCGTTGAGCGTCCGCGTGCCATCTACCTTTTAACGGCGTTGCTGACACTCGTGCTGGGGTTGCAGATCCTGCGTATCCAGGTCGACACCGATCCTGAAAATATGCTGCCGGTAGAGCAGCCGGATCGTGTATTTCACAACCTGGTGAAAGCGCGCTTTGGACTTCATGACGCCATTGTGGTGGGCATGGTCAACGACACCCATCCTATGGGGATATACAACGCCGCGTCGCTGGATAACCTGCATCGATTGAGCCGGGAAATCCTCGCCATCGATGGTGTGATTCCACCGGACCTGATGTCCTTGGCGATAGTCGACAATATCTCCCAGGCGCCCGGGGGCGCTATCCGCTTCGAGTGGATGATGAAGGAGGCCCCGGAATCGGAGTTGCAGGCACGAGATATCCGCGACAAGGTGGAGAGGTTACCCCTGCTGGTAAACACACTTGTGTCCGAAGATGGACGCGCGTCCGCCATCTATGTGCCTATCGAGAGCAAGGACCTGAGCTACGAGATCTCCATGAAGATCCAGGCACTGACCGCGGCGCTGGAGGGGGAGGACGCCTACCACATTACCGGGTTGCCCGTGGCCGAGGATACCTTCGGGGTGGAGATGTTTGTGCAGATGGGTATCTCGGCGCCCTTGGCGGGGCTGATGATATTTGTACTGATGTGGTACTTTTTCCGCAGCCCGCGGTTGGTGATTGCGCCGATGGTAGTGGCCATGGCGACCGTGATCGGTACCATGGGGTTGCTGATCGGGCTGGGTTTTACTGTCCATATTATGAGTTCGATGATCCCGATCTTCCTGATGCCGATAGCGGTAGTGGATTCGGTGCATATCATGTCCGAGTTCGCTGACAAATACGATCCCGGGCGTGACCACAAGCAGACCATTCGCGAGGTGGTGGAACACCTTTATACCCCCATGCTGTTCACCACCCTGACCACCGGTATCGGATTTGGCTCTCTGATGTTGACCCCCATTCCGCCAGTCCAGGTGTTCGGCGCCTTCGTCGCCACCGGGGTATTGCTGGCATTCCTTCTGACCATTACGTTTGTCCCGGCCTATGTGGTGCGCATGAAACCTCAGAGCCTTGCGGCCTTGGAACGACTCAAAACGACCGGCACCCCGGACACCCCGCTGTCCCGAGGATTGCGTCACGGCGGGCGCATTGCCTTCAAACATGGCAAGTTGATTTGCGGCCTCGCGCTGGTTGTACTGGGGGCGAGTGTGGCAGGCGTCGTACAGATTAATATCAACGACAATCCGGTACGTTGGTTCAAGGAGCAGCATCGTATTCGCATTGCCGATCGGGTATTGAACGAACATTTTGCCGGCACTTACGACGCCTTCCTGGTCTTAAGCTATGAAAGCGGATCCGACTCTGACGCTTTTCGCGACAATGCGCTGTCGTTGATTCAACGCGCAGAATCCGAAGGTGTCGATATGGCCTCGCTCAACGCTATGATCACCGGCACCGATGTTTTTGACAGTGCCCGATTTGATGATCTCGTCGTCGCCATCGATGACGCTCTGTACGAGGCACCAGACGACGTGCAACCGGTGCTTGAAGAGCTGCTGCTGCTCGTCGAGGATGCCCAATCGGCGGCAAAATATTTCCAGCGGCCCCAGGTGTTGCAGACGATCGAAGCGCTGCAGCAGGCACTGTTGGATACCGGCTGGGTGGGGAAAACCAACGCTGTCACGGATGTGGTGAAGGTGGTGAACCGCGAGCTGCATGGCGGCAAAGCACGGGACTATCGAATACCTGACACTGTGCCCGCCGTAGCGCAGACGCTGTTGCAATACCAATCGTCCCACCGGCCCCAGGATCTGTGGCATATGGTGACGCCTGACTACCGTTCAACCGCGATCTGGTTGCAACTGACCAGCGGCGACAACCAGGATATGACGCGGGTTATCGAGGCCATGGATGCCTACCTGGCGGAACATCCTTTGCCGGAAGGCATAAAAGCGCAATGGGCGGGTAAAACCTATATCAATGTCGTCTGGCAGGAGGCGATGGTACTGGGGATGTTGAAAAGCCTGCTGGGCGCTTTTGCCATGGTCTACGTGATGATGGTGCTACTGTTCCGCTCGGTCCGTTTCGGCCTCCTGGCAATGGTGCCCCTATCGGTGACGATTCTGGCCGTTTACGGGCTGATCGGCTGGATTGGCAAGGACTACGATATGCCTATTGCTGTACTGTCGTCCCTGACCCTCGGACTCTCAGTCGACTTCGCCATTCATTTTATACAGCGGATGCGGACCCTCTATCAGCAGACCGGTTCTTTCGACGAAGCCGCCCGCCAGGTGTTCGAGGAGCCCGCCCGTGCGATTTCGCGCAACGCGATTGTCATTGCCCTGGGCTTTACGCCTCTGTTTTTGGCGCCGCTGGTTCCCTATGTCACCGTAGGCGCGTTTATGGCGGCCATTATGGCAGTCTCCGGCCTGGCCACACTGGTGCTGTTACCGGCGGTCATGGGCTGGGCAAGGAGTAGTTTGTTTAAGGATAAAGGCGATAAGACAAACGGATCTGAAGAAAAACTATCGCTGGACGAAACTGCGGAAGAGCTGATTCAGTAAAAAGGAGAACCATCCATGAACGTTGTGAAAAATGCACTATTCACTTCGAGCCTGTTAATCGGCGCTTTGGCATCGGCATGGTCCGTCGGCGAAGCACTCAAGGATGCGGACAAAATTGTGGAAAAAGCCAACCTCGCCGCGTACTACGCCGGTGCGGACGGTCGTGCCGAGGTTCGTATGCTGATCCATGACGGCCAGGGCCGCGAGCAGCGCCGCCAGTTTACCGTATTACGGCGAAACATAGAGTCCGGTGGCGACCAGGAGTTTCTGGTTGCTTTCAGTCATCCTTCGGATGTGCGTGGTACCTCATACCTGGTAAAGAAACACCCGGGTCGTGACGATGACCGCTGGCTCTACCTGCCGGGACTGGATTTGGTCAAGCGTATTTCCGCCGGTGACAAACGCACCAGTTTTGTCGGTGCCCATTACTTTTACGAGGATGTCTCCGGACGAGGTCCGGAAGAGGATATCCATGAAATGATCGAAACCACAGACGCCGCCTATGTGCTCAAGCACACCCCGAAAGTACCGGCGGAGGTGGAATTTGTCAGTTACGTCACCTGGATTGACCGGGAGACGTTTCTGCCCATGAAAATAGAATACACCAATGCCGCCGGAAAAGTTTATCGGCGGGTTGAGGTGCTTGAGTCCAAGCCCATCGACGGTCATCCCACGGTAACCCAAAGCCGTGTCAGCAACCTGGAAACCGGGGGGTACACCGACATGCAGTTCCGCTTTATCGCCTACGATATCGGAATACCCGATAACCTGTTCTCCGAACGCTCGCTGCGCACACCGCCACGACAGTGGCTGAAGCGTCCGGCAAAAGGGTAATGGGAAGCGGGCACCGGATGAGAATCCTGACTTACGTTTTGTTGCTTCTGGCTCCGCTGGTTTCCCTCTCCCAAGAGACGGAATGGAACGACTGGGAAGACGCAGAGCCGGAGAACCAGGCGCGACTTGAGTGGCACGGCTTTGTTGAAGGCGCCTGGGGTAGCCGCTGGGACAGCGATCCCAATATCGATCGTAGACGCACCCTGGCAGATACGCGATGGCGTATCGAAACCGAGTGGGCTGATGATAGGTTCACTGTCAGCTTTAAAGGCGACTTGCTGTACGATGAGGTGGCGCGTGAGTTCGACCCCGAGGTCAGGGATTTCTCGCTGGCGTTCTCGCCAGTCGATACGCTGGACCTTAAAGTGGGCCGCCAAATACTCACCTGGGGCACCGGGGACCTGTTGTTCCTGAACGATCTTTTCCCGAAGGACTGGGTCAGCTTTTTTGCCGGGCGGGAGGACGAGTACCTGAAAGCCTCCTCCGATGCGCTTCGTTTGACCTTCTATAACACCGCGGCCAATATTGATCTCGTCTGGTCACCGGAATTTGATGCCGACAACTCTATACGCGGTGAACGTTTTTCCTTCTTTTCGCCCCTGGCAGGGAAGAGGGTGGCGCCCGATCCCCACCTCAATGCGATCGAGCCCGATCACGCCATTGAAAACGGTGAACTGGCAATACGTCTTTTCAAGAATATCGATGGCATCGAGTACGCTCTCTACGGCTATCGCGGCTATTTTAAACAGCCCACCGCGCTTACTGCCGACTTTGCCCCAGCCTTTGCTCCCATGAGCGCTTTGGGTGCGAGTTTGCGCCGGCCTTTAGCGGCGGGGATCTTTAACACCGAGTTCGCCTACTACCACTCCCGCAATGACGAGAACGGTGGAGATTGGCGAACACCCAACAGCCAGCTACGCCTGCTGGCCGGTTATGAACGGGAACTGGTGAGAAACTTCACCGTGGGTGTGCAGTACTACCTGGAGTGGACACAGGATTACGATGCCCTGCGCGAAAATTCCCCATACCCCGGATTTGAGCCCGAGGAGTATCGTCATGTGCTCACCAACCGCCTGACATACAGGGCCTATCGGGACAAGCTCACCCTGTCGCTGTTCACCTTCCTGTCACCGAGCGATGACGACTACTACCTGCGTCCGCAGGTTATCTATCGCTACAGTGACGATTGGACCCTGACCTGGGGCGCCAACCTGTTTGGCGGCGACGAGGAACACACATTTTTTGGCCAGTTTGAAGACAACAGCAATACCTACTTGAAGGTAAGATTCAACTATTGATGGAGGTTTGATTATGTCTCTGGAACGTTCTGTGGAAGCCTTTGCCGGCTTTATGGTCCTGCTCTCAGTCGTGTTGACCTATTTTGTGCATCCCTGGTTTGTCTGGCTTACCGTTTTTGTCGGTGCCAATTTGTTTCAGCAGGCGTTTACCGGGTTCTGCCCGGCAGCCATGGCTATGAAAAAATTTGGCATAAAAAGCGAGCGGGAATTGGCCGTGAAGAGATGAGGCCGCAACGGCAGTGCATCAGGCGCTCCCCCTGAATGACTGTCATTCGCCTGCCTAGAGCACCGCCATTTCCATGTTGTTAAATTTGCGTTGGTAAAATTCCATATAGCGTACTTTGCGTTCCAGTGCATCCAGTACGGGTGTGCAAAAATTGACTTTCTCAAAGGTTTGGGCGCTGCCCAAACCGCCGGGGCTGAAGACATTGATTTCCATCAGCTTGTTGCCGACGATATCCAGACCCACCAGGAACATACCATCCTGGACCAGTTTCGGGCGCACAATCTCCGCGATACGCAATTCCCTGTCGCCAATAACGGCCCTGGATTTTTTACCGCCCGCATGGATATTGCTACGCATATCGTCGCCGGTGCGTATACGCCTGAAAGCCGCATAGCGGCCACGGTAACGCAGTGGCTGACCGTTCATCAAAAACAGGCGGATGTCCCCTTCTTCGGCGGCACTCATGTATTCCTGTGCGATGACATAGCCATCTCGAATGACCGCGTCAATCATCTGGTTCAAATTCGGTCGGTGCTCCTTGCGAATCATAAATACGTTGGTACCGCCCGATCCCTGTAATGGCTTGATGACAATGTCGCCAAATTCGCCGGCAAAACTGCGAATATCATCGCGGTTGCGGGTGATCAGCGTCTGCGGCCGCACCTCTTCCGGGAACTGCTGGAAGTACATTTTGTTCATGGCAGCGGCGAGGCCAATCGGGTCGTTGACCACCACCACCCCTTCCTGTAACGCCACTCGAGTAAACAGCAGGCCTGCCTGTTGCGCCCAGGCACGGGCGCCGGGTTCGGTGGAGGGGTCGTTGCGCAACATCACCACGTCGAGATCGCCAATGGCAATGCGCTCCCGCCCGGCTTTTTCGCTGTTCAGGTCACTGAGGTAACTCCGCAGCTGTTTGTACTTACGCTTGGGCGGGGTCACGACACGGGCGCGTATTTTTCCATCGGGGTCATAGGCGAAATCTTCTGGTGTAATGTAGTAAACATCGTGTCCCCGGTTATGGGCGTACATCGACAGGCGGGTAGTGGTGTAGGCCGACTCTTCGGTCCTTAAGCTATTGACATAGAATGCAATTTTTATGGCGTGGTGGCCTCGTTCCAAGTTTCTGTCGGTCAGTTTGATGTCCGCTGCGGTCTCAATCTCCGGTGTCAGACTCTGGGGTTCCAGAGGCTCAGGGACCTTTTCTTCCACCTGTGTTGTTGCCTCTGGCCGCGGCGGTGCTTCTGAACGTGGGGGTTCTTCTGAACGTGGGGGTTCTTCTGAACGTGGGGGTTCCTCTGGCAGTAGGGGTTCCTCTGGCAGTAGGGGTTCCTCCGGATAATTGTCATTGGGCTTTTCTTTGTCTTTGGACATACGTGTATCTACCTTTTTCCTGTTGGGATCAAGTCAATAGGGGACAGGCCAGCCCGTAAACGTTTTAACCGTTTGAGTGCGGCCGGACTGTTCATATAGGACGGTGTCAATTTGGCTGGGGTCAGTACCTTACGATGCAACAGCTCACTGATAATGGGAATATGCTCGAGAGAAAACTTGCCGGTGAAGAGCAGGTTTAAATCACCGTTGTCAGTCAGATAGTTAAGCAAGCGGATCAATCCGCGCAGATAGATCGCATCTTTGACCAGCCCGCCTCCGCGAAAGATGCGCACGGTAATACGAAAGGCGGTGCGCTCTTCAAAATCGTGAGCCTCTACCAGTTGCCGATAGGTTTCAATGAAGCTTGCGCCATCGTCGATATAGCGCGCAGCCACGGCGCGACCCGCCAATAATCGCAATCGGGAGCGGCTCAGTTGGCCCACCAGGTACTCGGCCAACACCGCCATGCCTTCCTGCAATTCATCGTAACCGTTGAGACCTCCGGCCAGTAATCGGAACGGTTGTTGCCTGCCGTTGAGGCGAGTGAGGATATGTGTGCCCACTTCGTGCTGAATAAGCGCCTCGATACGGTTTTTGGGGATCCGCACGGAAGCGCCCACCAACAGGTCCCCCTGGCTGCACATCAGACCGGTGACATCGTCGGTAATGGTGACTTGGGGGGCGACCGTATCCGGACTGAGGGCGTGAAACCTGTCGATCTCCACCTGTGCACGCTGGGCAAATGCCGCTGCGGAATAGCGTCCGCTAAAGGTTTCATCACGACTTCGCTCCGGAAACGCGTCCAGAATCTCATGGGCGGAACTCAACAACGCACTGTCGACCCGGCCGTACAATTGAAAACTCCCCAGCAGAAAGTTCTGTGATCCGCGCTCACTGAGCATCGTGAGTTCCCGATCTATTTCTGAGCGCTTGCGATGAAACATATCGCTCAATGTCGGGTCGCCGACCCGGTTGAGGTTGATACTGTAGAGCGCTTTCTTCAACTCCGACGGGTCTATGGGTAAGGGGCGGTAGTGCAGTGCCGGGGGGCGGTCACAACCCTGTTTTTTGAAACTTCGCCAACTGGATTGCGTGTTGATCGGTGTGGCCAGCAGTAAAAAGTCATAGGCCGAAGCAATTGCCGCCAGCCGATGATCGATTTCCAGTACGGATTTGGTAACCGCGCGCGGTCCCAGGGAATGAAAGTGTGGTGGACGCTGGCGGGTATTGCTGCGGGTAAATTCAAAAAATGCCTGGCGAAGGGCAATGGAAAGACCACGGTGCAGACCGCGAAAAACCAGTGGGTAGGCTTCATTGCTTTCCAGATTGCGATAAATGGGTTGTATGGACAAACCCATCGAGTGGCTGTTTAGGGACAGCAGATGTGACTTTGGCAACAGGGGATACATTTCCGGTGGCCCGGTCATGCGGGTATAGTGCAGCGTCACTCTCGCCTTTTTCTTGTGTACCATGATCTTCTTTAGCCTGGCTTCCAGTGTTTCACTGGTGGAGATCAACTCACCGCTGGTGTCGGCGAAGATTTCAAAATCAGGCCGAAGGGCTTCCGGCTCAAGGGTTTCCTCCTCTTCAACTTCAGCGCCGGCCCACAGCTGGAATAACAGGAAGGCACCGAATTTGGGACTCAGTGTGGCTATGATTCGTTCAAGCAGTTTGCGGTAGCGGGATTTATAGCTTTGCGCCGGCATTATCAGGTAAGCCGCCTCGCTGCGGACCAGGCGGGAGGTTAGGGGATCTTCCCTGAGAGTGGGTCGACGGTAGACGCACAGAAAGGGCAGCTGGCGGTCCAGGTGCAACAGCCCCTCACCGGGCAGGACCCGATGCACCCGCTTGTTGGCTTGCAGCCGCGCACAGATCTCATCAATCAGCGCCTGATTGAGAACAAGTTCCTGTTGATGTTTTATGTCCACTTCACAACCTCTGTAACGGCTGCTGCGGTGCTGCGAAAGTTATATAACCACACATAAGCAAACTCCCGTAAAGTATAGTCTAATTGGCACTTAACCCCCTGCAGTGCGTCATAGAGAGCCCAAAGGAGAGGCTGTGCCTGCGATCGGCGCCCAAATCGCGGCTTATGCCAGACTGGCGGTTGGATGCTATGGTATATGACAGGACGACCTAACCTGTTGGCGTTTGTCGGGAAGGTCTGTCGAAGCAGGGGGTGGTGACAATCAGGAGTGAATATGGAGTTTAAAGACTATTACCAGATTCTTGGACTTAACGATCAGGCCCAGGCGGGGGAGATCAAATCAGCCTACCGTAAACTGGCTCGCCGCTATCATCCCGATGTCAGCCGGGAAGAGAATGCGGAAGAGAAGTTTAAGGAGGTCAGCGAAGCCTATGAGGTGTTAAAGGACCCCGAGAAGCGTGCAGAGTATGACCAGCTGTGTCGTATGGGGGCCAAAACCGGCGACGGGCAATTCCGACCGCCACCGGGCTGGGAATCAGCCGCACAGTTTGGCTCAGGGGGTTTTACGGATGTGGATGCGGCCAGTTTCAGTGATTTTTTCGACTCGATTTTTGGGCATACAGGCACGGCACACCGCACCTATCGCCAGGGGCGGCAGCACAGTTTCTCCATGCGTGGCGAGGATCTGCACACGCAACTGTCCCTGTTTCTTGAGGAGGCCCACCAGGGCGTAGAGCGGCAATTGAATATCCAGGTGCCGGAAGTGGACGACTATGGATTGGTCAGCCACCGCAATAAAACGCTGAAAGTCAAAATCCCCGCCGGTGTGTACGACGGACAAATGATTCGCCTGAAAGGCCAGGGAGCACCCGGTATTGGTGGCGCCCCGCCCGGCGACCTGTTTGTGGAAATCCGGTTGGCACCGCACCCGCTGTATACCGTCTCGGGCCGGGACCTGCTGATGACACTTCCCGTTGCCCCCTGGGAGGCGGCTTTGGGGGGGACTGCGAATGTTCCAACGCTCGGTGGTACCTGTCAGTTGAAAATTCCAGCCGGCAGCAACACCGGTCAGAAGTTGCGTCTCAAGGGCAAAGGCTTACCAGGTGATCCGCCCGGCAACCTGATTGTGAGTTTAAAGGTGGTGATGCCGGAATCACAGACGACGCGTTCCAACGAGCTTTTTAAAGCGCTGTCCGAGGAACTGGCGTTTGATCCGCGTAAAGGCATGGGGGGCTGAGGTATGAAATATGTAGAGGTGGAAATACTCGACAATCGACCACGCTATACCCTGCGTGAACTGTGTGAACGCTGTGCCATCAATGCCGAAACAGTGGTGTCTTTTGTGGAATTCGGCATAGTGACGCCGGAGGGGCGCTCGATGACTCAGTGGCGCTTCTCCGCCCAATCCCTGTCGAGATTGAATCGAGCACTCAGGTTGCAACGGGATCTGGATGTCAATCTGCCCGGACTGGCGCTGGCACTGGACCTGCTCGATCAGATAACGGTGCTTGAAAAACAGATGGACACGCTGCGAAAAGGGGAATAGCGAGGCCCGCCCATGATTCAAATCAAACGAGTCGTCCTGGATATCCTTAAACCCCATCTTCCCGATGCCTTGACCTTTAGCAGCGAGCTCGCCGCCTGTGGCCAGGGTTACCGGGTAAAACTGGCGGTGGAGGAAATGGATGAAAAGACGGAAACCCTGAAGGTGGAATTGGAAGCCTGGCACATTGATTTTGAAAAGGTGCAGGAGGCAATCAACCAAATGGGGGCGTCACTGCACAGCATCGATGAGGTGGAGGTCGTCAATCAGGCCGATACGCCGGAACAAAGCGGTTAACACAAATCGCCATCTGGAGCGACTGGGATCTGAGCAATGCGATACCGCGAGCTGCGATTGCTGCTTCGAATAAGCCGCTCACACGGCATACTGCGCCGTTATTTTGTGGTCAATGGCTTTGATGGCGCGCTGACGATGCTGGGACTCAATATGGGGTTCTATCTCAGTGGCGCTGCCACCCCGCAGGTGGCACTCAGCGCCTGTCTGGGCGCGGCAATCGCCCTCGGTATGAGTGGCCTCACCAGTGCCTATATCAGCGAATCGGCGGAGAGGAGCCGATGGCTCAAAGAACTGGAAGATGCCATGGTGGCCGATATGGACGAATCTGTACACAGTACGGCCACTCGCGTGGTCCCACTGCTGGTCGCACTGGTTAACGGCAGTTCCCCCTTATTGATTTCACTACTGATTTGTTCGCCCTGGTGGTTGGCAACCGTGTCACCAGGGGGCGGCTGGACGCCAGCTGAGCTGGCGATTTTTCTGGCAATCCTCAGCCTTTTCTGCCTGGGTGTTTTTCTTGGCGTGGTCAGTAGCAGCTCCTGGTTCTGGAGTGGGGTCAAAGCCATGCTGATCGCCTCTGTTACCGCCGCGCTGATCGTCATCTTCGGTGGTTGAACCGCGGTCACCATCCGCTTCGAAACCCATTTAGCGACTTCACAACGCTTAAGACGACCTCACAGCGCTTTAAACGACATCAGAACGTTTTAAACAAATTGTTCCGTCCGATTACTGCCTCTGGATTGATTGACGGTCATGCTCGGAAACGGTACTTTCGCAGGCTACCCGCGTTCGCTCCGCGGGAATATAAAGCTGGTCTAACAAATACCGCTTAAAATCCGCTTCGTAGGGTTGTGCTTCGACCGCATTTTTCATACACAACATCCATGCATCACGTTCGTCGGTCCCTATCGGTAAATGGCTGTGTGCCTTCGGTATCACAATCGGCTGGTAGTGTTCCCGATACAGCTTTGGCCCACCCAGCCAGCCGCTGAGAAAATAGGTGAGTTTTTTACGCGATTCGCTCAGGTCAGCGGCATGCATTGCCCGAATGCCGGCAGCCTCCGGCAAGCGTTCCATATTATCGTAAAAAGCGTCTACCAATTTTTTAATGCCTTCGTATTGACCCGCGGCGCGATAGGATCCGTCGCCAATACCATAACTGCTAGCGGAATCTTGCATGTTTTTTCCAAATTTTTTCCCAAATATTTTCTAATTTAGGCCACGGAACTCGAAGCCATCACATCGCTGGCTTTCAAAAGTTGTTGCCAGTCTATATCGAGTACTTCGATATGCTTGTTGAGACAATATCGACGTTCCTTGGCGGTTGCATCCGGGATCATTGCCCATCCCGCCGGCTCGGCGGCATCGTATATCATATCACTCAACACCATACGTTCGGTATCGCGGGTCATGCGCATGCCTAAAAAAAGATAGCGCTTTCCTGTTCGGTGTTGCTTTAGAAAACCGGGTATGGCAAAGCCACCCATCAATTCGGTAATGTAGTCGACGTAATCGGCATCGGCGGCTATATAACTGGGTTCGGGGATGGGAGTCCCCATCGGCTTGAATAACACGGGCAAATGTGTGTCGACCTGATCCTCGGTAACCGATCGATATTCTGTGCCATCGTGTTGGTAAAGTTTAAAGCGATAGTCCGTGCCGCCAAGCCGGGCGGTACCCACGACTAACAGGTGTGGTGTTTGACTGTAGCCCTCCTGCAGCAAGGTGTCGCGGTTAATATCAATAATATAGGGAACACCCAAAGACACCAGCCAGTCGTGGAGTGGGGATGAGCTCCATTGCGTATTCCCGTAGGTTTCCGTTAAAAATTTTTCGACAAAGCGCCGACCTTTTTTGAGTTCAAGATTCATCGCCGCGCGGGGAAATTCATACATAAGGCGCGGCGCCATGGGTTGACCGTTATTCATAGCCAGAATCAGGCTGTCACTGTCGGCGGGTATTTTGATGTCGCCATCGACACTGGTTACCTCACTTAAGGCGCCGGGCCCCAGGTAGGGGACGATGCGCCCCTCCTTGAGGCCGATCACGATATCAAGTACTGGATTGGTGTTCATCTCCGCTTCCTTTAATTTATGTGTAGGACTTGAACCTGTTTGCCGGCTCTGGATAAAAAGCTTTAAGAGGGCGCGGCAGTGAAAGGTTTACTCAAATGGTTAACCCCATTGCAATAATCAATTGCAATAATCAATCCATGATAAGAAAGTCGATAGCCCGCTCTGTAAACAGGCTGTGACGATTGCCGAAGATGTTGCCGCTTGTGACATAAACGTGACTTTTTGCTCCTTTTGTCGCAATTGCGACACTGCCGGCGACCATGCCAAGGCTTCTTTTTAAACCATGACAAATTTGTGGATATGTTGTTGTTGTAACAGCACCAAGTGCGCTTTGTTACATAAACAACGCAGCACTTTGGTCCGCCAACAAGAAAATACTCCTTATAAAACAACGAGATAGCAGTTGGGGCCCGGATTGGTACAGAGCCTGCACTAACATGATTGCTATTCAAGCTTCTACATAGCAACCGCGCCCGGTGGGCGTGGATTCGGTTAAACAGGAGATAGTTATCATGGCTATGCGTCAATGTGCGATTTATGGTAAAGGCGGTATCGGCAAGTCAACCACCACTCAAAACCTGGTGGCTGCGTTGGCTGAAGCCGGCAAGAAAGTAATGATTGTGGGTTGCGACCCCAAGGCCGATTCCACTCGTCTAATTCTGCACTCCAAAGCCCAGAACACCATTATGGAAATGGCGGCTGAAGCAGGCACTGTAGAGGATCTGGAACTGGAAGATGTACTGAAGGCGGGCTACGGCGATATCAAGTGTGTGGAGTCCGGTGGTCCTGAGCCCGGTGTGGGTTGTGCCGGTCGCGGTGTAATCACCGCGATTAATTTCCTCGAAGAAGAGGGCGCTTACGAAGACGATCTGGATTTTGTGTTCTATGACGTACTCGGTGACGTTGTGTGTGGTGGTTTCGCCATGCCGATCCGCGAGAACAAGGCACAGGAAATCTACATCGTCGTATCCGGCGAAATGATGGCCATGTACGCGGCCAACAACATTTCCAAGGGTATTGTGAAATACGCCAACTCCGGTGGCGTGCGCCTTGCCGGCCTGATCTGTAACAGCCGCAACACCGACCGTGAAGATGAGCTGATTGAAGCCCTGGCGGCCAAGATCGGTACCCAGATGATTCACTTCATTCCCCGCGATAACGTTGTTCAGCGCGCTGAAATTCGCCGTATGACAGTCATCGAGTACGACCCGGCAGCCAAACAGGCTGATGAATATCGTTCCCTGGCTCAAAAGATCATTGACAACGAAAATCTGGTGATTCCTGAGCCCTGCACCATGGACGAATTGGAAGAGCTGCTGATGGACTTCGGCATTATGGAAGAAGAAGACGAAAGCATCATCGGCCAGACTGCCGCAGCGGAAGCTTAATTCGTCTCATGCTGGCTCAGCCGGGTATGGGGCGGATTAGCCCCTACCTGCAACTCAACGCAACGAGGAGACAGACTATGACTGTCATGACACGTGAAGAAACCGATGCGCTTATTCAGGAAGTGCTGGAAGTTTACCCGGAAAAGGCGAAGAAGGATCGCGCCAAACACCTGACTCCCAACGATACCTCTCTGGAGCAATCGAAAAAGTGTATCACCTCCAACAAGAAATCCCTGCCCGGAGTGATGACCATCCGCGGTTGTGCCTACGCCGGGTCCAAAGGTGTGGTATGGGGGCCGATCAAGGACATGATCCATATTTCTCACGGTCCCGTGGGATGTGGACAATACTCCCGCGCCGGTCGTCGTAATTACTACATCGGTACCACCGGTGTGAATACCTTCGTCACCATGAACTTCACCACGGATTTCCAGGAAAAAGACATCGTGTTTGGCGGTGACAAAAAACTGGATAAGACCATTGATGAGATTGAAACCCTGTTTCCTCTCAACAAGGGTGTGACCATCCAGTCGGAGTGTCCCATCGGCCTGATTGGTGATGACATCGAAGCAGTGGCCAAGAAGAAAACCAGTGAGCACTCAAAAACCGTCGTCCCCGTGCGTTGTGAAGGTTTTCGTGGCGTTTCCCAGTCGCTGGGGCACCATATTGCCAATGACGCCGTGCGTGACTGGGCACTGGATGCCCGCGATGAGGACGACAGTTTTGAAAAAACGGATTACGATGTGGCCATTATCGGAGACTACAACATTGGTGGCGACGCCTGGTCTTCACGCATACTTCTTGAAGAAATGGGTCTGCGGGTAGTTGCCCAGTGGTCAGGTGACGGTTCGCTCGCGGAGATCGAATTGACGCCGAAAGTGAAGTTGAACCTGGTGCACTGTTACCGTTCCATGAACTACATCTCGCGCCATATGGAAGAGAAGTACAATATTCCCTGGATAGAGTACAACTTCTTCGGTCCCACCAAAACGGTGGAATCCCTGCGTAAAATTGCTTCGCATTTTGACGAGAGTATTCAGAAAAAGTGTGAAGAAGTTATTGCCAAGTACAAGCCAGAGTGGGATGCGGTCATCGCCAAGTATCGTCCGCGTCTGGAAGGCAAAAAAGTCATGCTGTATGTCGGTGGCCTGCGTCCCCGTCACGTGATTGGCTCCTATGAAGACCTGGGTATGGAAGTGGTTGGTACCGGGTACGAGTTCGGACACAACGACGATTACGATCGCACCCTGAAGGAAATGGGTGATGCCACGCTGCTTTACGATGATGTCACCGGTTACGAATTTGAAGAGTTCGTCAAAAAGGTCAAGCCAGACCTGATCGGCTCCGGCATCAAAGAGAAGTACATCTTCCAGAAAATGGGTGTGCCTTTCCGTCAGATGCACTCCTGGGATTACTCAGGTCCTTATCATGGCTTTGATGGTTTTGCCATCTTCGCCCGCGACATGGACATGACCCTGAACAATCCCTGCTGGAGCAAACTGAAAGCCCCCTGGCAGGAGGATGAGTCCGAACAGGCGATTGCCGCCAGCGCCTGATCCACAGGCTGCTTGCCACTTTTTTGATACACGAATTGCCGCCGCTTTGACGGCGGCTTACTCAACCTGATCCAGCGTCCACAGATTAGTGGCCTGAAAGGAGAGATGTTATGAGTCAGTCAGTTGACAATATCAAACCGAGTTACCCGTTGTTTCGCGATGAGGACTACAAAGAGTCCCTGCGCGTCAAACGTGAATCCTTTGAGGAACCTCATTCCCAGGAAAAAATCGACGAAGTTTTCGAGTGGACCACCACCGAAGAGTACAAGGAGCTGAATTTTCAGCGTGAGGCACTGACAGTCAACCCGGCAAAAGCCTGTCAGCCGCTGGGTGCTGTACTGTGCTCCCTGGGCTTCGAAAAAACCATGCCGTATGTGCACGGCAGTCAGGGCTGTGTGGCCTATTTCCGAACTTACTTCAATCGTCATTTCAAGGAGCCCATTGCCTGCGTGTCTGACTCGATGACCGAGGACGCGGCCGTTTTTGGTGGACAGCAAAACATGAAGGACGGCTTGGAGAACTGTAAGGCCATCTACAAGCCCGACATGATTGCCGTTTCCACCACCTGTATGGCGGAAGTGATTGGTGACGATCTCAATGCGTTCATCAATAACGCCAAAAACGACGGCCATGTACCCGAGGAGTTTCCGACGCCTTACGCCCATACGCCCAGTTTCGTGGGTAGCCACGTTACCGGCTGGGATAATATGTTCGAAGGGATTGCGCGTTATTTCACCCTTAATGCCATGGAGGACAAAGAGGTTGGCAGTAACGGCAAGATTAACCTGGTACCCGGTTTTGAAACCTACCTCGGAAACTTCCGCGTTATCAAACGCATGATGGACGATATGGGTGTGAGTTATTCCCTGCTGTCTGACCCTGAAGAGATACTGGACACTCCCGCTGACGGAGAATTCCGCATGTACTCAGGTGGCACCACACAGGATGAAATCAAGGATGCTCCGAACGCCTTTGATACCTTCCTGCTGCAACCCTGGCAGCTCACCAAGACCAAAAAACTGGTGCAAAACACCTGGAAGCAGGAAGCGACCAAAATCAATATCCCCATGGGACTGGACTGGACCGATGAGTTCCTGATGGCGGTAAGCAAGGTGACCGGAAAGCCGATTCCGGAAGCCCTGGCCAAAGAGCGCGGTCGCCTGGTGGATATGATGACTGACTCCCACACCTGGTTACACGGAAAGAAATACGCCCTCTGGGGTGACCCCGATTTTGTGATGGGGTTGACCAAATTCCTGTTGGAGCTGGGAGCCGAACCGACACATATCCTGTGTAACAACGCCAACAAGCGTTGGAAGAAGGCCATGGAAGCCATGCTTGCCGAGTCAACCTTCGGTGAAAACTGCGACGTGCATATTGGTAAGGACCTTTGGCACATGCGCTCGCTGGTATTCACCAACAAACCCGATTTCATGATCGGTAACTCCTATGGCAAGTTTATCCAGCGCGATACCTTGTACAAAGGTAAGGAACATGAAGTTCCCCTGGTTCGTATCGGGTTCCCCATCTTTGACCGTCACCACCTGCACCGCCAGACCACGCTTGGTTACGAAGGTGCCATGCAAATATTGACCACGCTGGTCAATGCGGTACTGGAGCGGTTGGATGATGATACCCGGGGTATGCAGACCACGGATTACAACTACGATCTGGTCCGTTAATCCACTGATTACTGCAGTCTTTTGGGGCGGTTTCCGCCCCAATTTTTCGTTGGATTAAGAGGACTTTACCATGCCCAGTGTAATGATACGCCGCAATGAGGCGGGACAACTGACCCTGTATGTGGCAAAAAAAGACTTGGAAGATGTCATCGTCTCCATGGAAAAGAGCGGTGACGATGGTTGGGGTGGTACCGTTGAACTGGCCGACGGTTCAAGCTACTACCTCGAACCACTCGCGGAAGAACCCAAATTACCCATAACACTTAGAGCCCGTCGAGCAGGGGGGTAGTTATGAGCGAACTCTCGGAAGACGTTGCCCTGCGTATCGGGTTGGCGGCCCGCGCGCTGCCTGAGCTGGATCTGCAGGCGTTGTTACTGGGGCTCATCAGTCTGGTGGGTGAGCCGCTCACCGGTCCCAAACTGAATAAATTGCGCCTCGGCAAGCTTAAAAGTTTGTCGGTGTTTGAGGCCGTTGACGAACACTACCTGAAGGAGGCCTTGGGTTATCTCAGGGGACGCAATATTGAACGCGAACCCGAGCCTTTGCCGGATGTGCATCCCTACAGGGAAGGCGAAATGCCCAACTCTATCCGGGTGGCCTGCGCGTCCAATGAAGGCGAAAAAGTCAATGCCCATTTCGGATCCTGCGCCCGTTTTCTCATCTACCAGCTCTCCGCTGATGAAGCCCGATTGATTGAGATCCGCCCAGCTTCCGGGACTTCAGTTGAGGCTGAAGTCGCCGTTGAACAAGAGGCCGACGCGGTGGAAAAAGCGATTGAACTGCCGGACAAGAATGCCCAGCGCGCCGCGTTAATCAATGATTGCCAGGTATTATACACGGTATCAATCGGCGGACCCGCGGCCGCAAAGGTCGTCAGGGCGGGTGTACACCCGATCAAACTCCCCCAGGGAGGCGATGCGCCGGACGTGTTGCAACGGTTACGGGAAACCCTGGCCGATACACCGCCACCGTGGCTGGCCAAGGTCATGGGCGTTGAACCTGAAGAGCGGGTCAGGTTTCACGAGGAGGCTTCGGGATGATCAACGAGGCCGACATCGAGCGGGTCATCGACATTGTTGAATCAAGCGGATTATCGGAGCAACTGATAGGTTCCCTGCGCGTTGAATTTGCCGACTATCATTTTACCTATTGTATGGATGACGACATGGATGCCTATCAGCCCGCAGTAGAACGGCCGGGGTTCAACATCTATTTTGTCAATTCCTCCGATCATTGCTCGGCGTTGACAAGAGATCTGGAAAGCGCCTCAGGATTTGTATTGGCAGAGGTCATTGATGATGACTGAGATGGACGATGAGTTGCGGGATTTGACCCCCATCGCCAACTGTCGTCTCTGTCAATACCGGCAACGGCTGTTGTTAGCGGGTCGTTGTATGCCCGGCGATGCCTGTGTGATCGTTGAAAGCGGTCGTCAGATCGATCGCTTTTTTCGTCTCAATCCAAACTTGTCGGTACATTATCTAAATGACCCCTTTTGGGAGCGTCGGGCTATTGCCGCGCGTTATGCGCCCATTGAAACCCTGGGCAAGCTGATGCGCGACTGTGACGAAGCGGTGCGACGCGCGGTTGCCTATCGTTTACCCGCTGAACAATTGGTGGACATGGTGGATGACCCCGACCGTGAAGTTCGCATCACCGTTGCCGACCGTATTCCGCTTGAGCAACTCGAATTATTGGCCAGGGATCCGGATTACCTGGTGCGGGCCTATGTCGCCAAGCGCCTTCCACCCGGTCGATTATTTCAGATGGTGCGCGACAGTGATCGTCAGGTGCGAAAGCTGGTGGCGCAGCGATTGCCCGAGGAAAGCCTGGGCTTGATGATTCACGACCCGGAGTACGAAGTACGACGACTGGTGGCGACACGTTGCCAGGAGGACGACTTGTTACTGTTGTTGAAAGATAGCGACTGGACTGTGCGCCTGGCAGCCGCCGAAAGGGCGCCGCTATCGATACTCGCCCGGTTGAGCCTGGATCCTGAACCGGAAGTACGGCGTACGGTGGAACAAAGACTGGGGACTGCCGGGGGGAACCCGGAAACATCACACTAATGTGCCAGGCGACCGTGGCTTTGTCACAGTGTTGGCACAACTCGACCCATTGTCGAATTTGCGACAATTACCTTTAAATAAAATGTCAGTAATTTCAAAGGGTTGCCAGTACAGCTGGGCTGGACTGCGTTTTGCTCAACAGTAACTGACACCCCAACAGTAACTGATACCCATAGGTTCATGAATTAACAGCTGTGTTCAATATGAGGGTTATCCATGAAAGCTAAAGACATTGCCGAGTTGTTGGACGAACCCGCGTGCGAGCACAACAAAAAATCGAAATCCGGTTGTGCCAAACCCAAACCGGGCGCTTCCGCGGGTGGCTGTGCTTTTGACGGTGCGCAAATCGCATTGCTTCCGGTAGCGGATGTAGCCCATATTGTGCACGGTCCCATCGCCTGTGCGGGCAGCTCCTGGGATAACCGCGGAACACGCAGTAGCGGACCGGACCTGTACCGGATAGGCATGACCACAGATATGACCGAACAGGATGTGATAATGGGGCGAGGTGAGAAGCGCCTGTTTCACAGTATCAAACAGGCCGTTGAGGAATATCGTCCACCCGCCGTATTCGTTTACAACACCTGTGTGCCGGCGCTGATCGGCGACGATGTCGACGCTGTTTGCAAAGCGGCGCAGGAGCGCTGGGGCGTGCCCGTGGTGCCCGTCGACGCGGCTGGATTTTACGGTACCAAAAACCTGGGCAACCGTATTGCCGGTGAGGCAATGTTCAAGTCTGTGGTGGGTACCCGCGAACCCGAACCGCTACCCGCGCACAGTGAAAGACCCGGCATTCGCGTTCACGATGTCAATCTCATCGGCGAATACAACATTGCCGGCGAATTCTGGCATGTGTTGCCGTTATTGGATGAGTTGGGTATTCGCGTACTCTGTACACTCTCCGGCGACGCCCGTTTCTCGGAAGTGCAAACCATGCACCGCGCCGAAGTGAATATGATGGTGTGTTCCAAAGCGATGCTCAACGTAGCGCGTAAACTGCAGGATCAGTACGGCACGCCCTGGTTTGAAGGCAGTTTTTACGGGATTACCGATACCTCTCAGGCACTGAGAGATTTCGCGGCGCACCTGCCGGACGATGACCTGAGCGAACGTACAGAGGCCTTGATCCAGCGCGAGGAAAAACGCATACGGTCCGAACTCGAACAATGGCGGCCCAGATTGGAAGGTAAACGGGTATTGCTCTACACCGGGGGCGTCAAATCCTGGTCGGTGATTTCCGCCTTGCAGGATCTGGGGATGAAGGTCGTTGCCACGGGCACTAAAAAATCAACGGAAGAAGATAAAGCCCGGATCCGGGAACTCATGGGGGACGATACCCTGATGATTGACGATGGCAACCCCAAGGAGCTGTTGCGCATCGTGGCTGACTACAACGCCGATATTTTAATTGCCGGTGGTCGCAACATGTATACCGCGCTTAAGGCGCGGGTCCCGTTCCTGGATATCAACCAGGAACGGGACTTCGGTTACGCGGGCTATGAAGGCATGTTGGAACTGGTACGACAGCTGACACTGACCCTGGAAAGCCCGGTGTGGGGAGCGGCTAGAAGTCATGCTCCCTGGGAATGCGTAACCAAAGGGGACGCCAGCGCTGAGACGGCCGTGGCCGTCAACGGCTGAACAGTGAACGGGTAAGCGAGGAGTCAACCATGGCCAATATCGTCAAACGCAGTAAAGCCTTGTCTGTGAGTCCATTGAAGGCCAGTCAAACGGTGGGGGCGTCACTGGCCTTTTTGGGGTTTTCCCGGGCTATGCCCATTATGCACGGTTCCCAGGGCTGCACCGCATTTGCCAAAGTGTTTTTTGTCCGCCACTTCCGTGAACCCATTCCCCTGCAGACCACCGCCATGGATCAGGTCTCTTCGGTCATGGGGGGCGATGACAACATTGTCGAGGCGCTCAGGGTGGTGTGCGAAAAAAACCAGCCGGCCATTGTCGGGTTGGTTACGACTGGACTGGCGGAAACCCAGGGCGCCGATATTGATCGTGGCGTCAGGGAGTTCAGGGCCGAGAATCCGGAGTTTGTCGACTGTGAAGTGGTTGCGGTCAATACACCCGATTTCACCGGCTGCTTTGAAAGCGGCTTCGCCAAAGCGGTAAAAGCGATTGTCGAGACACTCGTGCCTGTTACCGCCCATGCTGAGGAGGAGGGTGGGAATCGCGTAGGCGTCAGGGCGCGACAGGTAAACGTGCTCTGTCACGCCAACCTGACTCCCGGTGATCTGGAATTTATCGTTGAGAGTGTTGAGAGCTTCGGTTTGCGTCCGTTGCTGATACCGGATCTTTCCGGATCCCTCGACGGTCATCTGGCGGAGGAAACCTACAATCCACTCACAACGGGCGGTCTCACTGTTGAAGACTTGCGAACCGCGGGCGAAAGTATAGCGACCCTGTCGTTGGGCGACAGTCTGTTGGCGGCTGCTGGCAGTTTGTGTAAAAGGACCGCAGTCCCCAATCACCATTTTTCACACCTGATGACGCTGGAGGCTGTGGATCAATGGATCTGCACCTTGGCCGAGCTTAGCGCCAAACCCGTGCCTTTGCGTTGGCAGCGTCAACGCCGACAACTTCAGGATGCGATGCTCGATAGCCACTTTATGATCGGTGCCAGCCGCTACGCCATGGCGGCGGACCCGGACCTGCTGATCGGATTCGAGGCAATGATGTCCAGCATGGGGGCGGAAATGGTTGCCGCAGTGATTCCGTCGATGGCGAAAAGTGTGGCCAAACTGGAGATCGAAGAAGTCAAAATCGGTGATATGGAAGACCTGGAAAAAATGGCGGCTGACAGGAAAGTACAGTTGCTGATTGGTAATTCACACGCTGCCGAAAGTGCTCGCCGCCTGGCAGTGCCGCTGTTACGCGCGGGTTTTCCCCAGTATGACTTGCTCGGTGGCTTCCAGCGCTGCTGGTCAGGCTATCGCGGAATTCAACAAGCGTTGTTCGATCTCGCCAATTGCCTGACAACCCACCATCAGGAGATTGAACCCTATCATTCCATCTACTCCAGCAAACCGGAAGCCCTGGCGCACTACCGGAGTACAGGTGACAGGGCATTGTCATTGTGGGGAGGGCACTAGGGCATGTCGAAGCTCATGCGCAAACTGGCGGTGATCGGTGAGCAGGACAGCGTCTTGCTGAAGGTGGCCTTTGCCAGTGCCGATGGGGAAACGGTTGACCAACACTTTGGTTCTGCAAAATCACTCACTATCTATGGCATTGATCCGGAAAACAGTCAGTTGCTGGCCATTTCCGAATTTGGAGATTTGAAGCAGGACGGTAACGAAGACAAATTGTCTGTGAAGCTTGGGGTGTTGGACGGCTGTATTGCCGTGTACTGTCGCGCCTGTGGGGCCTCTGCGGTCAAGCAGCTATTGGCCAGGGAAATCCAGCCTGTGAAAGTTTCCGAGGGAACCAGCATTCGAGACCTGGTTGCCGATTTGCAACAGGAGTTGAGAGAGGGGCCCTCGGCCTGGTTAGCCAGGGCACTGGAACGCAACAAGCCCGATCCCTCGCGTTTTGACGATATGGAGCTTGAGGGGTGGGAGGAATAGCCTCCCCAAGGGCCAAAGCCTTTTTAACAAGCATGACTTTTTCATTAAGTAAACACTTAAGCAGAATTTGGAGACGTGAAGCATGACAGACCTGGCGACGGCAGCGACGGAAAGCGCTGCGGATTTACAAAATCCCTTTGTTCACCAGATGGTGGTACAACTGCGTGCAATAGACAGCTATGGCACCTATGACAGTTGGCCAGATGAAAAAGTCATAGACCCGATAATTCTTACCAAGGAAAAAAAGCGGGAAATACCGGTTGTAGGTGATCCCGATGAGGTGGTGATTTCGCGCCTTAAAGCCTACTACAACGCGCTGGCCTACGGCATCGAGAAAGCCACGGGCCTGATGGCGGTGCCGGTGATTAATCTGACCCATGAAGGGTTCGGGCGAGCATTTATTACCGTCGGCAAACTGGTGGTGCTCGACAAAACCCTGCGTGATGTCCACCGTTTTGGCTTCCCTTCGCTGGATAAACTCCGGGAAGAGGGGGAAAAACTCATCAGCAGGGCGGCAGAGCTGGTGGAAAGTTACCGCGAAGTCGCCAAATTATAGTGCGGCAATATCGGACAAAACTGTACGCTGAATCAAACAGGTATCGACAATCGCCAGCAGACTGGAGGAGTGGAAACTATGACTGAAGAAGAGTTAAAAGCGCTCGAAAAAGATGTCAAGGTAAAAAAACGAAAAGCCACAGAAATGGCATCAGAAGTCCATGACCTGGTGGAAGACCGGTTGTGGAGCGACTACGAAAAGCTGGTTGAAGTCAGTGAAAAAACCTACCAGGCCTGCGTCGCCTGGGCTGAGGCGAAGGCGACTCTCGCCGCAGCGCAGGCGTGACGTTAGCACGCCGCTTAGCAAAATCTGAGGGATAAACATGTCAGAGTCAACGATAGTGGGCCGCACGCGTGGCGGGGAAGACTGGGTGCCGGAGTTTGTCACTGATCTGAATCAGTCCACCTGTATCGGCTGTGGTCGCTGTTATAAAGTCTGTCCGCGGGATGTGTTTGAACTGATCGAACGCGGTGAATCAGACGATATCGACGAAGATGATGACTTTTACGATGACGACGACGAAATGATGGTGATGAGCATTGCCAACGAATTGGATTGCATCGGTTGCATGTCCTGTTCTCGCGTATGTCCCAAAAAATGTCACACTCACGCGGCGCAGGCTGCTTGATCTTAATCCGTACAACAGGAGTACCGCTATGCCGAAACCGGAAAGACACATTTTTATCTGTGGCCAGACTCGTCCCGAAGGTCATCCCAGGGGCAGTTGTGGCACCCGGGGAGCCGGAGAGATTATGCAGGGCTTTGCCGCCGCATTGACGAGTCACAATTTATTTAATCGCGTAGCACTTAATCAATCCAGCTGTCTGGGGCCCTGTAATGCTGGCGCAAACGTATTGGTATACCCGGAGGGTGTGTTATACATTGTCGTCGAACCGGAAGATATCAATCTTATTGTCGAGCAACACCTGATTGGCGGCAAACCGGTGACGGAAAAGTTGGCGCCGGCGGATATCTGGTGAAGTTACAGTGTCGAGGGTGAGTCGAGGGTAAAAAGTGTCGAGGGTAAAAAGTGTCGAGTGTAAAAAGCATCGTGGCTAGTGAAAGTAATCCCTCGGCTGTTGAGGGCGAACGGCTTGAGCAAAGGATTACTGAGCATAAACACACACTGCTGGCAATCTGGCAAGCGTTACGCCTTCGTATATCCGACACCGGATTGGGGGAGGTGATGACAATGGTGCCCCTTCCGGACCAGGCGGAATACGCCTTGCGAACTGACCCCTTCGACCAGAGCGAAACACTGACCGGTGTATGGCGAGACCTCCATGGCACACGCTTGGGTGAGTTGCAAGTTCGCAATGATGGTAGCGTTTATGCGGAATTCGATGTGGTTCGACAGCACCCAACCGATGTACGTTGGTTTGTAGAGTCGGTTACGGCCTGGGGAACGGCTTCCGCCATTAAAACAGAATTGCGGTTACTGCCAGCCGTCTAGTACTCCTTCAAAGTGATAATGACGCATTCGATCTGCGAATTGACGGCGATGTTAGGCCTGAGTGTCTGAGGATTCTTCAGAAACCGTGCGCGACAAGGACGTCGCGCCCGAGCCCCGAGCCGGCCCCGCGAGTGCAACGAGTGCTTTGGGTCCATGGATGGGTTTACGGCGTGTTTCTGAAGAATCCTCAGACACTCAGGCCGGATCGAAGCCTACTTATCATACCTTCGTCAACATCACCTTGAAGGAGTACTAGAGTACTGAATCAGTAGTTCGCATTGACAGAAATAGGGTAACATCGTGGACCCATGGCGCTTGTACGATCAATTGATTGCCGAGTCCCGGGCAGAGGCCAAAATCAAGGATATTCTGCTGGGGTTGAGTTGGAGTCTATCGACCATTGCGGATGAGTCCGGTAGTACCAATCACGGCATCTGTTTTAGCCCCCAGGGCGTTGGCAGAACCTTGCCCTGGGCAGGCACCCTGCGGGGACGTACTGTAGTTGAATTGGCTCCCTGGATAAAAAGCTGGGATCCGGCCAAGGCCGTGGTCGGCGCATTGGCCATCAACGCCGCCGTTAACGCGCAGAGTAGGTTACTTAACGGCGCCAGCGCGATCCGGGTAGGGGAGGCGGCTCACCTTCGGGTTTTCAGCCATTTTTCCAACCAGCTAAAGGGCGCCAAAGTCGCAGTTATTGGACACTACCCGGGATTGAAACCTCTATCGAACTGTGTCGAGTGGCATTGTATAGAACGGCTACCGCGTGAAAACGACCTGCCGGACGCCGCTGCGAATTATCTATTGCCCCGCGCAGATTGGGTATTTATCACCGCCAGCAGCATAGCGAACAAAACCATCCCCCATCTACTGAATTTATCGCGGAATGCCACAGTGGTGTTAATGGGGCCCAGTTTGCCCTGGTCCGAGTGCTGGGCTGAACATGGGGTAAATTATCTGGCCGGTGTGGCGGTTGTTGATCCATCGTTATTGTGGCAGGTGGCAGCTGAAGGTGGTGGCACTCGCCTGTTTGACGGCGCCTGTGAATATCGTGTCGCTCAAGTAGGGTAATCGGGTTTGTTGTTTCAGGTCTATCGCGTAAACCCGTTTGTCGTATTTACAACCATTGTTGCTATGACTGTCACTGTTGCCACAGGCTTCCTGAGTCCACTTGAACCAACAACGGCGAAATAGTCGCATTTTCCCCTGTGTTTAACACCATGAAAGGGAATAAAAAAGCGAATTGATGCAACCCGCATGCTGGTACACGCATTGCAATGACCTGGTTAAATGTTTTGTTTGCCGTAGAAAACGTGTAATGGCGTTTAATGAGAGGTCATGGATTTATGACAGATTCCAGTGTGACAAAAGACCCGTCTTCCACTCCTGCCTGTTCCTTTTGCGGAGCGTTAAAATCGCCTGAAACCCCCTTGATTGCCGGTAACGATGGCTTGATTTGCGAAGCCTGCGTACATTTGACCTACCAGGTTGTCTCCAGTTGGACACACAAGCGCAAATGTGTCTCGATGATTAACAGTCTGCGCACCCCCCAGGAAATCAAAACGCACCTCGACGATTATGTCATTGGACAGGACGACGCCAAGGAAACCTTGTCTGTCGCTGTCTATAACCACTATATGCGACTCCTCAACCAGGGCGAAGCAGAGGAATCCATCAATGATCTGGGTGCAACAGAGTTGGAGAAGTCCAATGTTCTGATGGCGGGACCCTCAGGAACCGGCAAGACGCTCCTGGTCAAGAGCCTGGCCCGGATCATTGGCGTACCTGTCGTTATAGCCGATGCCACTACACTGACCCAGGCCGGTTATGTCGGGGACGATGTTGACAGTGTACTTATGCGCTTGTTGGAATCCGCCGATGGCGATATTCAACGCGCCGAGTGGGGTATCGTCTATATTGACGAGATTGACAAACTCGCCCGTACGGGGTCAGGCATTACCGCAGTGCGTGATGTTTCCGGGGAAGGTGTTCAACAGGCGTTGCTGAAGATGGTGGAAGGTTCAGAATTCAAACTGAGCAAAGGTGACAAACGTCGCGGCGGCAGTGAAGCAACAGTGGATACCACCAATATACTGTTTATTGTGGGTGGTGCCTTCCCTGGACTGGAGCACTTTATAGAAAAACGGGTACAGCCTCCTCAGCGGGGTATTGGTTTTCACGCAGGCAATATGGAAGTTCACGAAAGCAAAAATGTCAACGAGCTGTTCAAAGAGTTACAACCAGAGGATTTTCAGCAGTTTGGCATCATTCCCGAATTTATTGGCCGCTTCCCGATCATTACCTCTCTGCAAGAGTTGGATGTCGATAGCCTGTTGCGTATATTGCAAGAGCCCCGCAATGCCCTGGTCAAGCAGTATAAGCAGTTGTTTGGATACCAGGGGGTGGAATTGGAGTTTACCGAGGAGGCGCTTAAATTTATCGCCCGCAAGGCCATAGATCGCGGCACGGGCGCCCGCGGTCTTCGGGGAATTATGGAAAGCGTATTGCGCAAGACGATGTTCAACCTGCCTTCGAAAGACGGTGTTAAAGCCTGTGTGGTTGATAGCCAAACGGTAAGAGAGGCGTGCGAGTTGATTGTTTCCGAAATCCTGGTGGACGACGCAGACGAACAGGCCTATGCAGTGGCGAATTGAGGTTTCGATATGAGCAAGTACATTGAGATTGATGTGGCGGCGGCCCGGGAGATTATCCTGTCACAGGAGCCGATTGTGTTGGATACCAGGGATGCTCACTCCTACAAGGAGGCCCATATCGAAGGGGCGCTGTTGGCTCACGATGGTTTGCTGGAACGGTTGATCAAACAAAGGCAGTTTTCGCAACCGATAATTATCTATTGTTATCACGGTAACAGCAGTAAAGAGTTGGCTGAGTTTTTCGGCGGTATCGGATTTAAGCAGGTTTACAGTTTAATGGGTGGATTTGTGGCATGGAAAAAAGGGGAAGCTCGGGTATAGGTTGGGAAGAAGCTCTCTGACGGAGAAGGGGAATGGACCAATTTACGCAAGCCGATCTGCAGGCGATCTGGTTGACAGCCAAACTGGCGACTTTGACCACAGGCTTTTTACTCCTGCTCGGTACACCCGTCGCCTGGTGGCTGGCCCGTTCCGACTCCCGATGGAAAGGCATCGTCAGTGCGGTAGTGGCGCTGCCGTTGGTGTTACCGCCCAGTGTCCTGGGTTTCTACTTGCTGGTTGCCTTGGGGCCTAATGGACCCTTGGGTGCTTTGACCCAGAGTTTGGGATTGGGGACACTGCCTTTTACGTTTCCCGGACTGGTTGTTGCTTCGGTGATCTATTCGTTGCCGTTTGTGGTACAGCCCATTCACAACGCCATTGAAGGTCTCGGCCCACGTCCGTTGGAAGTGGCGGCCACCCTTCGAGCAGGACCCTGGGATAGCTTTATCAATGTTGTTTTGCCTTTGACCAAATCCGGTTTCGTCACCGCAACGGTTCTCGGTTTTGCTCATACGGTGGGTGAGTTTGGTGTTGTGTTAATGATCGGTGGCAATATTTCCGGCGTTACGCGGGTTATCTCCGTACAAATTTATGATCACGTGGAAGCCATGGACTATGCCCAGGCTCACCAGCTCTCGGTTACCATGGTGATCTTCGCCTTTGTGGTTCTGGCGGTGCTCTACAGTTTTAACAGGCCCGCCAGCTTCAACAGACAGACGCGGTACAATTTAAAAAAGCGGGTCCAATTCTTCAAGCGAACGAAAGTCAACAAGCGGGAAAGGGATCGCACCCTATGGCAGGAGGGGTAAGCGATTGTCCGGCTCGCTGATTTCCGCATCATTATCCCTGCAACGCCAGGACTTTTCCCTAAACGCGGATATCAAATTGCCCGGAAAAGGCGTCACTGTATTTTTTGGCCATTCCGGCTCCGGAAAAACCACACTGTTGCGCTGCATTGCCGGGCTGGAAAAAATTGCCGGAGCCCGGGTGAACGTCAACGGTGAAATCTGGCAGGACGGAAAGCACTTCGTGCCAACACATCGGCGGCCGTTGGGTTACGTGTTTCAGGAAGCAAGCCTGTTCGAACATCTGACAGCGTCTCAAAATCTGCAGTTCGCATTGAAACGCGCCGGTAACCGGCCACTGGTCTTTGATCCCGACCATGCCATTGAGTTACTGGGTATTTCGAGACTGCTCGACCGGTATCCGGCACAGCTATCCGGTGGCGAACGCCAGCGGGTCGCCATTGCCAGGGCTTTGCTGGTCGGCCCGCGCATGCTCTTGATGGATGAACCGCTCGCTTCTTTGGACCCAGCCCGAAAGCAGGAGATACTACCCTATCTCGAGCTGCTCAGGCGTGAAGTCGATCTTCCTATCATTTACGTTAGTCACTGTACTGATGAAGTCGCGCGTCTGGCGGACCATCTGGTCGTTCTCGAACAAGGTCGAGTGGTTGCATCGGGAAGGTTGAGTGAAACCCTGTCGCGATTGGACCTGCCCATAAGGCTGGGAGAAGACGCCGGGGTCGTGCTTGAGGCCAGAATAACCGAGCGGGACCCGGATTGGCACTTGGCAAAGATTACCTTTTCCGGCGGTGACCTGTGGTTCCGGGATAGCGGTATTTCAGTCGGGAGTCATGTACGGGTACGCATACTCGCCCGTGATATCAGTCTCGCCCTGACTCATCACGCAGACAGCAGTATTATTAATCTCCTTCCCGCCGAAGTTATAGAACTTGCCACTGATGATCATGATGCACTGACACTGGTCAAGCTAAAACTCGGGCAGGATCTACTGGTGGCGCGAGTCAGCAGTCGCTCCGCGAATCGGTTGGGGCTTCAGCCTGGAAAACGGGTGTGGGCGCAGATAAAATCGGTTGCAATTATCTAAGCAAGTTGGTTACAGGCGTGTGCCCGTCAATACCTTAAGCAGCTCATGCCGGAATGCTGGTAGCGTTGCGTGTACTAATCCAAGTTTGAGTTTTGAGTGCTGCAATTTCTAATTGGTAAATAGTGCGCAATTCAAATACCTCCCCAATTTGGACGTCAGGATCTGGTTCATTAGCCGTCCTTTTGGCGACCTTAAGACTTGGGGTGCCACACCGTCAGGCCCGCCAGGGGGAGTTTGCCTCGGATCGGCCGCATGCGCTCGGGCTTTTCCGACTGCTGTGGAACTCAACCATTTTTTTTGCGCAAAAAGCGCGCAAAAAAATTGGGATTCGGACAGTCCTCGCTTAAAAACGTCGGAAAAGCCCGAGCGCATAAACGCGTCCTGACTGGTCCGAGGCAAACTCCCCCTGTCGGGCCTTCCCATCGGCAATAATAAGGCCAGTGCGCTACACCCGGACTGCGCCGCTGTAGCTAAACGCCAATAGGCAGAGAAATCGCCGGCAAGTTGGTCAAGCGGCTTCACCCCTTGGCGGTATCGCAGATTAAACCAAGAAGCTGCAAATGCGACCATCCACCATCCAGTGCTTAGCCGACGCTCGAAATTACCCAAATGCGCCCCACTAACAATGACGTAAAATCTACAAACTCAAATCAAAATCAGCAGCAATTGATTTAAGCCAGGCATTCAAGCGCTCCTCGGTCAAATTCGACTGATTGTCCAGGTCCAATGCCAACCCAACAAACATATCGTCCACGATAGCTTCGGAATGATCGAACTCATAACCCTCCGTCGGCCAGGCACCAACAATTTTCGCGCCGCGCTCGCTGAAGAAATCGTAAATTTCGATCATCGCGTCAACGAACTCCTCGCCGTAGCCAACCTGGTCACCCAATCCATAGATGGCGATGGTTTTTCCCTCAAAGCTCATCGCTTCCAGCTGTGGCAGAAACTCTTCCCAGCTCTCATTTTCGCAATCGGCAGAGAGCCCGGGCAGTAAACCTTCCCCCAGGGTGGGTGTCCCCAGAATCAAGTAGTCGTAGCTGGAAAACTCCTCGGCAACCGCACGGTTAACATTCAACGGCTTGGCCATGGTCTCATCGTCGAACAACTTCTTGATCATTTTGGCGACTTTTCGGGTTTTACCGGTGTCGGTACCAAAGAATAAACCGATTCTGGACATGTTAGCTCCTCACATTGACAAACGACTTGAAAAAAAATGTAAATAAATCGATTACTGCTTTAACAGTGCAGTTTGTATGCCAGGAGCATTTTCCTGTGGTGAAGTTTAACTTGTTGAAAACTAACGGCTATTTTTGAGTGTGTTGTTGAATGTCAGAGACCCGACAAAATTCCAAATTCCAAAATTTTGCCATTGTCGTATTTACAACAACGCTCGTTGTGCCTTCCAAAATTTTCCAACCGCGTTTTTCATTTCCAGAGAAGCGCAAAAGGTAATTAACGGAAATTCAGGGGATTTACTCAGGTTCATGTGTTGTTAACACCACAATTTTGTCATCTTAAATTGTGCTATCCGAGACAGTCTGCGAAATTCCTATCAATAAACTGCCTTTAAAAACAATGAGTTAGGGAGACACCAGTTTGGGCATGAGGGTTGCAACACAAGCTTTGTAACAGTTCACGCAGTCGTTCCCGGAACTTTCCCGGGGACTCCGAACTAGCGTCAATACTGAGCGTTTTATTAGGACTCACATCCAGTAGACAAAGGCAAGGAGTCAGGTTATGGATCTAAGTGTTATTGATAACGCCGCACCCCAAACAGGTGAAGGTGGTTGTTCCGCCAGCGCGTGTGGCTCGTCCGATGACCAGATGTCACAGCTTCCGGAACATATCAGGGAGAAAGTGCAAAACCATCCCTGCTACTCAGAGGAAGCTCATCACTATTTCGCCCGCATGCATGTGGCGGTGGCTCCAGCCTGTAATATTCAATGCCACTACTGCAACCGTAAATACGATTGTTCCAATGAATCCCGCCCCGGTGTGGTTTCGGAACTCTTAACACCCGATCAGGCGGTTAAGAAAACCAAAGCGGTGGCGGCCAACATTCCCCAAATGACTGTGCTTGGGATCGCTGGACCGGGTGATCCTCTGGCCAACCCGGAACGCACCTTCGAGACCTTCAGACAGTTGAGTGAGCAGGCGCCTGACATCAAGCTCTGTGTGTCCACCAATGGTCTGTCATTGCCGGAGAGCGTCGATGAACTGGCAAAGCATAATATTGACCATGTGACTATTACCATCAATACGGTGGATCCGGAAATTGGTGCGAAAATCTACCCCTGGATTTACTGGAACAATCGGCGAATTCGTGGCGTAAAAGCGGCGAAGATTCTGATCGAACAGCAGCAAAAGGGTCTGGAAATGCTGGTCGAGCGGGGCATTCTCGTCAAGGTGAACTCCGTCATGATACCCGGCGTCAACGACGAACACCTCAAGGAGGTGAGTCGTATCGTCAAATCCAAAGGGGCTTTCCTGCACAATGTGATGCCTTTGATTTCCGAACCTGAACACGGCACCTTCTACGGCGCGATGGGCCAGAGAGGACCCTCTCCAGAGGAATTACAGGATCTGCAGGATGCCTGTGCCGGCGATATGAATATGATGCGTCACTGCCGTCAGTGTCGAGCCGACGCGGTCGGTCTGTTGGGTGAAGACCGTGGTGAGGAATTTACCCTGGACAAAATTGAAACAATGGATATCGACTATGAGAAAGCCATGAAAATGCGGGCCGCCGTCCATGCCGGCATCGAAGAGGAATTGGCGGAGAAACAGGCGAAAAAAGCACGCCTGGCTACAGCCTCTGTGCCCAAGGTCAAGTCCAGCGTTGAATATCGGCCTGTGTTGATGGCCATTGCCACCAGTGGGCAGGGTGTGATCAATCAACACTTTGGTCACGCCACCGAGTTTCTTATCTACGAGGCATCTTCAAAAGGCGTTCGGTTTATCAGTCACCGAAAAGTTGACCAGTACTGTATTGGCAACGATAGCTGCGGTGACAAGGAATCGGCACTGTCCGGCAGTATTCGCGCGCTGGTGGGCTGTGAAGTGGTGCTTTGTTCCAAAATTGGCTTCGAGCCCTGGGGAATGCTGGAAGAGGCGGGTATCCAACCGAATGGTGAACATGCCATGGAACCGATTGAAGATGCGGTACTGGCAGTTTATCAGGAGATGATTGAAGCTGGCGCGCTCAGCGAAACCGAAGCCAGTGTCGCCGAAATCTCAGCATAATCGAAGGAGAAAAAACGATGTCACTTGAAATTGTCGACTCCTGCGTAAACTGTTGGGCCTGTTACGACGTTTGTCCGAGTGAGGCGATTTACAACTCGGCTCCCCACTTCCTGATTGACAGCAAGAAGTGCACAGAGTGCGAAGGGGATTACGCCGTGCCGCAGTGTGCCAGCATCTGTCCCATAGAGGAAACCATCCTCGATGCCTTTGGCGAACCTGTAAACCCGTTGGGTTCGCTGACCGGAATACCACCGGAAAGGATGGAGGAGGTTATGCGGGAAATTCAGTCCCGGTGATGCACGCCATGCTTGGTACTGCTTCCGACTACAGGTATTCAGAGACGGTAGACGATGGCAACCGGGCCGTGCTCGGCATGATTCGGCATGCCCAGGCTCGAGGGCGGACCTGCCTGCCACGGTATCTGGGTTTGGATGTAAACAGTTATGCCTGTTTATCCGACTATCTGGGCCGGGAGCGCGTCCTTTCGGTGATTGAAGCGGACTTGGTTGTAGAGCACAGGGATGTAGAGGATATTCGTCAATTGCTGTTGGAGATGCGGCGGGAAGAATGGATGGATTTGTACTCGCTCCTGGTGGCTCACCGGCGAGGGCAATCGGTCAGTGAACTCTGGATGGCGAAGGTGGTGGCAGCAGGTTGTCTGGGCGCCAAACATTTGTGGCAGGATTTGGGGCTGGACAACCGCCAGACGCTGAGTGACCTGTTGTTTGTCAATTTTCCTGAGTTGGCGGCAAATAACACACGAAACATGCGCTGGAAAAAATACCTGTATAAACAACTGTGTGAACGCGAAGGCGCTTATGTTTGCCGGGCACCCAGTTGTGAGCAATGTGCCGCTTTCAGTGAATGTTTTGGTACTGAGGATTAGTTCAATCGCAAGGGGTGAGTTATGAATCAAGTCAAAAGTGTAACAAGCGAATCGGTTGAAATGTTTCTGGCTGAACATGACAATCTGTTGGTGGTGGATCTGAGGGATCTCTTTTCTTTCCACTGTGGCCACCTTCCGAATGCGGTCAATGTCGGCAAAGGTGACTTGCGCATGCTATTGAGCAATGCCAATCACTGCCTGTCCATATTGTTCTATTGTCACGATGGAAGCCATAGCCTGTCAGTGGCGGAACTGTTTATCGAATCGGGATTCACTGGGTGTTACTACCTGTCAGGTGGCTATGAATCCTGGTGTCGGCAAAAAGCATCGACGCCGGAAACCGGTACTGAACTGCCGACAGCATTAGTCCATTGGCTCGAAAGCCAGGTTTTCGACTGCGGAAACCTGAATGCTTACAACGACCTCGATCTGACCCCTTTGATGGCAGCCGCCAAACAGGGAAAAACCGATTATGTGTTGGAGTTGCTGGAAAGAGGGGTTGATGTTGACCTTCGTAATGGCGACGGCAATTCCGCACTTTGGTTTGCCTGTTTGAGCGGAAATAGCTTTACGCTGACCGCACTGGTAGAAGCGGGAGCCGATCTCGATATTCAAAATGTCAATGGTGCTACGCCGCTGATCTTAAGCGCATCCGCCGAACGTCTGTCGATGGTGAGGATACTGGTCCTGGCCGGTGCCAATATCAATCTCAAAACCCGCGATGACTTTTCTGCCCTGGATGTCGCCTCCACGGCTTCGATTTTGAAATTTCTCAGCCGTGCGGCCCAGGGAAGCCTGACCCAGGCTGATCACCTCTGGTTGGCGAATTTGTCAAAAGCGGCCTGACCCGATTCACGAAGCAGTTATGAAGGAGCAGCGCGCATGAGCACCATTGAAAAAATTAAAAAGCAGATAGCGGAGAACCCGGTACTGTTGTATATGAAGGGAACGGCGGATGAACCCAAGTGTGGTTTTTCCCAGGCGGCAGTGGAGGCATTGAAGCAGGCCGGTATTGAATTCGCCTACATCGATGTCCTGAATGCGCCATTTATTCGAGAGCGATTACCCCAGGTTTCAAACTGGTCCACCTTTCCCCAGCTGTTTATTCAGGGGGAACTTGTAGGGGGCAGCGATGTGGTCTGCGACGGGGTAAAAGACGGGTCCTTGCAACAGCTATATCAGGATGCCGTGTCGACGGCAGGAAGCTAGCACCCATGAAGAGCGAAATTATCGAAAGCAGAGTTAAATCGGCTATTGACGATGCTGAACTGGAAGTCACGGGCGCCGATTGTGATTTTACCGTGACCATTATCAGCGAACAGTTTCAGGGGTTGCCACGGGTTAAGCGTCAACAGCGAATCTTATCGGCGTTTTCCGATCTCCTTGCGTCTGGGGAATTACACGCGCTTACCGTGAAAGCTTACACGCTGAATGAATGGAACCAACGTTCCAACACCTATATACAGATATCACTCTGAATGCGGTAAATCCTTCGGCGTGTGACTCGTCAATCAATAACCGTGTGCCAGTTCGGGAAATTTGCCTTATGACTGAAACTTCAATGAACCCGGATCAGCCTGCAACGTCCAGCGCACCCACTCTCGGAAGAGAGGCCGCCCTCAAGATAGCGCTGGCGGCGAGAATATTGCCCGGTATCACTGTTGCACAATTACTGGAAATTCTGCATCAGCGCATAGAGGGGAGTATCGATGAAGAATCCCTGAAAACAGTCACCGTTACTGACTTGAAAACCAGCTTCGCCAGCCTGGATGGTGAGGAGGATGGCGAAGACATTGGCATCGGGCTGGATGAAATGAAGGAGGCGGTTCGCATTCTATGGGGGGACGAAAATCAGGAAGAGCTGCCTCCCGTTGATGCGATCGATGAGACGTTAACGGACAGCATCAAAGTTGCCGTGGCCTCTAACAGTGGTGAACAACTCAACGGCCATTTTGGTTCCTGTATTCGCTACCTGATTTATCAAGTCGGTAAAAACAGTTTAAAACTGGTTGATATTCGCTCCGCACTGCAGGCGGACTTTGCCGACGACAAAAATGCATTTCGCGCAAATTTGATCGCCGACTGCGATGTTGGCTATTTCGTGTCCATAGGCGGGCCGGCTGCGGCCAAAGTTATTCGCGCAGGCGTTTACCCGATCAAGGAGATCGCCGGCGGTGAGGTGCGCGAGGTGTTGGCGAAGTTACAGCAGGTTATGTCGTCAAACCCACCACCCTGGCTGGCGAAAGTCTTGGGCGTCAGAGCGGAAGACAGGTTCCGGCACCGATCCGTCGAAGAAACGGCCTGAGCGATTCATTGAATATCCGAACAGTGTAATCGGGATTAAGGAGCGAGCAATATGTCGATGGGCCTGTTAAACGGCGCTAACGCGGAATTGACCAGTAGTGGACTGGTCCCCATAGTCGTAGAACAAACGGCCCGGGGAGAACGGTCCTACGATATTTATTCGCGCCTGCTCAGGGAGCGGGTTATCTTTCTGGTGGGAGCGGTAGCTGACCACATGGCCAATCTGGTCGTGGCTCAACTGCTGTTTCTGGAGGCGGAAAATCCTGAGAAGGATATACACCTCTATATCAATTCCCCCGGCGGATCGGTATCGGCCGGCCTGTCTATTTACGATACCATGCAATTTATTCGACCCGATGTCAGTACCATGTGTATTGGCCAGGCTTGTAGCATGGGTGCTTTTCTATTGAATGCCGGTGCGCCCGGCAAACGCTTTTGTCTCCCCAATGCGCGCACCATGATTCACCAGCCCAGTGGCGGTGCCCAGGGGCAGGCCTCTGATATTCACATACACGCCGAAGAGATTCTGAAAACCCGCCAGCGTCTGAACGAACTTATGGCGGCCCACAGCGGCCGAACCGTCGAACAGATCGCCGCGGACACAGAACGGGACAATTTCATGAATGCGTATGAATCGCGGGACTACGGCCTGGTCGATGCCGTGGTTGAGCAGCGCGCAATTGTTGAATAATCGTGCGGGTGACCGGGGGTAGTGTCGGATGTGCGACAAGTCTGTGGAGCAAGTGCCTTTTAACACATCGAACTGCCGCTTTAATTTGATCCAAGTCATTGAAATCATAGAAAAAAGTGAAAATTTGAAGCTTGGTATAGGGATTGCTCCTAACAGGACACAGCGTCGAAAAAGCCACCGTATAGTTAAGGAGTCACAAATGGTTATGTTGACTGAAAGTGCCGTCAACGCGGTCAATCGTTTTATTCAAAACAGTGAAAAAAATGTCGCCGGCTTGCGGATCAAAGTTGAAGGCGGCGGCTGCTCGGGATTCCAGTACTCCATGCGCCTGGAAGACGAGGTCGGGCAGGGTGACCTGGTCGAAAACATTTCCGGTGTCACCATGCTGATTGACGAAATCAGCCAGCCGCTGCTGGAAGGGGTAAAGGTGGATTTTGTCGACAGTATGGAGGGGAGTGGGTTTAAGTTTGAAAACCCCAACGCTACTGCCAGTTGTGGCTGTGGAAAGTCGTTCTCGGCCTAATTCCTGACCTAATTCCGGACCTAAATCCTGACCTAAATCCTGACCTAAATCCTGAAAAGGGCCCGAAACTCTCTCTGAAATGAGGGACAGAACTCAGAGATAAGCGCGTTTGCTGCTGGAGGTTACATCTATGTGGAATTATTCCGAAAAAGTACAAGAGCATTTTTTCAATCCCAAGAATGCCGGGGCCGTGGACGATGCCAATGCTACCGGTGATGTGGGTTCAATTAACTGTGGCGACGCGCTGAGGTTGACCCTGAAAGTGAATCCTGAAACCGAAGTTATCGAAGATGCGGGTTTCCAGACATTTGGTTGTGGATCGGCCATTGCCTCATCCTCCGCATTGACCGAGATCATCAAGGGTAAAACCCTGGATGAGGCGCTGGAAGTCAGCAATCAGGATATCGCCGACTACCTCGACGGCTTGCCGCCGGAAAAAATGCACTGTTCCGTCATGGGGCGTGAAGCCTTGCAAGCGGCTGTCGCTGACTACCGCGGTGAAGAGTGGAAAGACGACCACGAAGAAGGTGCCCTGGTGTGTAAGTGTTTTGCCATTGACGAAGTGATGGTTGAAGACACTATTCGCGCCAATAACCTCCATACCGTGGAAGAGGTCACCAACTATACCAAGGCCGGTGGTGGCTGTTCCTCCTGCCACGAGGCGATTGAAGGTGTATTGACCCGTGTGCTGGCGGAAAAAGGCGAGGCCTTCGTGCCTGCAGGAATCGGTGCAGCCGCCGTCGCAACGCCGACGCCAGTGAGTGCGGGGGGTACTGTGAAACGCATCCGTCAAATCGAAATGGTGCTGGATGCCATTCGTCCGACGTTGCAGGCCGATAACGGTGATGTGGAGCTGGTGGAAGTCACCGGCAATACCATCTATGTACACCTGACAGGCGCCTGCAGCGGCTGTCAAATGGCGGCTATGACACTCGGGGGCATACAGCAGCGCTTGATCGAGGAATTGGGTGAATTTGTCAAGGTAGTACCGGATACCGAAATGCCGGTTGCAATGGCGGGGGCGTGATTATGGAACCGATCTACATGGACAACAATGCCACGACGATGGTCGACCCTGAAGTCGTGGAGGCGATGTTACCGTTTTTTTCCGAGCAATTCGGCAACCCTTCGTCGATGCACAGCTTCGGCAACAAAGTGGGGTTCGCCCTGAAAAATGCCCGCAAGCAGGTACAGCGCCTGTTGGGTGCGGAATTTGATTCGGAGATCATTTTTACCTCCTGTGGATCCGAATCGGATTCAACGGCCATTCTTTCAGCCTTAAGGGCGCAGCCCGATCGCAAGGAAATCATTACCACGGTAGTCGAGCATCCGGCGGTACTCAATCTGTGCGAACACCTGGAAAGCGAGGGTTACACAGTCCACAAATTGAAGGTGGATGAGCGCGGGCGATTGGATCTGGATGAGTATCAGTCGCTGTTATCGGAGCGTGTGGCCGTGGCCAGCGTCATGTGGGCCAACAACGAATCGGGCACGATTTTCCCGGTTGAAAGAATGGCGGATATGGCACAGGCTGCTGGCGTAATGTTCCATACCGACGCCGTGCAGGCGGCCGGGAAAATCCCCATCGATTTGGAAAACAGCAATATTCATATGCTATCCATCTCCGGCCATAAACTTCATGCGCCCAAGGGCGTGGGGGTACTCTACCTGAAACGCGGAACCCGTTTTCGGCCGTTGATTCGTGGTGGTCACCAGGAGCGGGGACGCCGGGCCGGTACCGAAAACGTTGCCAGTATTGTGGGGCTGGGTAAAGCGTGCGAACTGGCCCTGAAAAATATCGCGGCGGAAAACACCCAGGTCAAAGCCCTGCGTGATCGTCTGCAGGAGGGTATTCTGTCTGCTGTACCCAACAGCTTTGCAACGGGGGACCTGGATAATCGCCTGCCCAATACCGCCAGTATTGCGTTCGAGTATATAGAGGGCGAAGCGATTTTATTGCTGCTGAACAAAGTGGGGATTGCCGCATCCAGTGGTTCGGCTTGTACGTCCGGTTCCCTCGAACCTTCCCATGTGATGATGGCGATGGGGATTCCCTATACCGCCGCGCACGGCACAGTGCGTTTTTCACTGTCCCGATACAATACCATGGAGGAGGTGGAGCGGGTGATTGCCGAAGTACCGCCTATCGTTGCGAAGCTGAGAAAGCTGTCTCCCTACTGGGGGGAAAACGGTCCCGTGGAAAATCCGGAACAGGCGTTCGCGCCAGTCTACGCCTAAAAATTTTAGTGCAGCTGATCAATTTTGATCTCCTCCTTAAATCTCCTCTACCCTAGGAGAACTCTTCAGTGCGCCTTTGGCGCACTTTTTTTATCCCGACGCCAAGCGCGAACAAGGTTGGCCACGCAATAGCCGGTACCGGGTTATTCCGCTACTCAGGTATTTTCGATGGCGTTCCGAAATGCCTTGGGATTGTCACCGCATTTATTTTTAAAAAACCGCGTAAAGTGGGAGGGATCGGAAAACCCAAGCTGATAGGCTATTTCAGCGATGGATCTGCCGGTATAGATCAGGCTGCGTTTAGCTTCCAGAAGCAGGCGTTGATGGATTATCTCGAGTGCGGATTGATGGTTGAGCTTGCGGCAGATGGTGTTGAGGTGGGGCGGTGTTATGCCCAATTGGTCAGCATAACGGGCCACGGGCCAGTGATCGGCAAAATGTTGTTCCACCAGCTGCATAAACCCGGCGAAATGCAGTCGACCGCGGTCTTGTCGCTCCGGTACTGTCGACGCCGGCTCAGACTGGCGGTTTAAATAGAGGACCAGTGCGGTTAACAGCGTTTCCAGCATTAACTCCCGGGACGGCAATTTCTGCTGGTAGTCGATGGCAATGCTCCCAAAGAGGGAATCCACCAGTTGCCGGTCAGCCGATACATCAACCACCGCGGCTGATTTCAGTGCCTTTTTATCCGTGCCTATGGACTGAGTGATTTTGTTAAGCAACGGAAAAGCAATAGACAACACCTGGCCTTCGGTGTTTTCTGTCCAGCTGAAATCGTGTACACAGCCTTCGGGTACCACCAGCACACAGGGGGGCGAGAGCTCTGTCAGGGCGCCATCCAGGGTCGCCTGGGCACCGCCCTGCTGCAAGTAGAACAACTGTGTAATACCGGTGTGGCGGTGGGGGTTGATTTTCCAGTTGTGCCGCCGGCTGCGTTCCACCAGGGGTTCACAGTGCAACATCTCCAGCACGGGCCAGCCTTTGACCTCGCCATATAATTCGACATCGGGGATGTCACTTTTGACTGTCGCCGGCATTTTTCACTCTCTCAATACCCCTATTTGCCTTCCCCGTATTCCCTATTGCCATTTTGATATTTTGATATTTTGATATTTTGATAGCCTGGCACTGCAGCCTCTGGTTCTGAAACCCATTGCGCTATTCTGGCAAAAATCTTTCAAAATGACAATTATGTCAGCCATTTGTCCCTTCCGGATTGGCTGAAAGTGATGAAAAATACAAATCATCGAGTCCGGACGAAGAGTGCCGGCTCGCGGGCGTTACCAGGCGCTCTCACAATAGTCATTTGGAGACTGAATGATGATTTGGGTTAAACACGACTATGAGGAGATCCCGGGCACCTATGTGTTTGACGGGAAACGCTCCCATTCGGCCTACGCACTCAACAAGATGCTGTACTCCTTTAATCACGAGGAAAACCGTAAGGCGTATGATCAGGACCCCGAGGCTTATGCCCTGAAATTCGGGGTGCCGGAGGAGCAGCGCAAGGCGCTGCTGGAAGGGGATTTTCTCGGCCTGCTGCGCCTGGGGGCCAATATCTATTACATGGCCAAGCTGGCAGTGCCCAATGGTGTTTCCGTGCAGGATGTGGGTGCCGCTTTCCAGGGGATTAGCACAGAAGAATTCAAGGCAAAACTGGCGGTAAACGGCGAAGGCCTGGAAACACTATTGGCGCAAAAAGGGGATTACTGGAATGGCTAAAATAATCGGCGGAATTACGACTTCACACATCCCCGCCATTGGCAACGCTATGGCCAATGGGCTTGAGCAGGATCCGTACTGGAAACGTTTCTTTGACGGCTACGAGCCGGTCAAGCAATGGCTGGATGAAAAAAAGCCCGATTTGGCCATTGTGGTTTACAACGACCACGGCCTTAATTTCTACCTCGACAAAGTGCCCACATTTGCCATGGGTTGCGCCGATCACTACGAGAATGCGGATGAGGGCTGGGGGTTGAAAACGCTTTCAAGTTTTGAGGGCGATGCCCAGTTTTCCTGGCATGTGGCGGAATCCCTGATCAACCAGAACGTCGATATGTGCACCTGCCAGGAAATGCTGGTGGACCATGGTTTTGTGGTTCCGATGGCGCTGATGTGGCGTCATCTGCCGCAGTGGCCGGTGAAAACCCTGCCGTTCGCGGTAAACACGGTTCAGCACCCCTTACCCAGCGCCCGTCGCTGTTACGACGTTGGCAAAGCGTTGCGCAAAGCGGTGGAGTCCTACCCGGAAGACCTCAAGGTTGTGATTCTGGGTACCGGAGGCTTGTCACACCAGTTGCAAGGGGAAAGGGCCGGCATTATCGATGTCGAGTTCGACCTCAAGTGCATGGAAAGTGTGGCCAACGACCCCGAATGGCTGGCCGGCTTCAGCAACACCGAGATCATGGAGAAAGCGGGTACCGAGGGCATTGAGGTCATTATGTGGATGGTGATGCGCGGTGCCTTGCAATCCAATGTCAATGTGGTCCACAAACACTACCATACACCCATTTCCAATACCGGCGCCGGTGTTCTGGTGTTGGAAAACAGGCTTTAGCCAGGCGGGTCTCCTCTCTACCGTGGCACCTTCAGGCACGTCAACGACGTGCCTTTTTACTATGGTCTCCGGTTCTGGTTATTGAGTACCACTGTTTTTCCGATAGGTTTTGGGAGAGACGCCGGTGAAGCGTTTAAAAAACCGGGTGAAGTAGGCGGGCTCGGTAAAACCCAGGCTGTCGGAAACTTCACCGATGGTCATGGTGGTGTAAATAATATTGCGCTTGGCCTCCAGCATGAGTCGCTCGTGGGTAATCTGTAACGCGGAGCGTCCCGCAAAGCGTTGGCACAGGGCATTCAAGTGGGCGCTGGTAATACCCAGAGCGCTGGCATACTCTTCGATAGAGCGGTGGCTCTTGTAGTGTTGCTCAACCAATTGCGAAAAGCGTGCGACGTATCGACTGCTTCTATCCTTGCGCTGATCGGGCTCTTCGGTGCGTATGAAAGCGTGTCGACTTAACAGCACCATAATGGCATTGACCACCGATTCCAGCAGTAACTCCCGCCCCGGTGCGGAATCCCTGTATTCCCGGTCCAGTGTCGCAAACAGTGTATCGATCAGGTCACGTTCATCCCGCAGGGTATAACAACCGCTCTCATGCAATGCCGTGTGCTGGTGTCCCGGATGATCACTCATCTGCTGCAGAAGCGGTGCCGCCAGACTGAGTATGTAGCCTTTGACATCACTGGAAAAGCGAAAGCTGTGCACGCACATTTTCGCAATCAACAGCACGCAAGGGGTTTGCGGAGCGTGCTCTATGCCGTCCATCTGCGCGGTGGCTTCGCCCTCCTGGATATACAGCAGCTGCACCAGGTCGGAATGGCGGTGCGGTCTTATCTCCCAATTGTGCTGCCGACTGCGCTCGGCAATGGACTCGCTGTGAATCAGGTCGGGGGTATGCCAGTCACTGGACTCTCCATAGAGCTTGAAAATAGGGATGGCGTGGCTGGAATCTTTCATGGCGGCAACTTAAAGGCAAAAGTGCATAATCTTGGAAAAGTCCAATTATAGCAAGGGAAATTGCCTTCAAATACCTCCTTTGGTGCATAAAAATATAACCACTACTTTTGATGTGGGAATAGTGGAGGTTGCTCCCCCAATACCCAAGTCGATACCACGACGAGGTACAGGTCTTTAAACGGGCGCAACAGATACCAATAAGCACCTAACTTCACCCTGGAGAAATCAATGGGCCATTTCGATCTCTACTCACCGGAATTCGACGCCAACCCCTTCGACAGCTACAAGGCATTGCGGGACAACCACCCATGCTACTGGAGCGAGGAAGCGCAGAAATGGTTACTGACCCGTTACGAAGATGTTTTCAATGCCCTCAACGACTGGCAGACATACTCCTCTGCCCGGGGCAACCTGGTGGATGAGTTTCCCGGGCGTGCCGGCAACACCCTTGGTTCAATGGATCCGCCACGCCACGACCAGCTGCGCTCGGTGGTTCAGGCGGTCTTTGCCAAGCGCAACCTCAACCACCTGGTCGAGCCCATTCAAAAGATCGCCCGCGATGCCATCGCCGATAAAATTGGTGACAAGAAGGTATTCGATTTTGCGGAAGATTTTGCCGCCGAGGTCACCTTTAACGTATTGGTGGCCCTGCTGGGGTTGCCGAACCTGGATCCGCAAGAGGCGCGCCGCAATGCATTGCTGATGGTGCAGACAGACCCCAAGACCCGACAAAAAGGCGCCGAACACCTGGCCGCTTTCGAGTGGATGAAGGACTACGCCAGCGAGGTGATCGAGATGCGCGCCGCAAACCCCGGTGATGACCTGATCAGCCAGCTGATTACCGCCGAGGTTGATGGTGTGAAACTCGATTTGATCCAGGTGCAAATGACGGTCACCACACTGATCATGGCGGGGATCGAATCTCTGTCCGGTTTCCTGAAGATGTTTGCCAAGAACATGGCGGAATTTCCCGAGCAGCGTAAAAAAGTACAGATGGATATGTCGCTGTTGCCCGACGCCATCGAGGAGTCCATGCGTTACAACAGCTCGGCACAGCGCTTCCGCCGCTGCCTGACCCGGGACGTTAGCCTTCACGGCCAGACCATGAAAGCCGGCGATTTCGTGATCCTCGCTTACGGTTCCGCGAACCGCGACGAGCGCAAATATCCGAACCCCGATGAATACGATGTGACCCGCAAACCCAAAGGTCATGTGGGTATGGGAGGCGGTGTCCATATCTGCCTGGGTAATTCCATTGCCCGACTGGCGATAAAGACTTCCATGGAGGTGTTCCTGGACCGGATCCCCAACTTTTCCCTGGCCGAAAGCGATGACCAGCTGGAGTGGGTCGCTTCTTCCAACTTCCGCAGCCCCAAAAAGCTACTGATGATTCGCGAATAAGCGCCAGGCACATTGGCCGGGGAACCGCTCTGTTTCCCGGCTAACCGATTTACCCACCAACAGAAGGCAGGATAGGATTATGGTTAAAGTCGTTTATGTTGAGCACTCCGGTGAAGAGACAGAGCTTCAGGTGCAGGAGGGGTGGAGTCTGATGCAGGCCGCCGTCGCCCACGGTGTCGAAGGTATCGAGGCGGAGTGCGGAGGCTCCTGTTGTTGTGCCACCTGTCATTGTTATGTTGACAATGATTACCTTGAGAAACTGGAAGCGCCCAATGATAATGAACTGGCCATGCTGGATTACAGTGTGGCTGAGCGTAAGCCCAACAGCCGCCTGGCGTGCCAGGTCAAAGTGACGCCCGAGATGGACGGTATTGTGGTCCAACTGCCCGAGGCCCAAAGCTGAAAGCTATCCCGTTGGTGATTGTGGGTACTGGCCATGGTGGTATTGTCATCGCTATAACTCGAATTCCACCAGCTCAAAACGTATGGATCCACCCTTGAAGATTTCGAGGTTCAACGGTTCCTCTCGCAGCAGCTTAACCAGGCCAACGCCGGGCGCGTACCACTCTGTTTGTGTGATATGGATATCCCGGTAACCCAGGCGGGGGTCGACATAGAGGCTGAACGTGGCCCTGCCTTCGACGCGAACGCAGTTTTTGAATTCGCCGGCCGGGACTTGAACCCGGTCGGTCACGGAGGTGATCTCGTATTCCATATTGAAGCGGATGTCATCGGGGTCCGGCACGGCGTAAGACGGAGTACTGTGCAGCGTGTATGTGCGACCCTCTGACGCCCAGCTGCTGCCGATGGTGAGGTCCGATTGATGGGGCAGTATTTTTCGTTCCTTCTGATCGAAGTGCGGTTTGAGTTCAACCACGGTTTGCTTGGCGACACGAAAGCGGCCGTCCTCGGCATCGAGAATAAAGTAGTGGGTACCGTCGCTGGTGCGGCGTACGCTGACCGTCTGGTTTTCATACTTTCTTGACAGCGAAACGGTGCCGAGATTTTCAATGCTGAAATACCGGGAGGAGCGCTTGTCGGTCAGATCCTCGTCCACCTGGTAGTGCCAGGTGACCCCCTTGTGCAACGGGAAATAGTCATCCGCAGGAATTTTCGGTTGGCAGGCTGTGAGTAGCGCCAGGCTCGCCAGTATCAACAGGGTTGGTTTCATGGTCTATTTCTCCGGCAGGGCTGGGTCCGGCAGGTCAATAAATGCGATAACCTGTTGACTCCGGGATTCCTGTTTTTTGTGGTACCCGGCTCTCTCTCTTGCGCTTTCGGATTCAATAAAACCAAGCTGGAGTTTGCCGTTTCGCATCCTTCGCAGCGCATCTTCCAACCGGCCATGAATTTTCTGCTCATAGTCGATTCGATACGCGCGGGGTTCCGCTGCCAGCGCCTGACCCTTTAAATCCGATAGCCAGATAAAGATATTGCCTGCGAAACCACGCTCCTCATCCGGTTCTTCGATCACCGCAAAGTGAAACAGGAACTTATTCGGCAGACGGGTATTGCTCGGCCAACCCTGGGATTCCCGCCAGCCCTGATAACCCAACCAGTAGAAACCCACCGCCAATAACAGCAGCGCGCCCTTGAAAGTCACGTGCAATCGGCTGTGGATCAGGGCGAGCAGTAGCAGGGCGGTGAAAATCACATAGGCAACCGTTAAACCCAGTAGTGTTTCATTCATTTTGTAATTGCCTTGACCAGTCTTTTCTGAAGTTGATTGATATTGGTAACCTCACCGGCAGGGGTAATGGTGAATCGTAGCGCGGTGGCCTCGTCGCCCTCCACCGGTAATACAGTGGTGGTGTAGTGCAGTACTTTCATTACCGGGTTCACTTCTGCCAGATAAACAGTTACCGGCACTTTGCTGTCAGTTTCACTCTTGAAGTAGTGCACGTTGATGATGAATTCGCCTGGCGGTCGCCCGCGTATCGTCAACACCTCCTGGTTCAGCGGATTTATGAGTTCCTTTCCGTTTATCACCTGAGTGTCGTTGATCAGGCCCCGGTCATCCCGATCCAGATGCATAAGTCCATCCTGTGGGCGTTTATAGGAAACCCGCTTGTCACCCGGGCCCGCGGCCCAGATGTCGATATCGTTAGGGTCGCCGTCGGGCCAGCTCACCGTGACCAGAAATTCCGCCTTCGGATCAACGATACCCGACTTTGCGGGGGGATTAAGCAGCAGTAAGGCCACCAAAAACAGGAATGTAAAGGTCAGCAGGGCGTTAAAAAGCAGATCGGTAAATGGATCGATGTCAAACGCGGGCTTGGGTCTGAATAGCGCCATCGTCGACTCTTTAGTTGCTGTCCGCCATCGCACAGCGTGTACTACGCCAGTGCTGCCCAAGATTGATGGTCTCCACCACAAAGCGATCGGCGCTGCGATCGAGCAACAGGTATTGAATGCCAAGCAACATACTGCTGACCAAACCCACCATGGTTGTGTTCATGGCAATACCCATGCCCTGTGTCATCTGCTGCATCAATTGCTTGACGTCGCCGATATCCAGGGATTCGAGCCCCGAAACGGAACCCAGCATCAACACAAATCCAATCACTGTTCCCAGCAGACCCAGCTTGATCACCAGGCCAGCCAGAAACCAGCCCACCTAATGAGAGCCACGAATCGATTCGGCCATGACTTCTGCCAATTGCGCAGTGTCATGATCCGAATCATCCTCCAGTAACGCGCGCAAGTAATCCAACGCCAGGGAAGGTTCCTCTGGTGCAGGATCTTCGGGCGAGCATTCCAGTGGCTGGTGATACTGTAATCGAAAGCGATCAAGCACCAGGAACTGGCGGGCGAGAAACCAACAGCGGTAAGCGCAGTGGACAGAAGTTCCGGCAAAAATCAGCAATATGATCAAACAGATGCGGGTGATGTCAGCCTGGATGATTGCTGACAGCACACCCAGGTCATAGGCCAGGTAGAGGCCGAACAGGATCAACCCCGCCAGCCACAGCCAGTGAAGGAAAATTTTGTAGGCAACAGGTGTAACCATGTTGAATAAATCCTGAGCACCGGCAGTGGTGATAGCGTTCAACGCAGCGACATCGTTAACCGGGGTACTCAGGTGGATCGACGCCTTCGATCGCTATCGGGTTTGCCGGGACGGAGACTCGTTGGCAACTGATGATTGTAGGGAGACTGTAAGCCCCTGTGCATCCTACGATGGAGCCAGAGGGATGGGGTATTGATACTACTTTGGTGGCAGGTGATTGCAGACTCCCTTTGTTTTATTTGAGTGTTGTATTTGTGTTGTATTTGCCACAAAACGGCCGGGGAGTTTCACAATTGTTGTGGGCATGGAACGGTTTAATTTATTAACTTATTGAAAAATAACGAGAAATTACTTGGAACAGGGATTGCACCTACAACTGTAAATGGGCTCCATTGTGCAGAGCAGCCGGTTACAGGGCCTTTAGAAACAGGGCCTTTAGAAACAGGGCCTTTAACAGCTGAGGCAGAAATCCATGCGACAAGTTGTGGTAGACGATACAACCCTCAGGGATGGAGAACAAAGCGCGGGTGTGGCGTTTAACGCCGAGGAAAAAATCACTATTGCGACGTTGCTGGCCCGGATAGGGGTCCCGGAGCTTGAAATCGGTATTCCGGCCATGGGCCGTGAAGAACAGGACGTGATGAGGGCGATTGCCAGCAGCAACCTTGGGCCTAACCTGTTGGCCTGGTGCCGTATGACCGAAGCGGATTTGCGCGCAGCCGCAGATACCGGCGTCGATATGGTTGATCTGTCGATTCCCGTATCGGATCAGCAGATCGCCGGAAAACTCAATAGCAACCGCAATGACATTCTGTCGAGGATTGACAGCCTGGTACCCATGGCCAGGGATATGGGTTTTGCGGTGTGTGTCGGTTGTGAGGATGCGTCTCGCGCCGATCCCGAATTTATCTATCAAGTGGCCGACGTCGCACAGCGGGCAGGCGCCAGGCGCTTGCGTTATGCCGATACCGTGGGAGCTTTGGATCCGTTCGCCACCTATCAGAAAATCCAGGCGCTGGTTGCCGGGAGTGATCTGGAAATCGAAATGCATGCCCATGACGATTACGGCCTGGCCACGGCCAACACCCTGGCTGCGGTTGCCGCGGGCGCCAGTCATATCAATACCACGGTCAATGGATTGGGAGAACGGGCGGGTAACGCGCCACTGGAGGAACTGGTACTGGCGTTAAAGCATCTGCACGGGGTTGATACCGGTGTGGATGTCAGTCAGATCACGCAGGTTTCCAAATATGTTGAATCCGCTTCCGGCAGGCCGGTTCACTGGCAGAAAAGCATCGTTGGCGAAGGTGTTTTTGTGCACGAGGCCGGCATCCACGTCGATGGCTTGCTGAAGGATCAACATAACTACCAGTTCCTGAATCCCCGCGACCTGGGACGCGAGCATCTATTTGTTCTGGGCAAACATTCAGGAACCGCGCTGTTAAAGTGCCACTATCGGGAACTGGGCGTAGAGTTGGAAGCCTGGCAATTACCGTTGTTGCTGGACAAAGTGCGCCGTTACGCGACGGCCTGCAAGTGCAGCCCTTCGGCAGAGGTACTGCTGGAATTTCTCGATGAACTGGGATCCGCTCCCTGTGTAATGACTGTGAGCCAGGGTGCATAAGCGCCGATAATGAGTTGGGATAGATTTCATGACCCGTGAAAGCGACGTTAAACAACTGCAGCATGCCAGCCCGCCGGGGTTCTGGACGATGTGGAAGGAGGATGTTCACTGTGTATTCCAGCGAGACCCTGCCGCACGCACCGCGTTTGAAGTGGTCACCACCTATCCCGGCGTACAGGCTGTCGCACTGCACAGAGTCAGTCACACCCTTTGGCTACGGGGATGGCGTTACCTGCCTCGCCTTATAGCGTTTTTGGCCAGAGTATTGACCAATGTGGATATTCATCCGGGCGCACGTGTAGGACGGCGCTTCTTCATCGACCACGGTGCCTGTGTGGTGATTGGTGAAACAGCGGTCATTGGTAACGACGTAACCTTTTACCACGGCGTGACACTCGGGGGTACCAGCTGGAACAAAGGCCGTAGACACCCTGAAATTGGCAATGGCGTGATGTTGGGGGCGGGGGCCAAAATTCTGGGGCCGATACGCGTGGGCGATAACGTGCGGGTGGGTGCGAACTCAGTGGTTGTGGAAGAGGTCCCCGACAACTGCACGGTGGTGGGTATTCCCGGCAAGATTGTTGCCGGTACAAACCGCAATCGGCAGCACAAACACGGTATTGACTTGAACCACCACCTGATTCCCGACCCTGTTGGCAAGGCGATCGAATGCCTGTTGGACCGTATGGATGCCCTGGAGAAGAACCTTCAGCACAGCGGCGCGATTGCGCAAGACTACCAGCGTACGCGCTATCAGGGTTGTGAAGTGGACAACCAGATTTGTGAATCGGATTGTGCCGTTTCCGAGTACGGCCAGTCGATGTACGACCAGCCAGAGGAGTATGCGGTAGAGCCAGTAATCAACCGGGCAGCTTCATAGCGGGACTGTTCGTGGGGTGGCACTGCCGGTACCGCGGACCACTCCGGCACCGGATTCTGATATCGCGCGGCGAGGGAGAAGAACGATGGATTTACACGATTTTTATGGCGATAAAATGTATTTCGATGAGGCGTTGCCAGCCTCGGTTCCCGCTTTACTGAATATGGCTTCTGAAGCCTACAGTGAGGGGGCCGCGGAGGAACACCTGTTAAAGGCATACTTTACGGCTCCGGAGAGTTTGACTGTCCTGGTGGCGCTGTACCGGTACTACTACTATCAACATCGCTATGAAACGGCGTTGACGGCCGCCCATCGTGCGATGTCCGTCGCGGCCAAGCGACTGGGCTTTACCAGCACCTGGGAATCGCTCGATATGGAAGAACTGGGTTACGGTGTCCTTCAATCAATGATGCTTGTGCGATTTTATTTGCTGTCTCTGAAGGGAGCGGGTTATCTCAATGTGCGTATCGGCAATATGGAAGAGGGGACAGCCATGTTGGAAAAAGTGATGGCACTGGACTCCGAAGACCGGTTGGGCGTGGCGCCCCTGCTGCAAACCATAGAAGGTTACCAGCGGCGGGTGGAGGCTAATTTTGGTGTCCTGAAACTGGCATCGTCCCGTTAACGGGAGCGCTCTCCTGGTCGAGGGCTCCACTGGCACGTGTGCCACCTTGTGACTGCCAATTTACACAATCTGCCATAGATGACAAAGGTGATATCGATGAGTGACTTTAATTTGCAGGACGATCTCGAGGAGTTGAGTTCGGCGGAAGATTTTCTGGATTATTTTGACATTGAGTACGATCCAACTGTGGTGTTTATCAACCGCTTGCATATTATGCAGCGCTTTCACGATTACCTGGCGCAGGGCGCTGACAGTATGCCATCCGAAGACAATCAGCCGGCGCTGAAAACTGTGTATCAACGCTTATTGAAGCAAGCCTACCAGGACTTTGTAGAGTCCGATGCGGTCACCGAAAAAGTCTTTAAGGTATTTAAAATGCACGAACCGCAGACCACCTTTGTGTCCCTGGATCAGATAATGGAATCCTAGTCGCTATGAAACCGCGCTACGATTATGGCAGTGAAGTGCGCCTGACTCGCAATGTTCGCAACGACGGTACCTACCCGGGCGAAGAGGTGGGCAAATTGTTGGTCAAGAGCGGAGAAGTGGGCGCCGTCTACGACGTCGGCACCTACCTGCAGGATCAGTTGATCTACCGCGTTCATTTCCTGCAGGCGGGCCGGACCGTGGGCTGCCGTGAGGAGGAACTGATTCCCGCCGATGCACCCTGGGTTCAGAACCGCTTCGAGTTTCGTGAGCGGGTGATTGCCACCCAGGGCCTGGCCGTTCAGGGGCAGGTCGTGATTGCGCAAGGCGCGCAAGGGGAAGTGGAGAAGGTGATCAAAAATGAAGTGGGTCCGGTTTTCTACCATGTGCGGTTTTCGGGCAAAGTGTACCAGATTCCCGAACACTCACTGGTATCTGCCGCGTCGCAGCCGAGTCAATAAGCCATGAGCCTACCCAAGCAAGACAGCAAGCTATACATGCCTGACGAGTATCGTTACGCCGCCTTGCAAGTGGCGGTGAACAAATACGGTAAGTCACTGACTCAGCTCGATCAGGACAGCCGGCGGGAAGCGGAAGCCATCGCTTTGCGCCAATACGAGATCCAGAGTCGGGTGCTGTCCAGTCCCGATGCCGGCTCGGTGGTAATCTCCGGGGAAAGGCTCGACAGATCTGTCAGCGAGATTATTGCGCGTTATGCATCACCGGAGGAATTTTATCGGGAGCTGGAGGACAATGGCCTGGATATCGAACAATTTCACAGTGCCCTGGACCGGGAGCTGCGCGTCGAAGCGGTGATGGACAAGATTTCCGCCTCGGCGGAACCCTGTTCGGATACCGACGCGAGACTCTACTATTACCTGCATCCCTCCAAGTTCCAGCAACCGGAAACCCGCGAGGCGAGCCACATACTGATCACCGTCAATCCGGACTTCCCGGAGAACTGTCAGGACGAAGCCTACAGCCGCCTGGCCAGGATCGCGGACCGTGTTCACAAAAAACCACACCGATTTGCCGAACAGGCGCAAAAGCATTCCGAGTGCCCGACGGCGATGAACGGCGGGCGCCTGGGACGTTTGCCGTGCAATACGCTGTTTCCTTCGTTGGATAAAGAACTGTTTGCAATGAAAGAGGGCAGCATCAGCGATATCATAGAGTCGCCAATCGGCTACCATTTGTTGTTTTGTGAGAAAATCCACCCAGCCGGTTTGGTACCCGTCAGTCAGGCGCTGCCTGCCATCATCGAAAAGCTGACAGAGCGCAACCGCAAAAACCGCCAACGTGAGTGGTTGAAACAGTTGCTGGAAGATTAAGCGCTTTGGGTTGGGAGGCTTTTGACGAGAGATTGTACGTAATATAGCGATTTTCCTTTTCTCGGTTTGGTTTTTAATAATGAGACCGCCGAGGGGAGACAGGGGTGTTGACGCCGCCCTGCAAACGCCGGAGTGCCGGACCACCCTGTTTGAAGGGCTTGTCGGGCACATCCCTGTGCCCTGCTT
>JBNKHG010000014.1:0-32783 GCA_050290225.1 Cellvibrionaceae bacterium
GCCCGCCAGCACCGGCGGCGGCTTCAAACACTAACAATAACACTCTGGTTGCTGGGCCAGGTAACTAAAATAGGCCGTATCCTTGTAGGGAAGCTTCATAAAACCCGAGACACCCAGGCCGTCGATCAGGTGCAAATGGGCGAGAATGAAATCCAGGCAACCGCGAAATTCGGTTTCCCGCGCAGGGTCAAGCAGCGTCAGGTAATTGTGGATCTTGAGGTCGTAATCGAGGCTTTCAAAAATAATACAGCCGGTGTGGTGGATACTGTTCATCACGGCCAGTTTTTCGATAATCGGCAGCGGCAGGGTCAGCATTTCGTCCGGGTCGTCCCCGTCTTCAAAATAGGAGTGCAGGCGGCTCTCGATACTACCCCCTGGGCTCTCGCTGACTTCGTAGGGAATGGCCATCCCCGGCGCCACGCTGAAAGGCTGCTCCGGCGAATCGCGCTCTATATGCAGGGTTTTGCGCGCATCGAACATACAGCTCTTAAAGACCCCGGTTTTATTGATGGCGCGCCCCAGGGCCACCATATTGTTAACTGCGCAGACAAAGGCCGGCATCAGCTCAGGGTCATAAAGATTCAGGCTTGAATCGATAGACATGCCGCCCTCGTCCCAGTGGATGGCCAACCCACCCACAACCGGGTACTTGCCCAAGTGACTTACAGAAATAATAAAGGCCTTTTCAGTATCGCCCATGCCCTCAAGAAAATTCTTGTAGTAACGGTCCAGCTCGGTGGGGTCCACATCTGCCACCAGCTTTTCCGGGATCTCCCGGCGCAGAAAGGATTTGCGCGAGCTGTAAACCACGGTGTCGATTTCCTGCGGGTTTGTCGCCAGCCATACGGGTATCTGTGGCGACTCCACCACAGATGGGGCTCCGCCACGCGGTTCGGTGACGATATTTTTCATATAGCGCATGTTTTTCAGAAAGTAGTCACCGCCCCGATCACGCAACGCCTGCTCTTGCGACAGCATCGCCTCCAGGGTGCGGGCGAACTCCACCGGCAATCCCAGAGAGCAGGGGCGAATAACGCGGCTGCCAAAGCGGCTCGACTGCCCTGAAGCCAGAGCGTAGAGCGTGCCCGCCACCCCCTGTTCATCAAAGCGCGGCGAAGACAGCGCTCCGCCAAGCTGCTCTTCACCAATAAAATAGATGTCCCCCAGTTTAGCGTTGGTCTGGGTAAAGTCGGAGGACAATGCACAGAGACCGCCGGCATTACTGTACTGGCGCTGGGCGTCCTGCTGGGCATAGACCGCCGCGCCCCAATCGATCAGGCCGACGTTTTCCGAGGCTTCGTCGAACACCACATTGGAGGGTTTGATATCACCGTGAACCATGGGAGCCCGGTGCCTTCGTTCAGCATCGGCCCGCAACGCAAGCAAAATCTCGGCAAACTGGGCTGCGATCTTTAACACCAACCGCGCCGGCACCCGACCCTTTTTTAAAATCAGCTGTTCAAGATTAACCCCCCTGGCCCGTTCCATCATCAGGATCGACTGCCCCCGCACCCGCTGGAAGTCGACGTAGGCGGGAATATGGGCCAGGTGCAGCTGGGAAAGCATATACCCCTCCTCCTCCAGGCGATCCTGCACATGTTGCGGCAGAGTGATGCGGGCAAATTTGAAGACATAGTCGATACCGTTGCGACCGGTTCCGCCAAACACAAAACCGTAGGCGCCCTTGCCGATCAGCTCGATATTGCGATAACCGAGGCGACGCAGCTGTTTTTTACAAAGTTCGAGCCAGTCCTTGAGCTTTTGCGCATCGCGGTGGCTGAGCAGGTAAATGGACTGCTCTTCGTTGATATAAAAGTGTTGAAGGTTTTGGTATTCCATCGCAACTCAGCCCCGCGCCCGCAGCATCTTCATCACCCCCCTGGCCATTAACGCACTGCCATCAACGCACTGCCATCAACGCACTGTCATTAACGCATTGCCATCAACATGGTCGCCGGGTCTTCCAGGAATTCTTTCCAGCGGTTATTAAAACGCGCCATGGTCGCGCCGTCGATCACACGGTGATCCCCGGACCAGCTGACATTCATCAGCTGCCGCGCACGTACCTGGCCATCAGCGTCGAAACGCGGCAGTGACTGGACCTTGCCCAATGCCACAATCGCCACTTGCGGTTTATTGATGATGGGCGTGGCAGCGGTGCCACCGATAGCACCGACATTGGAAATGGTCACCGTGCCATTCGCCAGGTCCGCCGGTGCCAGCCGACCCTCCCGGGCCGCCGCCGTCAGACGGTTCAGTTCCTCGGCCAGCTCCAGCAACGAGCGCTGCTCCACATGCTTGACGTTGGGCACCAGCAGGCCCACTTTGGAATCCACCGCCATGCCAATATTGTGGCTGGCGATATAGTGCAACTCGGTGCAGTCCTCGTTGGGGCGGCTATTGATAATCGGGAAGTCGGTCAACGCCAACGACAGGGCTTTCATCAGCAACGGCATCAGGGTGAAACGAATACCCTGGGGCTCGTATTTTTCCTTCAGTTGCTGGCGCAATGCAATCAGCGCAGTCATATCCACTTCATCCACATAGGTAAAGTGGGGAATACTGGAGACGGAATCCACCATGGCCTTGGCCATCAAGGCACGCACACCCGTGATAGCTTCCACCCGGTCCTGTACCTGCGCTGCGGGAGCCTCCCCTGCGGTATCGCCTTTCGCCAAATGGCGCAACACATCTTCCTTCAGCACGCGTCCATTTTTCCCGGTGGCGGCGACCTGGGTCAGGTCCAGCGCCCGTTCCCGCGCGATACGGCGCACCGCCGGTGTGGTGAGCACTTTTCCCGCCGGCACCACCTCGGGTTCGGAGTCTGGCACCAGATCCGGAGCGGGGCTTGCCGCTTCGAGCGGCTCCGCCTGGGGCGGCTCTGGCGCACTTTCACTTTCGACCTCTCCCTCATCGGTGGCGACGGAAAACAGGGGCGAATGCACTTTGGCGATATCGCCCTCCTGGTAATAAAGTTTTAACACCCGACCGTGGTGCATGGAGGGAATCTGTACCAGAGCCTTGTCTGTGCTGACATCCGCCACCGGCTGATCCTCCTCGATATAGTCGCCCTCCTTGACCAGCCACTCCACTATCTCGCACTCGACAATGCCTTCGCCAATATCGGGCAGGATAAAATCGATGCTCATACAGGCACTCCTCCGGTTTAACCTACCGCTGATTTAATAGTTAACTGTTGCCTTGATCCCCTCAAAAATCTTCAAGTGATCCGGCAAGTATTCTTTTTCGTGGGCCAGGGGGAAGGGGGTATCGATACCGGTGACGCGGCAGATCGGCGATTCCAGTGAGAGAAAACAGCGCTCCTGAATGGCAGCGGTGATTTCCCCGGCAAAGCCGCCGGTACGCGGTGCTTCGTGACTGATCAGCAGGCGTCCGGTTTTGGTCACCGAGGCAGCCACGGTTTCCACGTCCCAGGGCAGCAGCGAGCAGAGATCGATCAACTCGCAGGAAATCCCCTCTGCCCCGGCTAAATCGGCGGCCGCTTGCACGGACTCCATCTGCGCACCCCAGGCCAGCAGGGTGATATCGGAGCCCTCCTGCAATCGCTCGGCCCTGCCCAGAGGCAACCGGTAGGCCTCCTCCGGCACTTCGCCCTTGGAGGCACGATAAAGGCGTTTGGGCTCGAAAAACAGCACCGGATTGGGATCGTCAATCGCCGACAGCAGCAACCCCTTGGCCTGGTAGGGGTTGCGCGGCACGACCACTTTGAGCCCCGGGGTGTGACAGAAATAGGCTTCCGGTGACTGGGAATGGTAGAGACCGCCAGCGATACCGCCGCCGTAAGGGGTGCGAAACGTCAGGCCGGCGACATTGAATTGATCGCCAGAGCGGTAGCGAAACTTGGCCGCTTCATTCACGATCTGGTCAAAGGCCGGAAAGATATAGTCGGCAAACTGTATTTCCGCCACCGGTTTTGCCCCCTGAGCCGCCAGTCCTACAGCAAATCCTGCGATTCCCTGTTCCGTCAGCGGCGTGTTGAAACACCGCTCGCGGCCGTATTTTTCCTGCAGATGGCTGGTGGCGCGAAACACACCGCCGAAGGTGCCCACATCCTCACCCAAACACAGCACCCGCTCGTCGGCAGCCATTGCATTATCCAGCGCGCTGTTGACGGCTTGAAGTAGATTCATCGTCGCCATTTAGAGACTCCCTTTTGCCGCCCGATAGTGCTCCGGGTATTTGCGCAGGTGCGTCAACAGATCTTCGTATTGCTCGTGCAGATGCCAGGGCGGTTGGTCATAGACATCCTTGATCAGCTCCTGCAACGACGGAAGCGGCCGCTGCTCTTCGGCCTTCAACTCCCGCAACACCTCAGCCCGATAATCGTCCTGCAGTGCCTTATCCTCCCCTTCACTCCACCAGCCCTGGTGCAGCAACCACTTTTTAACGCGTTCGAGGGGATCCAGCAGACGCCACTTGTCTTCCTCTTCTCGACTGCGGTAACCGCTGGGGTCGTCGGAAGTGGAATGTGCGCCCAGGCGATAGCTCATGGCCTCGATCAACACAGGACGGCATTGGGTTACCGCCATCTCGCGTGCCTGCACTGCGGCGGCGTAAACGGCGAGCAGGTCATTGCCGTCCACGCGAATGGTCTGGATGCCATAACCCACGCCGCGTGAGGCGATACCGTCGCCGGCAAACTGCTCCGAGGTGGGTGTGGAGATGGCGTAGCCGTTGTTACGGCAGACAAAGACCACGGGACATTTCAGCACCGCGGCCATATTCATGCCGGCGTGAAAATCCCCTTCAGAGGCGGCCCCCTCCCCGTAATAGCAAAGGGTACAGTGTTGTTCACCACCCTCACGGCCGGCTGCCAGTTTCTGCCCATAGGCATAACCCGCCGCCTGGGGAATCTGGGTTGCCAGCGGGGAACTGATGGTCATGAAATTAAGCTCGCGACTGCCGTAGTGAACCGGCATCTGCCGTCCTTTGCCAAGATCGTTTTCGTTGCTCAGTAACTGGGACATAAACTGGCGGGCAGTAAACCCGCGAAAGCGCAGTGCCGCCTGTTCCCGGTATTGCCCCATCAGCATATCGCTGTTGCGAAACGGCGCAGCACTGCCCACCACCGCGGCTTCTTCACCGGCGCAGGTCAGATAAAAACTGAGCCGCCCCTGACGCTGGGCTGCCACCATGCGCTCATCCAAAATACGGGTAAACACCATGGCCGAGTACATTTTCAAAGCCAGGGATTGCGTCAATGGCGGCGCCTCCGCGCCCGCGTATAAGGATCCATCCGCCGCCAGTATCTTCAACGTGGGGATTGGCAGATCACTGCCCGCGATAAAGGCCGGTTTGCCAACACTGTTTGTCTCTTGTCCCATAACGCCACACCCGCAAGTTATTGTTTTCGAACAAGTTCCCTCACTTACACTATAGCCACTCCTTTGAAATTTAACCCCCCGGGCTCGACACACAGCCGCTATGGCCGCGATTCCATTTTCTATTCCTCGGCGGCAACCCAGCCTGGATTTCTTCGGTAATCCGGGCGCAGAGAGGAGATAGAGCCTCTTTCCTTCCCTGAAACCCGCTGAGAAACCAGCATACAACCCAAACCATGGGTTATATTGAATCTTTTCCTAAGGAGATAATGTTACTGAGTCAGGGGCAGATTTTTTTTGCTTTATTGCCAGATTCGCCGCTAAAATTAGGATACAAACTTCACCAGATTGAGAATTACTAGGATGAAGTCTCCAATAGAATTTGACGAGTTTGATCGCAAGATATTGCGCACCCTGCAGGAGAACGCCGACTACTCAATGGCGGAACTGGGGGAAAAGGTTGGGCTGTCTCACACCCCATGCTGGCGTCGAATCAAACGCCTGGAAGCTGAAGGCATTATCAAGGGCAAGGTGACCTTGCTGGATCCGCAAAAACTGGATCTCAGCGTCACAGTTCACGCCTATATTACGATCAAAAGCCACGATGAGAACTCCCTCAACGCCTTTGAATCGGCCGTTCAGGACGTGGAGGAAATCGTCGAGTGTTATTCCACCAGTGGCGACAAGGATTATGTGCTGCGCGTGGTGGTTGACAGCGTTGACCACTATGAGCGGCTACTCAAGAACAACCTGGTACACCTGCCCAATGTGGCCTCAGTCAATTCCACGTTTGCCTTGAAGCAGGTCAAATACACAACCCAGCTGCCCCTTTAATCCGTACCTCGACTCGATTAATTGAGCGCTTCGCCAAAGCAGCACGCAGCACGCAGCACGCAGCACGTCGATATAGGCATGGCTAGGCACCTATAAAAAAGCCCGCACATCCACTGGCGGGCTTAAATATACTTCAAGCAATAGGAGGAGAGCATTTAAGGCATGATGATAAATGGCTATCAGCAAAGCCTTTAGTAGGTATAGCAAAGAATTGGCGATATGCCTCCTCGGCTCCCCTATTCATCATTGATTTTGTCTATAACGCTGGCCATGCTGTGGGTTGGACACATCTGGCGTTAAAAGCCATTGGATTTTGGCGCCTCCAGTTATTAGACTAATCCCAGAATCGAGCCACAATTGCCGCACCGGAGCATGCAGCTTAATCCGTTGTTCTATTAAGGTACTCTCGTAAGGCACTCTCGCATCACTGCGATCTCTATGGCCGCCCCGGATCGCACGGATCGCACGGATCGCACGGATCGAGAGAACAATGAATACCATGATTACCGTTTTTTTCTACCGTCTTCTGCGTCTGACACTTTTGGTTCTGTTGTTGGGCTGCACCGCGAGCCAGGCAGATCCACTACGCCTGGCCACCACCACCTCAACTGATAATTCGGGCCTGCTGGATCTGCTGCTGCCCAAATTTGAACAGCAGACCGGTTACCGTTTGAGCACCTACGTGGTCGGCAGTGGCCTAGCCCTGCAGATGGGACGCGCCGGCAAGGTCGATGTGCTCCTGACCCACTCTCCCGACGCTGAAACCGTGTTTATGGAGCAGGGCCACGGCGCGGCGAAGCGGGCTATCATGAGCAACGAATTTATACTGGTGGGTCCCGAAAAGGACCCCGCCGGCGTCACCGAAAGCGCCAGCGCCGCCGAGGCATTCAAGCGTATCGCCGAGCACCGGTCCCTGTTTGTTTCCAGAGGTGACACCTCGGGCACCCACCGCACCGAATTGAACCTGTGGAAAGCCAGCGAAGTGTCCCCTTACTGGCAGGACTGGTATTACGAACTGGGGGCAGGTATGGGCGCAACCCTGGTGTTCGCCAGCCTCAACGAGGGCTACACCCTCACCGACAGTGCCACCTGGCTGAACAAGAAGCACCACCTGAGGCTGAAACAACTCTACCGGGGTGATCCGGCCCTGAAAACCGTGTACTCGGTCATCACCGTCAACCCGAAACAACACGCACAGGTGAATTACCAGGGAGCAATTGCCCTGCAGCAGTGGTTTTCCTCTCAAGAAACACAGGTACTGATAGGCAACTACCGCATCAATAATCAACCCCTCTTTACGCCACTACTGTATAAGCGATCAGGCGCACCATGAGTATTCGCCTGCGTTTGATTGCGATATTCACTGGCACCGCCATCAGCCTGTTGACGATGGAGTTTGTCGGTATTGAACTGTATGAATACTACAACCGCAAAGACCGCGAACTCCGTATCAACGCCACTGAAAGCATACAGCGTGTCAAGGACACGCAACTCGCCTGGCGCAACCAGGTGCAGGCATGGCACAACATTCTGCTGCGCAGCTATGATTCCAGCCGCTTTCACCCATCGCTGAAAGCCTTCTACCAGCAGGAAAGGCGGATGCGGGCAGCCAGCCGGACATTGCGCCAGGAATTTGAACAGAAGCCGAATTACCTGCTACTCATAGATGAACTCGACGGTGAGCTGCGTAAACTCAGCCTGCTCTATCGCCAGACCCTGCAGCTGTTCGACGCCTCCCTGGAAGACGCCTACACCGTTGCCGACCAGCAACTGCGGGAAGCCGCCGAAAGGCCGGACGAGTTACTGGAGCAGTTGTTGCTGCAACTCGTCAAAGACCGGGATGCCGCCATCGCCGAATCCAACCGTGAATTTAGAACCTCGGTACAAGGCATCCTGATCGGCGAAGGCGTTGCCACCCTGCTATTGCTCGGACTGTTGCTGTGGCTATTCGAACATACCCTGGGCACCCCGCTGGGCAAACTCACCAATGCCGCACGCCAGATCGCCCGCGGCAACCTGGACGTGCAGATTGAAGACCGCCTGCCCGGGGAGTTTCGCTGGCTTTCCAAGGCCTTTAACCAAATGGTGGACGGCCTGCAAACCATCACCGACAAACTCACCGGAAAAATTGCCGAACTGGAACAGGAAAACCGCATCCGTACCGAAACGGAAACGGAATTGAAACAACGCACCCAGGACTTGATACAGGCGCAACAGGAAATAGAGTGCCACGCCGCTACCCTGGAGCAGGCGGTGGACGCGCGTACAAAAGAGCTGTGGCACCAGGCCAATTACGACCGCCTTACCGGTTTGCCCAACCGTTCCCTGTTCAACGACAGGCTCAATCACACCTTGCAGACCGCCAATCGCTATAAACACCAGGCGGCCCTGCTGTTTATCGATCTGGATCACTTCAAGCGGCTGAACGACACCATGGGCCACGACTCTGGGGACCGCATACTGTTCGAAGTGGCCAAACGGCTGAAGGAAACGGTCCGGGACTCTGACACTGTCGCCAGACTCGGTGGTGACGAATTTGTGGTGATCCTGGCGGAGATCGATCACGAAAACCAGGCCGCCAGGGTGGCTGGCAAAATCCTGTCGCTGTTTGAACACCCCTTCACGCACAGCGATGTCGGCGAGACCTACCTCTCCGCCAGCATCGGTATCTCCTTCTACCCCCAGGACGGAGAGACCCGCAGCGACCTGCTCAAACACGCCGATGCCGCCATGTACCGGGCCAAGGAGGAGGGGCGCAACAAGTACGCCTACTACACAGTGGATATCAGCAGTGCCATCCTCAAACGCGTGAAAATAGAGCACGAGCTGCGCAAAAGTGATTACGACAGGGACTTTTACCTCTGCTACCAGCCCCTGGTGGATGCCAAAAGCATGCGCGTGGTGGGCGCCGAAGCCCTGTTGCGTTGGGAGCACCCCACCCAGGGCCTGATCTCACCGGATGACTTTATCCCCATCGCAGAGGAAACCGGACAACTTGTCGAGCTGGGCAAACAGATGTTGCACCGGGTCTGCCTGCAGCAGGTCGCCTGGCACGACCAGGGTCTGGACGCCATTCGGATAGCGATTAATATTTCACCAATCCAGTTTTCCCATCCGGGCTTTTTAAACGAGGTCAAGGAGATCATCGAAGATACCGGCGTCGATCCCGGGCACTTGGAATTGGAGATCACCGAGACCTGTCTAATGCTGCACGCGTCGGAAAATATCGCCCTGCTGGAGGAGCTCAAAAGCCTGGGACTGAGCCTCTCAATCGACGATTTCGGCATCGGCTATTCGTCGCTCAACTACTTGAAGCGCTTTCCTGTGGACAACCTCAAGATCGATCGATCCTTTGTCCTGGATGTGCTGGATGACGCCAGTGACAATGCCATCTGTAAGGCGATCGTGGCCATGGGGCAATCACTGGGAATACGGGTTATCGCGGAAGGGGTGGAAACGGCGGAACACCTGGCATTCCTGAAAGAGATGGGGTGCGATGAACTCCAGGGTTACTACCTTGGTCGCCCGGCCCGGGCCGACAGCTTTGAAACGCATTTGAAGCAATTACGCAGCCTGGCGCTCTAGGAGCGCTACATCCATGGCCCCGTTATTGGCAGAGTGAGAGCCACCGCGCGGTCATCTGCTTGGCCATAGCCACAGCCGGTTCAATGGCTTCAGGCAGTTCCCGCATCATCCGGTCCAGCATATCCCGGCCAGACTCCCCGATCTTCTCCAGGTAATCCGCATCCAGATCATTGACCATATTGGTGAGGATATCGGCGTCTACCTCGGGATGAAACTGGAAACCGTAACTGGCATAGCCCGCTCGGTACCCCTGCAACTGCCCGCCCTCCCCCACGATCAGGAGTTCCGCGCCCGATGGCAGGTGAAAACTGTCATGGTGCCACGAGACGGGTGCCCAGGCATAATCTCCGCCCTCGAACAGTACATCCCGCTGGCCCTCCTCGGTCAGGTGTACCGGCAAAAAACCGATTTCACACCCGTCGTTGGACTTGGGGGGTTGCTCTAGCGCACGGGCCAGTATCTGGGCGCCGAGGCAGATCGCCATCACCGGCTTGCGGGCAGTGTGAAACTCCTCGATCAGGCGGACGACATTGGGGATATTGGGGTAATCTTCATCATCGTAGGCCCCCATGGCACCACCCAACACCACCAATCCGGCATAGCGCCGCAGGGCGTCTGACGGTATGGCATCATTATTCTGCAACACATTGATCACCGACAGCTCCACCCCCATGGCACGCAGTTTTTGCCCGACAACACCCACGGGACAGGAACGGTAGTTTTCAATGACTAAAATATGCACAAGCAATTCTCCGGCAACCTTTCGCTGTTGCACTCCCTCTCAGGAAAGGCGCGCGACTTTATTCAACCCATCATCCGCATGTGGAGTCTTCAACCCATCATCACATGTGGAGTCTTCAACCCTTCATGTGTATGTGGAGTCTTCAACCCCTCACCCGCATGTAGAGTACAGGAACCTGCTTATTAGTCTAGTTGAGATACACCTGCCGGGTAGACAAAAGCGCTCTAAAGGCGATGCCAGCTAAGATCCCGCACCTTTTCCAACTGCTCCAGCGGTTCCGGCAACTCCAGCAACTCCGGCAACTCCAGCGGCGAAGTTACACCCTTCCTGGTGGGCGATAGTATTGGAATGACGGTCAACAATTATCCACCAGCCCGGCAGTTTATTTGTCAACAGAAGGATCACTGGTTGACTATTGTCTGGCCGCACCGATAATACAGCATTGTCCACGACGTATGGGTTCCCAATCCCCCGATGACAGATGTAAATTTCCAGTTAAAAGGAACCACCGTCACTGTTGTGGTCCTGGAACTTTCCCGCTATCTGCCCAACAGCTTCCCCGGGGAGCTGGCCGAAAAAATCCAGCAAGCCCCCCAGTTTTTTGACCAATCCCCCGTGTTGATCAACCTGGAAAAACTCTCTGAAGCGGATCTGGCGCTGGATTTATCGCTTCTGATTGAACAGTGCCGGGAACAGAACCTGCAGCCGGTGGCTTTCAAGGGGGCCGGAGAAAGCTTCTCTGCCGCGGTACGCGATACCGGCCTGGCTTTGCTGCCGGACGCCCGCACGCCACTGAGCCCCAGGGAACTGGAGATTCCCAGGCAGGACGTCGAAGAACCGGGGGTACAGATCCGCACCGTAGTCGTTGAAAAACAGGTGCACAACCCCGCCAAGGTCATTACCCGGCCTGTACGCTCGGGCCAACAGGTGTATGCAGAAGCCTCTGACCTGGTGATCATGGCCAATGTCAGCGAGGGCGCTGAAGTGCTGGCCGATGGCAATATCCACGTCTATGGCGCCCTGCGAGGGCGCGCCCTGGCCGGTGTGCGCGGCGAAACACAGGCGCGGATTTTCTGCCAGCAGATGGAAGCAGAACTGATCTCAGTGGCAGGCAACTTCCTGCCCAGCGACGCCATTGAGGAGGCGGTACGCAAGCAGCCCGCCCAGGTTTATCTGAACGACGACAGTCTCATGGTCGTCAAACTTTAACAGGGGCACATTTCCGAAACACCAAACACTGTATAAAACACTAACCGCCGTCAATCCCGGTGCAGCGCACTTTTTACTGACAGCATGGATTGGACTGACGGCATGGATTTTGATCAGTCCACTAATGAAATAACCAAAATCAAAAAGGAGTGTCTACCTTGGCCAAGATTATTGTAGTCACCTCTGGCAAGGGGGGTGTCGGTAAAACCACGTCCTCAGCTGCCATCGGTACCGGTCTCGCCCAGCGCGGCCACAAAACCATTATTATCGATTTCGATGTCGGCCTGCGTAATCTTGACTTGATTATGGGCTGTGAACGCCGCGTGGTTTACGACTTCGTGAATGTCATTAAGGGCGAGGCGACCCTGAACCAGGCGATGATCAAAGACAAGCGCATCGATAACCTGTTTATCCTGCCCGCCTCCCAAACCCGCGACAAAGACGCCCTGACCCAGGAGGGTGTCCAGAAGACCCTAAATGAGCTGTCGGAAGATTTCGACTACATTATTTGCGACTCGCCGGCCGGGATCGAGAAGGGCGCGCAGATGGCGCTCTACTATGCCGACGAGGCAATAGTGGTCACTAACCCGGAAGTCTCCTCGGTGCGAGACTCCGACCGCATCCTCGGTATTCTGCAAAGTAAATCCCTGCGCGCTGAAAAGGGCGAGGAGCCGGTCAAGGAACACTTGTTGCTGACCCGCTACAACCCGGGTCGGGTCGATGCCGGCGAAATGCTCTGTGTGGCGGATGTGGAAGAGATCCTGGCTATTCCCCTGTTGGGCGTGATTCCTGAATCCGAGGCTGTGCTCAAGGCCTCCAACAAGGGAGAGCCGGTGATCCTCAACGATGAAACCCAGGCGGGGCAGGCCTACGCCGACGCCGTCGAGCGACTACTGGGTAACGACGTCGATCACCGCTTCCTGGAAGTGGAGAAGAAAGGATTCTTAAAGCGCCTGCTGGGAGGTAAGTCTTGAGTATTTTCGACTACTTTCGCACCAGTAAAAATACCAATTCGGCATTGATTGCCAAGGAACGCCTGCAGGTTATCGTCGCCCATGAGCGCAGTAAACGCCATCAACCGGATTATCTGCCCCGCATGCAGCAGGAGATTCTGGAAGTGATCAAAAAATACATACCCGTCGATCAAGACCAGGTGTCCGTGCAGGTGGAAAACACGGACGACTGCTCGGTATTGGAGTTGAATATCACCCTGCCCGGGTAATCGGTTACTGGGGAAGTGTGGCGGCAACGCATAGAAAAAATACAATCTATGCCCAATAAATATTAGATTTTCTTTAACGCCTGTGCATATAATTCTCAGACCTAAAAGAGAAGTCGGTTCATTCTAAATAACTATATCAGGGCTTCCGGATTTTGATTGCAGTTGGTTGGAGCACAGCGGCTTCCAGGCGCAGCGTCTAGCCATCCTGCCTTATAACGAGACACTGAGGATTGCTTTATGAAGAAAGTTGCTGCTGCATTGGTTTTATCCACCACCCTCTACTCCGGCATGACTATGGCCTGCACCAAGCCCGAGGCACCGGTACTGCCCGATGCCGACACCGCTGTCACAGCGCAAATGATCAAGGCCAAAAATGAAGTAAAGGCGTACATGGCCAACGCCCAGGCTTACCTGGAATGCGTCAAGAGCACCCGGGAGCACAACGCCATGGTGGACGAAATGCAGAAACTGGCAGATAGCTTTAACTCGATCGTACGCGACTACAAGGCGCGCATGGCGGGATAGCCCCAGGCCCCCGCTGCCGGGAACAGTCCGCTACCGAAAAAGAGCCCCGATGGGCTCTTTTTTTTATGGGCCTGCAATTATGTGTCTGCGCTTATATGTCTACGGAGGAGCTAAAAACCACCATACCAATGCGCCTGTACAGGAGGTAAACCGCGGCAAACTTAACTATGGTTGAAGAAGACGCTCTTTAACAAACCCAGGTTCGCCATGCCCCTGCTCCAGGTCTCCAGCCTTAGCAAAAGCTATCAAAGTCCCAGTTCCCGAACCACCGTCCTCAACCAATTGTACCTACACCTCAATGCCGGCGAGCGGGTCGCCATTCTAGGGCGCAGTGGTTGTGGCAAAAGCACCCTGCTCAATCTGATTGCCGGCCTGGAGCAGCCCGACAGCGGCCGTATCGAGTTCAATGGAGAGGACCTCACCCCGCTTTCAGACAATGAACGCACCCGACGCCGACGCCGGGATCTGGGGTTTGTATTCCAGTTTTTTAATCTGGTTCCGACTCTGACGGTATTGGAAAATATTCTTCTCCCCCTGGAACTTAATCGTAGCGCAACCGTTGAACACCCGTACGAAAGCGCCCATGAAATGCTCGACAGCCTTGAACTGACCTCATTGGCGAACCGCTTTCCCGAGCAACTCTCCGGCGGGGAACAACAGCGAGTGGCTATCGCCCGTGCCCTCGTCCACCGCCCGCCATTGCTGCTTGCCGACGAACCGACCGGCAATCTGGACCAGGCTACAGGCAATCTGGTTGCAGAGCTGCTGTTTGATGCCGCAAGCACATATTCCGCGCTGCTGCTGGTCACTCACAGCGAGGAAATCGCCGCCCGCGCAGACCGGATACTGCGACTGCACCAAGGCACGCTCCAGGCACAAACACCCCATGCGCGAACCCCTGCCTGATAACCATCCGCCAGCGATTGGCGGAATACCTCGCCTGTTGTGGAAAAGTCAGCTTCGATTTCTGCTGCGCCACCGGCTGCAAACACTGCTGGCAATACTCGGTATCGCCCTCGGCATTACCGTGGTAACAGCGGTGGACCTGACCAAGGCAAGCGCCTACCGCAGCTTTGAACTGTCCTACCAGCGAGTGATGGGTAGCGCCACCCACCATGTTGTCGGCGGCAGCCACGGACTGGATGAGCAGTTATACCAACGGCTGCGGATGGAATTGCTGCCCTATTATGCACAACTGCAGGCCGCGCCGGTGATACAAACCCACGTGCATCCGGAGGGCCGCCCGCACCATATTCTGCAACTGCTGGCCATAGACCCAATCGCCGAAGCGCCCTTCCGGCGTTTTCTCAACCCCGGTCTGGCCGACGCCACCGAACAACCACCAGAACAGAACACCGGCGACCAAAATCTCAGCATTCGTTTTATGCTTCAAGCCGGTTCAGCCCTGCTGTCCTCGATAACCGCCCGGCAACTGGACATCGAACCGGGAGACCATTTGCGCCTGGCGGACAATGGACGCATTCTGGAAGTCACAATCATCGGCCTGATTGGTGATAGCCACACTCCCCAATTCAATAACCTGTTGCTGATGGATATCGGTCATGCGCAGCAACTGCTGCAGCGCCCGGGCAAGCTGGATCGCATCGACCTGAAAATTCCCCGCTCGCAATTGACCGAGGTGCGACAGCGATTAGCGTCCCTGCTCCCGGAGTATGCCCACCTGGAAACAGCCGCGGCCGCCGAACGCCAAACGGCATCGCTGCTGGAATCCTTCCAACTCAACCTACAGGCGCTGGGCCTGCTGACGCTACTGGTGGGTATCTTCCTGATCAACAACACCATGAACAGTTTTGTGCTGCAACGGCAATTACTCTTCGCCCGTCTTCGGGCCCTGGGGGTCGAGCGGCGCCAACTGGCTACCGGCATACTGGCCGAGTCCCTGCTATTGGGCAGTCTCGGTATATTGATAGGCCTGCCCCTGGGTATCTGGTTGAGCCAAATGTTGCTGGAGGTAAACACCCAAACCATCAACGACCACTATTACATTGCCAGCATTAACCATTTGTTTCTCTCGCCGTTGGTCTTTATCAAGGCTTGTGCCCTGGGCCTGATGGTAACCCTGGCTGCTGCGGCCCTCCCCGCCTTCCGCGCGGTCCGTCAAACACCGTCGCAGCAAATGCAACGCATGTCCCAGGAGCAACACGTGCTCTCCCCGCGGGTAAAAGCTGCCGGTATCACCCTGTTTTTCCTCGCAACCCTGGCGTTGGTGACAATCAAGAGCAGCGGTCTCTACGGCGGCTTTATCGCGATTTTTTGCTTGCAAATGGCCGCCAGCCTGTTGGCACCCTCCCTGTTAAAAGCCCTGGCACGGTGGCTCTCACAACTGCTGCCGGCGACCACTCCCCTCGCCGCTAAAATGGCGGTCCGCGATACCGCTCGCAACCTCAGTCGCACCGGTGTGGCGGCAGTGGCGCTACTGATTGCGGTCGCCAGCGTCAACGGTATCGGCATCATGATCGAGAGTTTTCGCGGCACGCTCTCACTGTGGCTGCAAACACGCGTCAATGCGGATGCTTATGTGCGACCGTTGAAAACCTCCTCCATACACCAGCGCCAATTTCTACCCGAACGCGTGATCCAACGGCTGCGAGAGCACCCGCAGATATCGGACTCTTCACTTTATGTGGACTTTCCAGCCACGCTTTACAGCAACGCGCACCCGCCCACACGGGTGGAACTCGTGGGTGCCGAACTGCCGCCCGCCGCCCGCCGCGGCTACCGGTTTCTCTCCCAATGGAAAAGAGATCCAGATGCGATCTGGCAGGCCTTTGACCAAGGCAGTATTTTAATCGCGGAGCCCCTCGCCAATCGGCTTTCACTGAACGTCGATGAGCGGATACAACTCGCCACCGACCGCGGCATCAAACCGTTTGATATCGCCGGCATCTATTACGACTATGGAAGCGTCCACGGTCGTGTTCTGCTCAATCGCATGCAAATGCTGAACTTCTGGGACAGATCCGGGGTGGAAACGCTTGGCCTCTACTTTAATCCCGATATTCCACTTACGCAGCGCCCTGACCTGCTCGATCTTCTGCAACAGCAGGCAGCACCAGTGCCACTGGTAATGCGTGATAGCACCCAGGTACTCCGTCAGGGGCTGGCAGTGTTTGATCGCACTTTCAGCATTACCCAGGCACTGCGTCTACTGGTTCTGGCAGTGGCCCTCATCGGGATTGTCAGTGCCCTCTCCAGCCTGCAATTGGAGCGGCAGCAGGAACTGAAACACTTGAGGGCTCTGGGTTTTACCCGGATCCAATTGCTGTCACAACAACTTTTCCAGGCCGCCCTCCTGGGGACATTTATCGGCCTATTGGCGATTCCCCTCGGCCAGGGATTGGCCTGGATGCTGGTCAAGGTCATAAATCTGCGCGCTTTCGGTTGGACGATGGCCCTGCAACCGCAATGGGAGCTCTGCCTGCAGAATCTGGCACTGACCCTGATAGCGGCCGTGGCGGCCGCCCTACTGGCCCAATCGCCCCCTCTGGCACGCTTCAATATACGCCGCGCTATGCCACTCGGCGGGCAAGAGTAAAAGGTCTGAACAATGCCACACCCCCTTCTCACATTGGGCATCGTTCTCAGCACCGCCCTGGCGTTTGCGGCCCCCGCAACAGGTCCCACTGACACACAAACGGAGAACATCGATTACACCCAACTGTTGCAATCAGGCAGCTCCAAAATATCCGCGTCAGGCCCCACCGGTTTTCGCACTGTCACTGGCCCGAGGGAATTACAATTCCCGCAGGACCACGGCCCACACCCTGCCTACCGTCTGGAATGGTGGTACATTAGCGGCCAGCTAAGACCCCAGGCGGCGAATAATCGCGATAAGCGCTGGGGTTTCCAACTGACATTTTTTCGCCTGGCACTTGAACCTGACACGCTCGGTCGCACTGGTTGGCAGAGCCCTCACTTGTATATGGCCCACTTCGCAATTAGTGATGAAGACTCCCGACAACATATCGGATTCGAACGCCTAAGCCGCACGGGGGCGGGGTTGGCCGGCACCCGGCACAACCCTGTCACAGTCTGGCTGGAAAACTGGCACTTTACGGCTCGGCAAAAGGACCAGTTATTTCCCGCCCAACTAGTGGCACTGGCCAGCGATACAGCCGCCGGCACTGTCGCCCTCAATCTGACACTGAACAATTCCAAACCGGCAGTATTGCAGGGTGATCGCGGCTACAGTCCTAAAAGTGCCGCACCCGGCAATGCCTCCCACTACTATTCCTACACACGCCTGCGGGCCAGCGGCAAACTGCAGCTTGGCAAGTTACAGGCAAACGTCGAGGGCGAAGCCTGGCTGGATCACGAGTGGAGCACCTCCAGCCTCGACCAACACCAGACTGGCTGGGACTGGTTTTCCCTGCAACTGGACGATGGCCGGGATTTGATGTTTTACCGCTTGCGACAAAAGGACGGCAAAACTGATCCCTTCAGTCGCGGTGTGCTGGTGGCCAAGGATGGCAGTTACCGCCCCCTTTTACCTGGGGACATTGAGTTCACCGTCCTTGAACATTGGCAGAGCCCAGGCGGCAGTCGCTACCCGGTGGAATGGAAGTTGCGGTTACCCAAGGAAAACTTAACCCTGCGCATCACCCCTTTATTTGAAGATCAGGAGTGGCGACAGCGGCTGCGCTACTGGGAAGGAGCGGTCACCGTGGACGGGTCAGTGCCCGGACACGGATACCTGGAATTATCGGGATATTAAACGGCCCGGCAATGCTTCTCCATCGCGGGCCTGTCAATACAGCCGGCCGAACAGCTATTGCGATTCGGCGCCGATTTGCGTAATCGTCTGCCCGGCCTTATTGATCGGGATTTGCATATGAAAGGTGGTTCCCACATTGATATCAGAGGTTACCGCCATTTCGCCGTGATGATGCTCGGCAATGATAAAGTGGGAAAACGATAGCCGCTTTCCAACATCGTAGTCCTCTTCCGACAGTTGATTGCTGAAAAAGGGTTCAAAGATATACTGCTGCTCCTCACTGGTAAGCCCAACGCCATTGTGTTGAACCTTGATCCATATCGCATCGTAACACTCCATGATACGAATGGAGATCACGGGCTGTTGGCGGTCCATCTGAAACTGTCCCAGGGCGTGACGAAACAAACTCAAAAAGACCTGCTGCAGCTCGAATACATAGCAGGGAATCTTCGGCAGGTCTTGCTCGTAATTCCTTTCGATAGTGATATCCTTGAATCTGAGCTTCGTCGGTACGGACAACATTTCACCGGCCAATTCCAGGGCGTGATCCATAATCTCCGGCACACTGGCGAGTTGCTTTTCGTCACTGCGACCTCGGGCAAATGCCAATAAATTGCTGATAATAGAGGATACATGCTGCCCCTGCAGAAAGGCGTCCTCCAACAGACCACTCAATCTGGCAACCTCATCCTCCCCCTTTTTCCCGGTGACAGTCAGCTCGCCCGTCTGCAATAAATTTCGGTAGGCTTGCACATCGTCCAAAATCGCCTGCAGCGGGGGTTTGATATCCTGGGCCATAGTCGCGGCCAGCTCCCCCATGGATGACATCTTGTCACGCTGAATCAACATATTTTCAGCCAATACTTTCTCTGTCACGTCGTCGATCAATATCACCACCCCGGGCTCTTCCTGCTCCTGAAGCGGATAGATGGTAATATCGAACTGATACTGCCCCCGTTGACTATGTTTTATTGTCGTAATCTCATTCTTCTCTATCGCCTGGTTAACCTGGTCGGGAGACACCGTGATAATCGGGTAAGCCTTCCACAGGTTTTTCCCCAGCGCATCTTCGGTTTTCGTGCCCGAAACATCTTCTGCCCGTTTATTCCACTGGGTAATATGCCCCTCTGCATCCAGCCCGATCAGCATCAGGGGCATGGAGGTGAGAATATTTTTTATATAGGACTCCGATGCCCGTAACAGGTTGGTGGTGATGACATGCTGCGCGACCTCCTCCTTCAACAGGCGGTTGGACTCATTCAACGTCGAGGTTCTCTCCTTCACCCGCTGTTCCAGCTCGTTGCGAATAGCTTTCAGGGCAAGATTGGATTTCCGGGCTCTTCGCCAGGTAAAAAACAGGCTGACGACCGCGATGGAGAGCAAAATAATCAGAATACCGCTGGACCAGTTGGCGACATACTGCCAATTGGTTTTTCCATCTTCATCCTTGAAGAGCTGGACCAAGCCCGCCTGAAGCGTCTGGCTATAGAGCAAAATGAGTGTGGGGAACAGATATTTTTTCATTTCTAGACCGAATAATAGCACTGGAACTCCGCATTCACCGCGCAAGTGAATACAAATGCAGTTTAGCCTGCAAACGCCAGGGGAAGAAGTCTTTTTAGTTTATACAGGCCAGGCCTGTTTGTTTTTTATGCTCTCCTTCACAAAGACGCGCACGGATTGGTCGTTTCCTCGGCCGCGCCAGCACCGCAGCTTGTGGTGACATCGCTCGCTTGTGCAATCACACCATTGGCGAGAATTCCGTGCTTGCCGGGGTGCGTGGCCCGACCAGAGGTAACTGGCCAGGAGATTAGTTCCATATCGGGACGCCAGACCGGCTGGCGCGCGCTAATTGTTGAAGGGGGTATAAAACCCGGAGATACGGTCTTGATCGAGGGCTGTCCTTCCTAAAAACTTGATCGCCAGGCTCACTTTTCGATATTGATGGAGACGCACTATACGGCAGCACGTGAATAACGATGATGCAGCCCACCAACATGTGGCAATGCGACGATACTGCCAAGCTCAATCGGTTCGACCACCCGAGGATGAGGTGGGTCCTTAGTCAAGGACAGGTGGGTACGGCCTGTATGGTAGTAGTCGAAATACTCGCGAAGAATCCTACGCAGGTGCTGTTCATTGAGGACGATGACGTGATCCAGGCATTCACGGCGTATAGGGCCGATAACGCGCTCCACAAACGGAATTTGCCATGGAGAACGAGCTGCCGTGATCACTTCATCGATTCCCAAAGCCTTAATCCTTCGCTGCACCAAACTGCTATAAATGGAATCTCCATCTCGTAACAGATAACGCGGAGCCGAATCGAATGGAAAGGCCTCCACCAACTGTGGCGCCGCCCATTGGCCAGTCGGGTGCTCAGTCACATTAAAGTGAACAACTTGTCGACGGCTATGACCGAGAACAATAAATACATAAAGCACTCTAAATCCAGCCGTGGGAGCTGTAAAGAAATCTATCGCCACCAAGCACTCAGTATGATTACTGAGGAAGGTCCGCCAGGTTTGTGAAGGTGGCTTTTTCGAACGCCGCATATATTTCGAAACTGTTGCTTGAGATACATCAATACCCAGTTTGAGCAACTCTCCATGGATTCGAGGCGCACCCCAGCCCATGTTAGCCGCTTGCATCTCACGAATCAGTCTACGTAAGTCTTCATCTATAGCTGGTCGCCCTAGCTTAGCGCCTCTACTCTTCCATCGCCAATATAGGCGAAAACCCTGTCGATGCCAGCGTACAACAGTATCCGGGTGCAGAGCATGCAGTAGGTTACGCCAGCCGTCCACATAACGTGAAAAGAACACCCAAAACAGTGTATCTGCCGTCGAGGCCCGGGGACGTTTGACCGCTTTTCGGAGCATCACCACCTGCTGTCTCAATGCGAGGTTCTCGAGGATCAATTGACGTCGAGACTTAAATAAAGAAATTACAAAGGTGACAACAACTAGAAATATTGGCATACCAGGTATCATCTAACCATCGTCAAAAATAATCAAGAATATCAATACGATGGAGCATTAAGAAGGGACAAGTATAGCCTTATTTTTAAACGAATTTCTGGCTCATTACACTAGAAGTAGACGCCGACCTTGAGTATACGGCTGCAATCCCAGTTATAGGTACGCCGGAGTTTAGCGCCGGCGCTCAAGCAGAGTTAAATGGACATGGCGAAGCTTCGATGCATCCACTGGATAACGATTACATTGAAGCCTGCCTGTCAGCGATCAAAGTTCCGTAACTCTGAGCGCGGCCCCTTGTCACATTTGCCCATACTCTTGGATGGGCACTCACGTACCGGTGCAAGTAATTGACTGCGCAAGTGTTGATCATGAGAAGGCAGAAGGTTTAATTGCTCACTGCGGAAAGCTAATCACAGATTATGTACTAGCGAGGAAATAGCAATCTGCAGCTACTGTCAGTCAAACCAGTACAGATAGCCCAACGTCCGGGCTAAAGTACATCTTCTTCAGCCGACTAATAAACCATTTGAGCGCTTTGCCCTTATTACTGTTTCGCCACGCGATCGAAAGCGATTGGGGAGCACGCGACTTCTCCAACTGAATTGCCACTAGATGGCCACTTTCCAGCTCTTCACCTATTCGATGGCGAGGAAGATAACCTACTCCTAGGCCCCGGCATTGCGCCTCAATCTTTCTCTCTATCGAAGGCACCACAACGCGCGATCGTCCATCGAGCAAGCCGGCGGAACGTACCGGAAGATAGCGTGAACTGTCTGCTACCACCACCGTCGGATAATCCTGAATCGCCGATAGCTTCACTGGTTGCGGCAAATGGGTCAGAGGGTGGCCGGCAGCGACCACAAACTCGAACGACACCTGCCCCAGTGCATGAATACCGAAACCTTGAGATGGCGGCTCGCCCTCGGCACCAATGACAATGTCGCAACGTTCAGCATTCAGTGCATCCCAGGTTCCACCCAGGACCTCCTCTATTAACCGTACTTCAGTGCGTGGCTGAACCGTCTGGAATGCCGCTATCAGATCGTAGATAGGTCCACAATCGAGCACCGAATCCACACAGATTCGTAGCTCGACCTCCCAACCATCCGCCGCCTGTCGCGCCATGGCGGTCAGCTCCTCGGTGGCCGTCAGGATATGACGTCCCTGCTCCAGCACAAGGCGGCCGACGGGGGTAAGCTCCGCCTTGCGGCGTCTGCGATCGAACAGTTCAACGCCCAGATCCTCCTCTAATTTGCTGATGGTGTAGGACACCGCGGATGGCACACGAAACAGCTCCTCCGCGGCGGCAGCGAAGCTGCGACGACGATCAATGGCATCCAATGTCCGCAGGGCATCGAGAGTGATAGCTGAATACATAGTTCAATTTAATTGATCTTATAGATCAAATCTCTCCGTTATTTTTCAACAAAATCTTTAGATATAGTAGGTCCATAAATCAACGATACTGATTAAACCTTGGAGAATAACCATGAACAACTCACTTATCAACCGCATTTTGACCACAAACAACAGCCTGGGCTGCCTGACTTTGCGAATCCCCGCCGGCATCATCTTTGCCGCCCACGGCGCCCAGAAATTATTTGGCGCCTTTGGCGGCTACGGTCTGGAAGGCACTGGTCAATGGATGGCGTCCATCGGTCTGGAGCCGGGTTATCTGATGGCTATGGCCGCAGGCAGCGCCGAATTCTTCGGTGGTATCGCCCTGCTGCTCGGCCTGCTGGTACGCCCCGCGGCGGTAGTTCTGGCCTTCACCATGCTGGTGGCGATCTTCGCCGTGCACTTCGCCAACGGCCTGTTTATGAGCAACAACGGCTACGAGTTCGGACTGTCGTTGCTGGCGATCTCCGTCGCTCTGGCTTTCACCGGTGGCGGAGCCTTCTCGGTCGATCGTTTGCTGAGCCGAACCCCGGCCAACAGCGGTCGCACTGCTCACGCCTGATACCCATAATGACTCGGGGAGGACTACCTCTCCTATCTCGGACACCACTTGAGGACAGATCATGATCAGGTTACGACGCAGCCATGAGCGCGGTACGGGGCAGTTCGGCTGGTTACACAGCCGCCATACCTTCTCGTTCGCCAACTACTACGACACTCGCCATATGGGTGTATCCAGCCTGCGGGTAATCAACGATGACTGGGTCAAGCCGGGCGCCGGTTTTGACACCCACCCGCATCGCGATATGGAGATCATCAGCTATATCCTGGAAGGCAGCATCGAACACCGGGACACGATGGGTTTTCATACCACCCTGACCGCAGGTGATGTCCAGGTAATGAGCGCGGGGACGGGAATCCTCCATAGCGAGTTCAACCCGTCCAAAACTGAAGAGCTCAATTTTCTGCAGATCTGGATACAGCCGAAGCAGACTGGTCTGACGCCGCGCTACACACAAAGCAATTACGCCGAGTCAAAGGGCGTCACCCTGATCGTCTCAGCCGATGGCCGTGACGGTTCCCTGGCCATCAACCAGGACGCCAACATCTACAAGATCAACCTGGTGCAGCAAGTAACCACTTTCTCCGCCAACAACAAGCGCCGTTATTACCTGCATGTCGCCCGTGGCACGCTGGAGATTAACGGATCGCTGCTTACGGCGGGCGATGGCGCCACCATCGATAGAGAAAGCTTTTTGAATCTCGAAGCGCTGAATGACAGCGAAGCATTGCTGTTCGAGCTGCCTTGACCACTGACACAAGACAAAAGGAGACAACATCATGGGCCTACTAATTGAGGGTCAATGGGTTGACCGCTGGTACGACACCAAATCCACCGATGGTCGCTTCGTTCGCAGTGAAGCCCAGTTTCGCCACTGGATCACCGCGGACGGCAATGCCGGCCCGACAGGTGAAGCCGGATTCAAAGCAGAATCTGGTCGCTACCACTTGTACGTGTCGCTAGCCTGCCCCTGGGCACACCGCACACTGATCTTCCGGGAGATCAAAGGTCTCGAATCGATGATCTCCGTATCGGTGGTCAACCCCCTGATGGCCGAACAGGGCTGGACCTTCGAGCCCGATGAGGGTGTGATCCCCGACACGCTCAACGGGACGCACTATCTGCACCAGATATACCGCCTGGCACAGCCTGATTACACCGGCAGAGTCACCGTACCCGTGCTCTGGGACAAGCAGCGCCAAACCATCGTCAGCAACGAGTCGGCGGAGATCATCCGCATGCTCAACACTGCATTCGACCACCTCGGAGCCACGCCCGGCGACTTCTACCCGGAGGATCTGCAGGTAGAGATCGATACGCTGAACGACCAGATCTATAACACGGTCAACAACGGCGTTTATAAGGCGGGCTTCGCCACCACCCAAGAAGCCTACGAACAGGCGGTCTACCCGCTGTTCGACACTCTGGATCGCCTGGAACAACGCCTGGCATCACAGCGATACCTTCTCGGCAATCGTATAACCGAAGCGGATTGGCGCCTGTTTACCACGCTTATTCGCTTTGACGCTGTGTATCACGGTCATTTCAAGTGCAACCTGAGTCGGATTGAGGATTACCAGAACCTATGGGGCTATGTACGTGAGCTGTATCAGTGGCCAGGTGTCGCAGCAACGGTAAACCTGCAGCATATCAAAGAACACTACTACCGCAGTCACGGTACCATCAACCCCACCGGCGTAGTGCCAGTCGGGCCCCGACTGAATCTCCTGACCGCTCACGGCCGTGACCACCTCACCGGGTGCAGAGCCGATTAATCACCCGAAAGACGAACTACGAAACGCATCGAAACCGCCATACTGGATCTGGACAAGCCTGAGACCCTGGCTCCGGCATACCAGGGAGTGGAGAAGTTGTTCCTGATCCTGGGCAACGTCGAAATCAAAGTCGATCCAACCGAGGGAACCTGCCAACATCAGGATTCCCGAGATCTGCCAGCGGCCGTCGATTTCGCCCCCCCTGAGTGACTGCCTTGGCGGCATTTTACACATTAAGGGAGGCATGCCCCCTGAAGACCGAGGCCTGAAGATCATCGTAATCGGATCTGAATAGCGCCACATTCAGCTCCGCGGCACCGTTTAACAGGCTCATTTTGGTGCCGACCTCGACACTCATAACCTCTTCTTCTTTAAAGTCGGCACTTTCCGGATCATTCTGTATATAGAAGGAGTTAAAACCACCCGCTTTAAAGCCTGTAGAGGTAGTGGCATAGGCCATCACATCCGAAGTGACATCCCACGGCAAATTGGCAGACAAGGTCAGGCTTTCCTCATCGTGGCCCAGGTTATCTAGCGAGTTGGGGGGACATTCACCGAGAATCATCGCTGACCTAGCAAGTGCCCTATACTTGACCACAGACCGAGTGGCAAAAGGGGGCATTACAGAGAGTTCGACTCCTGTGACAAGGCAGAAAGTGAATCTCTTTAATCGGCTCTCTATGTCGCCTGTTCTCTAACAGAGGACCGGGTGACGAATCCCCCCCAATCGAGGGCAGTGTTATGAAAGAGGGATTGCAGCAGGCAGAAAACAGCCCGCAGGTGTTGGACGCCGATGAGATTCTCGATACGGCATTGAAGATGGCCGGTGAAGAAGCGAACTGGTACGACCTCAGTCTGGTGGAGTTGGCCAAGCGTTGCAATGCGCCGGTGAACGATGTTCGCCGCTATTACCCGGATACCAACGCCATTGCCAATGCCTGGTTTGCCCGGGCGCTGGACGCGATGCTTGCCCCGCAAGCTGAGAATGTCGAGAATCTCTCCACCAGGGATCTGCTCGACTTTATCATCTGGCGCTGGTTCGAGGCGCTAGAGCCCTACCACCAGGTTACCACTCAGATGCTGGGGGCCAAGCTTCATCTGCCACACATCCATCACTGGGTGCCGATGGTTTTTGAACTGTCGCGCCTGGTTCAGCTCTGGCGCGACGCGGCCGGACTGCATACGGGCGGTCGACGCCGGCAGATTGAGGAGACTGTACTGACCGGGATTTTTCTGGCCACCTTGCGAGAGTGGTGCCGGGACGACAGTCCACAGCATACCGATACCCACTCACGGCTCCTGCGCCGGCTGAGCAGAGCGGAACGGGCCGCCGAATTCTGGTTTTTGTCCAGGGCATCCTGAAATCAACCCAGCTTGAACAGAGGGCTATCCCGGATATTTCACAGAGAACTCGTTTTACAGGGGAAAGCTGGCTAAGCGTGTTGCTCGATCGTCCGCAATAGCATAGCCGTAGCTATGATTTAAGGAGGATTGTCATCACAAATTACCGGTATACGCTACCGCCTTCATGAAATATCCAGGCTATGCGGGAGTCAGTATAGGTAGGGTGCCACCAGAGCGCCCACGTCGATCCGTGCCCGCAGGCGGGCGCACAGCAGGTAGGTACCGGTGAATTTCCGGTGCAGGAAGAGAAGATCGGTTGGTGGCAGATGCATGTAGCGCTGATTCAGGCGCAGGGTGATAGCGTAGTCCGCAACCCGGTGCGCCAGATCAGAGGTGCCGAAATCGAATGGCCCCGGGTTGCGGATGGGCTCGGCAACCGCGTTGATCATTTCACACAGTGCACGCCGGTAAGGCTCAGCGTCATTCGCTCTCAGATAACCCAGCGTTACCGCGTGGGACTCGATGGCAGAAATATCACCCTCCCGTGCCTCGCGCATCAGGTGCCGAAAAGAATCAATCAACTCGGGGGTGTAACGCCGCGTTGCGCCGAAATCGAGCAACCCGATCCTGTCCTGATCGGGTTCGTAGCGGTAGTTTCCGAAATGGGCATCGGTCTGTACCAGGTGCCATTCAAAAACCTCTTTCATGACCAGATCCAGCAACCGGCTCGCGATCCGGTTGCGTACCGGACGGGGAACGTCGGAAAGCGTCTCGATCGGGACACCGGAGACGAAGGACATCGCGAGCACCTCAGCGGTGGTCCGTGAATTGTCCACGGTCGGGAGTTCGAATCCGGAATCGTTGCCGATGAAGCGTTGGTATTCGGCAATATTCTCCGCCTCGGCACAATAATCGGCCTCTAGGTGGAGTTGCCGTTTGGCCTCCATGAGATGCGGCGAAATATCGTCATCGCGCGGCACCAGGCGCAACATACGGAACAGGGTTGCCACATTGTCGACATCGCTGTCGATGCTTTTTCGAATCCCGGGGTACTGAACCTTTATCGCAAGATGCTGCCCATCCCGGGTGGTGGCCTCGTGCACTTGGCCGATGGAGGCGGCGGCCAGTGGGGTGAAGGAGAATCGACGAAACGCCTTCTCCCAATCTTTTCCCCAGGCCCCTTCCAGCACCCTCGCCACCTGCCCGAGCGGCATCGGGCGTGCATTCTCACGCAGCATGGCGAGTATCTGTGTCAACTCGGGAGGAAGATAATCACCCGCTTCCATTGAGAGCAGTTGACCAACTTTCATGACCGCTCCGCGCATCTCCGACAGCCGTTCGGTCAGGCGCCTGGCATTGCCCGGTGTCAGCAACAGATCAGCAGCACGCAGTGGTTTGCCAGCGAGCAGCGTCGACGCGCCCTCGCTGATCATATCTCCCGCTATGCGCCCGACCAAGCCGCCAAGCTTCAACAGGCGGCGCGCTCTGTGGATCGGCAGGGGTTTCTCCTGGGTCAAGGCATTATCTGACCTCCGGCAGTTTCGGTTTGATGGTCAATAGCTGGTTTTTAGGACATTTACCACACGTCACTTGGGGACATTGCCCGGCGAAGAGTCTTTGCATCCAATCTTAGAGGCTCCCAAGACGGCGAAAAGTTCCCGAGCAGAAAAGAGAGGCGCTGTCGGGGATTATCACTCTGGTACACATCACCAGAATACCCGAGCTAAGGTAAGCGAACCCAAAATTGACAATTTCAACCACAAACACCAAGAAGATCATTTTTTTGAGCAGCCAGTTGGATCACTCAAGTGGTAACGGGCTCGATATCGACACTCATAGTTCCTTTAATCCGCTCAAATCTCAGCGCAGCCAGAAGCGACTCCCCTGTAGGCCCATCCAACTTCCAACAATCAACAGTCCACGGACGCTTTTGGTCAAATTGAGCCTTGGCCTAGGCCGCTATTGGAATAGTAACTGTATGAAGAAATTGGTAGACGTGAGTGATTCAAAATCATCAAGCGATTTTGATTCCCAGGAAAAATTTGAGCAGTTGACCCTATTGCGCGGATGCCGTGCCCGGGGTCAGACCCGACAGCAGCTCCAGGGTGATATCGGCAAAACCGATCACCCGACCGCCAAACCGACCGCTGAACTGCCTTGCATCCGCTTCTGTTTTAAACGACGCCAGGGTTGGTCCCATTGCGCCCTGCTGGCTGTGATTAACTACATAGAAGGCGCTCCTGGCATCGATAAAGGCGTTATCGTCCGGCGACTCCCAGGGAGCGACCGCCATATCGTGAACAAATACCCGGGCGGCGCGGTGGATATTTTCCGGCTGCAACAGGAAGGCGAAAAGATCACGGGTAGAGCAGAATTTTTGTGTCCTCGCCTGTCCGCGGGTGTACTGTTCACCCTTGGGGCCGGGGAAGCCGCGGATAATCATACCGCAGAGGTGACACTCGTCGGCGGATTCTATCGCTACGGCGCGCTGCATCACATCCACCTCGCTGCTCTCACCGCATACGGTAATCGCCGTTACCAGCAACAGCGCCGCTACCGCCGGTAAAAGCCCTGCTGTCACCTGTATAACAGTTTGCATCAGTTTCGGTATCACAACGCTCTCCTCTTGAACAGGGTCCAGGCCAGGGCCAGAGGTGCAACAATCCATATCACCATAACCGCAATCAACATGCCCATCGTTGGCTGGCTCTGTTGGGCAATCTGTAAAACGCCGCCGTAACTTTCGGCGTTGATCATCAGATAGTTGAGCAGGCGAAAAATATCCGTGGGATTTAACAGCAGCAGCAGTGGAACCAGTTCGCGGTTGATATCCCCTTCACTGGCCACCAGCAACGCCATCAACCCCAGGTCGAACACCAGAACAAACAGGAACCAAACCAGCAGTGCCAGTCCCGCGGCCCTGGATTTTTCAGCGGCGATAACGCTGATCACAAAGGCCAACGCCACAAATACCCATCCCAGCAAGACCGCTGATACGATAAAACCACCGAAGGTGCTCAATACTTCGGCGGCATCGACGTCGCTGAAACTGACAATCGCCAGAGCGGCCACGCCAAAACCCAGCAGTGCCGACACCGCCAGTATCGCCCCCTGTCCCAGGAATTTGCCCAGTAATAGCTGGGCGCGACTCAGGGGATAGGTGAGCAACAGCAACATGGTACCCTGCTCATACTCCCCCACAAAAGCGCTGTAGGAGAGCATCAGGGCGATCAGGGGAATCAACACCACCGCGAGGCTGGCGAGACTGATGATGGTGGAGTGCAACGAGGTAAACCCCAGGGTACCGGACGCGGCGGAGCCAAAATAGGCAAGCCCCAACGAGAGCACTGCAAAGATCAGGGTAATGGCGCCAGTCCATCGATTGCGCAGGCCATCCTTGAATTCTTTACCGGCGACGATGAGCAGTTTATCCATGGCTAACCTCCTCACAGCACTCACGATGAAGATCGTTGGGCCTGTTTCTGTTCAAATTATTCGCGCTGATTGACGTCTTCATTTTTTCAAAGCTCGCGCCTTCAAAGCTCACGTCTTCAGAACCTGCCTGATTTTCGGAATCCGTACCATCGGGATGGTTCTGTGAGATATAGTAGCGGTATAGCTCTTCCAGGGAAGGCTGACGCAACTCGATATCCCTCAGCCCTGGAATGGCCAACAGCTGGCGCATCACCGACAACTTTTTCTCGCACGGCACCAGCAGTTTCTGACCGCCATTGAGGGGGCTACCGGAAAGGTATTTTCCCAGGGAACTCTCTGAAAAAAGATTTTGGGAATAACTGCCCAGCGATTCCATGACAGGGCCTTTTACGCAGATTTCCACCGGCAGTGAAGCTTTTTCCCGCAACTCTTCCAGCGATCCCAGTGCCAGGAGCCGGCCGCTACTGAGGTTCATCGCCCGATCAATATGTGCCTCCACCCCCGGCAGCACATGAGAGCAGAGAATCACCGCGCAGCCACCGCTTTTCAATCGGTCCACAGTTGCGTAGAAATCACCGGTGGCCACCGGGTCCAACCCCACGGTGGGCTCATCCAACAGCAGCAGCCGCGGATCTCCCAGCAGCGCCTGGGCCAGGCCCAAACGCTGGCGCATCCCCTTTGAATAGGTTTTCACAGCACGGTGTGCCGCTTTTCCAAGCCCAACCTCCGACAACAACCGCTCAGCTTCGCGGTTGTCAAAACCCTTGAGACGGGCGAAGTAGCGCAACACTTCACGGCCGGTCAATTGATCGTAGAAACTGACGTTCTCGGGCAGGTAACCGAATTGGCGGCGGTAATGGTGTGAGTCGTTTGCGGTTGGACTGTGCCCCATGGCCAAGACCTCGCCGGCACTTGGTTCGATAACGCCCAGAATCAGTTTCATCAGGGTGCTCTTGCCGGCGCCGTTGTGGCCAAACAGGCCCAACACCTCGCCCGGGGCAATGGTCAGTGAGATCGATTTGAGGGCACACACACTGCCGAACTGTTTTTCCATATCGCGCAAGTGGACTATATCCTCGCTCACTATACCCTCGCTCACTATACCCTCGCTCACTATGCTCTCACTCATGAAGAAGCTCCAGAGGTATTTACGGAGTTAAATTGAGCGGGGGATTTCATTAGCGGGAAGCTGTCCTGCACTCCCGGGGATTTCAGTACCGGAAACTGCTGTTGAACCCAGCGCAGCAGTAATACTGCCGGACTGTGCATCAGTACCTTTGCTTCGGGATATTGCGAGCAGTGGCTGGATGACAGGTCAGCGCATTGAAGTATCTGGAGGTCAAGCCCTTTGAAAATACGTGGTCGTTCGCAAGAGCGGCCACAAGACCTTTGAGTAGTGGCGTACTAGGGCTGAATCTGGCACATCAGAAGGTGCTCTCAGATAACTCATCTATTCGATAAGATTATCCAAGTCAAATAACGTTTGAGTTCACCCGCGCGAACCCGCGAAGCGGTTGCCGCGTCGGGTGGAACGATTTGTTGGGGGCCAGTGCCTGAGCGCCTACGGCGCCTCAAGCGATGCACCATAGCCTTGAAACTTCTCCATCTTTTCAAGATCTCCGATTTCGTAGTAACTCCCTTTTTCTTCAATGAAAATGTGTGCGACGACCTTGAGATCGTGTTTGGTGTCGATCGAACCTGCATAGATACTCACGCGATCCCCCGAGCCAGGTTTCCAGAATAGCGTGCTACCGCATAAGTGACAGAATCCGCGCTCTGCAATATCGGAAGAACGAAACCAGCGAAGACCTCGGTCTTCCACAATATTCAGATGCTCAGGCCGAACCGCAGTCGCAGCCGTAAAATGGCCGCTCGCCTTTCGGCATTCGGTGCAATGGCACGCAACAATATCCCGCAGGGGGCCGTGCACTTCATAGCGAACGGCCTTACACATACAGCTACCTTTCATCATCACTCCTAAGGTCGGATGGACCTGTTCCTGACGCCCAACGCCGCAATGTGGGGCTACCGCAACAGAGCGAAGCGACGTTTAGGCAGTTCCACACGATTGCCTTGTTAAAACTGATTAACCCCATTGCTCAAATAGCTCCCCAGAAGACAAAGCATCTAAAAATACTTTTTGCTCTTCCGTAACTAGTTTTCTTGGGGTATAACCATGCTCATCTGGTTCAGCTAGCAATCTAAATTTGGTTTCCATAGCTACTTGAGAAAGCGCTGCTCGCTCTTCATCAGACATGGCTTCGAAGTATTCCGGCAAAGACTCTTGCATTTTTACAGAATAATCTAAATCCACGATATCCTCTCCAGTAAACAAGAGGAACCAAATATACTCGAATGATAATTCAGCTAATGTTTTCATATTTGTAGTTTTAACGCCTCAAACACCGGCTTGGTGAAGTTGGCGGCTTTTTTGGAACAAAAAAGGTGACAGCTTTACCAAGTCCGCGTGCTTTGACTTGTTATGCGATTTACTCACCTGCAATTTTCTCTGCCAATTTGGCCAATACACTTGCTGTTGATTCATTGTAATTGGATACATCAAAATCGTTTGCAAGACACTCGAAAGTTGAATCATGGAAAAATACAACGAAGTGCCTATGAGTGTAATTTGTGCCAGGAAATACTTTTTGGTTCTGTTGAGACAACTCTTTTGGCCAGGGAGAGTCAAGAACCTCATAAAAATCGTAGAACCCGCCAACCTCTTCGAAGTACATATTTAAGGGGTGGCCTTCGGCCGCTTCATCGTTAGGGTAGCCAAACTTAGATTGTAAGCACCCTTTAAACTCGATAACACCAACCCCGCTATCCGTGAACAGACTATCGGAATTTTCCTTCATGGCATTAAATAGCAAATAAGTTGAATATTCACTTTGCAACACGACGGCACCAGAAACAGCAGCTTCTGGCTTTATTCCGATATTAATTAATTTTACTGAAGTCATGTCTCTCTTTGCGCAGTCGTGGTAGGAACGCCGGTCACCCAACGCCCCCCACACAGATCCCCGCATGAAGTTTTCCCTCACGGGGCTCCTCAGTCATACTCGCTTCCGCGCCAGCTACGTTTGCCATGATA
>JBNKHG010000015.1:0-3495 GCA_050290225.1 Cellvibrionaceae bacterium
GATGGCGGCGAAGTTCACAACGGCGCTTGGTCAGAGCGTGAATTTTTACGATGTTCCGTTCGATGACTACCGCGCCTTGGGTTTCCCGGGTGCCGAGGACCTCGGCAATATGTTCCAGTACCAGGCGATACTCGGTGAAGAGTTTCTCGCCAGTCGTGATCCCGAGCTATCGCGATCATTGAATCCCGAGTTGCTGTCATTCGATAGCTGGCTTGCTGCCAACGGAAAGAGCATCCCGATCGAGTAGTGTGGTCTATTTAGTAAAGGCGATGGCCTTGGCGTTGATACAAAAGGTAGTCGCAATCGTTAGTGAAGAGGATGACCAGGGTGGTGGACCAAGAATTTGTAATACGACCGACTGTACTTGATTGGCTCTTGGAGGTGAACAACCCATCTGTCCGCTACTTCACATTGACTGACCTTCTAAACAAGACGGAGTCGGACAAAGAGGTCCTGGAGTCCAGGAGCAACATCATGGAGAGTCGTTGGGTTACCAAGATTCTCGCCAGCCAGCATGCTGATGGATACTGGGAAACTCCGGATAGATTCTATACCGCCAAGTATCGGGGAACCGTGTGGCAACTCATGATTTTGGCTGAGCTGGGTGCCGACAAGGACGACCCACGCATTAGGAACGCTTGCGAGTTTATTCTTCAAAGTGCTCAGGAACATGAGAGTGGGGGATTCTCAATCCGGGGTGGAAAAAAGGGGGGTGTCCGTAGCGGCGTCATCCCTTGCCTTACCGGGAACATGCTATGGAGTCTATTCCGATTCGGCTACGACGATCATCCCGGGGCACGGCGTGCTATTGACTGGATAACGACCTACCAGCGCTTTGATGATGGCATAGACAATCCGCCAACGGGCTGGCCCTATGATCAGTGGGAGATTTGCTGGGGTAGGCACACCTGTCATATGGGCGTCGTGAAAAACTTGAAGGCACTCGCAGAAATCCCGCCAGCCAAACGGTCAAAAGCTGTACGCAATACGCTTGAGCGGGGCGTAGAGTTTATGCTGCAGCATCATGTCCATAAGAGGAGTCATAATCTTAACCGCGTATCTAAGCCGGGGTGGCTCCGATTTGGTTTTCCCCTTATGTATCAGACCGACGTATTGGAAATACTGGGTATATTGACGAGTCTCGGCTATCGGGACGATAGGATGATGGAAGCTGTTGATCTGCTTATTTCCAAACAGGACCGTCGCGGCCGGTGGAAACTGGAGAACAGCTACAACGGGCGTTTTCACGTGAATATTGAACAGAAAGGCAACGCGAGCAAATGGATCACGCTGAATGCCCTAAAGGTGTTGAAGTCATTCACTGTTTGTCATGGAGAGCGGCGTGACGCAGCTGGCAACCGTTTGCGAGAGTATTTTGGCTAATGGTAAAGCAGGACGTCAGGCGGCCAATTTACCGCAAAAAAGTCCACCGCCCCCAATCATCCGCATGACAGGTAAAAATAAAGGTGCCGGAGCCGAATGACCCCGACACCTGAAGATATCCCGAACGATTACTGTTTTACCACGTCCCGATAAGCGTGCCAGGAGGCATGGGCCAGGACCGGGAAACCAATCGCCAGGCCGACATACAGGGTGAAGAATCCACCCAAAATCACTGCCACGATTATAGCGGCCCATAGCAGCATGGGTTCCAGGTTGAAGCGGAACGCCTGGAAGCTAACATGCATCGCGCTCATCACATTTACATCATCGCGGTCCAGTAACATCGGCACGGACACTACGGTGAATGCAAAGACGATCAAGGCGAAGCAGGCGCCGACCAAGGTGCCGACGGCCAGCATGGGTAGATTCTCGATGGAGAACAGATAGGGGATGAAATTCTCCAGTGTGGGGGTAATGCCGCCGTTCATCAGCATGAACACCAGATTCGCACAGAGGAACCAGGCGACAAAGCAGACCACCATGGCCGCGCCCATGGTACCGACCTGGAAACTGTGCTGAGCGATGGCCCGTACGCCATGCAGAATATTGGCCGGCTCACCTTTTTCCAGACGTCGGCTCACTTCATACAGACCGAGTCCCAGAGCCGGAGCCACCAGAAAAAAGCCGCCAAGCAGAACCGGAATCAGATAAAACTGCTCTGACATGACTGTGCCAAGGGTAATCAGGTAACTGGCAATGGTAATCAGCACACCATAGCCGATACTGGTAGCCGGCGTACGTTTAAGATCCCGCCACCCGGCCGCCAGCCAGCGCCAGGGCTGTTCGGTGGCGATGTCCTCCACTTGAGCGAGCTTCCGGTGATCGGAATAAGTACTCAAAATGATATGGCTCATGGTTCACCTCCAGCGCTTTTGTGCCAACAGGAATCTGTTTTCCCGCATACCTGAGTATAGCAGTCTGGTATTGACCGGCACGGGTGGTTGAAACCGGTGCAAAAAAAGGGGGGCTGACGAAGAAATATAATGGGAATGCAAGTCAGCATTTTGACAAAGAGACTGGCGATAATTTTTGTATACCGCCGTTGTTTAGCAACCCGATAAAAATAATGCCTGCCAGGCAAGATGCCGGTCCCCTTCTTATTCGATATCCCCGGTCTGAACCGAACAGGATCAGTAAGTAAAATGTCCGCAACATCCGTTTTCAGTACTATCTTGTAGTAACCGTTTTAATGGCAGAGATCCCGATTAAAGGAAATAGATATGAGTAAGTTGAGAGAAGATGTTTCGATTGAGCTGTTGAACCAGCGTGGCGCGGAGTATCTGCCCGGATTCCTCGGGGTTCAGATGGTGGAGCTGGCGGAGAAGAGTCTGCGCAGTCGCATGCCGGTACAAAAGCTTCACTTTGCGCCCAATAACTTTCTCCATGCGGCCAGTGTCGTGGCACTTGCCGACACCACCTGCGGCTATGCCACCGTCGCGCACCTGCCGGATGGGGCTGAATCGTTTACCACCATCGAGTTGAAGAGTAACCACCTGGGCACGGTTAAAGAGGGGAGTATCGTTTGTCACGCGACGGCTCAGCATCTTGGGAAAACCACCCAGGTATGGGATGCGACGGTGTCGGATGAGGCCACCGGCCGGAAGATCGCCCTGTTTCGTTGTACCCAGATGATTCTATGGCCCAGGGGCTGAACACTGTTTATTTACAACTGAGTGTCAATAAATGAAGCGAAAGCATCCTGACGTCGACGCATATTTAGCTACCGCTAAAAAGTGGCAGACGGAATTGAAGCAACTGCGAACGATCATGCTCGACACGCCGCTGACCGAAGAGCTGAAGTGGGGTAAACCCTGTTACACGTTTGAGAACAACAATGTGGTGGTGCTGCAGGGATTCAAGGCGTTCTGTGCGGTTTAGATGACCCTGACAATTTCCTGCAAAAACCCGAAGCACTCCCGTTAACGGGTACCGCGTACAGTCATGATCTGTCAGTACACTCGCCACACATCGATACCTTCATGGCTTGACGAACGCTACTCGCGTCCAGTTCCGTCCCAAGCAGGGTGTGGAGTTTGGTGAAAGCGGCCTCCA
>JBNKHG010000016.1:0-78571 GCA_050290225.1 Cellvibrionaceae bacterium
GTAAGCGCCTCTAAATCAGCATGTTTTCTGCCATCCACTTCCTAGGCAATCTGTCTCCCTGTACGCTCATCAACTCAAGGAGACAACCATGAATTACGATCAACACCCAGAATCAAGAGCCCAATACTGGCAGCAGCAGGTTAATGCTTGGTCACAAACCGAGCTGTCCGGCGCCAAATTCTGTCAGTCCCAGGGCCTGGTGTATCACCAATTCGTCTATTGGCGTCAGAAGCTGCTGAAGCCCTCTCAGCCGAAAACCGATGCCCCACTGGCCAGTGGTTTTTCGCAAGTCAGCTACCAGCCAACAGAGCCCTCAGGGCTTACCTTGTCACTTCCCAATGGCATCGAGATGCGAGGCGTTGATGCCAGCAACGTATCTGTTGTCCAGACACTGCTAGCGGCAATGTGATGACTCGCCACTTTCGTCCGTCTCTGGAGTTGACCAATATCTTTCTGTATCGCGATCCAGTCGACTTCCGAAAGCAAGTCGCCGGCCTTGCGGCTATTGTCGAGCAAGAGTTGGGGCACAACCCCTTTGATGGGGGGCTTTATGCCTTCACCAATCGCAAACGGAACAAGATAAAATGTCTGTGCTGGGAGGATACGGGCTTTGTACTCTACTACAAGTCTCTTTCCGAAGAAAAGTTCCGATGGCCTTCTCGTGGTGAAGAGTTGGTGTCACTCACGGGGCAGCAGATCAATTGGCTCTTGGACGGCTACGACATTGCACTGATGAAAGGCCACAGAAAATTACAATACGAGTCGGTTTTTTAGGGAGAATCGACTCCAATTTTGTTATCATAGCGGCATGAAAAAGGCCGCCAACAAATCTACCTCAATCGACGATTACCGTGGACTCGACACGGAAGCGTTGGTGGCCCTGCTCGCGGAAAAAGACGCACAGCTGGCGGCATCAAAAAGCCAGGTTAAAGAGCAGAAAACCTACATCAATATCCTCGAAGAGTACTTGCGGTTAGCGAAGGCTAAGCAGTTCGGCGCTAGCAGCGAGAAGCTGGACTTCCAGGTGGATCTGTTCGATGAAGCGGAACTGGAGGTCGCGCTCGCCGAGTTCGAGACCCAGCTTCCTGAAGAAGATCTGATCGCTCCACCGGCAAAACAAACGCGGCGTCGCGGCTTCTCCGAAAACCTGAATCGAGTACGCATTGAGCTTCCCCTCAGTGACGAGGAGAAAGCCGGTGCTCAAAGCACTTTCTTCACCAAAGTGAAGGAAGAGCTGGAATTTATCCCCGCCCAACTAAATGTGCTGGAATACTGGCAAGAAAAAGCGGTGTTCCCGCAAGCCGACGGTGCCGATAAAGTAGTGGCCGCAACACGTCCGACCCACCCGCTCGGCAAATGCTTCGCCAGCACCTCCTTGCTCGCTCACATTATTACCGCCAAATACGCCGATGGCCTGCCGCTGTATCGCCAGGAAGGGATCTTGAAACGCTACGGTGGCGATGTGAGCCGCAGCTGTATGGCAAACTGGATCGTTCGACTCGAAGATGTCTTTAAACCGCTGCTCAACCTAGTTCGGGAGGTGCAAAACGACAGTGATTACCTGCAAGCTGATGAAACTCGGATGCAGGTTCTCAAAGAACCGGGAAAAACAGCGCAATCTGATAAATGGATGTGGGTGATACGTGGCGGGCCACCCGACAAACCTTCGGTGCTGTTCGATTATGACCCCAGTCGTGCCGGGAGTGTACCCGTGCGCCTGCTCGACGGGTTTAGTGGTGTATTGCAAGCCGATGGTTATAGCGGCTACGGCCAGGTGTGCGCGCAAAACGGCATTACACGAATTGGGTGCCTTGATCACGCACGCCGCAAGTTTGTCGAAGCAGTCAAAGCCTCTGAGCCAGTCAAACAGAAAAGGCGCAAAGGTCAACCGACAAAGGCAGATGTCGCACTCGGAAAGATCCGCAAGCTATACCGCATAGAATCAGAGCTGAAAGACAGTAGCGATGAACAGCGTTACGCTGCCCGTCAGAAACTGGCGCTACCGATACTGACTGACTTAAAAGGCTGGCTTGAAAAAAACATCACCAAAGTACAAAAGGGTGGACACACCCACAAGGCTATCCAGTACATGCTCAATCAGTGGGAGTACTTGGTTGGCTACTGCAATGATGGAAAATTGCAGATCAGTAACGCCTTGGCCGAAAATGCTATCCGCCCATTTGCAACAGGACGCCGTGCGTGGCTGTTTGCCGATACGCCACAAGGAGCAAGAGCCAGTGCCGCCTGCTACTCATTGATCGAGACAGCAAAGGCTAACGGGCTGGAGCCGTACGCCTATATCAAATACCTACTGGATCACATTGGTGGTGCAGACACGCTAGACAAGCTGGAAGCGCTGCTTCCCTGGAATGCACCCTCGGAGAAATTTGAAAAAAATGCAAAGGTCTTCGACGGGGTCAATACGTCGATATAACGGCGCTTACATTGTTTTAGCCAGTGCCGATCCTGCTTTAATTTTAATCGCTACTGGATCCGGCAGGTCTTTGGTTTTGGCAGGGATGACGTGCAGACAGCCTTCATGGTAATCCTCGAACTTTAGACGGCAGATATCACCACGGCGCAAACCGGTTTGTAGGCTAATATCCATAGCCACCTGCAGCCACTCTGGCGCCTGCTCGTATATTGCTCGATATTGATCCAAGGAAAGGCGCTTACGCTGTTTGGGCTTCTTCTCCCTGGCCAGCTTCGGAGGCAATAATGCGGCTCCCGGATTCCCATCAAACTCTCGACGCCAACCTTTACCCAGGGCATAGGCAAATAGCTCCTTCAGCAGCAACCGATGAAGGCGGTACGGATCAGCCGTTGGTGCCTTCTCCTCCAGCAGTTCATCCAATTGTTCCACCCTTACCGTAGCAACAGGCCACTCCCCCATCCACTCTCGATAGCGCTGCAATTTGCGGGAAACCTCCGCCGCCGTTTTAGCGCTCTTCGTCGCTCGCAGCTTCACTGCCTCAAAAGCATCAATCAGCCCAAGCCATACTTTTACCGGTGGCATTGGAGCTAATGCCACCTACCTGCGCCTGAGCAGCTCGCCGCTCATTGAACGCCTTGGCAGCCACCTCAGCAGCAACGCGGTTTTTACCCAGGTTGTGATAGTTGCCATTGGGCAAGCGATAGCGGAAATAGATGGTGCCAGCGGAGTTTTGGCGGGAATGAAGGTTGGGAATTTTGTCTGCCACTGTTGCCTAATCCTTGTGTCAACGAGCTGTGTCAAAGTCATTTTGACACATTTGACACAAAGTTGACACAACGCTCAAGGCATTGAGCTTGCCTTCGGCTTTAAGTGTTTGATATATAAGGAATTAAATGGTCGGAGCGGCCGGATTTGAACCGACGACCACCACACCCCCAGTGTGGTGCGCTACCAGGCTGCGCTACGCTCCGATGCAGAGGTGGAAAACGACGCTAACGCATTGAATTCCAAGAGATAACTTGTTGATTTAACTCGGGAAACCCCTCAACAAGAGGCGGCCATAATACCTGAACGGAAAGGGATTGCAAGCAGTTTTAACGATCTTGTTCAGGCCGGGCCGCCAAGTGATTCGGGATCTCAAGACACGCGTTAATGGGCCTTGAGCACCACCAGCACGTCCTCAAGTTCCTTGATCATCTGGCTCACCAATTGGGAGAACTGGGAGGCATCCTGCTGGGCACCCTCACCTGTCATCTGCTGGCGGGCGCCGCCGATGGTGAAGCCCTGATCGTACAACAGGCCGCGAATCTGACGTATGGTGAGAACGTCCTGGCGCTGGTAATAGCGACGGTTGCCGCGGCGCTTGACCGGCTTTAACTGGGGAAATTCCTGCTCCCAGTAGCGCAACACATGGGGTTTGACCGCACAGAGTTCGCTCACCTCGCCAATGGTGAAGTAGCGCTTACCGGGAATGACCGGCAATTCGTCGTTATTGGTTGGTTCCAGCATACGCTTCCACTCGAGCCTTGAGTTTCTGTCCTGGCCTAAAGGTCACCACGCGACGGGCGGTAATGGGGATTTCCTCGCCAGTTTTGGGATTACGACCCGGCCGCTGGCTTTTATCGCGCAGGTCGAAGTTGCCAAAGCCAGACAGCTTGACCTGCTCATTGGCCTCCAGCGCACTGCGAATCTGTTCAAAAAAAAGCTCCACCAGCTCCTTGGCCTCACGCTTGTTGAGGCCAAGCTCCTCGTAGAGCTTTTCTGCCAAATCGGCTTTGGTTAAGGCGCCTTCTTCCGGCATAGGTCGAATCCCTATTCTCATTCCGACCACTCAAGCAGGCCGGTGCAATACAGTAATCGGCACACTTACTACACCCGCCCCTTCCTCACCCCGGGCCAAAGCCCGGGAGGGTCAACGCAGGACAGCGCCGAATTCTGCCTCCAGATCCTTTACTACTGCTTCGACCGAGGCATTAATTTCTTCCTCATTAAGAGTGCGCGATGGATGTTGATACGTCAAGCCCAGAGCGACACTTTTTCTATGTGGATCAATACCTTTGCCCACATACACGTCAAACACCTTTAAGTCTGACAGGTATTCTCCGGCGACACTTCGGGCGCGCTTCAGCAGGTTTTCCGCGGGCACGGACTGGTCAACGATCAAGGCCAGGTCGCGTCGCACCTCGGGAAACCGGGATAACGCCTCAAAGGCTGGCAGCCGCGCCTCGGCAATTGCCGACAGGGTAATTTCGAACAGATAAACGGACTGGGGAATATCCAGTTGCTGCTGAATCCGGGGATGCAGCGCCCCGACATGCCCCACCAGCTGGCCATTTCGGCTGACTGAGGCACATTGTCCCGGGTGCATCGCGGGGTGCTCGGCGGCAGCAAATGCAAAGCCATTCGGGTCACAAAGTGCAAAGATCGACTCCAGATCGCCCTTTATATCGTAAAAATCCACCTTTTCCGCCTTGGCAGACCAGGCCTCCGGCAAGCGATCGCCGTAGACCAGCGCCGCGAGCACCGGCTCCTGGGCCAGACCTTCGGCCCCGGGCACAAAGCGCTGGCCCGTCTCGAACAGGCGTACCCGATGTTGCTGGCGATTGAGGTTATACTGCAGGGCACTGACAAGGCCGGGCAACAGCGAAGTTCGCATCACCGCCATATCGGCGCTGATAGGATTTCGCAGCTCAACCGGCGATGTATCCGGGTCGAACAGGGCCAGGTGCCCGGGCTCGACAAAACTGTAGGCAATAGCCTCCTGGAAACCGCGCGCCACCAGCTGGCGATGCACAGCGGGAAGACCTACCAACGCTTCGTTGCGCGGCAGAATACTCAAATCGGCGATCAGACTGGTGGTCGGCAGCCGGTTATAGCCGTAAATACGGGCCAGCTCTTCCAGTAGATCCTCCTCAATCGCGATATCAAAGCGGTAGCTGGGCACTTTGAAGGTCCAGCCTTCCGTCGTCGTAACGGTCAACTCCAGCCCCAGACGCGTGAGGATATCCACCACGTCGGCATCCTCCATGGCGAATCCCAACCCCTTTTCAATCCGGGCGCGGCGCAAGGTAACCTGACGATCGGCCGGCACCTGTGTGGCGTCCTCGACCACGATCACAGGCCCCGCTTCGCCGCCGACGGCATCCAGCAACAGGCGCGTGGCGCGCTCCATCGCCTGCTCCTGCAGGCGATAATCAACCCCGCGTTCAAAACGGTGGGAGGAGTCGGTGTGCAGGCCGTAGCTGCGAGCGCGACCGGCAATGGCAATGGGGCTGAAGAACGCCGATTCCAGGAAAATGTCCCTGGTGTCGGCGGTCACCGCGGTGGCTTCGCCACCCATAATACCGGCCATGGCCACCGCTTCTTTCTGGTCGGCAATGACCAGGGTATCGTCGTTGAGTTCAACCGACTGGCCGTCCAGCAGTGTCAATGACTCGCCCTGTTCGCCCATACGCACCACAATCCCACCCTCCAGGGTATTCAGATCGAAGGCGTGCATCGGCTGGCCCAGCTCCATCAACACGTAGTTGGTCACATCCACGATCGCATCGATACTGCGAAGACCGGCGCGGCGGAGCTTTTCCTGCATCCACTGCGGACTGGGTTTGCTGACGTCGACCCCGCGAATTACGCGCCCCACATAGCGAGGCCCCTGCTCACCGGCCCGGATTTCCACCGGCAGGGTATCGTCAATGGCGGGTTCCACGGGCTCAATGGCCACCTCGGTGACATCGGTGCGGTTCAATACCCCAACGTCCCGCGCCACCCCTTTGATACAGAGGCAATCGCTGCGATTGGGGGTCAGGTCCACCTCGATGACCATATCATTGAGGCTCAAGTAGTCACGCAGATCCTGGCCCACAGGGGCATCGCTCGCCAATTCCCACAAACCGGCATCGTCATCACCCACCTGAAGTTCGGTTTGGGCACAGAGCATACCGAAAGACTCGACCCCACGCAGTTTGGCCTTTTTGATTTTAAAGGGTTTACCATCTTCACCGGGCGGCAGAAGCGCACCGACCGTGGCAAAAGGTACCTTGATACCGGCCCGGGCATTGGGTGCCCCACAGACCACCTGCGCGTCGCCATCAGCGCCACCGGTCACCTGGCACACCCGCAGTTTGTCGGCATCGGGGTGCTGCTCGACAGAAACAATTTCGCCGACCACGACGCCGCTAAATTCGCCGGCCACGCCTTCAATGGCATCCACTTCCAGCCCTGCCATGGTGAGCTGTTCAGCCAATTCTTCAGTAGAGACTTCCGGGTTAACCCACTCTCGTAACCAGGATTCAGAGATTTTCATTAGTAAAATGTTCCATTTTTAAATAGCTGCAAGCGGTAAGCGGTAAGCTGCAAGCGGTAAGCGGTAAGCGGTAAGCTGCAAGCGGTAAGCTGCAAGCTGCAAGAAAAAACAATCACACCACTCGGCATTCAAACTTGCGGCCTATCACTTGCCGCTTGAAGCTTGAAGCTTGCCGCTCTAAAACTGCCTCAAAAACTTCAAGTCGTTCTCGAAGAACATCCGCAGATCGTTGACGCCATATCGCAACATGGCCAATCGCTCCACGCCCATACCAAAGGCGAAGCCGGTGTATTTTTCAGCATCCACACCACTGGCCTTGAAGACATTGGGGTGCACCATGCCGCAACCCATCACCTCCAGCCAACCGGTGCCACTGCACACGCGGCAACCTTCACCGCCGCAGTTGGTGCACTGGATATCCACCTCCGCCGACGGCTCTGTAAAGGGGAAATAGGAGGGGCGGAAACGCACCGGCACATCCGCCTCAAAGAAGGCTTTCAAAAACTGGTCCACGGTGCCCTTGAGATCGGCGAAGCTGATGTCCGTGTCCACCACCAGGCCTTCCACCTGGTGGAACATGGGTGTATGCGTCAGGTCGGAATCGCAACGGTAAACGCGACCGGGACAGATCACGCGAATGGGCGGCGCCTGGTTTTCCATGGTGCGCACCTGCACCGGCGACGTATGCGTGCGCAGTACATGGGTATCGTCCACATAAAAGGTGTCATGCATCGCCCTGGCCGGGTGGTGGGCCGGGATATTGAGAGCCTCGAAGTTGTGGTAGTCGTCTTCGATTTCCGGCCCCTCCTCCACTGCGTAGCCCACGGCGGCAAAAAGCTCTTCAATACGCTGCAGGGTGCGGGTCACCGGGTGCAGACCACCGTTTTCCTGACCACGCCCGGCCAGGGTGACATCGATGGTTTCGCCGGCGAGCTTGGCCTCTACCGCCGCCTGCTCCAGCTGCTGCCGGGACTCGGTAATCCTGTCCTGCACCCGCTGCTTGGCCTTATTGATTTCGGCGCCGGCCGCCGGACGTTCTTCCGGCGACAGCTTGCCCAGGCCCTTCAGGAGCGCAGTGATCTGCCCCTTCTTACCCAGGTATTCAACCCGCACATGATCCAGCGCCGCCAGATCCTGTGCCTCTTCAACCAGTTTTAGCGCCTCTTCGGTAAGCGCTGCCAGGTTTTCCATTCGAAAATGTCTCCGAAAGTTTCAGTCTCTAATCGCCATTCTCCAGTCGCCAGCTGTCCACTCCAGGGACCGGCGACTTGAGATTGGCGACTAATAAAAAAGGGAAGAAGCCATGCAGCCTCTTCCCTCTTTCAAAAAAGCGTAGGATACCTAATTGTCGCGCAATTAAGCTCCAACGGCTTTAAGCAAGAGCTGCTTTAGCCTGAGCAACAATTGCAGCAAACGCTGTCTTGTCGTGTACGGCCAGATCGGCCAGAACGCGACGGTCCAGATCGATGTTCGCTTTCTTCAAGCCGGCGATCAGGCGGCTGTAGCTCATACCTTCTGCACGGGACTGTGCATTGATACGAGTGATCCACAACGCGCGGAAGTTACGCTTCTTGACCTTGCGGTCGCGGTAGGCGTACTGACCAGCTTTGATAACCGCCTGCTTGGCTACACGAAATACGCGTGAACGCGCACCGTAATAACCTTTGGCAGCCTTTAAGACCTTCTTGTGACGACGACGCGCCTCAACACCACGTTTTACACGGGCCATAGTTCTATCCTCTTAAATGAATGACTAACCGGCTGCCAATTACTTGGCGCGCAACATACGATCTACCGCGGGAGTATCAGCCGCATTCAGCGTGCTGGTACCGCGCAGATGACGCTTACGCTTGGTAGTCATCTTGGTGAGGATGTGGCTCTTGAAAGCATGCTTGTGCTTGTAGCCAGAACCGGTCTTCTTGAAGCGCTTGGCGGCGCCACTGTGTACTTTAGCTTTTGTTGCCATGGGAAAACTCCACATTTTTGATTGCTAACAACGTGAAAGCCCTGGAGCATCCGGCTCCGTCTTTCTGCGAGTGAGAAGGCAGCTAAAAAGCCCGATCACTTCTTCTTTTTCGGAGCGATCACCATCAACAACTGGCGACCCTCCATTTTGGGGTACTGCTCAACGACGCCATATTCCTCAAGATCGATTTCGATGCGTTTCATCATCTCCATGCCGAGCTCCTGGTGCGCCATTTCGCGACCACGGTACCGCAGGGATACCTTGGCCTTGTCCCCGTCTTCCAGGAAACGAATAAGATTACGTAATTTAATCTTATAGTCCCCTATGTCCGTCCCTGGGCGGAATTTCATTTCTTTAATCTGCTGCTGCTTCTGCTTCTTCTTGGCAGCGGCCTTGGTTTTCTTGATATCAAACAAGTGCTTGCCATAGTCCATCACTTTACAGACTATGGGATCTGAATCGCCGGCGATCTGTACCAGATCCAGACTGGCCTCCTGGGCCACTTGCAGCGCCTCTTCCAAGGATACGATACCGACCTGCTGGCCATCGGCGCCGATCAGTCGTATGTTGTCGGCCTCGATCTGATCGTTGATCGGGGCCTTCTTGGATTTCCCTTTAGCGTTTTCTCGTTTGATGGTTATTCTCCTCTAATATATGTCCCTACGCGTCAGTTATGCGTTTTCAGGACCTACAACGACGAACGGCCGCGACGTGCAACGTCCGCGGCCAGGTGTTCGGCAAATGCCTCAACATTCATCGTACCCAACTCTTCACCGGTGCGGGTGCGCACCGCCAGAGTCTCATTCTCAACTTCCTTATCGCCGATCACCAGCAGATAGGGAATACGCTGAATTGTGTGCTCGCGGATTTTAAAGCCGATCTTCTCATTTCTCAAGTCGGAAATGACCCGGAAGCCCTTGTTTCGCAAGGATTCTTCCACTTTTTTCGCATATTCCGCCTGATTGTCCGTAATGTTGAGCACCACCGCCTGCTCCGGCGCCAGCCAGGCCGGGAAAGCGCCCTCGTATTGCTCGATCAGAATACCGATAAAACGCTCAAAAGAGCCCAGAATCGCCCGGTGCAGCATGACCGGCACCTGGCGGGAACCATCCTCCGCCACATACTGGGCGTCGAGGCGGCCCGGCATGGAGAAATCCACCTGGATAGTGCCGCACTGCCACACCCGCCCCAGGCAATCCTTGAGGGAGAACTCGATCTTGGGTCCATAGAAGGCGCCCTCGCCCGGCAGTAACTCCCAATCCAAGCCCTTGGCATCCAGTGCGTCCGCCAGGGCCTTTTCCGCCTTGTCCCAGACCTCATCACTGCCCACTCGCTGTTCGGGGCGAGTGGAGAGACGGATAATCACCTGATCGAAACCGAAATCCGCATAAACGTCGTATAACAGATCGGTAAAGATGGAGACCTCGTCCAGAATCTGGGCTTCGGTACAGAAGATATGGGCATCGTCCTGGACAAAACCGCGCACCCGCATAATGCCCTGCAGGGTACCGGAGGCTTCATTACGGTGGCAGGAACCAAACTCCGCCAGGCGCAGGGGCAGATCGCGGTAACTCTTCAGGCCCTGGTTAAACACCTGGATATGGCAGGGGCAGTTCATGGGCTTGACGGCGTAGTCGCGGGACTCCGACTCCACGGTAAACATGTCGTCACGAAACTTGTCCCAGTGGCCGGATTTCTCCCACAGGGTGCGGTCCACCACCAGCGGCGTCTTGATCTCCTGGTAACCGTTATTGCGCTGCACTTCGCGCATATATTGTTCCACCGCGGTGTAAACGGCCCAACCCTTGGGATGCCAGAACACCATGCCGGGCGCCTCCTCCTGCAAATGGAAGAGATCGAACTTCTTGCCCAGGCGACGGTGATCGCGCTTGACCGCCTCCTCCAGGAAATTCAGGTGCTGCTTGAGCTGCTTTTTATCGCCCCAGGCGGTACCGTAGATCCGTTGCAACATTTTGTTGTTGGAGTCTCCCCGCCAGTAAGCACCGGACACCCGCATCAACTTGAAATGCTGGCAGAACTTCATGTTCGGGACATGGGGGCCCCGGCACATATCGATATATTCCTGGTGGTGATAGAGCCCAGGCGTGGCATCCTTGGGTACATCCTGGTCCAGGATTTCCATTTTGTAGGGTTCGCCGCGGGCTTCGAAGGTATCCCGGGCCTCCTGCCAGCTGACGTTTTTCTTGATGACGTCATAGCCGGTCTTGGCCAGCTCCTTCATACGTTTCTCGAGCGCAGCCACATCCTCCTCGGTGAGCATATGGTCCAGGTCGACATCGTAGTAGAAGCCGTTCTCGATAGTGGGGCCGATGGCCATTTTCACATCCGGCCACAATTGCTTGATGGCGTGCCCCAACAGGTGGGCACAGGAGTGACGGATAATTTCCAGGCCGTCTTCGTCGCGGACCGTGTAGAGAGTCAGTTCCGCATCTTCGGTAATCAGGTCACAGGCATCGACCCGCTCACCGTTGACCTTTCCCGCGATGGTGGCCTTGGCCAGGCCGGGACCGATATCGGCGGCCACCTCCATCACGGACACGGGTTTATCGAATTCGCGTTGAGAACCGTCGGGGAGAGTAATAACAGGCATGAAGCGTCCTTTATTCAGTGGTAGCCCATACGAGAGGCTACTTGATGATCAATTTCCAAAGCTTGCCACCTAAGAGTGAAATTAGCAGGCAAAATCAGGAGTATAGTCTAGAAAGGCGGGGATTATAGGGGGTTGATGCGGTTATTGCGAGGGGAGGAGGGATGGAGTAGGTCGGAGTGTGAATTTGATGGTGATTGCATGCTGTAAGCTGTAAGCCGTAAGCCGTAAGCTGCGAGATTCAAATCCGAGTCATGACAAATTAGTCAATCACCCCAATTTCCCCAAGCTTCGCCATCACCACTTCAATCGCCTCGGTCATGTCATATTGGGAGGTATCAATCCGCAATTCCGGCTGCTCCGGCTCTTCATAGGGATCGTCGATACCGGTAAAACCCTTGATTTTTCCGGCACGGGCCATGGCGTAGAGGCCTTTGCGGTCGCGTTGCTCACAGACTTCGATCGGGGTGGCCACATGCACCTCCACAAAGGTGCCCACCTGGTCGATCAGTTTGCGTACTTTCGAACGGGTAGACGCATAGGGCGCAATGGGCGCGCAGATCGCCACCCCACCGTTTTTGGTGATCTCGCCGGCCACAAAGCCGATACGCTGGATATTGAGATCACGATGCTCTTTGGAGAAGGTCAGTTCGCTGGACAGGTTTTTGCGAACCACGTCCCCGTCCAGTAGCGTTACCGGACGGCCCCCCTTTTCGCGCAGCCGCTCGACCAGCCCGTTGGCCAGCGTGGACTTGCCCGAGCCCGACAGGCCAGTGAAAAAGACGGTAAAGCCCTGGCGGGATCTCGGCGGCAGTGTCGCGTGCAATTCCTCCACGACTTCCGGAAAAGCGAACCATTCGGGCACCTGATCCCCGCGCCTCAGAATCTCGCGCAGCTCCGCGCCCGAGATATACAGCCCCTGCTCCCCCGGGAGCAACTGGCTCTCCTCGCAGAACTCGCCCCGACTGGGCACATAAAGGAGAAACGGCGCGCAAAGAATCCTGATCTTCAACTCATCCTGGAAAGATGACACCAGCTGCTGTGACGCCAACACATCATAAAAGCTGCCGCCGCGATTATCGCGACCGGGCCCGGCGTGGTCCCGGCCGACGATAAAGTGGCTAAAGCCGTAATTCTGGCGAATGATGGCCTGCCACAACGCTTCCCTTGGCCCCCCCATGCGCATCGCCAGGGGCAACAAACTCAACATGGCGGTCGCATCCGGGTAGTGCTTGATGACCTTCTCGTAGCAACGAACCCGACTGTAGTAGTCGATATCCCCGGGCTTGGTCATTCCCACGGCCGAGTGAATCACAAAATTGGCCTGGTTCTGCCCCATCAGCCGCTTGGTCATGATCACATGGGCCCGGTGGACGGGATTACGGGTCTGGAAGGCAATCACCTTCTCCCAGCCCCTTTCCGCGAACCTGGCCCGCAGACTGGCGGGAGAATCACGATACTGGCGAAAATCGTAATGCAGCGGCGGCGTCACGCCCACCAGGGAGCCACCCAGGTAATAATCACCGGCTTCGTGCATCAGGTAGTGGACGCCGGGATGGTCGTCGTCCGCCGTGCCGAAGACGGATGAGGCCTCCCTCTCCTTATCCGGCTGCCAACAATCGGTTACCGTCATATTGGCGATAACCACCCCCTCTTCGTCCCGCAGGGTGATCTGTTGCCCGACGTCGACTTGTTCGGCAAAGGCCCGGGAGACATCCAGGGTTATCGGCATTGACCAGAGAGTGCCATCCGTCAGCCGCATGGCGTCGACCACGGAATCGTAATCCGCCCGCCCCAGGAAACCCGTCAATGGAGAGAAGGCGCCGTTTAGCAACAACTCGATATCGCAAAGCTGTCGCCTGGTCAGGTCCCAGGACAGATGGGTTTTTGCCTGCTCCTTCTCTTGGGCCAGGGCCTCGCCCTCGGCATAGAGATTCACCAACACCCCGCCGTGCGCCTCAACCAACCCGCTCATAGCCACCCCTTCCTTAAACTGTCACCCGGACACAAACCAACCTGTGAACTCCCGTCAAAACGGCCACACCTGCGGAATTATCCACAAGGCCGTCACACCCACCAGAATACTGAGCGGCAGCCCCAGGCGCACATAATCCCCGAAGCGGTAACCGCCGGGGCCCTGTACCATCAGGTTAGTCTGGTAACCGATGGGTGTCACAAAACTCGCCGAGGCCGCCACCATGACCGCCACCGCAAAGGGGGTGACGCTGACACCCAGGGATTCCGCCGCACTCAGGGCAATGGGAAACATGACAATGGCGGCCGCATTATTGGTAATTGTTTCGGTCAATAACACCGTCACCAGATAGATCGCCACCAGTAACAGAAATACGTCGCCACCGGCCAGCACCAGGGCCTGCTGGGCAATCATCTGCGCCAGGCCAACTTTTTGAATGGCCGCCCCCAAGCCGAAGGCACAGGCAATAATCAGGAGCACACGGTAGTCGATATTTTTGCGGGCGGCTTCCAGGGTCATGCAACCGGTGAGTCGCATCAGGCCTGCCGTCAGTAGCGCCGCCTGCAGCAGCCCCAACACATTGGCCAGCACCAGGCCCAGCATGGCCGCCAGCAACCCCAATGCCAGGGGGGCCTTCTCGTGCTTGACCCCATTGCTGTTTTCCAGGCGTGAAACCAGGAGAAATTCACGGCTGTTGCGAAACTTGAACAGGAAGCCCTTCTGCGCCTCCAGCAACAGGGTGTCACCGGCGCGCAGCACAATATCACCCAGTTTGCCGTGCAGTCGTTGGCCGTTGCGCGCCACCGACAACACCGCCGCATTGTAGCGGTGACGAAAACGGGCATCGCGAATACTGCGCCCCACCGCCGGACTCTCGGCGGAGAGTACCGCTTCAAACAGGCGCCGCTCGCTTTGACTGCCTTTTACCTTGAACACCTGATCAGAGGCCAGCTCCAGCCCCCGAATTCGGCGCAGCTCAACCACCGACTCCACCGCGCCCGCAAACACCAACCGGTCGCCGGACTGCATCACGGTTTTCGGCGAGACCACGGTCAATACTTCGCCCTCGCGGGCAATCTCCACCAGATAAAGTCCCGGCAGATGGCGCAACCCCGCCTCCTCCACCGTTTGCCCGATCAGCTCACATTCAGGGCCCACGAGCATTTCCACCAGGTACTCGCGCACATTGTCAAAGCTCTCCACGGCCCCTTCCCGTTTGGGCAACAGCCAGGACGACGCCAACACCAGGTAAATGCTTCCCACTCCCACCAGTGGCAACCCCACCCACGCCAGGTCGAACAGCTCAAATCCCGGCAATCCCTGTTGGCGGATCATCCCATCCACCACCAGGTTGGTACTGGTTCCGATCAGGGTGCAGGTTCCCCCCAGAATGGAGATATAACTAAGGGGGAGAAGCAGTTGGGAGGGTTGAAACAGGCTGCGTTTACACCAGTTCTGTACCGCCGACGTAAACATGGCCACCACAGGGCTGTTGTTCACAAAAGCGCTCAAGGCCGCCGCCGGCAGCAACAGCTGGAACTGGGCCATGCGGGAATTGCCGGGCCGGCCAAGGACCCAGCGGCTCAACCAGTCCACCGCCCCGGTCTCGCGCAGACCGCCGACCACCGCGTAGAGCACGGCAATGGTAATCAGGCCCTGATTGCTAAAGCCTGCCAGGGCTTCTACGGGGGTGAGAATCCCCAGAATCAATAGTAATCCCAGAACGGCCATCAGTATGGCATCGGCGGAAAAGCGGTTAGAGGCCAGTAAAACCAGGGTGGCCGGTAGCAGCAAAAGGACTACAAGGAAGTCGAATGGCGGCAATGAAGGGCTCCTGTTGCCTTTATTGTTTCCTGAAATTGGGAAGCATTCTAGCAGAGGGATTCAGCCGGGGTAACTGACCCTCTCAACAGATGAACAATTAACTGCCGATATAGACCTATATCATTGTATTTTCGCCCAATATGGGCAAAATAGGCGAAACAGACAATTTATCAGCGGACAAGAGACAATGCGGACAGTATCAGCCAACGAGGCCAAGGCGCGCTTTGGTCAGCTTTTAGACACTGCCAGAAGAGAGCCAGTCACCATAGAAAAGCATGGTCGACCGGTAGCAGTAATGATTTCAAAAGAAGATTACGATGCTATCGAAGCAATCAAGCTGGCGCGACTACGCGAACAGGTTCAAGCCGGAATAGAATCCAGCCGACTTGGTAGATCCATCGAAATTAGCGAAGACCAACTGGATGATTTCGTTAACCGCCTGATGGAGACCAAATAAATTACAGCGCCAAGGAAGGACGCATGAAACTAAAGTTCACACAGCTGGCCATCGACGATCTCAAGGACATCGGACAATATAGCAGCCAAAATTGGGGGCCAACCAAAGCCAACAACTACAGACAAGCCCTATCCAACAGAATTCGCTGGATACTGACCAATAAACCGCTTTGGCAGAGCAGACCTGAAATGGGCGATGGTATTTATTCGGCCAGTGAACAATCCCATATCATCGTGTTCTGGGAGTACAGAGAGGGCGTTGAAATCCTTCGCATTCTGCATAGACGGATGGATGTTAAGAGCCATCTTTAATAAACAGAAAGGGCGCTTCTCACCCACCCGAACCTGCCAAATAAAAAAGGCCCACCCTAATCGGGTGAGCCTTTTGTATTTGGTAGGACCAGGCGGATTCGAACCGCCGACCTCTACCATGTCAAGGTAGCGCTCTAACCAACTGAGCTATGGTCCTGGCGCGACAGCGCATTTGCTGTCGAGGGCGCGAACTTTAGCAGCAACCTCCGCCGGAGACAACCCCCCATTCGCTTCTTCACTACTCGAGGCTCGATTTGCATCTTTGACGATAATCTAATACTTTCTAGATTAAGAAATCACCAATATTTGGGCAACCCATCCCATTGAGATACCAGCTCTGTCAATAGCACCTCACACCGTTACAACCCGGACCCGGACGGTAATTTTTTAATGAAGGATCAAGTGATCAATAGCGCGAGGAAGAAAATACTCTTTCTCCCGCATGCAGTGGCCCAAATGTCCCGGCCTGACAGAATGATTTCGACAACGGATGTTCGAGAAACGGTGTTTGACGGACATGTTATTGAAGAGTATAGAGACGACCCAAGAGGAAAAAGTTGCTTGGTGCTCCATAGACCGAGTGGCCGGGCTGTGCATGTCGTGTGTGCACCCAAAGAAGATTATCTGGCGATCATTACTGCGTACATTCCCAATCCATCTCAGTGGGACAGCACGCTAAGCAAGAGGGTTTAACAGTGGAATGCTTACATTGTAAAGGCAAAATGGAAAAATCTTCGGCCCCGTTCAGCGTCGATCGAAAAGGCTACCATATCTCGTGGGACTCCATCCCTGCCTGGGTTTGCAGTCAGTGTGGAGAACCCTATTTTGAAGAGGAACAGGTTGAACATATCCAGGCTGCTCTAATGAAGGTAGATGAAGAAACCCTGACTCTCTCTAAATCAGCCTGACAAATACTATTCTCAGGTGTGGCTGCCAGAACCCTTGTGCTGAAGGAAGAAACCCCAAACACGCCTATGCACAACCCTCCTCACCCAGGACGACTGCTAAAAATACAGCTGATCGAAGACGAAGACGGCAACACGATCAACAGCGTTGCCGAGGCCGCCAAAAAGCTGGGATGCCACCGCAACACATTGAACCGCGTGCTGAACGGCAGTGCGTCCATCTCGCCGCAAATGGCACTGCAAATCGAAGAAGCGAGCGGTAGCAGCGCCGAATTCTGGCTTAAACTGCAGATGGATTTCGATCTCTTCCAATTGCGTCACCCTCGAGTGGCATAAGACCCAAGGGTATTTCCCCGCCCAGCTCTAATTTTGCCCCCTTTTCCCCATAATCTAATTATTTTACTTATATTTGAGTTTACATACTAATCAACAATCTTATAATAAAGGCATGAACGAGATCATCTGGACAAGGAAAGCAGTCCGCCAAGTACTCAAGCTACAGCCGAAGGATCGCAAAACGATCTATAGCAAAGTGAATGAACTGGTTTATTTCCCCGAAACCGCGAATGTTAAGAAGCTGAAGAATTTCAACTATGAATATCGTCTTCGAGTCGGAATTTACAGAGTATTTTTCAACTTCGATGGGGGAGTAAAAATCATCAGTATTGAAGAGGTTAAAAAGCGTGATGAGCGAACATACTGAAGTGCAAATAATCCGCCAGGATGGAAGACCGGCGTTTGCCGTTGTACCCTACGAGCACTGGCTGGAGGTGAGCGGACAAACTGAGGATGAGGTGCTCCTTCCCCACGAAGTCGTTGGCTATATGCTCAACGATGGGCTTTCCCTGATTGCAAGCTGGCGCAAGTACAAGGGTCTATCTCAAGCCGAACTAGGGTCCCGTATGGGTGGGCTGAGCCAATCTGCAATTGCGCAAATAGAAAACCCCGATAGCAAGCCACAACGACGCACACTGGAAAAAGTCGCCAAAGCGCTTGGCGTTGATATTGAGCAATTGAGCGAATGAAATCCATGCAAGTCGGGGTTACCGGCGCCAACGGTTTTGTTGGCCAGGCACTGTGCCAGAAGCTGCTTGAAGCAGGTATTGAGCCCCTCGCCATCACCCGAAAACCGCTCTCCACCATCGAGAACCCGACTTTCGCAACCATCTCCAACACCGTTTTACCCACACTAACGGACGTCAACGAACTGACAAAGGTGTTAAAGGGTTGTGATGCCCTGGTGCACCTGGCAGCCAGAACCCATGTGTTAAAAGAAGAAACCGCCAACCCGGAAACCACCCTGGCCGCATTCCGACACGCCAACGTGGGCACCACCACAGCCCTGGCTCAGGCGGCGGTTGCCGCGGGCATCAAACGGTTTGTTTATCTCAGTAGTATCAAAGTCAATGGTGAAGCCACACACGGTAAGCCCTTCACCGCGAACGCCATACCGCACCCGGAAGATGCCTATGGCGTGAGCAAGTATGAGGCCGAGCGCCAACTCGCCGAAATCGCCGACAATCATGGATTGGAATACACCATTATTCGCGCCCCGCTGATTTATGGCAGCGGTGAATACGCGGGTGCGGTCAAGGGCAATCTCGCCAATCTTCGTCAGGCCGTGGAACGGGGAATCCCCCTGCCCCTTAAGAGCATACAAAACAGACGGGATTTGGTTTCCCTCGCCAACCTGTGCAGGCTGATAATCTGCTGCCTCGAACAACCCAAGGCGGCGGGACAGACATTTTTAGCCGCTGACGGCATCCCCCGCACCAGTGCCGACATTGTTCGTTTGGTGGCCACATCCACCCGACGCAAACCGCGACTTCTGCCCTGCCCACCCTCGTTGCTGAAAATAGCTGGCATCCTGCTGGGTAAACAAACACAATTGCAGCGCTTGCTCGGAGACCTCGAAGTGGACAACAGTCACGCCCGCGACACCCTGGGTTGGCACCCGAAGCCCCCGGATACGCCTATCTACAAAGCACCGATTTAACACTTAAGGAATGCACATTAACGCCATCAATATTATTGTCCCCGTTGCAGGACTGCTCACTTCAGCCCTGCTGACCTGGGGCATGCGCTGCTACGCGCTCAAATTTGATGTCATGGATATGCCTGGCAATCGCAGCTCCCATCAAATCCCGACCCCCAGGGGAGGAGGCCTGGCAATTGTCATTAGCATGTTGGCAATCGGGGTTACCGCCGGATTCACCACGTCCATCAGCTCGCAGGCATTTTACGCATTACTGTTGCCCGGAGTCGCCATTGCCATCATCAGCTTTATCGACGATCACCAACCACTACCGAGCGGCCTGCGCTTAATCGTTCATTTTTTCGCCGCATGCTTGTCAATAGTGCTCCTGCCGAATTTGCCCGCGATCCCTGTCGGTGAATTCACGCTGGCGTCGCCCTGGATTCTTTACCCATTGCTGACCCTGTCATTGGTTTGGCTGCTAAACCTTTACAACTTTATGGACGGTATCGACGGTATTGCCGGTGGCGAAGCCGTCTCGGTATTACTCGCAGCTGCATCCATTCTGTGGCTACATGGCGAGCGTGATTGGTCCACCTTTTTACTCTGGTGCAGCACCCCAATTGTTGGTTTTTTGTACTGGAATTGGCCGCCAGCGAAAATCTTTATGGGCGATGTGGGCAGTGCCTATCTCGGCATAACCCTGGGTATACTGGCCCTTTTGACCAGCGCCGACACACCAATGACGTTGTGGAGTTGGTTGATTCTGCTCGCGGTATTTATCGCCGATGCCACCTGGACCTTATTGGTTAGAATGACAACGGGACAAGACTGGCACCAACCCCACCGCAGTCACGCTTATCAAAAAGTAGCGCGCCATAAAAAATCACATAGGTTTGTCAGCCTGGGAGTCATCGCCATCAACCTGATTTGGCTTGCACCACTGGCCTGGATAGCCACAGTCAACGCTAATTATGGTTGGGCAGTGTGCGCTTTAGCCTACCTGCCTCTGTTAGGTATTTGCCGGCAACAGTCCGCCGGTCAACCAAGCACCGACAACGAAAGCTTTCCGCTTTCCCCACAAAACCCGTCAACTAAACTTTAACATTGCGCGTTAGGTCACTATCGGTTAAATTTGCACCTGCTAAAATGCGTCACGGAAGCAAACTATACAAACAGGTAGTTAAATGCTCACAGCTTTCCTGGAAGCTCCCCGCCCTATCAAACGACTGATTTCGATAGTCTACGACTGCGTCGCAATCACCTTGTCACTCTACCTGTCCTGGGCGCTGCGAATTGGGGATTGGAGCATCACCGCTACAGCCGCCGACTGGGCGTGCCTGCTGATTATTCTGACGGTTTCCATTACCACCTTTGTCCGCCTCGGGCTTTATCGCGCAATTTTGCGGTATATGGCTCACCAGGCTGCCATTACGGTACTGACGGTAACAGCGGTCTCCAGCTTGACACTGGCCGCAAGCAGCTTTTTCCTCAATGCATCGATTCCGCGTTCGGTACCGATTATCTACCTCTTTACCTCGTTGTTTTTTGTCGCCGCCCCGCGCATGCTCATTCGCAACCTGGTTCAGTGGCTGCAAATCGGCAGCGGCGCCAAAGTACTGATATACGGCGCCGGGGTCAGCGGCCACCATCTCGCCGCCGCCCTGCAACACAGCAGCGACTACTGCCCCATTGCCTTTATCGACGACAACCATAAGTTGCACGGCAGCTCCGTGCGGGGCCTGCCCGTCCTGCATCCTCAAAATATTGAGACGCTAATTAACGAGCACAATGTCGAAAAGATTTTGCTCGCCCTGGGTAACGCCTCCCGCAGCGACCGTCTTCGCATCATTCGCCACCTGGAAGAGTTCTCCATCAAAGTGCAAACCATCCCCGCGTTCACGCACTTGCTGTCTGAAGACGCACGCATCGAGGAACTGCGGGATGTACAGATTGAAGACCTGCTGGGGCGCGATCCGGTGAAACCCGATGAGGAGCTGATGTCCACCAATGTTAAAAACAAGGTGGTCATGGTCACCGGGGCCGGCGGCTCCATAGGTTCAGAGCTCTGTCGTCAAATACTGCAGTGTACCCCCAAGACCCTGATACTTTTCGAACTGAATGAATTCAATCTCTACCGGATCGAAGAGGAACTAAAAAGTCAGATCGCCGCGCAAGGGATAGAGACCGAACTCGTGCCACTATTGGGTTCCGTACAACGCCAAAATCGCGTCGAGATCGCCATGCGCAGCTTTGGTGTAGATACCGTCTACCATGCCGCCGCCTACAAACATGTCCCCCTGGTTGAACAAAATTTGATCGAAGGGGTTCGCAATAACCTCTTTGGCACTCTGAGCTGTGCGCAAGCCGCTATCAGTACCGGGGTAAAAACCTTTGTCCTGATTTCCACGGACAAGGCGGTTCGTCCCACCAATATTATGGGTGCCTCAAAGCGCCTGGCCGAACTGACCCTCCAATCCCTCGCCTCCACACAATTTTCCACCACCTTCTGCATTGTACGCTTTGGCAATGTGCTCGGCTCCTCCGGCTCAGTAGTGCCGAAATTCCGTGATCAGATCAAGGCGGGCGGCCCCATAACCGTCACCCACCCTGAAATTACCCGTTACTTTATGACCATTAGCGAAGCCTCTCAGTTGGTGATTCAGGCCGGCGCCATGGCCAACGGGGGTGACGTGTTTGTTCTGGAGATGGGTGAACCGGTGAAAATTGTCGATATGGCCAAGGAGATGATCTCACTCTCCGGTCTGACCCTTAAAGACAAGCAAAACCCCAACGGGGATATCGCCATCGAGTTCACCGGCCTGCGCCCGGGTGAAAAGCTGTATGAAGAGCTACTGATCGAATACAACTGCCTGGGTACGGAGCACCCGCGGATTATGCGTGCGGAGGAACAGGGAATCAGCTGGGCTGATATGAAAGTGCTGCTTGATAGGTTGGATGAGCATTGCCACAACTTCCGGTTTGAGGATGTACACCGGGTGGTCATGGAGTCACCGGCTGCCTTTAAGCCTCTGCATGCGATTAATGATTTGATGTTTGTGAAGCGGAAGGAGAAGCCGCAGTTGAAAGTCATTAACACAGGCATTTTTGAAAAGGTATAATCGGCCTTTATTCACCTTGCCCCAATGGGTTACTGCTTAAATGCAAGCAACGTTACTGTGAATCATCCAAATAACCCTAACCCCATTACGCTTAGCATTTCCTGCGTGACCTTTGCCTGCAACCCAGAGCTACTGGTTTCAGTACTGGGTTCTATTCGGGATGCACAGGATTTTTCTCGCAACCAGGGGAAAAATCTGCAAATCGAACTATTACTGATTGATAACGGCCCGGACACTACCAGTCTCGCCATATTGGAACAGTTGAGAGAACGCTTTCAAAACGAGTTCCACCACCTCGACATTATCACTGGACACGGTAACATTGGGTATGGTCGAGGGAATAATCTCGCAATTCTGAAATCCGAATGCACTTATCATCTAGTGCTCAATCCCGATGCCATTCTCAGCCCCGATGTACTCTATGTTGCAATACAACATTTTGAAGCAGACCCATTACTGGGAATAGCGGCCCCCTTTGCGAACGATGAATATCAAAATCCCCAATATCTAGCAAAGCGATTCCCAAATCCTTTTACCCTTGCACTCAGGTTTCTCAATAGCGAGAAGATGAACCAACGTTTTATCAATACGCTTAATCACTATGAATACAGGGACCAAAATCCACAGAACCGTTCATTTGAAATTGAACTCGCCAGTGGATGTTTTATGTTTTGTCGTACCGGAGCACTGAAAGAAGTTGGAGGCTTTGCCGAAGCATTCTTTATGTATTTTGAGGATTATGATCTTAGTATTCGGTTGCAGAAAACGTTTAAGGTCAAGCACTTTCACGATTTGCTGATCACTCATCACGGTGGCAATGCTGGCCAAAAGGGATGGAAACATATCTGCTATTTTTTAATCTCTGCGGCTAAATTCTATTATAAGCATTGGTGCTGGCAGTCGATCTCCGGCCGAGCCCAACGACTGAAGGCTTCACCTCATTAGACTGAAGTGGACCCATCAGTCAAATAAGCGGTCACGCTAAATAATTGGCGCTTACACTAATACATTACAAATAATCTACCACCCATGCCCGTACTCGTTTAAAAGTACGGTAGGCCGCTCTTGAAATTACCCTTTTTATATTTAGCTGACGTTCCACCCAAAACGCCCATTCATCCTGCTCAATATTAAACTTCTTAGGCAGCCGAGATAAGTTTACTTCTGCACTGGTATTAGAGTTTAGAATCTCATTAAAATTTTTCTGAGTATGAAACTTTTCATATTGATTACGACTTTGCCGACTGGCAATCTCCAGCTCTTTGATACCTAATGTCTCGCAATAATTCAGCAATTCATTTGGAAAACGCCAACTGAAAGCCTCCGGATAAGCAAGTTCAATTCCACTCAGAATTGGTGAAAATATATGCCTATGCAAAGCTACAGGTATCCCCGCCCCCATAGCTTCAACCAATGTCAAACCACCTCCGTAAGGGACCGATGCAACATACAAGTCAACGCGATTATCTAATAGCGCATCCCAAATACTGGAAACCCATGGAATGTAAATAAAGCGATCAAGCTTAATACCAAGACGTTTCAACTCCCTTCGTATTCTGAAAAGAGCCCAAGGAGTTAAACGCCCAATGTGAACATGCCTTCCCCCAGTTGAAATAAGAAGCTTAGGCACTAAATCAATATAATTTACAAAATATGGGACTTCGACCTTATTTGATCGGGCTGCGGTACAAGTAGTAAGCCCTTCATTATAAAAAAAAGATAAACTCGCGGGACGCTCTCCTCTGTCATCAATTGCAAGTGGCATATAGGTATTTTTAATGCCAATTACATTTCGGCAGTTATAATACCCCATTGGGTGAGGATCAATGTGTTCAAGATGCGGCAAGTGTACGCCCAAACACAAGTGGTGATCACCATGATGATAAAAGCTGGCATTTAGTTTCATTTCAGGTTGAATTGCAGCAACAGCAATACTATCCTGATGGTGATTAAATAAATAAGTTTTTTCCGGGCGAATTTCGAGAAGACGATTTTGGAGCCAATCTAATCTTTGCAGGTATCCTACCTTTGATGCGCTTTCAAAATCAATATTATATTCTTTTGTATACTGGGACAAAAAATAATCCGAATCTGAATTCCCATCCAATTCCGTTGAAAGAATAACATGTTGTGCATATGGGCGCGCTTTAATAAAACTCTCTAAAACCTTAGTATGCCCTCCTGATCTCTGCAACTTGGTAACAACATAAGCATAAACTAACTGATCCGGCTGTCTAAAAACCGCTTCAACATATTCCCTCTTAATACTCCTTAAATTGATTTCCCCTATTTTTTGACACAGTCCATCAAGCGTTTTTGAGCCGAAAACCTGCGATGTGCAAAGTGGTTCTGTGATGATTCTCTCTACACAATTACTAATTAATCTCAACGCGTTCTCAAGTCTACCATCTGCAATATTTCCAGATATTTTATTAGCGGCAGAGAGAATCGAATCATCACGCAATTTCATTACCAACCAACTAAACTGCAAACAATCCAATCAAGCAAGACTAAAACCCATTGACTTCGCACAGCCAACAACCTCATCATAATTCTCAATTGTATATGCCGCATCTTTAATCATTACGGTGTAATCACTTTCAGCGGGAATCTCTATGGGCAACCCAAGAAAGTTAAAAACCCGCTCAAAAAAAGCTTGTTTATTTTCACAAAATTCTTCATAGGTAACAGTGCAGCACTCGATCCCCACATCCTTTAACAATTGACGATCGTTCTCAATACATTTAACTTCCCAACCAACTAAGCCTCGGAACTTATCTAAATCAATAGCATAACGTTTTGAATCTTCCACCTCACTTGTTGAATTATAGATTCCGCGCTGATTAGCCACCATACCAGAAAGAACTTGCCCTGCAACATTTCGGGTTAGGTAGACCGCCTTATAACCACGCAGCTTTAACTGCTCTTTTAAACCGTCCCTCTCATCAAGATGGTGACTTAATAGCTTAAAACCAACACCTAGACAGTTTTGGTTTCTGGCAATTTCCTCGACTTCATGCAAATACTGATCAAAAAGAGATTTCACAGGAAAGTCTTGCTTGTCCTTCCACGCATCAAATGCAAGAATGTATGGATATTCTTTTGACAGCTGAGGATCCGGCCCAAAGTCATATGTCAAGAATAACTCTTGCATCACACACAAACTATTAGCCTTGTTTAATTGATCTACAATTGCCGTTGAACCAGTCCGACCTCTTGTCATAACAACAAATTTAACCATTTTTCACACACTCTTTAAGTTTATTAACCACATACTGAACCTCCTCATCCTTTATCACCGGAGACATAGGGAGGCTTAGTACTTCAGATGCAAGCTTATCAGCAATAGGTAAATTGTAATTTTCGAATTCCTGATAGCATACCTGCCTATGCGGAGGAATCGGGTAATGGACTACTGTAGATACACCTAGCTTATCCAGCTGCTCCATTAATTCATTGCGACGTTTACTACAAATGACATAAAGATGCCACACAGGCTCAGCATATTCTGGCACAAGCGGCAATTTGACATCGAAATCCATCAAAAGCTTGGAATACTGATCTGCGATCATTCTGCGACGTGTATTCCAATCATCTAGCACTGAAAGCTTTACGCGAAGAAAAGCTGCCTGCATTTCATCCAAACGACTATTGTAACCAACTAAGTCATGCTGATACTTTGCTTTCGAACCATAATTACGAAGCTGTTTAATTTTTGCTGCAACTAAATCATCGTTGGTTAGTATGGCGCCACCATCACCAAGCGCACCAAGATTTTTACCCGGATAGAAGCTTGTAGCTGCAGCATGGCCCAAAGACCCTACACGTCGACCTTTGTAACGAGCGCCTTGAGCCTGAGCTGCATCTTCAATAACAATAAGCCCATGTTTCGCCGCAAGTCTATTAATAGGATCCATATTTGCAGGCTGGCCATACAGGTGCACTGGGATTATGGCACGCGTTCGTTTAGTCACAGCCCTAGCGATTAGCTCTGCTTCTATATTATGCGTATCTACATTCGGCTCCACAGGAACAGGTATTGCTCCACATTCTGTTACAGCCAACCATGTGGCAATAAACGTGTTCGAAGGTACAATTACCTCGTCACCAGGGCCAATATCGTGTGCACGAAGTAGAAGATGAAGTGCTTCGAGGCCGTTTCCAACTCCTATACAATGACGCACCTCACAATAGGCAGCAAAGTCAGCCTCAAAGGCCTCCAACTCGGGCCCCATAATGAACCAACCCGAATCTACAACTCGCCGATATGCAGCATCCAGCGAATCACGTATAGATTGATGTAGTAGACCAAGATCTAAAAACGGAACCATTTTCATTTGATCGCCTTTTCCACATCAGTCCTGAATTGGGCATAGTCACGATAATAATCTAGCTCATCATAATAATCAGAAGCCAAAACCATACACACTGCCCCAGATGAGAAGTTATCGATCTCCCGCCATATCATTGGACATACATAAAGACCATTATAACTTCGATTCAAGTGTATAGTCTTTTTGGTGAAGCCATCATCTATATGAATATCAAATGAGCCTGACATAGCGATAATTAGTTGGTGCAGCTCTTTATGTGCGTGGCCACCTCGCTCTGCACCACCCGGCACATCGTACAGGTAGTAGACTCGGCGAATATTAAAAGGAATATGGCGATCTGATTCTACAAAGGTGAGATTTCCACGTGGATCATTAATACGCGGCAAATCAACCATCTGGCATTTTTCAATGCTCACCTCACCCTCCTATCATAGCTAGCCAGTTTTTTTTGCGGTATAAATACTTCTGCCTGACCATCTATTACTATTTTTCTTTTCACTTTACAGACGGTATTAAAGAAGACTCTAGACTTTTCTTTATCTATTTTTGATATTTCTATCGTCGCTTTAACTGTATCACCTATATAAACTGCTCTACGAAAATTAAGGTTTTGCGAAACGTAAACACACCCATTTCCAGGGAGTTTTGTTCCAAATAGAGCAGAGAAAAAACTCGCACTTAATAATCCATGAGCAATTCTTTTCTTATATCTTGAAGCTTCTGCATATTCCTGACTCATATGAACGGGGTTATTATCCCCTGATAGACCAGCAAACGCTTTTACATCTGCATCTGTAATAGTTTGCTCATAACTTTCAAGCATACCAACTTCAAGGCGATCAATAATTGAACCATCTTCATTGTTTGTCATTCTTCAAACCCCATTCCGCAACAAATTCCTCTGGATATCCTCTAAAAAAATGAGATGTCCAAGGATATGCAGGTAATCGTGACCCATCTTGCAATCTAATTTTGCTAGCGCTACAAATTTTTTCCGCGGGTGAGCCTTTGTACAACATCCCCGGCACAGCATCATCCTTTAAGGAAGAATGGGCAGCGATAAGCGTCCCCTCTCCAACCCTCACACCAGGCAAAATTACAGACATTGTAGCTATTACTGCATAATCCTCTACCGTAACGCCCTTTAAAAGGTTACTCGGAGGATGAGGATCGTTGGTAAGCACAACATACGGAAATATCCATACAAAATTACCAATAGTGGACATTTTTCCAATATGCACATTTGAATGAAATCGAACATAGTCCCCAATGACGCAATCGCCCTGGATATCGCTGAGTGTTCCTATTTGTAAATTTTTCCCGGCATTCGTTTTTTCCCTTACCGTTACACGGTGACCAGTAACGAGCCTTTCTCCAAAAGAGGATGATTCGTAAAAAACAGAATGCGATCTGACTATAGAATCTCTACCAATAACCAAAGGAGATCCATCCCCAAGAGGCGATTCAACCCCCAACTCACAGTAAGCCCCTATTTTACACCCTTTAGCTAGCTCGACATTTGCGTGGATTACGCTATACGGGCCTATTTCTACACCATCAGCTATTTTTGCCTCTGCATCAATAATTGCGCTAGGATGCACATTATCATTCATTTTCATTTCTCTCCCTCAATCACCGAAATTAATTTATCTCTATCGACACTGAAATCCGCATGTATTCCTCTAGCATCATTCTCACTTATCTCTCCAAATACATAAGTAATTGTCTTTCCCGATGCTCGAGCAATATTCTGCCAGTACCAATAGGCAGTACCGGGGTATTTAGAGATTAATATATATATTTTCGCAGCAGAAGAACAAAAAATAATATTGGCAAGCGCTGAACCCGACGAAGCAACAACCACCTCGGCATTGGAAAATAACTTAACCTGCTCTAGAAAACTAAGCCTTTCCGGATTAACTGATGTAAAACCAACGGAAACCAGCATTTGCTCGATTTCCACCCCATTAGTAACACAGCGACCTCCTGTGGGCCGCCGAATATAAATTTTTTTTGGCCAGTCTGAAGGGGCAGAGGAAGAGCTTACGAATTCATTGTTACGGATTTTTTCAAAAGCCGTTGAGCTAAACATTCCTTGCGAATGACCCTTGATCTCGACCGTCCGAGGTTCAAACGGCACATAACCCGCTACAGAAGTCATATACAACTTCTCTACAGCAATTGCTTGCCCAATTGGGAGAAGATAGATTTCTCGATCAGACCCAGCAAAAGCGTTAAGGGATTCTAGGATATTAGAATGAAGACCATCGTTTACGATCAGTGGCACATGTTTATATTCGGCTTGAGAACAAAACATTGCCACCCGAGGAAGAACCTCCGTCATCCAATGAGCGTAATTAGGCGCGCACGCATCAACAAATGAAGCAGCAACAGGAAGAAACCCAGGAAATTTATCATGCATCAACCACCTGATGCGAGAATGCTTTGAATCAATCAATATACGTCCATGAAGTTCTTCAGAGGTGTAATCGCGCTCAAAGTCATTTAGGTCATGACATATGACATCATTACCAGCCATAACCAAATTTGTACCACCATAGACCAGTACACTTTTCAATGTCGCGATATATATTTCCGGAAAGACGTAACGGTCATGAGGAGAAATCAAATAACTTAAATCTTCACCAGAAGGGGTTTCTGGCATAGGGGTTTCGACAACCGCCTCACAAGAAACAGTTTTTATCGCTAATCTTCTTTTCTTAGCAAGATGGCTCAATTTTATAATCCTACGCCATCTATCTTCCTTTTTTGGACAAAGGATAAGCGCAAAGTAATTCAAATACAGCGGATATCCGTTACGCCAAAGCCAATGGGCAATCAAACGAATATACGTGTACCGCTTTAAATATCTCCTATAAAACTTACCTAACCATGTACTTTGTAGCCTAATAATTCCATTATATTCTTCAGGTCTAGCCGATTTAACCTGCATATATTTTAGAGCCACTTGAATGCGATTTTCTCTTTTAGAGGGCAGCCATTCGGTCTGTTCTGCGTTCATTTTTGACTCCTCTTTTCCCCTCAAATCAAGATTCTTATGCATTTTTTGGTCTTGTCGACCATTAACATTGTCATCACACAACTCATGCATGAGATCCAAAGAATCTATTGAAGTAAATTCAGCGTCATTATTCATTATTGTTTCCAGATAAGTAGTATTCCACAACTTCCTCGGGCGAACCATCGGCAACCAACTTACCATGCTCCATCATAATCACACGGTTACACAACGATTTCAGCAATTCATGATCGTGAGAGACCATTATCATTATGTTGGATTTGTCGATTAAATTTAACATTCTAGCTTTCGCCTTAGCCAAAAAAGCAGCATCTCCACCCGCAAATATTTCATCCAAAATAAGTATATCGGGATGCATTGACGTTGCGAGAGAAAAAGCTAATCGCATATACATTCCAGTTGAATAATATTTTACAGGGGTATCGATAAAATCCGTTATTTCAGAAAACTCGATAACTTCAGCCTCAATATCCCGGACCTGCTGTGTTGTGTAACCGAGAATTGCACCGTTAAGATATATATTTTCTCTACCTGTAAATTCAGGATGAAATCCTGCACCAATTTCAAGTAACGGCACGATACTTCCATCAACAGAAACCGCCCCATCCGACGACTCAATAACTCGGCACAATGCCTTTAATAGAGTGCTTTTTCCGGCCCCATTATGGCCAATAATACCCAGTCGATCTCCCTCTACAACATCAAAAGTAGCATCTTTGACTGCCCAAAAATCAGCATAAACCGATTGACTCCGCCGTCTAAATAAGTTGGCAAAGTAATCTTTTAGCGAGGGAGACCTATCTTTGTATATTCGAAACTTGATCGAAAGATTTTCAACACATACGCTCGACATATTTTTCACAACCTGAAAATAATTCTTTTCTCTTGCCACAAAAAAACTGACAGGCCAGCAACCATTGCAGAAAACGAAAGTACTATTGCCTGCAAAACAGTGTCAGCATTCGGTAAACTGTTTAAATACAGCGGCGCTCGAAATAGATCTATAAATGGCACAACCGGATTCAATCCGACAAGCCAAGCAGCCCCCCCTCCCAACCTATCATGCTGGTAAAAGATAGGAGTCAAAAAAAACAATCCCTGCATAATTATTCCCGTAACGTATTGCAAGTCACGAAAAAAAACGGTTGCCACAGAAAGAACCAAGCCAATCCCCAGAGCAAAGAAAAACAGCATCATGTATGCCACAAAAACAAACAAAACAGTCCATGACAGAGACCCACCAATAGCTAAAATAATGGCAAATAACGCAAAGAAAGAAAATAAACTATCCACCAAAAGTGCAGATGCAACACTTAGCGGGAAAACCACTTTAGGCAAATAAACTTTCTTTATAAGTGATTCATTACCAATAAGAGAATTACCTGACTGTGTCACCACAGAATTAAAGAAATTCCATGGAATCATCCCCGTAAACAGAAAAACAGCAAATGTTTTCAACTCCACCTTAAACAAGGTGGAAAAAACCAAAGCCATAACCGACATCATTAGCAAAGGATTAATTAGAGTCCACAAATACCCTAACACCGTTCGCCTGTACCTTAACACCAACTGTCGAGCAATAAGCTGTCCGAGTAAATTACGACTGCCATACAACTCTTTTATTATCTTTCCATAATTCCCGAACACACCCAAAAAAGTCACCTGACTCACCATACCCACCCCAACAAACCTACTTAGCCCTATGCCCTAGGCAGGCAACTCTCTCAAACTCAAAAGTTTCATCAAGCACAAAGAATTGCCACTCCCATAATAATTTCGATTTAGCCAACCAATTTTACAATCGAAAAAAGCCCAACGATTCAAGCAGTTCCTTTTAACCAATAATATAATTACATATCAATTTCAATCGCTTCAATTTCATTTATATTTTTTCACCGAGCGCTCTCGGCAAATGTTCACCATAAGTGCCCCACCAAGCGCACACCAATGATCCAAACTTGCCTTGCTAGCCGAATAAGGAGAGCCGGGGAAATAGGGAGTTTCTTCGAAAAAAAAGATGACATTTTCAAGATCTCCTTATATTTCATCAGTTGATACTTGGTGAAAACGAAAAGATGATTTGCGGACATCGTAGAGAGAACTAAAATAATACCTATCCCCCTCAAGTAGATTAAATATTCCAGACACATTGGAATCAATTAATTTCGATTCCTCTGAAATGTTTAACGTAGAACTTACCGGTTGACCCGGGTAAAAAGAATATACCCTGCTCCGCAGCCTGGCGCTGTGACGCAAGATCAAATTTTGAGCGAAGGTATAAAAAGAAGGAAGGAATAGCGCGAAATGCGGCGGCACGCATCCCTGACGAATGATAACATCACCGTTTAATCTATCCCCAAGCCGGCGTTCAATCTCGCAAGCTATCAAGTCAGCATAATCCATTGTTTAATATTGTTGGTTAGTTTTTGTTTTATTCAGGCGAATGGTTTGTACTAAGTAACTGACACTTGGTTTCTATTGTTAGCTTACGCCGAATTACTTTGGCCCACCGGAATGGGCTTTCTGCTGTTGCCCCCTGGAACCGATACCCCAAAAATCAGCTCAAAGGCTAACACATTTAATCGCCAATCATTTTAACAACGTGCGAATATCTTTCGCCCCCCAATGCGGGAAATGCTTCCGAATCAACGCATTCAACTCAATCTCAAATTCGGAAATCTGCCCCAGCTCGGCGGTGTCAGTTGCACTCGCTTCCAGAATCGATTCCACCATTCCCGCACCCACGGTGATATTGGTGAGGCGATCGATCACAATAAACGCGCCAGTGGCGCGGTTGTTAACATATTTATCACTCACCACCGGCTGGCTTAACTGCACCTCCACCAGGGCGATATCATTTAACTGCAATGCTTCAGTTTGGTTATGCGCCTGGGTATTGACGTCAATTTGGTAGTCAATGGCTGTGATTGAGCCTGTGGTGATTTTACTGGCGAACTTGAACAGGTATTCACGGCTAGGCGTCATGCTCTGCTCGGACATCCACACCAGATGGGCCTGCAAACGGTTGCTGGTGTCGACGTCATCATCAGCTTCGACTATCACATCACCGCGGCTGATATCGATTTCGTCCTCCAGGGTCAGGGTGATGGCCTGACCAACGAAGGCTTCGTCGAGGCTGCCGTCGTAGGAAACGATCTCTTTGACCCTGCTGGTTTTACCGGAAGGCAAGGCCTTGACCTTATCGCCCTTGGAGACCACGCCGGAGGCGACAGTGCCACAGAAACCGCGGAAGTCCAGGTTCGGGCGATTGACATACTGTACCGGCAGGCGGAAATCCTCGATATTTCGATCGCTGGCGATCTCCACGGTCTCGATAATTTCCATCAATGTCTGGCCGCTATACCAGTCGGAGCAATTACCACGGTCGACCACGTTGTCGCCATCCAGGGCGGAGATGGGCACGAAGCGCACATCGTTCATCTTCAGCTTTTTGGAAAACGCCAGATAGTCGGCCTTGATATCGTCGAACACTTTCTGATCAAAATCGACCAGGTCCATTTTGTTAACGGCGACGACAATGTGCTTGATGCCCAGCAGCGAGGCGATGTAACTGTGGCGGCGGGTCTGGGTCTGTACGCCGTAGCGGGCGTCGATCAGGATGATGGCCAGGTCACAGGTGGAGGCGCCAGTCACCATATTGCGGGTGTACTGCTCGTGCCCCGGCGTGTCGGCGATAATAAACTTGCGCTTTTCCGTGGAAAAATAACGATAGGCCACATCAATGGTAATGCCCTGCTCACGCTCCGCCTGGAGACCGTCCACCAGCAGAGCCAGATCGATTTTTTCCCCGGTGGTGCCGTGCTTTTGGGAATCGCTTTGAATCGAGGCCAACTGATCTTCATAAATCATTTTGGAGTCGTGCAGCAGGCGGCCGATCAGGGTGCTTTTACCGTCGTCCACGCTACCGCAGGTGAGAAAGCGCAGCAGCTCTTTTTGCTCGTGCTGCTTCAAATAAGCATCGATATCTTTTGCAATAAGGTCGGACTGGTGACTCATTTATCTTTCATTCTCTATTAAATAACAGTTGAGCGCTTTATTGTCATAACATGACATATCTATAGTTTCTTAGCTGTGATTATCGGTCAGCTTGCGGCGATCTATTTCCTGAATCAAATTATTGACAACATTCTTTAAAGTCGGCACCAAGCGGTGCCCGGTATTGACAGCATCGGCCAAAATTACCGGGTCCTCAATATACTCGTGAACCATCTCATTTCTGAGCCGCCTGATGGCCAACCAGTCATCCGCCGACGTTATCCAACCAAACCGTTCCGCCTTGTCCAAATTGTCGATAACCGGGCCAACTGGCTCACCTATCGCCGAGAGCAATGCCGGCAACACTTTATCGCCCGCCGTGTCCTGAAGACGCCCAAACCTGCTGACAAATGCATCCAACTGTTCTGCCAAATCCACGTCGGTTTCAAGGAACTTCACAGTTTCTTCGTTAAATTCACGCGAAAAAAGTCGCCCGTCTGTCAGCAGTAGGTGTTGGAGCTCTTTCATAACAACACGTGCTAAAAATGCCAAACGCTCCTTTTGGCTTTCGGATAAATTCATAACTGAATACCCGTTTCCTTCGCAATCCGATGTATGGGTAGTTGCGCCAGATTGGGTGCCCCTATCAATACATCGACTTTGCGACCCTGCAATAACCGAGAAATTCGTGCGCCTGCTATGGCCGCTAAATAGGCAGGCTTCTCTACGGGGGAGGGAGATTCTATAAAGATATCTACATCACCACCGGCTCTGTTGTCGTCGACCCTTGAACCAAATAGGCAGACGTTCACATCGTTACCGAATACTGATTCGGCAATATCATGAATCCCTTTTGCCTGCTTTTCACTCAATCGCATAATGCTAACTCAGCTTTCATCCCACATATTTCCGTAGTCAAAGTAGAGCCGCCTCCACAACGACTAAAAATACCCTTCCTGCTTTTTCTTCTATGCCGCCGACCATTTTTCAAGTCAGTCCCCTCTTTAGGGAGCAGACCTCTGTGCTTTGGCAAAAAAGCGCTGTCCTAACCGTTTGATATGGTCCAGCAGGTCCTCGTTTTCGATTTGCCGCAGTAGCGATAAATCCACCTTGTAGGGCAAATTCAGTTCCTCAATTTCCGCTTCGACCTGTTGAAAACCAGCCCAGTCGAGACCGGTTTCGCAAATGGTCAAATCGATATCGGATCCCGGCCGGAAGTTACCTTTAGCCCGAGAGCCGTAGATCAACACTTGTTCGATCGCAGGGTGCCTGGAAAACACTGCCTGCAACGCCTCCACGGCAGACACGGGCAGTCCCCATTCCCCGATTTCCACCATCACCCGGCCATCTTTGCTGTCATATCCGACTCCAACGCCTCCAGTTGGGCAAAATGGGCCGTGCGGATATTGGTCAAAATTGCTTCAGCGGTGGTTTCATTATACGTGTGTGCCGTACGGTTTCGGTCCAACAACATATTCATCCAGGCCTGCCCGTCCGCAACCAGGCCACGGGCAAAGGATTCGCGAATCGCATCGCGTGATCCCACCACATCCACATACCCCTGCCACACCAGGTAATCTTTCAGCACATTCCAGGCCAGTTCATAGGTAAACTCGAACGCCTGAATGACACCCTGCTTTTCCAGCCGCGACAGCTCTCGCTCGTCCATCAGTGCCACTGCCTCACGCAGCTGCGCCAGGCCTTTTTGAAACTGGGAGAAGCGTTGTTGCCAGCGGATGTCTGTTTCGGTCATGTCTGTTTCTTCCGGCAAAGAGTATCAAAATTAGGGCGAATTGGTTGAAAGCGGCAAGCTTCAAGCGGCAAGCTTTAAGTTAGAGCTGGCTGCTTAGTTTGATTCTTTGGCTATTGTTTTCATTAGGCCTGTTAACATTGACGATATTTCCCGTGTTTCGTTTAGCCAATACTTGCCTGTTTTTCTGTCGAGATATCCTATTTCAAGTCCTATGTACATTTGTGTACGCAATTCACCGCACGAACCTTTGGCATACCCAAGAAACTTGAGTTTCTCCCTATGGCTGGTTCGCTCCATCCCTTCCGCGATATTACTGGGAATAGAGACAGCCGAACGAGTTATCTGATCCTTAAATCCGTAATCTTTATTCAGATTTAGCGCCTTATAAAGTTCACAACACAATCGAGATGATCGACGCCAAACATCCAATTTCTCAAAATCCATCCACACACTCCCTGTGCCCAACCGCTGTTAACTTGCCGCTTGAAGCTTAAAGCTTGCCGCTCAACTCGTGCCCAACCGCTCTTATCTTGCCGCTTACAGCTTAAAGCTTGCCGCTTAAAAATACCCTTCCTGCTTCTTCTTCTCCATGGAACCAGCGCTATCGTGGTCAATCACCCGACCCTGGCGCTCAGAGGTGGTGGTCAGCAGCATTTCCTGAATAATATCGGGAAGTGTCTGCGCTTCGGACTCCACGGCGCCGGTCAGCGGATAACAACCCAGTGTGCGGAAGCGGACCATTTTCTCCTCGATCACTTCCCCCTCTTCAATCTGCATACGCTCATCGTCCACCATAATCAGGGCGCCATCGCGCTCTACCACGGGGCGCTTGGCGGCGAAGTACAGGGGCACGATGGGAATGGATTCCAGGTGGATATACTGCCAGATGTCCAGCTCGGTCCAGTTGGACAGCGGAAAAACGCGGATGCTTTCGCCTTTGTCGACCTTGCCGTTGTAGATATTCCAGAGTTCGGGGCGCTGGTTTTTCGGGTCCCAGCGGTGATTTTTGTCGCGGAAGGAGTAGACCCGCTCCTTGGCACGGGACTTCTCTTCATCCCGGCGGGCACCGCCAAAAGCGGCATCGAAACCATACTTGTCCAGTGCCTGCTTGAGGGCGGCGGTTTTCATGATGTCAGTGTGCTTGGCGCTGCCGTGTTCAAAGGGGCTGATCCCCATATCCACCCCTTCCTGATTGATATGCACAATCAGGTCCCACCCCAGATCGGCGACCCGCTTGTCGCGGAATTCGATCATCTCCCTGAACTTCCAGGTGGTATCCACATGCATCAGGGGGAAAGGCGGTTTGCCCGGGTAGAACGCCTTCATGGCCAGGTGCATCATAACCGCGGAGTCTTTGCCGATGGAGTAAAGCATAACCGGGTTGTCGAATTCGGCTGCCACTTCCCGGATGATATGGATACTTTCAGCTTCCAGCTGCTTGAGATGGGTCAGATGGTATTTACTGGTCATTACTAGCCTTGGCCAAAGATTAAACAATTTGTGCCCATTGTACGCCTTCGCTCTAATTGACACCCCATTTAAATATCGACCCCCCTATTAATCGAGGCCCCATTTTGAGGGTGCTTAGAGCAGGTTTTGACCAGTAGCGCTCCGCTGGTCGGCAAGGCACCTGTAAAAAGGCATATTATATGCTAATCAATAGCTTAGGTCTGCATTATGACCCGGCAAATATGCGGTGACCGTGTCGGGTATTGCGGAATTTGGTGACTAAATCGACGAAGCCTGGTTGATAAACTCCTCCAGCCCGGCATGCCAGTCACCGGATTGAATCCCCAAGCCGGTAGAAACGATCTTGTGACAATCAAGCACACTATTGGCCGGACGCTTGGCCGGGGTGGGATAGTCGCTGGTGGCGATCGGGTTAACTGTGGGCAATTTACTCAGGAGGCCGGTTTCCAGGGCCAAATCGAAAATGGCGCTGGCAAATTCATACCAGGTGCAGGGCTGATCACCACTGAAGTGGTAGAGCCCCCAGGGCAAATCACCAGTTTCGCGATAGTGCTCGGCGAGCGTCAGCAGGGTGTCGGCGATATGACCGGCATAGGTGGGACAGCCACGCTGGTCGTCCACGACCCCCAGGGTATCCCGCTCCCGTCCCAGGCGCAGCATGGTTTTAACGAAATTTTGACCGTGGGTGCCGAATACCCAGGCAGTACGCAGGATAATATGGTGAGTCAGGCACTTTTGAATCGCCGTTTCGCCCGCCAATTTGGTACGCCCGTAGACACCTTGCGGACCGACGGGGTCTGATTCGCGATAAGCGCCCTCTTTCGTACCGTCGAAAACGTAATCTGTGGAGATATGGAAAAGCGGTATCCGCTGTTCGTTGCAGGCACGTGCCATGGCTTCCACGGCGGTTTCATTGATCAGCGCCGCAAGATCCGCTTCAGACTCGGCTTTATCCACCGCCGTATAGGCGGCGGCATTGATCACCAGATCCGGTTTTTGACGCTGAATCGCCTTTCGCACCTGATCGGCATCGGCCAGGTCGACCTGTTCCCGCGTCAGCGCCACCAGATCAAAGCCAGCCTCTCGAAAACGGGAAACACAGTCAAAGCCCACCTGGCCGTTGGCGCCGAACAATAATACCTTCATTTCCACTTATCCTTTTGACGCTTGCTGGGCTACCCATTCAGAGAGTGTCGGTGCCTCTGCATCCTTGTGGGACAATGTTGGCTTCGAAATCGGCCAATCGATACCGATCTCAGGGTCGTTCCAGATCACACTGCCCTCGTCGCTGGGGTCATAGTAGTCCGTGCATTTGTATTCAAAATCAGCGATTTCGGACAGCACCACAAAACCGTGCGCGTATCCGGGAGGTATCCAGATCTGGCGCTTGTTTTGTTCGCTCAGAACAACCCCTTCATATTGACCAAAGGTGGCCGACTCGGGATTGATATCCACCGCCACATCATAGACCTCGCCCGTCACCACATGCACCAGTTTCCCTTGGGGTTTGGTTACCTGGAAATGCAGGCCGCGCAAGACGCCACGCGCGGACCGGGAATGATTGTCCTGGACAAAGGGCAGGTCGATACCGGCCAGTTCGCGATAGCGCTCGGCCTGGTAGGTTTCCAGGAAAAAGCCCCGCTCATCGCCGAACACCTTGGGTTCGATAATGACGACGCCGGGTAACCGGGTTTCAATAACATTCATGATGGTTTTTGACTACTTAAACTTGACCAGTTCTTCCAGGTAGGTGCCGTAACCACTTTTCAGTAGCGGCTTCGCCAATGCCAGCATGGCTTCATCATCAATCCAGCCCATTCGCCAGGCAACCTCTTCCGGGCATGCGACTTTCAAGCTCTGACGATGCTCAATGGTCTGAATAAAATGCGCAGCCTCAAGCAACGAATCATGGGTACCGGTATCCAGCCATGCCATACCTCGGCCCATCATCTCCACCTGTAGATCACCACGGGCGAGATAAGCATTGTTGACATCCGTAATTTCCAGTTCGCCCCTAGGTGATGGTTTTACCGCCTTTGCAATATCAATCACGGCGTTGTCGTAAAAATAGAGACCAGTCACTGCATAGCGGCTTCTCGGTTCTGCGGGCTTTTCTTCCAGACTTATTGCCTTACCATTCTGGTCAAACTCCACTACACCAAAACGCTCTGGGTCTTTCACCGGATAGGCAAAAACCGTCGCCCCCGATTGCTGAGCTGCTGCACGGCGCAATGAGTTAGAAAATGTTTGACCAAAAAACAGGTTATCCCCAAGCACCAGTGCACAGCTGGAATCCCCGATAAATGTCTCGCCAATTATAAACGCCTGCGCCAAGCCTTCAGGTTCCGGCTGTATGGCGTATTGAATCTGGATTCCCCACTGATCGCCGCTGCCTAATATTTGTTCGAAACGATCGATATCCTTGGGAGTGGAAATTATTAGTACCTCCCTGATACCAGCCAGCATTAAAGTGGTCAACGGGTAGTAAATCATGGGCTTATCGTAGACAGGTAACAACTGCTTGCACACGCCTAGAGTTACGGGGTGCAATCTAGTACCACTACCACCGGCCAAAATAATACCTTTCATAATCACCAACTCCCTTTTTTATACGGCTTGGCCCAGGCGCTCTCGCTGGTAACTACCGTCCTGGACGTGTTGGCACCATTCGCGGTTATCCATAAACCAGGCCACCGTTTTGCGGATACCCGAATCAAAGGTCTCCTGTGGCGTCCAGCCCAGTTCACGTGCGATTTTGCCGGCATCGATGGCGTAACGCCGATCATGGCCGGGGCGGTCCGCCACATGGGTAATCAAGTCATGGTAATGGGCAACGCCTTGGGGTTTTTCCGGCGCCAGGTCTTCGAGGATACTGCAAATTGTACGAACGACCTCGATGTTCTTCTTCTCATTGTGTCCACCGATATTATAGGTCTCGCCAACACCGCCTTCGGTTGCCACCTTGACCAGGGCGCGGGCATGGTCCTCCACATAGAGCCAATCCCGAATCTGCGAACCGTCGCCGTAGACAGGTAAGGGTTTGCCCTCCAGGGCGTTAAGAATCATCAGCGGAATCAGTTTTTCCGGAAAATGGTAGGGTCCATAGTTATTGGAGCAGTTGGTCACTATGGCGGGTAAGCCGTAGGTGCGTTGCCAGGCCCTCACCAGGTGATCGGAAGCGGCTTTGGAAGCTGAGTAGGGAGAACTGGGGTCGTAGGATGTCGACTCGGTAAACAGTGTTTCCGATTCCACCTCCAGGTCACCGTAAACCTCATCGGTGGAAATATGGTGGAAGCGGAAGGCCGTTTTGTACTCCCCTTCCAAACCCAACCAATACTGACGCGCCGCTTCCAATAGCGTGTAGGTACCGACGATATTGGTGTTGATGAATTCGGCGGGACCATCAATAGAGCGATCTACGTGGGATTCAGCCGCCAGATGCATAATCACGCTCGGTCTATGCTCAGCAAACACCCGCTTTAGCGACTGGGCATCACAGATATCCACCTGTTCGAAGGCGTAACGAGAATCATGGGAAACAGCGTCCAAAGATTCCAGGTTACCCGCGTAGGTGAGTTTGTCGACATTGACGACATTGTGGTCGGTGTTCTCGATGATGTGTCGGATAACAGCCGAGCCGATAAAGCCGGCGCCGCCGGTCACTAAAAACTGCATATTATGATTACCCTATCAACAAATGGCTGTATCAGCCTCTGCGGTAAAATTGGGGGGGGCCACACTAACGAACTTTTGAATTAACCTCAAGGAGGGTTGTGCATCTCTTTCACAGTAATCGGCCACTACACATCAGCCAACCGAATAAGTTGTTGGGCCCAACGCTTTAAATCTTTTACCCCATACTCCAGTATCCGCTTAAGCACCTCCAAACTGAGATCCTGGTAGATATGAGTCACAACATTTCGAAAACCCACCATTTTTTTTAAACTGGCTGAAAGCGACATATCCAGCACCTCAGCTCTGGCCAGCAATTCGAAGGCGTCTGCGCCGGATTGCGGAATACCCAGTTTATTCACTTTCACCAAATGCATGGCAGCATCGATAGAGGCCTCACAGGCTCGTAGCAGGTTCAGTACTATAATGTCCTGCTGGTCAAAATCGGTACCCAGGGCTGCTTCACGCCCCTTGTAAGTATTGCTTACCCGTTTCAAGCACCGCTCAATTATCGCTGCTTTATTGAGCAACACGTCATCCATAGACACTGCCCCTTTGTTTTATATCTTCGAGTATCTCACCTCGCCACTGCTGTAGCTGGGCGTATTCAGATAAGGAATGGGCTTCGAAGAGTTCGGCTTGAAACTGATCAACGGTCGCGATCCGCTTCCCGTTTGCAACGATCTGCACGGCCAGTACGGTATTCACGCTTCTCAAATCCACCAAATCGACGGGTCTTTTCACTATCCTTCCAATAGCACCGGCGTCACCGAATAGCGCCATCATGTCGAGCTTGGAGTCACAGAGCAAAGCGATATCCGCATCGCTGTCTTTGCGCCCTTCCCCCTTGGCGAGACTGCCATAGAGGTATATGGCCTGACAGGAGGGATACTTTTGCAATAAAAGTCCCGTCACTTGTTCCAGTTGATTGTCGGTTAGGCCCTCAGCCTCTTCACTCATGGAGAATCCCACCTTGAGAACTATTGTGACGAAATTGTGCGTCGCGCCGGGATTTCAATAATTTCCACCGTTAATATATCTGACCATTAATCTCAATCAAAGTCGCGATCGGATCTTCACTCTGGGTAATAGGTCGCCCAATCACCAGATAGGTGGAGCCCAGGGCAATCGCATCCGCCGGCGTCACGATCCGGCGCTGGTCGTCAGCCGCACTGTTTACGGGACGAATCCCCGGGGTCACCAGGTTAAAATCAGGTCCTATCTCATTGCGTAGCAGGCTGGCTTCCTGAGCGGAGCAGACCACCCCATCCAATCCTGCGCTCCGGGTAAGTTTGGCCAGGCGTACCACCTGTTCCCGGGGATCAATATCCAGGCCAATCTCCTTGAGGTCGGTCCGCTCCATACTGGTCAGCACGGTAACCCCGATCAACAGGGGCTTTTGCCCGTAGGGTTCGATAATCTCGCGGGCGGCTTCCATCATCCGGCGACCGCCGGAGGCGTGGACATTCACCATCCAGACGCCCAGGTCAGCCGCCGCTTTAACGGCTTTGGCACAGGTATTGGGAATGTCATGGAATTTGAGGTCGAGGAAAATATCGAACCCCTTGGCGATCATTTTTTCCACAATCAATGGACCGCAGGCGGTGAACAGCTCTTTGCCGACTTTCAGGCGGCAGAGGCTGGGGTCGAGGCGGTCGACCAGGGCGAGGGTGTCGGATTCATTGTTGTAGTCGAGTGCGACCAGGATTCGGGGGCCAGAGATATGCATTGTTTTCCATGGGTAGTTTAAAAAAGCTGCAAGCTTTAAGCGGCAAGCTTCAAGCTGTATGCGGTGTAGAGAGCGCACATTCTAATACTTGCCGCTTGCCGCTTAAAGCTTGCAGCTTAACTACTCCCCCTCCACCCCTCTGATGGCCTTAACACTCCCCCAGGATTTGCAGGTGGGGCACAGCCAATGCAGTTGGTTGCCGGTAAAGCCGCAACGGTTGCAACGGTATCCGGGTTTATGGGCCAGCAACTGATCCACCATCTGTTTGAGTAGCGTCAGGTTTTCCTTGGCGGTGCCATTCTCCGTATTGGCCAGGTGTAAATCAACCAGGCGACTCAGAGCTTTGATCGAGGGCCGCTCCTTGAGCTGGCTACTGATAAAGCCGGCTGCGGCCTCATCATCCCTGTACTCCTGGATTTTATCCGCCAACATCAGCACCAGGCTGTTACTGGGACATTCTTCGAGGGCCTCCTCCAGAAAACGGTATTGGCCCCTTTCGTCTCCCAGGGCCTTGTAGCAATCACAGATCAGGGATACGGCTTCAGGCAGGTAATCGGCATCCTGCTGGGGAATCCGGGTGAGAATCTTGAGGGCCTCTTTATAGTGTCCCAGGCGATGTTCCAACCCGCCCCACAACAGGCTGGCGCGGACCGAGGAGCGGTCATAACCCAGCGCCTGCTTCAGATAGCGGCGAGCGCTCAGGTAGTCGTTTCTGTCCAGCGCCAACTCTGCCAGTTCGCAGCAGAAATGGGATTGGGTTACCCCCCATTCCTGCGGCATTTTGCTGAAACGTCGACCCACCAGCAAATTAACCGCGTGAATGGCTTTTTCCCACTCTTTTTCGTCGCGGTAGATCTCGATCAGGTGCTCCAGGCAGGTGGCTTTAAGCTCGACTGAGGATTCCACCAATTCCTGCAGCAGGCCTTCGGCTCGATCCAGCAGACCGGCCTTGATAAAATCACGTGCCAACTCCAGCTGCGCCAGGTGCAATTGCCCGGCATTGAGGGAGGGTCGCGCCAGCAGGTTTTGGTGAACTTTGATGGCCCGGTCCACTTCCCCTTTGCGCCGCAACAGGTTACCCAGGGCCAAATGGGTTTCCAGGGTATCGGGATTGACCTCCAGGGCCTCGATAAAGGTGTCGACGGTGCTGTCCGCCTGTTCGTTGAGGAGAAAGTTGAGACCCCTGAAATAGCCTGCCGACAGCGCCGATTCACTCTCACCTTTCAACGTGCGACGGCTGCTACGCCGCCCCATCCAAAAGCCGCAGGCGATGGCAACCAGAATCAAGAGGTAAAGCTGGGCATCTGCCATGGGGGATACTGTTTACTCTTTCAGGGCACCGGCGCGGAGCTTGTCCAGTTCCCGTTCACTGCGTTTGATCTTTCGATCCTGGGAAAGCAACTTTCGCTTGGTGGCCAGGTAGGGCCATAAACTCCCCAGATATCCGACGGCGATGCCAAGCACAAAGGTGGCCAGTATCCAAACGCCGAGCTTGGCGCTCGGCAAAGCGAAGCCAAACAGTATCAGTGAAACCGGCTGGCTGTTATCCAGGGTAATCCAGATGCCCAGGGCCAGGGCCAGTAAAATCAAGAGGATGGTAACAAGGCGTTTTATCCAGAGCATAAGAGGCAATCCGATTTATGAATCCCTGACAGTTTTATGGGACGGCTTGTATGGTCTCTGAGCCGGTTAACGACAAAGTGTAGCCCGCGATGGTGGGAGGAGAGATTCCCTATTGGGGTTACATAAAAAAACGGCACAGCCCTTGTTAAGGCTATGCCTCCGTTTGAAAACCGGCAATAAGCGCCTTACTGGGTCTGTATGCTTTCGTTAACCCGGTCGCGCATTTCCTTACCAGGCTTAAAATGGGGCACATACTTTCCCGCCAGCTCAACGGAATCGCCGGTTTTGGGATTCCGCCCGATACGCGGCGCACGATAGTGCAAGGAAAAACTCCCAAACCCCCGTATCTCAATACGCTCCCCGGATGCCAGAATTTGGGACATATATTCCAGCATCAACTTTACCGCCAATTCTACATCTTTGGCTGACAGCTGGTCTTGCTTTTCAGCAATTCGCTCGATCAGTTCGGACTTGGTCATGGCCATTCCCTATTGTATTTAGTAGGGCCTCATAGACTTGGTTTACTGTAATTGTATGCAAATCAAATACTTATGGCCAGATTAAACCGCAAATTTCAAAGGAATGCCAGAGGAGAGCCGTCACAGATCACAAATCTTTGGTCGTTAGGCGGGAAAAATGGGGTGGGAAGGGAAGAAAATGTGAACCCGGTCGCCGATCATAAGGGATTTACGATTGGCGGCCGGCAACAAAAAAAGGCGGGAATCCCCGCCCTTTTTAACTTACCGCTTGTGGACTTACTGCTTGTCCTGGCTTTCCATCTGGGCCTTGATCAGGTCACCGATAGTGGCCGGCGCAGCCTGTTCGGACTGCTTGGCAGTGTGCTCCTTCATGGCCTGCTTCTCGTCAGCCACATCTTTGGCCTTGATAGACAGGTTGATAGCACGATTCTTACGGTCGACACTGATGATCTTGGCTTCGACTTCTTCGCCTTCCTTCAGCACATTGCGGGCATCTTCCACCTTGTCGCGGCTGATTTCAGAGGCCTTCAGGGTAGCCTCCACGTCTTCAGCCAGGGTAATGACAGCCGCCTTGGCATCCACTTCCTTAATGGTACCGGTGACGATGGTGCCCTTGTCATTGGTAGTCACGTAATCGGAGAAAGGATCAGACTCCAATTGCTTGATGCCCAGGGAGATACGCTCGCGCTCCGGATCGACCGCCAGGATAACGGTTTCGAGTTCGTCGCCTTTCTTGTACTTGCGTACGGCTTCCTCGCCCGCTTCCTGCCAGGAAATATCGGACAGGTGCACCAGGCCATCGATACCGCCGTCGAGGCCGATAAAGATACCGAAGTCAGTGATGGACTTGATCTTGCCGGAAATCTTGTCGCCCTTGGCGAACAGGCGGCCGAAGGCATCCCACGGATTTTCCTGGCACTGCTTGATACCCAGGGAGATACGACGACGCTCCTCGTCGATATCCAGGACCATGACCTCTACTTCGTCGCCGACATTAACGACCTTGGAAGGATGGATATTCTTGTTGGTCCAGTCCATTTCGGAGACGTGTACCAGACCTTCAACCCCCTCTTCCAGCTCGGCAAAGCAACCGTAATCGGTGAGGTTGGTAACCTTGGCCTTGACCTTGGTACCCTCGGGGTAGCGGTTGGTAATAGCCACCCAGGGATCTTCACCCAGCTGCTTCAGACCCAGGGATACGCGGTTGCGTTCGCGGTCGAACTTCAATACTTTAACGTCGATCTCGTCGCCAACATTCACGATCTCGCTCGGGTGCTTGATGCGCTTCCAGGCCATATCGGTGATGTGCAACAGGCCGTCTACACCACCCAGGTCAACGAAGGCACCGTAGTCGGTCAGGTTCTTGACGATACCCTTGACCGCCTGGCCTTCCTGCAGAGTGGCCAGCAGTTCTTCACGCTCGGCAGAGTTGGCTTGCTCCAGAACCGCGCGGCGGGAAACCACCACGTTATTGCGCTTCTGGTCCAGCTTGATCACTTTGAATTCCAGCTCCTTGCCTTCCAGGTGGGTGGTTTCGCGCACAGGGCGAACATCCACCAGGGAACCGGGCAAGAACGCACGGATACTGGCAACGTCAACGGTGAAACCACCCTTGACCTTGCCATTGATAACACCTTTAACCACTTCTTCCGCTTCGTGTGCGGCTTCCAGCACTTTCCAGGCTTCAGCGCGCTTGGCTTTTTCGCGGGACAGGCGGGTTTCACCGAAACCGTCTTCTACGGTTTCCAGAGCAACTTGAACTTCATCGCCCACTTCCAGGCTCAGTTCACCGTTGTCGTCGAGGAATTGGGCGGCAGGGATAACGCCTTCAGACTTGAGGCCGGCGTGTACAGTGACCCAATCCTTGTCGATATCGATTACCACACCGGTAACGATGGTGCCGGGCACCATATCGACTGTTTTTAAACTTTCTTCAAATAACTCAGCAAAGCTTTCGCTCATTGCATTACCTATTTAATACGACACAGTCTCCGTCGAGGGCCTCTTCTCCCCTGCTTTATATAAAGGGGTAATAAGGCGGCTCACAGAGCGCTGTCTACCATACAGCCAGTTGTATGGGCCGGTTGATGATAAACACCCCACCACCCCTGTTCTGGCCGGGTAGTTTGGCGTCATTTGTTGGAGTTTTTGGTGAACTTCGGCGCAATGCTCCGAACCCACGCGACAGGCGTATGCCATTTATTTGAGCTTGGCCGCGACCGCCTTTTCCACTGTTTCAAGTACCTCGGGGATACTCAGCTGGGTACTGTCGAGCACCAGGGCATCATCGGCTGGCTTCAAGGGCGAAGACGAACGATTGATATCCCGGTCGTCTCGCGCCTGTATGTCCTCCAGCAAGGCGCGGAGACTAACAGATTCACCCTTCTCCAGCAACTGCTTATAGCGCCGGTTGGCGCGCTCCTCGGCACTGGCGGTGAGGAATATCTTGACGAGAGCATGGGGAAACACGGTGGTGCCCATATCGCGGCCATCCGCCACCAGGCCCGGTGCCTGCTGAAAGGCGCGCTGCCGTTCCAGCAGGGCCTGGCGCACACCGGGATAAGCCGCCACACGGGAGGCATTCATGCTGACCTTTTCCACCCGGATAGCCCGGGTGACATCCTCGCCTTCGAGAACGATTTTGGTTTGATCTCCAGTGGTATCGAACTGCACATCCAGGTGTCCCGCCAGAACTTCCAGCGCTTTTTCGTTGCTCATATCCACATTGTGGTGGTCGGCCGCCAGGGCCGTGAGGCGATAGAGCGCCCCACTGTCGAGAAAATGGTAACCCAACTTATGGGCCAAAAGTTTGCTGATGGTGCCCTTACCGGAACCACTGGGACCATCGATGGTAATCACCGGCGCCAAATCCAAGGCCGAAGTGTCTGTCATTCTTTCCCCCTCACAATAATAAAAAGCGCCTCATTCCTACAAAAAGGGAGGAGGCGCTTTTTATTGTCTCATCCCTTTATGTAGGAATGACGTCCAAAAAGCAGAATTTCGCTATTTTAGCACAATACGCTCTTTGTTCTTTGCCAATACGCTGGGGCCTATCCCCTTAACCTCGATCAGCTGTTCCAGACTGGCGAAATTGCCCATTTTCTCGCGATACGCGACTATGGCCTGCGCTCTTTTCAGACCAACGCCCGTCAGGGTAGCAGCAATGCTCTCGGCATCGGCATGATTGATATCAACCTTTTGCGCGATCGTGGCATCTGCGGCATGGACAGCCTCCACGGGCACCACCGATGTCAACGCCAGGCACAGGGCCAGACCCAACAAGGCGGCCGATAGTCGGCTCTTCAGCGATCGGTTACCGAAGCGATTACTTTGTGAAATTTCGGAATAAGCTGCGGATGTCATATGACACCTCCTTATGTCATTGAAGTGGGAAATCCTTTTTGTCATTGTTACCGCCACTTGGCGACAACAACCCCGGTATCTTAGCCCTTTTTAAGTCCACTGCCTGTAAGCCACAAGCATTAATTATGCGGACGGATTAACGGTCGGGTAAACGATTGGCCATGGCCGACCGCCTGACGTTAAATTTAGGTTTCCTCTACTGCCAACTGAATCCCCGTTTGCTGGGCCAGTTCCACAAAATTGGGGAAAGAGGTGGCCACATTGGCACAGTTCCTTATCCGAATCTCACCTTCGGCACACAGGGACGCCACGGCAAAAGCCATGGCAATACGGTGATCACCGTGACTCTCCACTTCGCCACCTTGCAGCTGCCCGCCTTCGATGACAATACCGTCCGGCGTAGGACTGGCGGTGATCCCCAGCGTTTGCAGGCCATCGGCCATCACCTGGATACGATCGCTCTCCTTCACCCGCAACTCCTCGGCACCGGTCAGTACAGTGGTACCCTCGGCACAGGCGGCGGCCACAAACAGGGCCGGGAACTCGTCGATAGCCAACGGCACCTGGTCCTCCGGGATATTAATCCCCGTCAGGGGCGCGTACTGAATGCGGATATCCGCCACCGGCTCGCCACCCACTTCACGCTCGTTGAGCAAGTCCAGCCTGGCTCCCATCCGGCGCAGGATGTTGATCACACCGATCCGGGTCGGATTAATGCCCACATGGGTCAGGGTCAGGTCGGAGCCAGGGGCAATGGCTGCGGCCACCATGAAGAAGGTGGCCGAGGAGATATCCGCCGGCACGTCGATACGGGTCGCGGTTAGTTTTCCGCCACCGGTCAGTTCGGCGACCGCACCGCTGCGTTTAACCGGGTAACCAAAACCCGACAGCATACGCTCGGTATGATCACGCGTGGGCGCGGGTTCCGTAACCCGCGTGGTACCCTCGCCGTAGAGGCCCGCCAGAAGCACACAGGATTTCACCTGGGCACTGGCCATGGGCATCGGGTAATCGATGGACTTGATTCTGGCCCCGCCCTTGATTCGCACCGGCGGCAATCCATGTTCCTCGGTCTCCACGGTGGCGCCCATCTCTCGCAGGGGATTGGCCACACGATTCATCGGGCGCTTGGAAAGTGACTCGTCACCCGTCAACTCCGAATCAAAGGACTGCCCCGCCAGAATGCCGGACAACAGGCGCATGGAAGTGCCGGAATTGCCGACGTACAGTGGCCCCGGCGGCGCCTGCAGGCCGTGCAGGCCTACACCGTGAATTTTGACATGACCGTTTTCCGGACCTTCGATCACCACCCCCATATCGCGGAAAGCCTGCAGGGTGGCCAGGGCGTCCTCCCCTTCGAGGAAGCCCTCCACCTCGGTCAGCCCTTCGGCCAGCGAACCCAACATAATTGAGCGGTGGGAAATGGATTTGTCACCGGGCACGCGGATGCTGCCCCGCACACCTTCGCCCTCTTTTTGGGGGCCGGGTTGTAAGCGGTATTCAAGATTTTTTAACTGCATGGGTTCTGTATAAGCTTGTTTGGATAACATTTTGGTAAAGTGGTCCCGGGCCGCTTTGGCGCGGGTAAAGACACCGAGCATATGCTCGCTGTCCTCGTTCTCAATCGCTTCCCGCAAACGGGCGAGATTGGCGGCAAAAAGATCGATGGCCCCCAGGATACTGTCGCGGTTGGCCTTCATAATATCGTGCCACATAACCGGGTCGCTGGAGGCGATGCGGGTAAAATCGCGAAAACCACCGGCCGCGTAGCGGAAAATATTTTCGTTTTCCGCGTCGTGCGCCAGGGTGTCCACCAGGGAATACGCAATCACATGGGGAAGGTGACTGGTGGCTGCAAGGACTTCGTCATGCTCGTCCACAGGCATTTCCAACACTTCCGCCCCCACCGTCCGCCACATGGCGTTGACCCTGGCCAAGTGGTTGGCACCCGTGGATTCGGCCGGCGTCAGAATCACCCGGTGATCTTCGTAGAGGTCCGCTTGGGCCGCTGTAACGCCGCTACGCTCTGAGCCGGCGATAGGATGCCCAAGCACCAACTGCGGAGGCAACCCGCCGTACACATTTTGCGCCGCTTTCACCACGCTACCCTTGACGCTGGCGCCATCGGTGACGGTCACTTCCGGACTCACACAGCCGGCAATCTGCGCCAGGCTCGCCTCCACCGCCAGGGTGGGCACGGCGATAAAGATCACATCCCCGGCCGCCAGCTCTTCGGCGACCGCGGTGATATCGGTATAAGCGCGATCGACAATTCCCAGGTCCAACGCCTGGTCACAGGTCTGCTGGCGCCGGGCGATACCGACCACTTCACTACAACCCTGCCGGGCTTTTAAGGCGGCGCCCAAGCTGCCACCAATCAGGCCGATTCCGACGACCACCAACTTGTTGAGCACGGGTTTATTGAGCACAGATTTGCTGGCCTTGGGCGCAGGAACCGGCCTGTTGTTTTTCTCAGAATTGGGCATTAAACCGTTTTAAACTCATGTTTCACCATACTTCCCTTCACCCCGCGTCGAACTACAAAACCGCTTTGGGATAAGACCCGAGAATCTTTAAATCCGAAGCCCGCTGCCCCACTTCCTGCAACACTTTCTGGATATCAGCATTGTTCACGTGACCGGCGAAATCGATAAAGAATACATAGTTCCAGGTGCCGCTGCTGGAGGGACGGGTTTCCACTCGGGTCAGGTCGATCTCGTGACGGTGGAAAGGTTCCAGCAGATCGTGCAAGGCACCTGGCTCGTTGCGCATCGCGACCACAACAGAAGTCTTGTCACTGCCACTGGCCGGCACATCCTGGGTGCCGATAATCAGGAAACGAGTGGAATTGTCGGGTTGGTCTTCGATCTTTTCCGCCAGCACCTTGAGGCCGTAGAGTTCAGCCGCCATCTCACCGGCGATGGCGGCGGCATTCCACTCGCCCGCCAGCCGCTTGGCCGCCTCGGCGTTGCTGTTGACCGCAATGCGCTCTACGCCCGGGTAATGTGAGTCCAGCCACTTGCGGCACTGCGCCAGCGACTGGGCGTGGGAATAGATACGGGAAATGCTGTCCACCCTGGTGACGTCGGACACCATCAAATGCTGGTGAATCCGCAGTTCCACTTCGCCGCAGATTTTCAGGTTGGAGCCCATAAAGTTATCGAGGGTGTGATTAACCACCCCTTCCGTGGAATTCTCCACCGGCACCACACCGTAGTTGACAGCACCGGCCTCCACTTCACGGAAAACCTCGTCGATGGCGGCCATGGGCAGGGTCACTGCGGAATGCCCGAAGTGCTTGAGCGCCGCCGCCTGGGTAAAGGTGCCCTCCGGCCCGAGGAAAGCCACTTTTACAGGTTTTTCCAATGCCAGGCAGGCGGACATAATCTCGCGAAACAGCCGCGCCACCTCCTCATCGTCCAGAGGACCGGCATTGCGCTCCATGGCTTTGCGCAACACCTGCGCCTCCCGCTCGGGGCGGTAGTAGAGCACATCTTCCTGGGGATTGGCCGCTTTCTTGACCTCGGCCACCTCCTGGGCGCAACGGGCCCGCTCGCTGATCAAGCGACCGATATCGGCATCGATAGCGTCGATGCGCTCGCGCAACTTACCCAGTTTTTCCGATTCGCCGTCTTTACTCTGTGTCATCACGGTCACCGCCTTCGCTGCCGGAGTCAGCGTCCACCTCGCCGTTTGAACTTTCTTCGATACGCTCCACCCCGATCAGGTGCTCACCCCCTTTTACCTTGATCAGGCGTACGCCCTGGGTATTGCGTCCCAATACCGAGACTTCGTCGACCCGTGTGCGCACCAGGGTGCCCTGGTCGGAGATCAGCATAATCTCTTCACCATCATACACCTGCACAGCGCCAACCAGTTGGCCGTTACGCTCGGTGGTCTGCATACCGATAACCCCCTGCGAGCCGCGTCCCTTTGCGGGGAAGTCGCTGACATCGGTGCGCTTGCCGTAGCCATGTTCGCTGATGGTCAACACCTTGCCGCCCTCCGCCGGGATCACCATGGAGATCACCCGTTGGTCTTCGGCCATGCGAATACCACGCACACCGCGGGAAATACGACCCATGGCGCGCACATCAGATTCCTTGAAACGTGCGGCCTTGCCGGAGGAGGCAAACAGAATCACATCGCAGTTTCCGTCGGTAATAGCGGTCCCCACCAGGTGGTCGCCCTCTTCCAGTTCAATAGCACGCAGGCCAACGCTTCGGGGTCTGGCGAACTGAGTCAATGCGGTTTTCTTCACCGTACCGCTGGCGGTGGCCATGAAGATGAAGTGGTCATCATCGTACTCCTTGACCGGCAGGATCGAGGTAATGCGCTCGCCCGCTTCCAGGGGCAACAGATTGACTATGGGGCGGCCACGGGACTGGCGCCCGGCCACCGGGATCTGATAGACCTTGAGCCAGTACACCTTGCCGGCATTGGTAAAGCAGAGAATGGTGTCGTGGGTATTGGCGATCAGCAGGTGCTCGACAAAGTCCTCGTCCTTCACCGCCGTGGCTGAGCGCCCCATACCGCCACGGCGCTGGGCCTGGTAATCGTCCAGGGGCTGGCTCTTGGCGTAACCGCCGTGGGAAATAGTCACGACCCGGTCTTCTTCGCTGATCAGGTCTTCGACGGTCAGGTCCTGGCGGGAGGTGATAATCTCGGAGCGGCGGGCATCACCGTAATCGGTGACAACCTGATTCAGCTCTTCGCGAATCACTTCCATCAGGCGCAGGGGGTTGCCGAGAATTTCCAGGAATTCAGCGATCTGGTCCAGTTTTTCCTGGTACTCCGCCATGAGCTTGTCGTGCTCCATCCCGGTCAGGCGATGCAGACGCAATTCCAGTATGGCCTGGGCCTGGGCCGGAGACAGGTGGTATTTGCCATCGGCCAGGCCATAGTGGCTTTCCAACCCTTCGGGACGGCAGGCGTCGTCACCGGCACGCTCCAGGAACTGTGAGATTTCACCGGCTTCCCAACCGCGGGCAATCAGGGCCTCCTTGGCATCTGCGGGCGTGGGCGAGTTTTTGATCAGCTCGATCACGAGGTCGATATTGGCGATAGCCACCGCCAGGCCTTCGAGGATATGGCCTCTTTCCCGGGCTTTTCTCAACAGGTAGACGGTACGGCGGGTGACCACCTCACGGCGGTGGCGGACAAAGTACTCCAGCAGTTCCTTGAGGTTGAGGATTTTCGGCTGGCCGTCGACCAGGGCCACCACGTTAATGCCGAAGACGCTTTCCAGCTGGGTCTGGGCATAGAGATTGTTCAGTACCACCTCACCCATTTCGCCGCGCTTGAGTTCGATCACTACCCGCAGGCCGTCCTTGTCGGATTCGTCGCGCAGCTCGGATATACCCTCGATCTTCTTTTCTTTTACCAGCTCGGCGATTTTCTCGATCAGACGCGCCTTGTTCAGCTGGTAGGGGATCTCGGTGATGATAATGGTTTCTTTATTAGCCTTGTCGTTGCGTTCAATGTCCGCCTTGGCGCGCACATAGATGCGGCCGCGACCGGTACGATACGCCTGCACAATACCGGCACGGCCGTTGATAATCCCGGCTGTCGGGAAATCCGGACCAGGGATATACTCCATCAGTTCGTCGATGGTGATATCCGGATTCTCGATCAGCGCCAAACAACCGTTCACCACCTCAGTCAGGTTGTGGGGAGGAATATTGGTGGCCATACCCACCGCGATACCGGAGGAGCCGTTAACCAGCAGATTGGGCACCCGGGTAGGCAGCACTTCGGGAATTTGTTCGGTGCCATCGTAGTTGGGCACAAAATCGACAGTTTCCTTTTCCAGATCGGCCAACAGGTCGTGGGCGATTTTCTTCATGCGGATTTCGGTGTAGCGCATGGCCGCCGCGCCATCGCCGTCGATGGAGCCGAAGTTGCCCTGGCCGTCCACCAGCATATAGCGCAGGGAGAAGTCCTGGGCCATGCGCACAATGGTGTCGTAAACCGCCGAGTCGCCGTGAGGATGGTATTTACCAATCACATCACCGACCACACGAGCCGACTTTTTATAGGGCTTGTTCCAATCGTTATTAAGCTCACTCATGGCAAAGAGCACACGGCGATGCACAGGTTTGAGCCCATCGCGCACATCGGGCAGGGCACGTCCCACGATCACGCTCATGGCGTAATCGAGATATGACTGCTTCAGCTCGTCTTCAATATTGACCGGAAGGATTTCTTTCGCTAATTCGCCCATGGAGTACGGGTTTCCTTTCACTTTTATAATAAACGGCTGACGACCGTCGACTGCGATTTTCAAGTCGGTATCGGAAGTCGGCCACAAGGCCGGCTCCCGCGCGCCGAAGCGCGGAATACTACCATAAAATCAGTAAGATAGGGACATTACCCTGCTCATGGAGGTTCAATCCGGGTATACTTTGTCGCCTGATCGCAGGATTGGCTCCAGGGGCGTGTAAAACGCCCCTCAAAAGTGGCGATAATCGCCAGAAATTCAACGAGCCCGACACACTGAATAGCCCGTAATCTCTATGAACAACCCTGAGCAAACTAAAAACAGCCCTGAGCAAACTAAAAACAGCCCTGAGCAGATCAAAAACAGCCCTGAGCACGTTAAATACAACCCCGAACACATCGACCTGTTGCTCAACGCCCGCTGGATCATCCCAATTATCCCCGAAGGCAAGGTGTTTGAAGACTGCGCCCTCGCCATACATCAGGGCGATATTGTCGCCCTCATACCCCAGAGCGAAGCTGCCAAGCGCTTCCGGGCCAGTGAAACCGTGGATCTCGGCCGTCATATTGTGATCCCGGGTTTGGTCAATGCCCATGGCCACGCCCCCATGAGCCTCTTGCGCGGCTACGCCGACGACAAGCCGCTGCACGACTGGCTGGAAAACCATATCTGGCCCGCCGAAACAAAATGGGTTGATGAGACCTTTGTCAAAGAGGGAGCGGAGTTGGCGATGGGCGAGATGATCCGCAGCGGCACCACCTGTTTCTCGGATATGTACTTTTTTCCTGAACAAACCGCCCATGTCGCGCAGGAAACCGGTATACGCGCCCAGATCACTTTCCCGGTGTTCGATTTTCCCTGCGCCTGGGGCCAGGGCCCGGAAGACTACCTCAACAAGGGATTGGCGCTGCACGACGATTTCCGCTCCAGCGACCTGGTCAACGTCTGCTTTGGTCCCCATGCCCCCTACACGGTCTCGGATGCTCCCCTGAAACGCATCGCCGTGATTGCTGAAGAGATGCAGTCACCGGTCCAGATTCACCTGCACGAGACCGCGTTTGAGGTGGAGGAATCCCTGAAGAACCATGGAAAGCGCCCCATTCAGCGCCTGCACGCCCTGGGCCTGTTATCGCCGCTGACCCAGTGTGTGCATATGACCCAGGTCAATGATGAGGATATCGCCCTGCTACAGAAAACCGGCGCCCATGTGGTGCACTGCCCGGAATCCAACCTGAAGTTGGCCAGCGGTTTTTGCCCGGTGAGCCAGTTACAGGCGGCGGGTATTAACGTGGCCCTTGGCACCGATGGCGCCGCCAGCAACAATGACCTGGACCTGCTCGGGGAAATGCGCACCGCCGCCCTGCTGGCCAAAGGCGTATCGGGCGACGCCGCCAGCCTCAACGCCCACCAGGCCCTGCGAATGGCCACCCTGAACGGCGCCAAAGCCATGGGCCTGGACCACCGGATCGGCAGTCTGGAAAGCGGTAAAGCGGCGGATATAGTCGCTATCGAAATCGGTGAACTGGAGACCTTGCCCCTTTACAATCCCGCCTCGCAATTGGTGTACGCCAATAACAGTCACCGGGTTTCCCACCTCTGGGTCAACGGCAGGAGTCTGTTGAAAAAGGGCGAGTTACAAACGCTGAACACCCGTGAGCTGGCGGTCAAAGCCCGGCGCTGGGGAGAAAAAATCGGCAAGGCCCACACCTGATCAACGGATCCGCATTTACCCCTATTCGCACTGGTAACCCGCTATGACAACCCCGAATGTAGACACGAACGAAGTCGCCAAGTTTGAAGCCCTGGCCAACCGCTGGTGGGACAAAAACAGCGAATTCAAACCCCTGCACGATATCAATCCCCTGCGCGCCAACTACATCGACGATCGCTCACCGGTGGCGGAACGCACGGTATTGGATGTTGGCTGTGGTGGGGGCATTCTCAGTGAGGCACTGGCCCAGCGAGGCGCCGAGGTCACCGGCATCGATATGGGCGAGGCCCCCTTGAGCGTAGCCAAACTGCATGCGATGGAATCCGGCATCACTGTGGACTATCGCCGTATGACTGCCGAGGAGTTGGCCGAACAGGAGCCGGGCAAATATGACATCGTCACCTGCCTGGAAATGCTGGAACACGTGCCCTCCCCGGCCTCGGTGATTCAAGCCTGCGCCAGACTGACCAAGCCCGGTGGAGACATTTACTTCTCCACCATCAATCGCAATCCCAAGGCCTACGCTTTTGCGGTAGTGGGCGCCGAATACCTGCTCAAGCTGCTGCCCAAGGGGACGCACGAGTACAGCAAATTTATTCGTCCCTCAGAGCTGGCGGCCTGGATACGCGATGCCGATCTGGAGCTGCAAGACATGACCGGGTTGACCTACAACCCCCTCACCAAACGCTATAAGCTCAATCCACGGGATGTGGATGTGAACTATATGGTACATGTTAAGAAGTCTTTGGCTGAAGTGGGTTTGAATTGAATTTGTAAAAAGCTGCAAGCTACAAGTTACAAGCTGCAAGGGATTTGGGTGCGAACGAAATTGGCTTGAACTTACAGACTTATCCCAAATATCTTATATTCTTACAACTTGCAGCTTGTAACTTGCAGCTTGTAACTTGCAGCTTGCAGCTTGCAGCTTGCAGCTTGTAACTTGTAGCTTGCAGCTAAAAACAGAGAATCAACCCCATGCCCTTAAAAGCGGTACTTTTCGACCTTGACGGCACCCTCCTCGACACGGCCCCCGACTTTGTGGTGGTGCTCAATAAGCTGTTGGCTGAAAATGGGCACGCGCCCCTGCCGGCTGAACGTATTCGGGCGACCGTGTCCAACGGGGCGCGGGCACTGGTGACCCTGGCCTTCGGTCTGGAGGAAGGCGAGCCGGGTTTTGAGCCTCTGCGACTGCGATTACTCGAACTGTACAGCGGACACCTGGCGATCGCGACACAACCTTTCCCCGGTATTCTTGCGCTACTGGAGAGACTGGTCGAACATGATATCGCCTGGGGCATCGCCACCAATAAACCCCATGTCTATACCAAGCCATTGCTGGCGGCGCTGGACTTTCCCAGCCGTCCCGGCAGTGTTATCTGTCCCGATCATGTCAATGAACGCAAGCCACATCCCGAATCCATCTATCTCGCCTGCCGGCAGTTGGACTGTCATCACAGCGAAGTCGTCTTTATTGGCGATCACCGGCGGGATATCGAGTGCGGCCAAAATGCGGGCGCCGTCACTATCGCCGCCGCTTACGGTTATATCGAGGATGGCGACGACCCCTGCCAGTGGCAGGCCACCCACCTGGTGACGCACGCCGATGAAATCTGGCCGATATTGAACCGATACAGATCCCTGAGCAGCTGAATTGAACGCTTAGGGCCCAACACCACCTTATCCATTGTGCAAACTGAAGAATGTAAACATGACTGATATCACCCAATACTCCGCCCCGGCCGACCTGCTCAAGGACAAGATTATCGCCGTCACCGGCGCCGGCGACGGCATTGGCCGGGTGGCTGCCAAAACCTACGCTGCCCACGGTGCCACTGTCATTTTGCTGGGTCGCACCATTCCCAAACTGGAAAGGGTGTACGACGAAATTGAAAATGCGGGTCATCCCCAGGCCGCCATCTATCCCATCAATTTCGAAGGCGCAGTCGAGAAAGACTACGACGATATGTGCAACCGCTTCGACGAGGAGTTTGGCCGCCTGGACGGCCTGCTGCACAATGCCGGCCTGCTGGGCCAGCGGACCCCCATCGCCAACTACGCAGCCGATGTCTGGCAGCAGATACTGCACGTCAACGTCACCGCGCCCTTCCTGATGACCAAGGCGTTGCTACCCCTGCTGGAGCGCTCAGAAGCAGGCTCGATTATCTTTACCGGCTCTGGTGCCGGCTATCACGGAAGAGCCTACTGGGGCGCTTATGCCGCTTCCAAGGCAGCGATCGAAAACCTGATGCAAACCCTGGCCGATGAACTGGACGACGCCACCCGTATCCGCGCCAACAGTATCAACCCCGGCCCTACCCGCACCCGCATGCGAGCCGAGGCCTACCCCGCCGAGAATCCGGCCACCCTGAAGACCCCGGAAGAAATAATGCCCGCCTACCTCTATTTAATGGGCGAAGACAGTGAAGGCGTCTCCGGCCAGCAGTTTCAGGCGCAAGTGAAATAGGGAACACCATCGCGGTTGGACCGAAACCCAGTGGACTTTCAGTCTGATAGTGACGCATTAACTCTGGGAGCCGATTGCGATGTCAGGTCTGAGTGGTTGAGGTGCCCTCAACTCTGGGAGCCGACTGCGATGTCAGGCCAGAGTGGCGGGGGTATCTTCAGAAACACGCCGTCAACCCATCCCTGGGGGCTCGGGCGCGACGTCCTTGTCGCGTACGGTTTCTGAAAACACCCCAGCCACTCAGGCCTAACATCGACGTGGATTCGCAGAGCTAATGCGTCGATATCACCTTGAAGGAGTACTAGCGTTGATTGCGAATCAACTCACGGATAATAAAGCGGGCGGGATTGAGTGCAGTCGCCAGTTGACGACCCAGGGGTGGCGGTGCATGGGTGATTTGGGATGCCAGCAACTTGGCACAGAGGGGGGTATAGGCCAGGCCCCTTGAACCGTGTCCGACGTTGAGATAAAGGCCTGGCCAGTAATCGCCGGCCACCGGGATAGAGGCCTTGGCGTTTTTGCGCAGCAACTGGTAATCCTCGACAAAGCCCTCCAGCTTGGGCGCCGGGCCGACTAGGGGCAGGTAGTCACGACTGCTGCAACGAAAGGCCACCCGTCCCGCCAGGTTATAGTCGGAAGGGGCCGGGAAACGTCGGTAGAGGTCCGGTATGTAGGTCTTGAGGTTGTCCAGGTTATGTCTATGGTCTTCTGGACGCAGATCGGTCGTGTTTTCCTTCAGGTTAAAGGTGGCCCCCAGGCAGTGCTGTCCCTTGTGGGCTGGCGCCATATAGCCCTCTCCGCAGAGTACAGTCTTCAGGGCATGACTCTCATCAGTGGCGGGGAGGATGCTCACCTGGCCGCGAATGGGGCGCAGCGGCAAGTGTCGGGTTTGCGTAAACGTCCTGGCCTGATTGGCGGTGGCAATCACCACTGCTGGCGCCTGGGCAATAAGTCGCTGTTGACTGTCCCACAGGGACCATCCTGGAGTGTCGGGTTCCAATTTGTCGACGGCTACGCCTGTTTCCACCTGGATATTGCGGTGATTAACCAAGTGTTGGCAAAGCCCGGGCGGGTGAATCCAACCGGCGGCAGGAAAATAGAGCGCCGGCTGTGCCAGGCTAATACCGGCAATTGAGCTTGCTGTCGCGGCATCGACAAATTGCACAAATTCCGGCGACCGGATGTAATTGTCCACCAGGCTGTTGTGAAGAGCCGCTTCCTTCTCGGTGTGGGCCAATTGCAACACGCCGCACTGGGCGCCGAAGTCGCCGCTCAACGACTGCCACAGCGGTTGATAGAAACGTTGGGCGAAAAGCAGGGCGGACAGGTTGAATTGGGACAGGGCTTCCTGTTTTGGCGAAAGCTTGGCGTAGAGTATACCCTGGGGATTACCCGAGCCCTCGCTGGCCAGCGAGGGATGTCTCTCAATCAAACGAACCCGCCAACCCTCTTCCGCCAGGGCGCGGGCGGTGTGGCAGCCGGCCAGGCCGCCACCGATCACAATCGCTGTTCGCAGCCCGGGGCCGCTCCTGTCCTCAGGTACTTTGCGTGGCAGGTACCACGGGGCGTTATGGCTGGCATTAAAGGCGCCGGTTGGAAATTCTGCCCGGTTTGGCTCGGTCGGCATTTCAGGCATTAGGGCGCGAATCATCTCGCGTTTGTGGCCAAATCCGGGGACCTTTTCTATGCTAAAACCCACTTGCTGCAGGCCACGCTTGACCAGCCCCGCAGCGGTAAAAGTGGCGAGGCTGGTGCCCCGGGTACTGAGACGGGCAATGACATCGAACAGCTGTTGGCGCCACATATCCGGGTTTTTCGCCGGCGCAAAACCGTCCAGAAACCAGGCGTCCACCTTTGTCCCGGCAGACTGGTGCAAAGGGTGATCGCTGGCGAGCATCTGCTCGAGCCCGGCCGCCGCCTCATCGATAATAAGCGTCAACTGCACCTGACCGCCATCAAAACTGAGACAGTGAAAGCCGCTGCCAGTGTGGCTGGGGTAGGCTTCGATCAAGGCGCTGGACAGGGGGGCAAGCTCGGGCCAGAGCTTCAGGGCCTGTCGCAGATCTGCTTTATTGAGGGGGTACCTTTCCACCGAGACAAAGTGCAAATGTGCTTCGGACGTGACCGTCTGGCGCCAGAGTTGCCAGGCGGCAAGAAAGTTGAGACCGGTGCCAAATCCGGTTTCGCCAATGACAAATCGCGAGTGGTTACCGGACAGATTGCGCCAGCGATCGAGCAGGTCGTTGTGCTGCAGGAAAACATGGCGGGTTTCCGCCAGGCCGTTGTCGCGGGAGAAATAGACGTCGTCAAACCGGGTTGAGATGGGCAGGCCATCCTCGTTCCAGCGCAGCTGGGCCTGGGTGTCAGGGGTGGGTTGGATTGTCATGTTGACGGAGCGCTAAGTTAAACCGAATTCCCGGATAATCTGCTCACACCAGGTGGCAATGCGATCATCAGTGAGGTCAAATTCGTTCTCGTCGTCCAGGGCCAGACCGACAAACTGCTGGCCGTCCTCGGTCAGGGCTTTGGAGGTTTCGTATTCGTAACCGGTCGCGGGCCAATACCCGCAAACATGGGCGCCCAACTTGATCACCTTGCTGTGCAGGTAGCCCAAGGCGTCGAGAAACCATTCCGGGTAGCCCACCTGGTCTCCCAAACCATACAGGGCCACTTTTTTCCCGCTCAAGTCAAAGTCGTCCAACTCGTCCCAGATTTCCTCCCAGTCCTCCTGTAACTCGCCGTAGTCCCAGGTGGGAATGCCCAGAATCAGGTAATCGTAAAAGAGCGCCGTGCTAAAGGGTTCCTCTGCTATGTTATAGCAATCCACCAGGGTTTCCCCCAGTCGGTCGCGAATCTTTTCCGCCGCCATTTCTGTATAACAGGTGGAGCTGCCGTAAAACAGCCCGATGGGGGCATTGGGGGTGGTCATGGTGGTAAAACTCTTTATCTTGGGACGTTGCCTTCCTCAAAAAGCCCGGTCACAGCATTGCGGCTATGACTGTGACTCGTCAGGGAGGGGCCATAATAGTGTTTTCAGGGAATGCTTGAAAGTGGCTGGTGTAGAGGAAGAGGGATTAAATGGCTCCCGGGTAGCCCAATTGGCGCCATGCCTCATAAACGATGACCGATACTGCGTTGGACAGATTCATACTACGACTGTTGGCCCGCATCGGTATGCGCAGGATATCCCCGGTGGCGAACTGGCTCAGCACCTTTGGCGGCAATCCACGGGTTTCCGGCCCGAAAACCACACAGTCGTCGGGGGCGAACGCCACATCGCTGTGGTGACGGCTGCCTTTGGTGCTGATGGCAAACACCCTGCCCGGCGCTTCCGCGTCCAGAAACGCCTGCCAGTCGCGGTGGGTTTTGACGTCCCGCCACTCACCGTAGTCCAGGCCTGCACGGCGAAGGCGCTTGTCATCCATCACAAATCCCAGGGGTTCAATCAGATGTAATGCGCAGCCGGTATTAGCCGATAGTCGAATTATATTGCCAGTGTTGGGTGGAATTTCCGGTTCGAACAGAACGATTTTCAACATTGGGTGGTTCGCTTTCCTTACATTTTCATCGAGTAGGGGGAGGATCAGGTCACATTGATCAACGCCGCCGGATATGGGAGGTGCGCTAATGGAATTTCAAACCGCAGACGTTCAAGACGACTGCAGCGGCGCCAGGTTGCCCGCAGTCGATCCCCTTTTTGAAAATCTGATATGGACACGACGGCATTATCTGTTAGCGTAAGGCATTATAATAAATCAGAAACCTGTTGTAGCACAGAAATGGGAATACAATCGCACCAGCCTTGCCGAGAGAGCGGAGATGTCATCCAGTATAAAACCATTGCACCTCGATCACTCCCCTGAAGCCATCTCCCATCGGTTATCCCGTGGACCACGCCAGGTATATTTAAAAGACTTTGTCTACGGCGCCATTGACGGCGCCATCACCACCTTTGCCGTGGTTACCGGTGTGGCAGGTGCCGGGCTTTCCAGTGGTGTGGTCATTGTCCTGGGGCTGGCCAATCTCCTGGCCGATGGATTTAGCATGGGGGTCAGCAACTATCTTGGTACGCGGGCGGAAAACCAGCGTATCGACAGTGCCCGAGCGGAGGAGCACCGGGAAATCCAGTCCTATCCCGATGGTGAGCGGGAGGAAGTTAGGCAGATTTACGAGCGCAAGGGTTTTTCTGGTGAGCAATTGGAAATGGCAGTAGAAGTGATAACCGCAGATCGCGAACGCTGGGTGGATACCATGATTCAGGAGGAGCATGGACTGAGCTTGACCCCGGTCAATGCCTGGGTGGCCGGGAGTGTGACCTTTGGCGCGTTTTTGCTGGTGGGCGTGATTCCACTGCTGACTTTCCTGGCAAACTGGCTAATGCCAGGCGTCATCGAAACCCCGTTTATGTGGAGCGTCCTGCTGACACTGGTGTCTTTTTTTGTGGTGGGCGCTTTCAAGGGCCGATATGTCAATCATTCCTGGTATTGGTCTGGTTTGGAAACGCTGGCGGTAGGGGCGGTGGCGGCAGGCATCGCCTATGGGGTCGGGGTGCTTTTACGGGGATTGGTTGCGTAGTTTGTTCTGCGTGAGGTTGAGGCAAATCGGTGAGCTGTCATCGTGCTGACCAAACGCCCATTAAGCTGCGAAGCCATATAAAGATCAGGAAAACAGAGGCCTGGAAGGCCAGTCTTCTCTTCAAATTGGGGGGACCTTTCGGTCCCTCTTATTTAGGCCGGGGTGATTCAATCCGCTTCGGATTCAGATTCCGGCACTTCTATATCGATATCGATTGCCAGCTCATCGCCGATGATATTCAGCTGGTCCTGCAGGTCGTCGAGATCAACATCTGCCGGGACCAGCAGCAGTCCGTGGGCTTCAAACAGGGGCTCACCGGACCAGGGCATGCTGGAGTAATCCGTGTGTAGTTCGTCGACGCTGATATTGCGGGCGGCCAGGGCTTGGGCAATTTCGCGTACGATCCCGGGGCGATCATTGCCGATGGCCTTAAAGATCAATTCCCTTTGGCTGTTGTCCAGGCCATTGTCAACAGCATATTCGGCGATAATTTTCAGACCCTGGCTCTGCAATTCCGCCAATGCGTCCCGCAGTGCCTCCACTCTCCCTTCAGGAAGATTGATCCTCAGGATTCCTGCGAATTTTCCGGCCAGGTGAGACATGCGGCTCTCCAGCCAATTGCCACCGTGGTCACTAATGGTCTGGGCCAGAGTTTCCACTACCCCGGGTTTATCATCACTGATGATGGTCAGTACAAGGTCTTTGGACATGGTTTTTCCCTGTTGAGGTATTGGTTGTGACAACTATTCTGACGCAGTTCTGACGCAGGAGGCATGCACCGGCGCCCGGATTGGATGATCACGGCTCTGCGGAAAAAAAAGCATGGTAATAGGGTAGCACTACCTCTAAGATCGATACCAGCGCCAAGCGGATGCTCTGGCGAGGTTCCAAAGTAAATTGAGGGAGGTTCGAGGATGCGAATTAAAATGCTGCGCTCAGCGACTCATGTCGGGGCGCAATGGCTGGGATTGATATGGGTGCTTTGCGCTGGCGGTGCTATGGCCAGCGAGGACTTTGAAAACCATCTGTCTGCGGCGATGGCGGGAGAGCACCGCGGCGAGGCGAACCGCGCGCGGGACAGATACCGTCATCCCCAGCAAACCCTTGCCTTTTTAGAGGTCAGGCCCGATATGACCGTGGTGGAAATCTCACCGGGTGGTGGCTGGTATACCGAGATACTGGCGCCCTATCTGCGCGAGCAGGGACAGTATTATGCGGCCCATTTCCCGGTCGAAACCTCCGTTACCTTTTATAAAAACAGTCGGCGCCAATTCCAGGACAAGCTGGCAGCTAATCCCGACGTCTACGATCGTGTAGTGCTGACCGAATTTTACCCGCCCAGTGGCGTTAGTGCCGGTCCGGAGGGGGCCGCGGATCGGGTGTTGACCTTCCGCAATGTCCATAACTGGATGAAAGCCGGTTATGCGGAAGAGGCATTCAAGACCTTTGCCGGGCTGCTCAAGCCGGGTGGTGTACTGGGGGTGGTTGAGCACAGAGCCCAACCGGGTACGCCTTTAGAGACGATGATCAAGAGTGGGTATGTTACCGAAGCCCATGTGATTGCCCTGGCCAAAGCCGCCGGCCTGGAGCTGGAAGCGCGGTCGGAAATCAACGCCAATGGGGCCGATACCGCCGATCACCCCGCTGGGGTGTGGACGCTGCCGCCGACACTGCGACTGAAAGACCAGGAGCGCGAAAAATACCTGGCTATTGGTGAGAGCGACCGCATGACCCTGCGGTTTCGCAAACCAACACAGTGATCGTTCCGTATCAGCAGTTGTCGGCTGCGGCCCTGCTGGGTTTGATCGAAGCCTTTATTCACCGCGAGGGTACCGATTACGGTGAAGCGGAATTCGACCTGCAGGACAAGGTGGAGCAGGTGCGGGCACAATTGCTGAATGGGGAGGTGGTGATCGTCTTCGACCCGACAACAGAGTCTGTCAATATGCTACCTCGGCGCGAGGCCCGGCTATTGCTGGACGCCGCACTTTAAGGCTGCCAATTATCACAAACTGATTGTAGTGGAGTCCCGGCTCGCGTCTTCCCGCGGGTGGGGCCCCCGGGCCTGCGCTGCCTCGGCTTTTCTACTCAAATTGCCCAGGGTTTCCAGCAGTTGGTCCATTTCCAGGGGCTTGCTGGCAACGCTATCGACACCGGCGGCGAAATATTCCTTCGCCTGCTCCGGGTGAGTATTGGCGGTAAGGGCAATAATTGGCAAATTCGCCGTTTGTGGATCTGGTCGGCGACGAATCAGGCGTGTGGCTGTAACGCCATCCATATCGGGCATATGGATATCCATCAAAATCAGATCGAAGCGTTGTTCGTCCAGAAGGGTGAAGGCCTCCCTGGCGCTACCGGCGGTGACCACTTTGTGGCCTTCGTGTTCCAGCAGTCCTGCGGCAGCCACGCGATTTATTTCAACGTCGTCCACCAGCAGGATTTTCAGTGAGTGGTCGTTGCGTGTGTTGTCATCGTCGGCTTGAGGGGGCTTGGGGGCCTCTTCGCTATAGGGCAGGGTAAGGGTAAAGTGGAAGGTACTGCCGCAGCCGCGACGGGAATCCAATTCGATACAACTGTTCATATTCTCCAGGATTCGCTTGCAGATGCTCAGCCCTAGCCCGGTACCGCCGAAGCGGCGGGTGACGGAGGAATCGCCTTGGGTAAACAGTTCAAAAATTCGCTCTCGATCCTCCTCGGCAATGCCGATGCCCGAGTCTTCAACCTCAAACTTCAAGCTGATATCGCTCGCGTCCCGGCTGATTTGCCGCAGGGAGACTTTGACGACGCCCCTGTCGGTAAATTTAATGGCGTTACCGATCAGGTTTAACAGCACCTGGCGCAGGCGGTTGGGATCGCCAAATACTCGGGGTGGCAGACCCCTGTCAATATGGGTGGAAAGTATCAGTCCCTTTTCAGAGGCTCGCGCCAACATTAACATCGCCAGACTTTCCACCAACAGGCGGGGGTCGAAGGCACAGTGTTCGAGTTCCAGGCGATTGGCCTCCAGGCGGGAATAGTCGAGCACACCGTTCAACAAACTTAGCAGGGCCTTGCCCGAATAATCCATGGAAGTGACGTAACCCCGCTGGCGTTCGCCGAGCACAGTTCTCCCGAGCAGCTTGATCATGCTTAGCAGACCGTGGAGCGGGGTACGGATCTCATGGGTGATAAGAGCGAGAAAGTCAGATTTCAGCTGGTTGGCTTCCTCGGCTATACGCTTCTCGTCGCGCAGTTGATTGATGCGGTCCGCAAGGGCCATGGACAGCAACAGCATCTCCAGGGCTCCCTGGGCGGTAAAGCGCTCGGGGACGGGCGCTTCATAGCTGTACACTCCCAAATAAGCCAGGCCGGTTTCAAAAATTCCGAACGCCACCACTAGTTGGCCGAGAATCAGGAATCTCGCTGGACGATAGCCTCGCTTCATGCAGCTGATCGAGGCGGCGATGGTTATGATACTGGCGAGAAGCATGAGGCCCCAGTAAACCTTGAAGATATAGGCAGCGTGCAGGAACGGGGTCAGTAGTCCGAAGACGGTGATCAGGCCCAGGAGGAGGTAAAAGCCGTCATCTAAACGTCTGTTTTGCAGGCGCAGGTTAAGAAAACCGCGGGTAAATAGCAGAGTAAAAAACAACATGCCGAATTGTGCGTAAATAATCACGAAGCGGGAAGCGTCGTGAATCCCAAACAGCGACCATAGAAGGCCGTAGTAGCTGGCCCAGCACGTGGTGAGCATAAGCGCGAACAGGCTGTACCAAAGGTAATTGATATCCCGGGTCACCGTGCAGATAAACAGATTGTAGATTGCCAGCCCCAGCATCAAGCCGAGAAGTCCAAATACGGTGGCCTGATAGACAAAACCGCGCTGTTCGCTGTAGCCAGCCTCTTCCAGGAAAACGTAAAGACCGTTGAGGTAGTGGTGGGAGGCGGTGCGGATCAGCAGCAGGCGGGTGTCTCCAGCGGGTATCTGTAGCGGAAAACGGTGTCCGAAGCCAGTGATCTGTCGTGATTCTGGCGGTTGGGCCATACCGCCGCTGAGCTGTTCGACACCTCCGGGGAAGCGTTTGGTTGCCGAGTTTGCACGGTAAGCCAGCGGCAGGGAGAGTACGTCAATTGTATCTGTCCGCCCATGCATGAAATTGAGTCGCCATTCACTTTCGCGGCGTAAGTTTTTTACCGCCAAAATCAGCCAGTAAGTGCCACCCCTGACATGGATCTCGGAGTGCGGTTGGCGTAACAATTCCCGGTAATCCTGCTCACCGGTGGCTAATTGTACGGGATCCCAGCGTTGTTCCGGGTCATGGACGATGTAGGCTTGGTTAGATATCAGGTACTTTGCCTGATGTTCTACAAGAAGGAGTTGCGTACCGGGGGTCGGTAAGGATTTTTCTGCACCAGCGGCGAAGCTCAGGCTCAGGAGCAGGAAGGGAATTAGTTGGGAAAAATACCGGTGGTATTGTTGCCGGGGTCGATACATCCTTATATGCCTGACCATTGTCCTTGTTGCCCGCTTTATTGTTGTTAACCGTGCAGACTAAACTATAGCCGGCGCGGACGCAAAGGCTTGGATCAATTGCCGTATAATCCCCCCGTTTATCCAATTTCCTGGCATTCTGGTTTGGACTGAACCTCAGCTAGCGAGTAATCCCATGTCAGAACCTTTCATGATCAACGAACCCAATGGCGAGACGCTGGCGACATTTATGTTTGCCCACGGGGCCGGTGCCCCCATGGATAGCGATTTTATGAACAAGGTGGCTGAACAGCTGACCGCCAGGGGCGTAAAAGTACTCCGATTCGAGTTCCCCTACATGCGCGAACGCCGTCTCACTGGCAAGCGTCGCCCGCCTAACCGTGAACCGGAGTTACTCGCCACCTGGCGTGAAAGGGTGGCGGAAGTGAGGGATGCTCCGTTGTTTATAGGCGGTAAATCCATGGGGGGGCGCATGGCGAGCCTGATTGTCGACGAGTTGGGTGTTAAGGGGCTGATTTGCCTGGGGTACCCCTTTCATCCCCAGGGAAAGCCTGAACGTCTTCGCACCGCCCACCTGGAATCACTGGAAACGCCGACCCTGATCGTCCAGGGCACTCGGGATGCCCTGGGTAGTCGAGAAGAAGTGGACGGTTACCGGCTCTCGCCGACAATCTGTCTACACTGGTTGGAGGATGGGGATCACGACCTCAGGCCCCGGGTAAAATCCGGTTTTACTCACAACCAACATATACAGTCCTGTGTCGAAGCAATGGTGGTCTTTATGAAGGGCGTAATCGCTTAGTTTTCCAGCAGGGTGACTTTTTCCTGCTCGTCGAGAATGGGGTTGAGTCGGTTCATCATCTCCTTACGCATGTCGCTGTGCAGCCAGCGCTGCCAGTCCTGGGCAGAGCGCCACTTGGAGAGTACATAACGGTGATTGGAGTGCTGCATGTCGTAGAAGGTCTCACCATTGATAAAACCTTCCGCCTGATAGGCGGCATGCAGCGTGCTGCGGGCGGCTTCTTCGTAGGTGGATTCCATGCCTTCGGCGATATGGCGTTCAATCAAAACGTGGATCATAAGGCGTCCTCTGTTATTTTTTCCTTTATTCCTGCGGGAATGGGTATTTGTTATTTAATTATAGCGTTTTCTAACCCAAGTTAGGCAGTCGGCCAAGCGGAGACGGCGAAAGAAAGCAGGTAATGGCTTTTTGCTATATGTGCCAATTTCCGGGACAATGCCACGCCACAACTCCACGTCTGCAGGCCGAGCCAGTAAAAAAAACCATGAGCGACAGCGGTATCGACAAGCTTGAAATCCATCAAACCCTGGATGCCACCGGGCTACTCTGTCCGGAGCCGGTGATGATGCTGCACAACGTGGTGCGGGATGTAAACAGTGGTGACGTGATCAAAGTTATTGCCACTGATCCATCCACCAAGCGGGATATCCCCAAGTTCTGCAATTTTCTCGGTCACGAACTGGTGGCTCAGGAAGAGTGTGATAAAACCTACCTGTACTATATTCGCAAAGGCTAGTACTCCTGCCCGGCGCCTGTCGCACTTAGGACCGTTTTACGCGGTAATTGCTCCTGTGTTGCTCTGGCGCCTGTATCCATGCAGTCTTGCGCCGGTGGGAGAACAGCTCGAACCTCCCCGATTTTCATTGCATAGGACCCTATATGCCTCAATCTCATGAAAAGTTGCGTTCTCCCTCCTTGCTCGCAACGAACGCCAAGGTCCGACAGACTCCTGGGGTTGCAATGGCCCGGTAAAATCGTGTTTGATTCGAGAGGATTTAGCCCTCCTCAATGATCGGCATTGAGGAGGGCTTTTGAGAGTGTCTCTACATCAGGACATCAGGACATCAGGACATCAGGAGTGATCCACCAACAGCGAAATAGCTGCCAGAGCTTCGGGGTCCTGGGCCTTTATCTTATTGGCGATATGGTGCTGGAAGAAGTAGCGGAAGGATTCCCGGGTTTGGGCCGGATAGAGGCAGTCATCGCCGGGTAGCACCGGGGTACTTTCCACTTTCTGCTCATCGGCCAGCATGCCATCCAGGGTTCCATCGTAGTGCAGACGCCAGCTCACCACCTCGGTCAAGGTGATACTCTGGAAGCCGTTGTCCGATAGCACCGCATGGGTGCCAATAGTGTCCGGTACTTCCTGGATAATTTCGTTGGGATCGTCGCATTGCAGCTCGTAGTATTCGGCGGCGGTTTCCAGTTCCACAATCTTGTGAATGGGGGCATCGAAAAAGACCTCGTCGATACCTGGGTCATAGTAACCCTCCCAGTGACCGTTGAGGGGGTCGCAGATCTCGGGGCAGGCTATAATATCGTCCAGCCATGGCACCAGACCCACTACCTCGCCGTTGGCGCGAAGGCCCCAGCAAAGTACTTTCAAACTGAAGAGTTTATCGGGATTGGCTTCGTTGGAGTAAAGCATTTCCAGGCCGTCGAGCTCGGGCGCGAGCCGGATGAAGCGATTATCGCGCACCGAGGCGTAGGGCATCCCCGTGAAGAGATCAACCACATTCTCCATATTGTGGCCGTTCGTTGAGGTCTTCATAATACCACCTCCTTGCTGAAGCCCTTGAGCTCGGGGGCCCCACTGGGTGGGACTGGCCCTTGGGCAGGACGGGTTGAATCAATCAACACTACATAAGGTATATGCTCAAATAAAAAAGCACAATACTTTGGTGATCTTTTTTATAACACCGCTTTATAAGCGTAGCGTATTACTAATGGGTTAAAGATAAAATTTGCTGCAGTGACTAAGCTGCAGTGACTAAAAAGGTCATCCATTGAGCATATCTATTGAATTAGACCGGGTCAGATCTGGTGAGTGCGATACCCTGGTTGGTATATTTAACGGCTGTTTTGCCGAAAGCCTGAATACCTGCCTGATCAAAGGCGGTAGCGAACCGTTGTACCTGCCGGCGGGTATGGCAGAAGGGGATATGGCCCCGAGCGGCTGTCACCGGATTATATTCACCCGGGATTACACTGCCAGCGCCCTGCATGAAATTGCTCACTGGCTGGTGGCAGGCGAAGCCCGGCGACAGTTGCTGGATTACGGCTACTGGTATGTCCCGGACGGGCGTAACCCTGATCAGCAGCTGGCTTTCGAGCGGGTGGAAGTGGAACCCCAGGCAATGGAGTGGTTGCTCAATGTCGCCTGCGGACGCCGCTTTCGGGTCAGCGCGGACAATCTGGAGATGGGGTTGGGGGCAAGCAATGGGTTCAAAGACGCTATTTGCCATCGGGCGCTCCAATATTGCAGGGAGGGTGTGAATGATCGGGCCCGAATCTTGATCTCGGCACTTTCAGCCTTCTACGGTGTGATCGACGCTTATGATTTCAGGCACTATCGGCGGCAGGCGCTTTAAAGGTGTCGGTGACACAGATTTCATCCTCTGCAGGTGGGGCGTGCGACACGGCGCTACAGGCTCCCGCCTGTTTGATAGACGCCTCTATTTATATCTTTCGCTACTATTTTTCCCTGCCGGACAACTGGATCAGTGACGAGGGCTACCCCACGGCGGCGGTATACGGCTATACCAGTTTTTTGATCAATCTGTTGGCCCGGCAGCAGCCGAACCTGGTGGCAGCCTGTTATGACGAGAGCCTGGGCAGCTGCTTTCGCAACCAGATCTACCCGGAATACAAAAGTAGTCGTGCCCTTCCGGACGAGGCGTTGGCCTTTCAGTTACAGGCGTGTCGGCGGGCCAGTGAACTCTTGGGAATTGCCAGTTTTGGTAGCGAAACTTACGAGGCTGATGATCTGCTCGGCTCGCTGGCCAGGGTCCTCAGACGTAGTCGGCGACCCATTGCCCTGATCAGTCGCGACAAGGACCTGGGGCAGCTGATTACCCGCACCCAGGACTATCTTTGGCACCCGGATTTCAGTGCGGGTGACAACGGTGTTGGCGAGCGCAGCTATCGTCAGGACCTGGTTGGCAAGTTCGGGGTGGAGCCGGAGCAATTTGCGGACTATCTGGCCCTGGTGGGGGATAAAGTGGACGATATTCCCGGCGTGCCCGGGCTTGGCCCGAAAACCGCCCAGGTATTACTGGGGGCGTATGACAATCTGATGGGAATCTTCGAAAATATCGACCAACTGCATGCGCTACCGGTTCGGGGTGCAAAGTCCCTTAAGGGGAAACTGGAGGCCCATATCCCCCAAATTGCCCGCTCCCAAAAGCTCGCCACTATCGTCGACGATATTCCACTCGGGATTAAAACCGCTGATCTCAAATGGCGAAGTCCCGATCCCCAGGGGTTGGAGGAATTCTGTCGCTCGATGGGTTTTTCGCGACTGATGACACGGGTGGAAAAACTGCTGATGTCGAAAACAGGGGGACGTCCATGAAGCTGGTTGTCGATGAAAATATCCCCCTGGCAGAGGCCTTCCTGGGTTCTCTGGGAGAAGTGGTGGCCCTGCCAGGACGCGAGTTGTCTGCGGTCGATGTGCGCGATGCGGATGCCCTGGTGGTTCGCTCAGTCACGCGGGTCGATGCCTCGTTGTTGGCGGACAGTCGGGTGTCTTTCGTTGGAACCTGCACCATTGGCGTCGACCATCTGGATCGGGACTATTTACAACGCCGGGGCATTGCATTCGCCAGTGCCCCCGGCTGTAATGCCAACTCGGTGGTGGAATATGTGTTCAGCGCGCTCTGCGCCCTGGATCAGCCCTGGCAGGGCAAGGTGTTCGGCATTATTGGCTGCGGCAATGTAGGCGGTCATCTCCACCGCCGCCTGCGGGCGCTCGGGATAGAGTGCCGCTGCTATGACCCCTTTCTCGGCCTTGCCGACAACCCGGATCTGTGCGAACTGGCGGAAGTGCTGAAGGCGGATGTGGTATGCCTGCACACGCCCTTGACCATTGATGGACCTTTCCCCAGCTTTCATCTGCTGGGAGAGTCCGAATTACAGGCCCTGAGACCGGGTGCCCTGCTGCTCAACGCCGGACGCGGAGCGGCTATCGACAATGCGGCACTGCTGAAGGTGCTGGCGCAGCGTCCTGACCTGCGGGTGGTCCTGGACGTCTGGGAGCCGGAGCCAGCCTTGAACCCGCAGTTACTGCAGCGGGTTTCCCTGGCCACTCCCCATATCGCCGGTTACAGCTACGACGGCAAGGTCAGGGGTACGGAAATGATTTATCAGTCCCTGTGCCGGCATAAGGGATTAAAACCCGAAATCAGCGCCGGGGAGCTGTTGGCGCGTGATGAGGGTGAACGACCAACGATTTCCCTGCAATCCATGGCAAGCGATTGGGAAAATATTCGCCTGGCCGTGGGTACCGCCTACGATATCAGAGCGGATGATCGGCGCCTGAGAACGGCAGCGAAGACGCCAGAAACCCTGCCTGCGGCTTTCGACGCCCTGCGTAAACACTACCCCAGGCGGCGGGAATTTTTCCATTATCGGGTGTCGACGGAATCGGGAGCTGCGGGAAAAAATAGGCCGCTACAGAGGGAATTAGCGGTTTTGGGGTTTGCTGAAGATGAAGCCTGAGCGAGGAGCGCAATGATAAGCGGATGGGAGAATGAGCCTCTGTGATTAACGCGGCGGTTAATTACAGCCATTGCAACTCAAGCCCGCTGCCAGTTCGACTCAGTCGGGTAAGGGCTTCCTGAACCATGGCTTCGGTGATGGGGACTTCCCGGCCATTGCTGTCAATCACGGTTGCACCATGAAAATCGGTTTCCTGCAGGGGTCCGGACAGCGCCCGTTCCATTGAGTCTGCAGTGTCCTGAAGCTCCATATCCTTACCCTTGTCTGTCGGCAGTGGCACAGCGTGGGGCTGCTGCGGGTATTCTCGACCTGCTGGACGCTAACATAACCGGTGCTGGTGACAGTTTCGTGACAGTTAATCGGGTGCTGGTTGACCAATAGCGGCGATGGGGGGCTGATTTCTGCTAGACTTGCCCGCCTTTATTGGCAATGCGATTGGCAATGCGATTGGCAATGCGTCAGGAAGGTTGGCAAGGGATCAGGAAGACCCGACAGTCGGATGTAGAGTCTCAACATGTTCAAACTTGGTTTGATAGTCAACCCTGTGGCGGGTATTGGTGGTGCTGCAGGCCTGAAAGGCAGCGACGGTGAGGCCACTGTACAAGAGGCACTGAGACGCGGTGCCCGGCCTCGGGCTCCGGAGCGGGCCGGGAGGGTTCTCGGGGTGTTGGCGGCGGCACGGAATCACCTGAAAATTTACTGCTATGCCGGCGATATGGGTGAGACAGTGGCACGTGATCTGGGTTTTGCCGTGCAACTGGTGGGGAATCCGGCAACTGCCTCCACCACTGCTGCCGACACCGAAGCCGCCGCCCGGGCCTTGAGGCAGCAAGGTGTGGACTTGATATTGTTTGTGGGTGGGGATGGTACCGCCCGCAATATCGTCAATGCCATAGGTGCCCAACAGCCGGTACTGGGTGTGCCCGCCGGCGTCAAGATGCATTCGGGCGTTTACGCCGTATCACCAGAGGCTGCCGGGGAAATTGTCCGCATGCTGATACGGCGGGAGCTGGTCACTCTTACCGAGCAGGAGGTGCGGGATATTGATGAAGACGCCTTTCGTCAAGGCGTCGTCAAAGCCCGATACTACGGCGAATTGCTTGTGCCGGAAGAGGGGCGTTTTCTGCAGCAGGTGAAAAATGGCGGCCGCGAGGTGGAGGAACTGGTATTGGCCGATATCGCCGCCGGGATTGTCGAGAATATGGATGACAGGACCCTTTACATCATCGGCCCCGGTTCCACCACCCGTGCGGTGATGGAGGAATTGCGCCTGGATAACACCCTGCTGGGAGTCGACCTGGTGTGTGATCAGCAGCTGCTGGCCAGTGATGTCACAGGCCAGCAGCTGGAAGCGGCAGTGGATGCCCACGCCGGACCGGTCAAGGCCATTGTCACCGCGATTGGTGGCCAGGGGCATATTATCGGTCGCGGGAACCAGCAATTGACCCCAAAGGTACTGCATCGCTTGGGGCGGGAAGGGTTACAGGTCATCGCCACCAAAACCAAGATACTCGAGCTCGAAGGTCGCCCCCTGTTAGTGGACAGCAACGATGTAGCGCTGGATTGCGCCCTGCAGGGGTATGTACGGGTGACCACCGGTTATCGGGACTCGATTATGTACCCGGTGGGGTATCCGGCGTCTGCGCAGTCGCCCGATAACAGGGAGTCTTTGTGATGGCCGGTTTTTTGGGCAACAAGCCACTTGGTGAGGGGGCAGATATTGCCTCTCAGGAAGAGGGTGCGGATGCGCCTGAATCCAGTGTCACTACTCTCATAACCCACCTGTCTCCTCCACTGTTGCAACTGGATGCCGCCTCCGGGTGGCAGGATAGCCGTCGTTTGTTTCATGGCCGTGGTCAATGTTACCCGGGACTGGCCTTTGTTTGCGTCGACCTCTTTGATCCGGTGGTGGTGGTTACCCTGTTTTATGAGCCGCCCAAGGGCTGGGAGGCCAGGTTCGTGCGACAGCTGACATCACTGTTGTCTGCTACGCGGCTGCAGGGCCTAATACTGCAGCGCCGTTATTTGCAGGGTGCTCCGGTGGAGGTGACTTGGGGGTGTTTGCCGGAAACGGTGTTTGCCCGCCGTCGAGGTCAGCGCTTTCAACTGAAGCTGGGACAACGCCAGAACAGCGGCTATTTTCTCGATATGGAACCGGGACGTGCCTGGCTGGAAGGTCGTGCTGCCGGAAAACGGGTGCTGAACCTGTTCGCCTATACCTGCGCCTTCTCGGTAGTGGCACTGGGGGCTGGTGCAGAGCAGGTGGTGAATGTGGATATGAGTCGCGCTGCCCTTCAGCAGGGAAGGGACAATCACAATCTCAACCAGCTGGATCCGCGTCAAAGCCTGTTTGTGGCCGAAAATATTATGAAATCCTGGGGGCGTATCAGGCGCCGCGCGCCTTTCGATCTGTTGGTGGTGGATCCTCCCTCCTACCAGCCTGGCAGTTTTGTGGCTAAAAAGGATTATGCCCGGGTGATCCGGCGTATTCCCGAGCTGGTGGTGCCCGGTGGCGAGATCCTGGCCTGTTTGAATGCGCCAGAGCTGGGGGAGGCTTTTTTGACCGAACTGTTTGCTGCCGAAAGCCCCCAATGCCGGTTTGTGGAGCGCCTGGTGCCGAGTCCGGACTTTCCTGACAGCAATCCCGATCGGCAACTCAAACTGTTGGTGTTTTGCTATGAGCCGGAACCGGCAGCAACGGTAAGTTAACCTTCGAGGGCCCCGGTTAGCGGTGGTGGCGTGAATCGAGCATCAGTTGTTGTACGAGTTGACGGGTAGCCGTGGAGGAACCTCCTTTCAGGGCCTGGCGTAATAGCGCGATGTTGGTGCGCGAAGATTCCAGCACCGAGGCGGGCAGGGAATCTGCTTTGCTTGCCGGGCGGGATTCGGCCTGCAGATGCGTGCCGCGGGCAGAAAGCAGGGTAAAGGCCTTATGGGTCAGTACCACTTGATCCAGTGCTTCCTGGCGGATGGTTTCGGTGTAACGCAGGTAACCGGACTCCGCCAGCCAGATCATTGCACCAAAAGCGGCCTGGTGTCGATCACTGTGGAGCCCGAACTCGTCCGGGGTGTCGGGGCCTGCGATATCTTCCACGTAAAGAATGGACTTGCGCGGAAAGCTATTGTAAAGCATGGCCAGGATCCGAGCGGCGTCCCGGTAAAAATCCTCGATATGCAGATCGCTCATGGTGGCTTATGGCTCCCTGCGCCAGCCCGACTGGCTGCCGCCCGATCTCCTATTGTACATAGCGTTCGATAAACTCCCCGAAGCGGGTCAAGGCATTGCTGAGTTCATCTTCCCTGGGTAGAAATACCACCCGGAAGTGGTCGGGGGTGTCCCAGTTAAAGGCGGTGCCCTGTACCAGCAACACTTTTTCCTGGATCAGGAAATCCAGCACCATCTGTTCGTCATCCCGGATTTTGTAGAGATCCAGATTGAGCTTGGGGAACAGGTAAATGGCGCCCTTGGGTTTGACACAGGAGACCCCGGGGATATCGGTTATCACTTTGTGGGCAAGGTCGCGCTGGTCGCGCAGGCGGCCGCCGGGCAGCACCAGTTCATTGATGCTCTGGTAGCCCCCCAAAGCGGTTTGCACGGCGTACATGGCCGGAACATTGGCGCACAGACGCATGGAGGCCAGCATGTTCAGCCCTTCAATATAGCTCGTGGCCCGGTGTTTGGTACCGCTGATCACCATCCAGCCAGAGCGGAATCCAGCCAGGCGGTAGGCCTTGGAAAGTCCATTAAAGCTGATGCAGAGCACGTCGGTGGCGAGGCTGCCCATGGGTGTGAATTCGGCATCATCGTAGAGAATCTTACTGTAGATTTCGTCGGCAAATATAATCAGATTCTGGGCACGGGCCAGCTCGACGATCTGCTCCAACAGGTCCTTGTTGTAGACGGCCCCGGTGGGGTTGTTGGGGTTGATCACCACAATGGCGCGGGTTTTATCGGTAATCTTGCCGGCGATATCGTTGATGTCCGGGAACCAGTCTGACTGTTCATCGCAGCGGTAATGCACCGCTTTGCCGCCCCCCAGGTTGACGGCCGCCGTCCACAGCGGGTAGTCGGGGGAGGGTACCAGGACTTCGTCGCCGTCGTTCAACAGCGCCTGCATGGTCATCACAATCAGTTCGCTGACGCCGTTGCCGAGGTAGATATCATCGATTTCGACATTGGGTATCTGCAGCTTCTGGCACTCCTGCATGATCGCTTTACGCGCTGCAAACAGGCCGTGGGATTCGACATACCCCTGGGCATTGCGCAGGTTGTAGATTACATCAAGAATAATTTCGTCCGGCGCCTCGAAACCGAACGGCGCGGGGTTGCCGATATTGAGCTTGAGAATACGGTGCCCCTCCTCTTCCAGGCGGTGGGCGTGTTCGAGCACAGGGCCACGGATGTCGTAACAGACGCCGTGCAACTTATCGGACTTATTAAAGGTGTGCATTTGCAGTACTATTTCTTGGTTATCAACGTATTTGGTCGTGCCACGGCCAGACCCGTTTGGAATTCACCGGTTTTTCAGTGACCTTGCCTGGGCATGATTAAAATAAGGGGCGAATTATGGCAGATCAAACAACAAATGACGATGAAAAGTGGCGCAGTCAGTTATCACCGGAGCAATACCGAATTTGCCGTGAAAAGGGCACGGAACCGGCTTTTAGTGGCGAATATTGGGCGACTACCGCACAGGGCACCTACGTGTGTCGCTGCTGTCAGCAGGCCCTGTTTTCCTCTGAAACCAAATTTGATGCCGGTTGCGGCTGGCCCAGTTTTTATCAGCCTGTCGAAGCAGAGGTGATCGAAGAGGCTGTGGACGCCTCCCATGGAATGGTACGAACTGAGGTGATGTGCCAGCACTGTGGCTGTCACCTGGGGCATGTGTTTCCCGATGGGCCGGCACCGACGGGCCTGCGATACTGTATCAATTCTGCCTCAATTCGATTGGAAGAGGAAAAAGGCAGTTAAGCGTTGTGAGGCAGGGGTAAAGTCGAAAGACGGGCTCAGTCGTAAACCCGCTTTTTCTTCCAGCGTTCATCCTCTTCGGAGAACTTGTTCCAGGCTTCCCTGGCCTCCTCCTTTTGGACGGATTGCAGCTCTGTTTCCGCGTAATCGGGCTCTTCTTCCCGCAGCCTGACTTCCAGTTGATTGATGACGTTGTTGATTTTGGCTACCTGCTTTTGGAAGACGCCCTTGGCGTTTTCCCTTACCAGCAGCTTGCGCGCGAGACTGTAGTAGTGGATGGCAAGCCGGGTTTTCTCGCTCCCCTCGGCCTGGCGGGCATTCATCAGGTAGGCGTCGACGGACATCTGCAGCACCAGCTGCTTGATTTGGCGGCTGTAGACCTCCAGTTGGGACTGATTTATCGAGCCGCGTTTTTGCAGCTGGTGGATAAATTTATTGAGGTCCTCCAGATGCAGCTTGACCTCTTTCACCTGCTGCGGGTTTTCCAGTGCTTTTCGCTTTGACTGCGCCGGCTTGCGTTTTGCCTCTTCCATTTGGCCGCCGTAAAGCTGCAGCTCCTCCACGTAGGCGGGCTCTCGGGGTTCGAGCTTGGCCAGCTGCTCGCAGACGTCCACCAGGCAGCGATAGACCAGAATTGTCAGTTCTTTGGTCAGGAAGTCCTGCGGGAAACCGTTCAGCATGAATTTGAAGTTGCGAGCGCGCACTTGCAGCGCGCTGAGGAGTCGCTGCTTTTGCTTGCGCTTTTTCTCGATGTTCTGCGCGATTACGGCGTAACACAACACGCAAATCAGCAGCGCAACAATAATTCCGGCTATATACATTGAAGACATACGCTAATGCTATCGGCTTGGTCTGTGGCATGCAATCCTGAGCTGACCATCGGATGACCCAGGTCTCAAAGGGAGGGGCGGAAGGTGTGTGAGGGGGAACGGATTGGTCTGCTAAGTCATTGTTTCCAAACCGCTAAAAAAGGATCGAAAGGTGTTGACAGAGCTCCCTCAGGTCCATAGAATGCGCTCCACTTTCTGGCAGCGAGGCTGTTTGAGAGGATCTGGGTCCCCTTCGTCTAGAGGCCTAGGACACCGCCCTTTCACGGCGGTAACAGGGGTTCGACTCCCCTAGGGGACGCCATTGCGGGAATAGCTCAGTTGGTAGAGCGCAACCTTGCCAAGGTTGAGGTCGCCGGTTCGAACCCGGTTTCCCGCTCCAGTTTCAAGCTTGATGCAAGCGGTATCTGGAGCCATTTGCAGCAAGTAGCCGGAATTCATTCGGCAATGCCACGGACAGTGTGGCAGCAATCG
>JBNKHG010000017.1:0-33334 GCA_050290225.1 Cellvibrionaceae bacterium
ATCACAACCCACTCCTTCAAAGTGGTACCCCCAATCCCAAATTTAGGCGGGGGATACTACGGGCGACATCGCCCAATTTCTATACAGGGGGTGGGTCAAAATTATTGACCGCTACTGGGTCATTTTAATTGGCCATTAACAAGAATATTCATTTCTCTAGATGGGGTGTCGAAAAATTGAACAAGCAGTTTGGTCAAAAGTGTCAGACTCGATTTTGTATAATTTCAGTATGAAGTTGACTTAACGTCTCTATAATGGCCAGATGTGCTTGATCTATGTCAAGAATCTCATCAACTGCTTGGATTTGAGTTCGATCATCTTCCGGCACAAAATGGAGCCCGATGTACGTTTCCAGCTGATCAATGATTTCTTCTATTTTTTCTACGGTACTCAAACTGAGAAACATTAGTCGCTTGAAGGATTCTCGCAACTCAGAAATATCATTCACGAAATCCTCAGAATTAAGTTCACCTGCTCGGCCAGAAATAATACTTCGATATTTTTTTAAGAACTCCTCCAGCCCTTTGTTAGCTGCTGGTAGTAAAATTGTCCTAAACCAAAAGTCATCCTTAACAGAAAGGCTCTGATCCTCTTTCCTGTCTTTCCTAGCGATAATAAGAGTAATCAATGCAACTATTAAAGTTATAGGTGCGAATATTGCCGAGATTATGGCTGCGTAAGCCCTGACAGCATCCCAATCATTTTCTACTAGAAAGAAGATGGTTACTGGTATAGTGAATAAAACCAGTACTATAAGTAGAATTACGACTGCTAATGCTTTCCATGGGTTATGTGCTCTATCCATATACTACGAAACAATTTGAATTTTGTTCCTCAATGCTCTTTCAATTGCATCATCCAAATTCTTCTGGAAACGACTAGGTAGATTTCTGAAACGATATTTTTCCAAGAAGTTTTCTCTGCCACCCATCTTCTGAATTGAGTCTGCAAACATTCCAAGCAAAAATGAACTGCCCAGAACCTTAGTTTCGCTAGGAACAATAATTAAATATGTCTCATAGTCGTCATCGCGCTCTGCCATGTGATAATGATCGCGAGCGCGAGCACCATTTCGACGGCCACTAAAAACGAGTGAGCCATATTGCTCAAGGTTAATGGCGGTGTTTGTATTCATTTGACCACCTAAGTTGATTTGACAATTGCCTCAAGGTGGGCCGAAACAGGAAACTTGATGCTAATATAGGTGCCAGGAAAGATCATACTTCCTAGCCGTTTTACGTATTTCGGGTCCGGCCCCTTGTTAAGATCATTCTCTTCATTAAAAGCAATGACCCTTATTTTTCCATGCATATTGTATGCCGGTTTGTATTTTCCATCAAATAAAATGTGTGTGTTCCCAGAAATGATAGACAGTTTAGCGCTATTTTTCACGTAATTGCATTCGTCTGACAGTTGTTGGAAGAACTCCACTAGCCCAATCATTCCTTGTCCCCGAGTATCACTTGCTTTGGAGTTCTTACTGCTCCACCCGTCTTGAAGGGAAGCAACCACGTAAAGATTCTCTTCGGTTATTCCTTCTTTGTCCTTATGCTTGTTTACATAGGGGTCAATTTCCTTTCTGGCGAAGTGGTTTTCTGGCAAATTTTTGAATGAGTTGGCTATACTTTGACCAAAATTGAATATTACAAGCTCACAACTTGGGTTATTAATAGTGCCGTCTAGGTATCCACGGACGTACCACAAATCATCACCTGAGTGCCACTCTACGTTGTCTAGAATTTCACCAATATACTCACCTATATCTGCTGAGCCAGTCTGGGAGAGTTGGAGGTTGCATTTCGCGAGACATTCATTTAGATACTCTTCAAAGTCCATGATGGTTCTGGTCGTTAGACTTTGTGAGCCGAATGCCACCTCGCTTTCTCTATGACTATCCCTTTTAAAATGTACATAATCGCTACGATCTTTGAATTTGTCGGCTTTCTCTCCTATATCAATGGTCATGTCCATGGAAGCCATGCCTACAGCGCTGATTAATCGCTGCTGTTGTTTATTATCTGGGTATACCCCGCCCCAGGCAGGTCGTCTGTTTCGCCTCAGGGCTGTGCGCTTTGCAAGGAAATGTGTACAAAATGTCAACAGAGATATCGCTGAATAGTCAGAAGTTGTGTTTCTGTGGTCCACCATCAGCTCAAAGTTTCTCCGTTTTCGGCCATACATTAAGAGCTTGGATATCACTTCCAGTGATTTCTCTGGTGTCTCAATTAAAGAAAACTTCTTGGGGAGGCTGACATTGACATTTTTAGTAATATGTAGATAACCCCTACAGTTTTTACTGAGTTTCTTAATATATTCATATTCTCGAGCTTGGTGACTCAGCTTGAGCAGAGTTTCAGTGAGTCGTCGTCGGGATCTGCGAGCTTTTGCCTGATTCTGGACTTCATTTCTTTTCTTTCTTTTATTGAGTTCCCTTGTAGATTGGATCATCATCCATTGCTTGTATTTTCTTTTTAGCTTTTTCATGAAGTCCTTGTAGATAATCTCAATATATTGTCACTAAAGCCCAGAGGCCGAACTATTTTTATTTAAAGGTAATCCTGCGGGAAACTTGCTGAATAAGGAAGAAAGGTAAAAGCAAGCCCCTGTTGTCCTTGGCTGCGAGGATCTTGAGCATATCTAAGTGCTTATATAAATCAAGTGCTTATATAGAGCTTTTAGTATTTCTATCTTCAGCGAAGGGGGATGCATTACGAAAAATACTGTATCTATATGCGGATGCTGATTGATTGCACTAAGACGTCATTTCAACTACAAGACTATCGAGTTAAGCTACCATATGGCCCAAGTGATGAATCTGTAGGGGTTCTGACAAGGGAGGGGGCCTATTTAATGCATGATCTTAACTGGCGTAACGAGGAAAAGTGCTGCAAAATCAATTGCATATGAATTTTAGCGGAAGTATTGACACTAGATATAGGAAAATTGAGATGCCGATGCAGGAAATAACTTTTGCTCTAAATAGCTTAAAGACCGCTTTAGACGTTGGCTCTTTTCTTCTGAAAGCCGATAGTGCATTAGATAAAGCTCTGTTGAAGGTAGAATTAGAAAAAATGATCGACGCTCTAGTTGATGCAAAGCAAACTGTTCGAGATCTTGATGATAGACTCTACGAAAAAAACAAGCTAATTGAAGAGCTAACTGAAAAGTTAAAGAACAGAAATAAAACGGTTGGTTATCTAAATGCCAGGTATTACATAGGCGAGAATGGAGAACCTACCGGAGCACCTTTTTGTCCCACCTGTTGGGCAGCCAGAAAGGAACTTATGCCGTTAGTAGCTTGGAAAGCTGGCGATTCAACACATAAATGTGGCTCTTGCGGTAACACCGTGAGTAGTAGGAATTCTCCCCTAAGTGTTAATAACCACATAAAGGCAAACCGGGACGCGGCTGAAAAGATGAATCTAGAGTTCAAAATCGAAACCCATGATTAAGTAAGTTTTCAAAACCCGTCTAACTGGATGCGGAGTAGTAATAGGCTGCTCCTGCCCCGAGCTTGCATAAAATATAACCATATAAGGGTGTGTTGATGTCACAGAAAGCCGCGTAAGTCTTTGATTTCTAATTGGTTGATTTTTATGCCACTTGCACGCAGAATAAGCTAAGTGGTTGGATCTAAAGGAAATAACCTGAAATTGTGACTCCAGGGCTTTACAGTGACCACCTTCCTGCAAGATGCTCTACGTGTGAGTTCTTGAGGGTGAATAATCGCTCAATTTGTGGGCAAATTATACTTGAATGATTGCCCTGTGTTACACGGTATTGCACGTTTGTTGGCGGTTTTTACACACATTTTAAATCTTAAAATATCCTTATAAAACAAAACGTTAAGCATAAAATCCTGCCTAACTGGGGGTGTGGTGGTCGTCGGTTCAAATCCGGCCGCTCCGACCAATTTCTCTTCCAAGATAGTCCCTCGCTCGGGTACTGAAGTGCCCCTGACCGTAACGGTCCAGAAGGGCATTCTTTCCGGCCCAGGCCAGTTGCTTGCCGTAGCCATAGTTTCGATTGCCGCCCACATTGCCCACCGTCAAACCCTGAATTTGGTGAGTATCAAACCGGATTGAGCGCCGGTCGCGCTTGGCTGATCCGCTCAGCCCGAGGCTGTCTATGGAAGACAGCGGGGACAATGACAATCGGCTTATGCCCGGCACGCCTGGACAAACCATGACAGTCTGCGGGTTGCGTGCTGTGCCGTTGCATCGCGCCAGCATGGCTGGCGGGATGGCGGGCCGCATAGCCGGTTGGGCGAAAAGATATTAAGGCTTCGGGAGGTGATGGCCATGACGGGTTTGGCCCGCACGACCATTTATGCGGAAATCGCCAAGGGGAAATTTCCGAAGCAGATCAAGCTGACGGGAGCTCGATCCGTGGGGTGGCATGAAAGCGTCATTATCCAGTGGATCGAGTCTAGGAAATAGGCTTAACATCTTGGAGCAAGTTCACTAATCCAAATAAGTCCCCTTGTCAGCCCCGAAAAATTCAACCCAACCCAAGCGTAGGCCGCCGATTACAAGGCAGTATGGGGTTTTGTTTCACATAAATTATTGGATAGATTCAGGTGTGGGTAATTTGTTTCAGGAACTTCGTGAATGGAGCGATATCCTGGTCGACGCTGGCGGATTCCAGGGCGCTCATATAGTCATCGCGCCGTTCGACGGGGATGACGGTCCAGGGATAACCGCCTGAGGCCATCATTGTATTCATCAGAAACCGACCGATGCGGCCGTTGCCATCCATATAGGGATGGATGTAGACGAATATAAAATGGCCTAACACGACCCGTACCGGGGCTTCGGGTTCATTTTCCAGCAGTTCGAAGTAGGCGGGCATCAGGTCTCTTACGGCATCTTTATTGGGCGGAACATGCATCGATTTCCTGATGTAGACCGGGCCGTTTCTGTAGCCGGCGAGATCGGACGGTTTCAGGATGCCCGCTGTCACGCTGGGAGCGAAAAGTTCCCGATACCAGGTGCTGTGATCCTTTTGGACGATGAGTCCGGGGTTTTCGCCGCCGAGTATCTTTCCTATGCTGCCTTCGACAGCCTGGAATGCCTGCCAATAACCTCGGGCCGCCAGGGCGTTGCGGTGGTTTCGGTCGTAGTCGTTTTCATCAGGGTTCCATGAGCCCGCCTTGACCCGCTCGATTAATTCGTGACTGACCTGATAACCCTCGATTGACAGAGAATGGTAGGCATCGGAGGTATAGATGTCTTCGACCTGCTTGAGATAAGTGGCCTTGTCGATGGGTGGTCCCGGCGGGTCCGGGAAATGTTCCAGGACAGGCTTGCGCATCGACTCCCACATGAGCCGAATACGGCTGACATACGGTGACGGCTCTCTTTTCGTGAAGATCATCGGACTGGGTTCGGTGAAGGGGTCGAATTCTCTGACGGTATAGCCCGCTGCTTTCATCGTCTGAAGAATGTCATTGGCGATGCTTTCTCTGCCTATATTGCGAAAGGCCCCGGCCAGGCGGCCCGCGATGGTGCTGTGGCCGCCATCCAGGAGCCGGGCCAAAAGGTCGGACGCATCGCCTATCAATGAGAGAGCGGCCCTTATATCTGTCGGATTTTGGTGGTACAGACCCGGTGCGCATGCGATCAGCGCTGTCGGCAGCGAATAGACCTGCAGCCCCTGGATTTTGACCCTGTCCCCGGCGGGCGGTTGGTCGGCTTGAATGCCGAGCAGGGATGTCCTGTGGGGTAGGTTGATTAGATTATTGCTGGGCTTCTTCGTCCTGACGAGGAGTTGCTTCGGGATCGTCCAGTTCCCCGCATGCAAGGCAATGGATTGTTCCGGCGACAGGCACCAGTCGTCACCGAAGCGGGTGTCCAGATAAGAACTGCAGAACTGCCAGTAAGAGGCGTACCAGGCCGTGCTGTCGCCGGCCTTGTCGTCGGGGCGGCAGGGTATATACCACCCCTTGACGATTTCCTGCAGGAATCCATTGCGGAGCAGGCGTTCGCGATGGGTGCGGGTCAGCGCCTTCGAGCGTATGGCCGCCTGACCACGATCCTGCAGATCCTTGAGGACCGATAACGACTCTGCCAGTTTTTCAGAGGGTGTGGCCATGGGGTATTACTCGCTCATTGTGTTGCGCCATGGCTAGTATATCATGCTGTCCTTAAATTAGTATATCGTGTTGTTTTGTTGTTAGCTTATTGTGTGTTTGTTTGGTGCGATGAACCTGATATCCAATTGGGCGCCAGGTGGTTGTTACAGTGAAAAACGCCATCAAACCATGTCTGGTTACTAACTTGCTTTGGCGGAGCGTCAGGCGTCTCTGCGCAATTGGATAACCTCAGCGCCCGCTTTTAGTTGATCCAAATAATCTGCCCACGCCTGCATCATTTTCCTCCGTTGTGGTAGATGCTTGGTCCGATTGTAGGCGCGACCCAGGGGGTCGCGAACTTCGTGGGCAAGTTGATGTTCTATCAGGTGGTGGGGGAACTCCAGTTCTTCATCCAGCAGGGTTCGGGCCATGGCCCTGAAGCCGTGGGCGGTCATCTCGTCTTTGGTGAAGTCCATTTTGCGGAGCGCAGCATTCAGGGCGTTATCGCTCATGGGGCGTTTTCTGCTGCGTTCGCCAGGGAAAACATATTGGGTATGGCCAGATAGCGGTTGCTGGTCTTTGAGGATTTCAATGGCTTGGGCGCTGAGCGGAACTATGTGGGGTTGGTTCATTTTCATTTTTTCCGGCGGCAGGCACCATTCGGCTTTGCTCAGATCGACTTCGGTCCATTCCATTTGTCGTAGTTCGCCTGGACGCACAAAGACAAGTGGTGCCAGTTTTAGCGCAGCTCTGACAGTGTAGGAACCTCGATAGTCATCGATTGCCCTCAGCAGTTGGCCAACTCTGACCGGATCGATGATGGCGGCAAAATGTTTCGTTTGAGGTGTTTTGAGCGCCCCTTTGATGTCGGCACTTGGATCTCGCTCTGCTCTGCCGGTAGCGACGGCGTATCTGAAAATTTGACCGGCAACCTGCTTGGCTCTACGGGTTGTCTCCAGTGCGCCACGGCTTTCAATCCGTCGGAGAGCGGCTAGTAGTGTTGGCGGGGTGATATCTTGGAGGGGATCCTGCCCCAGGTAGGGGAGGAGGTTTTTCTCCAGTAGCCATTTTTGCTTTTCGCAGTGCGCCTCGGACCAACTGGGGCTTTCCTTTGCATACCATTCCCAGGGGCCGTACCGGTGAAGCGGAAGACGCCGCCGGTGCCGCCATTTTTCTGTCCTCCCGGGCCAGCACCTGGGTCACTGGCATTACCCTGCCCGTCGACGGCGGCATGGTGGCCAAAGCATAACGGCGGTCAAAAATGTTAAATATCCATTCCCCTTTCGCTCTGGGCAGTTAGCCCGGCGTACTCCATATTCAACAAATTACCGAAGCCGAATCAAGCCACTGGTGCGGTACGTTCCACCATTGCACGGAAATTGAAAAAGGATAGCCATGGTTAACAGCGAAACACGATCACCAATCCGAATCGCCAACTGCAGCGGCTTCTACGGCGACAAACTCGGCGCCGCCCGGCAGATGGTGGAGGGTGGTCCCATCGACGTACTCACCGGCGACTACCTGGCCGAACTCACCATGGCCATCCTCCACAACAAGCGCCAGAAGGACGACAACGTCGGCTACGTGGGCACCTTTCTCAAACAGGTGCGGGATGTCATCGGCCTGTGCCTGGAGCGCAATATCAAGATCGTCACCAACGCCGGCGGGCTCAATCCCCAAGGCATGGCCCGGGAGGTGGAAGCCATCCTCGACGAACTGGGCCTGCAGGCCCGGGTGGCCTATATCACCGGCGACGACCTGATGCCCCGGCTTAACGAACTGGTGAATGGCGGCGAGCCCCTGGCCCATCTCGAAACCGGGCAGGCCTTTGGCGAAGCCGACTTGCCACCACTCAGCGCCAATGCCTACCTGGGGGCGTGGGGCATCAAGGCGGCGCTGGATCAGGGCGCGGATATCGTTATCTGCCCCCGGGTCACCGACGCCGCCGTGGTGATGGGCCCCGCCGCCTGGCACTTCGGCTGGCAGTGGGATGACTACGACGCTCTGGCCGGCGCTCTGGTGGCGGGGCATCTGACCGAATGTGGCCCCTCCGTGGCCGGAGGCAATTACGCCTTCTTTCAGGAAGTGCCCAGCTTCCACAACATGGGCTACCCCATCGCCGAGATTGAGGCCAACGGGGATTTCATCCTGACCAAACACCCGGGCACCGGCGGCTTGATATCGGTGGGCACAGTGACCGCCCAACTCCTCTACGAAACCAACGCGCCCGCCTATAAAAATCCGGACGTGATCGCACATTTCGACACCGTCAAACTCGAACAGGTCGGCCCGGACCGGGTGCGGGTCAGCGGCTGCAAGGGTTCCAGCCCGCCCGATACCCACAAAGTTTGCATCAACGTCGCCGGTGGCCATCGCAACTGCGTGGAACTGCTCCTTACCGGCCTGGATATCCAGGCCAAGGCCGATGTCTTTACCGAGGTGCTGTTCGACTCGCTCGGTGGACGGGAACAATTCGACAGGGCAGAGGTGCAACTGCTGCGCACCGACAAGGAGAACCCCCAATCCAATGACGAAGCCCACGCCGTACTGCGGGTGATCGTCGAATCCGCCAACCCGCAAATCGTAGGTCGCCAGATCAACCAGAAAGCCATTGAGCTGGGGCTGGCAAGCTTTCCCGGCTTTTTCGTGCGCACACCCACCATCCCCACCGGCCCCCTGATACGCCACTGGCCGGCCCTGATTAACAGCCAGCACATTACTGAACGGGTCCACCTCGGTGACAGTCCTGTCGACATCCAGCCCACCAGCCAGCTTGAACAAGTGAAAACGGTGCACTTTCAACCCGATCCGGTGGAAATACCCCCACTGTCGTTTGACACGACACAGCCCATGCCCTTCGGCCGCCTGTTCGGCACCCGTTCCGGCGACAAGGGCGGTTGCGCCAACCTGGGAGTGTGGGCCACAACCGACGAAGCCTATCGCTTCCTGTACCACTATCTCACCGTGGATGAATTCAAACGCCTGCTGCCGGATATGGCGGCATTCGCCATCGAGCGCTACGAACTGCCAAACGTAAAAGCGCTTAACTTCTTTATCCACGATGTGCTGGGCGACGGTATCGCCGCCACCACCCGCACCGACGGCCAGGCCAAATCCTTAGGGGAGTATCTGCGGGCCAAGATAATTCAGGCACCCAAGCACCTGGCACCGGACCGGCAGTAGGTCGGGTTTTAACCCGACAGAGGATTGTAGGTCGGGTTTTAACCCGACAAAGGATTGTAGGTCGGGTTTTAACCCGACATAGGGCGGCGGGTCTTGGTATTTGTCGGACTAAAGTCCGACCTACAAGTCCGACCTACAAGTCCGACTTACAAGTCCGACCTACAGTCCGATCGCCCCCATAAATCGAGGAACAGCAATCATGCAACGCCGAACAGAACCTCTTTCTTTGAACAGCCTGGAATTCGCAACCCTGGAAGTGGACTTCAGCGAGCATATCCTCACGGTTACCCTCAATCGGCCTCATCGCAAAAACGCCCTCAACAACACCATGATCAACGAGCTGGTGTATGTGTTTGAGTACGCCAAACAATCACGGGATGTCAGGGTTGTAGTCATTACCGGTGCCGGCGACGTGTTCTGTGCTGGCGGCGACCTCAAGGGCATGCACGGCAATGCCGACGAACCGCCCACCAATGTGCCCATTCTGGCAGAACGCCCCGGCGAACCGGACGAAATGGTGCTGCGCCTCTACAACCTCCATAAGCCTGTAATCGCCAAAATCCAGGGTTCCGTCTACGCCGGTGCGCTACTGATGGTGTGCAACGCCACCCACGCCATCGCCGCCGTCCACGCCCAATTTTGCGCCCCGGAAATTCGCCGCGGCCTCTGGCCCTTCCAAGTCATGGCGGGGCTGTTCAACGTCATGCCCCAGAGGGAGGGGCTGGATTTCATTATGCGCGGCCTGCCCATCGATGCCGCAACCGCCGTGAAAACCGGCCTTATCAACGAGGCCATCGCCGCCGACCAACTGGATAGCCGGGTGAGCGCACTGGCGTCCGAACTCGCCGCCCTGGCCCCCGGCACCATGCAAATGGGCCTGGCCGCCTTCCGCAAACAACAGACCATGGTCTTCGAACAGGCGCTGCCATATCTGAAGGATCAGTTTTTCCAATGCGTGGAAAGCAGTGATGCCAAAGAGGGGATAGCTGCTTTTGTCGAGAAACGTAATCCAAGGTGGTGATATTTTTGGCGTAGAGAAGCTGTTTGAATTGTGGGAGTACTGTTGATGAGCTTTGAGGTTGGCTTTCGTTTGTTGGTAAATGCTATTGTACTGTGGTGCTTGCCTCTCCTTTCGATAGCGCACGACATCAGTCCCAGAGGGATTCAGCCAGTAGACTGGCACAACGCGCAAATCAGTAATGTCAGTGTGAACGCCTCGGGAAGCAGTATCGACATTGAAGGGAAACACTGTGTGACCGGCAGCGCCATCAATTTCAATGTGCTGGATGAATACGCCTTTGATATCGACGAAACTCTGGAAGTAGAAGTGGAGTTTGATATAAAGACCAGCCACAGCGAAGTTGCCTTGGCCTATGACGGCAATGGCCAGGACGGCATGCAGGTAAAAGCCCAGCTACCCAAGCAAGGCAAGACGCGTTGGCACAGGGAGACCTTTACCCTGCAACGTGCCCGCTTCGCAGGGTTGCAACCTGCCCGGGGAACAGATTTCTCCCTTATGCCAGTTGCTGACTGGTTCAATATCGACTGGAGCAAAGTGGACATGGATGATGTTTTCAATCGCACAGTGACGGTTTGCGCTATTGCCATCAAACGGAGTTATAAAACGCCATTACCCACTTCCTACGGAGACTTTTCTCTGGAAATCAAGAATGAGAAAGGGCAAATAGTTCCCGCGCGTATCGGCTTGTACGACAGCTCCGGCAGGCTGCCTCTGCCCAACACCGAAGCCTTGCCCATAAAATATTTCTACGATCTGACCCGCGTTGTAACACTGCGCCCAGGTGGAGAACCCTGGCCGGTTGATAACCGTCGCGCTTTTTATGTGGATGGCAAGTACCACGACAAACTGTCTGCTGGAACCTACAGACTCGTTGTCGCCAGGGGCCAGGAATATTATGTCGAGCACAAGGATATTGTTATTGAGTCAAACAAGACTAATAAGGTGGTCGTTCAGCTAAGGCGTTGGACCGATATGTCCAGGAAAGGCTGGTATTCCGGAGATGTCCATATCCACTACGGTCGCCACAGTGCACCGGACAGTAAAAACTTTTTATTGCAGACTCAGGCTGAAGACCTTCATGTTGCTAATATATTGCAGATGGGAAATATAGGTGCAACCTATTATCACCAGTACAGCTGGGAATCAGAAGCGAGAGGTGGGAAATCCGACTATGTGCTTGTGCCGGGTCAGGAAGATCCTCGAACAGCCAGCCGCGGGCACACTCTGCACTTAAATATTACGGAGCCGACCCATAGCCCGGAAAGATATTATTTGTACCATGAGGTTTTTGAAAAAACCCATCAACAGGGGGGGATTACAGGCTATGCGCATGTCAGGGATGTCCCTATGTCTTCCCACGGAATGAATCATAGAAAAGGAATGGCGCTCGACGTCCCCTTTGGGTTGGTGGACCTTGCTGAAATATTGTCGTGGGTGGATGCTGGCGTGACCACCTGGTTTGATTTTCTGAATCTCGGTTACAAGCTGTCTCCTGCTGCCGGCACTGATTATCCTTATTCGGGCGATCCCCCCGGTGCAGTGAGAAACTACGTACAGATGCCAGAGGGGTATTCAACACAAGGCTGGTTTGAAGGGTTAAAAGCCGGTCATACGTTTGTTACCAATGGCCCCATGCTGGAATTGGCAGTTAATGGGCAGGGTATGGGCGCGGATATAGGTATCACCATAGGCAAACCCATCACTGTTAAAGCTAAATCTTTTATAAGTCCCGAAATTGATTTTCTGGATCGACTTGAGCTAATTGAACAGGGCAAGGTTGTTGCAAGTAGCCACTCTGTTGAAGGGGCAGCAGAATTAACACTGAACTATCAGGCTAAAGCAGCACATGGCACATGGTATGTGTTGAGAGCCTATGGTAAACGCCAGGAAAACTTTTCAAGAACTGTTGCAATCAGCGCTCCTGTCTATATCAACTTGAACGGGAAGGGGTTTTGCAAACTGGATTCTGTACCTGCAATTGCAGAAAAAATGAAAAAACAGCTGCAGGATATGCAAGATATGCCCATAAAGGAAAACCGGGAAGCAGAATCTTGGGATATGCCAGAAGGTTACTGGCCTGCACAGCAGGCTCTACTTCAACCCCGCATTAGGCTGGCTACACAGATATATGACGATATTATCGCCCGTGCCAAACAAGGTTTTTGTATCCAGTAGTTTGCGTGGGGAACCCATTGAGATGCAAATATAAATGTATGGGCTCAGTCCTTAGATTGAAGCTTGATCAACCGTAGCGTGCGCCACAGTCACTGTATGCCGAAGTGGATTCTGTGGTCTGGGAGTTTATTAAACTGGCCCCCGGCACCATGACCATGGGCCTGGCCGCCTTCCGCAAACAACAGACCATGGCCTTCGAACAGGCGCTGCCATATCTGAAGGATCAGTTTTTCCAATGCGTGGAAAGCAGTGATGCCAAAGAAAGAGGGGATAGCCGCCTTTGTGGAAAAGCGCAAACCGGCGTGGTGATCATCAGGAATTGGCTCCTGCCGGCTTCAACAACTGGCAGCCCCAATGCACGGGTGTTACTGCGGCTTGCGTGGCCCGTTTTCTTCTCAAATCGGAGCAATGTATGCTATTCTGCACCAATAGTATGAAGTTGGTGTGGGAGAGTGACAGAATGGCTACCGTACGCAAGACCATCACGTTGACTGATCAGCAAAATGATTGGGTCAAAGCACGTATCACCACGGGTGATTTTACCAATGATAGTGAATATATCCGCGATCTGATCCGGCGTGACCAGGAGCGTAGCGCCGGGTTGGACCAGCTTCGCGCGGCCCTCGTGGAGGGCGAGCAGAGCGGGATCAGCGAGCGTATGCCGGATGATATTCGTCGTGCAGCCAGGGAAAGGTTAAAGGCGGATGGCCGGATATAGGCTCAGCAAGCGAGCCGACGAGGATTTTGAGGCCATTTATTTATACGGTGTTCTGACATTCGGTCTGGAGCAGGCTGAGGCCTACGCGGCGGGTTTGCAGGCTCGCTTTGAACAACTCGCGGATCAACCCCGTTTATATCCTCCCATTGACCATATCCGATCGGGATACCGACTCAGCGTCTATGGCAGCCACGCCATTTACTACTGTATTCACGACCGCAAGGTGCTTATCGTTCGTATTCTGCGTAGTCAAGATATCGGAACGGCATTGGCGGAAGAGCGCGGATGACCATCAACGCTAACGACTTCTACGCAAACGTTGCCGGTGCTTCGACGTTGGTTTGAGGCTGGTTTGGCTAGCAAGGCGGGCATCAACAGCAACACGCTGACTGCGCTGGAGCAGGGCAAGCCTGGTGTGGCGGTCGGGGTGTGCTTCACGCTGTGTTCATATTGATCGAGAATGAGTCCACCCCACAAATACCTCAGCCTCGTAATCATCGAAACGGCCTTCCTCTCAAAAACCACTTGCGCTCCCAGTAGATGGTCAACTATGGTAAATACTATGTCCCCAACCGACATCCCCAAACCCAATGATTGCCATTAACATCCAACAAGCTGGCCCGACTGTAGCGTTTATGCCTAACGGCTATATAAATAAGAAAAGCTATGCCGGCAATGGCGTTCCATCAAAAGAGGTGAATAACAGGGGAGCGTTGTGCGATGAATATGTATGCACAGAAAACAATCGACCACGGCGCGGCCATGGCGGACCATAAGCTGCTCATTGGCAACGCCTATATCCGGGGCTTTCTCCAGGGCGCCGAACAACGCGGTTACGACCCGGAAAAACTGCTCGAACAGGCTGGCATTCCCGCTCACATCTACCATGACCCCGAAGCCGTCATCAATGGCGGACAGTTCCGTGACCTGTGGCGAACGGTGCGCGATGAAACCGACGACGTTTACATGGGCTTCCTGGAACGACCCGGCAAAATCGCCCTGGAGCGGGAACAGTTCCGGGCGCGCATGCGTTGCGGCACCCTCGGCGAAGCGGTGCGTGTGGGCACCCAATTCCGGGAAGCCGTATGCAACGACGTCACTTACGAATACCTCCTGGACGACAAACTGCACGAATTCACCCTGGAGGTGCAGTACCAGGTGCGCAATGGCATGGATGAGCATATCTTCTACTGGCACCGCCTGCTGCTGATCTACCGCTACCACTGCTGGCTGATTGGCAAGCGCATCAAACTCAACCGGGTCTGTTTTGCCACCCCCAAACCGGATTATTGCGCCGACTACGAGCACTTGTTCAATTGCGATATCCACTTCGACCAGCCACACAATTCCCTCAGCTATGACCAGAAATACCTTCACTTCCCCGTTCTGCCTCTCAGTGAGGACAAACAGATGGAGTACATGGACAAGTACCCGGACTGGTTTGAATTCACCGAAGTAGACTGGAGCTGGACCGGCCAGGTGGAGCAGGTCATTTTGCGCCTGCAGCGGGAGGGAAACTGGACCCCCACCATCGAGCAGGTGGCGCAAATCCTCTCCCTGGGCGCCCGCACCCTCCGCCGCCAACTGGAGCGGGAAAACGAAACCTTCATCGCCATCAAGGCCCGCGTCAGGCGCGACGTCGCCATCAAACTACTGCTCACCACCGATCTCCCCGTCACCGTTATCGCCAGCCAGGTCGGATTCCAGGAGCCCAGCGGTTTTACCCGCGCCTTCCTCACCTGGACCCAAACCACCCCGTCCGACTACCGGGCCGAACATCGCGACGACAAAGCCCTGATTGCCGCCTACAGTTCACGCTCCAGCTCCCAGGACAGGGGCAACAACACCGTGTGACCTTCAGGCAGTCAGCTTGCCCAAAAATGTTGCATTCTCAACGGATGTTAAAAAGGCTTTGCCGCCCGATTGGACGTCGTCGACTTCGACAGCCACGCCGCTTACCCGTTCGGGCAAGTGAAGGCGGGGCCCGAGCTGGCGCGCGACAGGATCGGGCTTTCTATTTTCTATACAACGTCGTTTTCAAATAGTCCTCCGTAACCGAAAAGGCGGGCTCTTTTCCTGTATGAGCACGAGTAAGCGGTACAACCTTGATGCGCACACCCATCCCCCGGTAGTCCACATAGCCGTAATCCCGCAATACTTCCATGATCAAAGGGTTTCGCGGTGAGCGCTGTCCGGCCTTCATTTTCTCTATGGACATGGAATTGGGCAAAGCTCCGGGGCTGATCACTTCCAGGCGATCGCTGTAGCTGCCAACTTCTATTTCAACAAAGCGAGTCCAATCCCGGTGCGCCAAGGCATTGACCACCACCTCCCGGATGGCCTCGACAGGGTAGAACCACTCGGTTTCCCTGCGCAAACCGGCGTCCACCGTATTGGCTTCCCGCGTGATAAAAGGGCTGATAGCATCGACAAATCGCTCGACCAATCCACTATCGACCAATGTTTTTCCGGTATCCGTGAGATCCCAGCGTCCCACCATGGGGCCATCCAGAATGTCGTCGAGTTCGGCCCGGTATTCCTTATCCGCTCCTTCGAAAGCAAGCAACCGTAATCCGGCCTGTTTCAGATAACGGCGCGGGCTTTTGCCAAACAGCACAAGCCCGGCGATGGTGCAGCAAATACTGCCGGCCACCTCGGTAAGGAAGCCGAGCCCCAGCAGGCGGGCCTGCCACTCATCGGGTGTCGAGGGTATCTCGGGATCGCGCAGGATATCTCTCAGATAATTCAGTAACCGTGCGTCGTCCAGGGAGGTGATATCCGTGCGGGAAACGGGCATTACCTCCGTATGCAACATGCCGCCCAGTTCAATCAGCCGCATTTGCTGCTCGCGCGATGCCAGCCGCGAGGTTGACCCCACGCGTATATAAATCTCTTCCTTGCCTCGATCCCGTACCACATAGGGCTTGGATATGCCTTGTGGAAAATTGATCACGGCAACCACCTTTTGGTCATCCAGTTTGACCTCTTCATAAAAGGGCAGAAACATAGGATGAATCTTGCTCTGAATGACATTCATCACCCATTCCTCGAGGTTTTCGCGCTGAATACCGGAAACCGTGCCATCGTCTTCCACACCCAGCAAAACCCTGCCGCCCTGAAAGTTCAGCATGGCAACGATTTCCCTGGCCAGCTGCTCCGGGCGGATGTCATCGCGCTTGAATTCAACGCCAGAGCTTTCGCCGTTGGCGATAATCTCCAAAAGTTCAGTTTTTAGCATGCACCTCTCCCACGTGGCTATTCAAAGCCATATTTTTCACGGCGCTGATTAAATGCCGCCTCGCCGCCTTCGAGAATGTCCGCAGCCAGATGCTGAATGGCGGGCAGGTCGATAGCCCCTTGCTGCTCCGCAAGTATGCAGCCTTTGTTATCCTCAACGCTCAATACGCCGATCCATTCGGCATCGCCGAACACGGGGATATTGGCGTTGTGAGTGGCAAAGAGGAACTGGCGCGTCAATTTGGCATTGCGCAGCTCCGTCACGATACGCTCCGCGATGAATGCGTTGTCCAGATTATCCTCGGGCTGGTCCAGGATGAGCGGATCCTGGTTATCCAACAACAGCAGATGCAACACAGCGGTGCACTGCTGCCCGGTGGACAGTTCATCGATCTTACGGAAGCGTGCCTCTTGCCCGCTATGAGTGACATTCAGTTCTATTTCCATGGTATCCGGTAGTGCCAGCTCTTCCATTTCCAGAAGCGTTCGCTCCGGTAAACGGCAGAGGGCCTGGGCCACTGCGGGAGTAACGCCCCAACCGGTCTCCCTCAACGATTCTTCTCCTGAACGGATCCTTTCCGCCAGGGCTGCTGGTGAAAACTCACCCTCAAGTACCCAGGACAAACGTTTGGGGCCAACGCCCTCCAAGTTGCAGCCAGAGAGAAACGCTAACAGTGGCTGCCGGTCCCCCTCGTTTTGCAGCCTGAGCTGAACCTTCTGCTCCAGCCGCCGGTTAAGGCGTTTAGCTGATTTCTGCATGGCACTGGCCCGTGCGCTCGCCGTTTCCGACAACTCGAAAAGCAGTTTCTTGCGCTGGGTATACAACTCGTCAATTTGCTTCTGGCGGGTGTGCAGTAGTGTCTGCCTGGGTTTGATCTGTTCAATCTGCTTGAGCAAGGCCTGATACTCGGTCCCGATTTGCCGGCCGGTTTTACCTTGGCTGGCCGGGATTTCCTTGAAGGCTTGCTCCAGCTTTGCTTCTTCCGTGCCGATTGCGTCCTGGAGTTGCTGTTGTAGCGTCATCAACCCCTGTGCCGATTGCACCAGGGCATCCTCCAGCTGCTTGAGTCCTGGCCGAACTTTCTCGGCCAGGGCTTCCAGGAGGCTCCTTTGGCTGCGCAACAGATCCGCATGAGGCAAAGCCTCCAGTGCCGCATCGCTGAGAAAGGTTGTATCTGGCAGGCTATCGCCTAGCGTATCGATGGCCTCCCGTAACCGGTCGAGTTCCTCCGTGGCGCGGCCACTGAGCTGCTTTTCCTTCTCCAACCTGGGCACTGCTTTTAGCTTTTCGTCGAGCCCCAACTCACGGAACTGCCTGGCTTGATCCTGCAGTTTCGGTAGGCGCTCCACGTCGGCTTCAATCTCGTCTTTCTGCTGCAAGCCCTTGATGATCGCTTCCCGGTTTGACTTCAATCGGTGCAAGGCCTCGTCGATCACACCGTCATACTCGGCGTGATCGCCCTCCAGGAAACGCTCCACCAACTGATTTCGGCTTTGCGGCTCACGGGTCATTTCATATATTTCGTTCTGCCCGAACAACTCCAGGCCCGGGAGCAGATCCCGGGGCTGAAAAGGGGAGACGTTTCCGTCTTCATCCAACACAACGGGCTGATCGCCGTATTTGCGGCTGATTTTGAAACGGCGGCCATGCAGAGCAGCCGACCGAACCCCAAGTTCGATCCTGCCGCGCTCCGATCCCAGGTTAGCTTTCACCACGGCTTCATGCTGTGTCCTGGCAGACTTGCCAAACGGTTCCAGGTTTAGCGCGAAGCGGATGCACTCCAGTAAAGTGGACTTGCCGGTACCCCGCCCGCCGATCACCGCGTTCAGGTGATCCGAGAATTCAATATCCACATCGTCCAGATAGCCACCCACAAAGCGCACCCGCTCAATGGCCGAGGAGTAATGCTCGGGCTTGTCGGAGTTCAGCCGGATTCTGGACTCCGGGTCCTTGAACGCCTGCTTGAAGGAGGCGAAGCAGGGTTTGGTCATCTTGATCAGGCACGAGGCGCTATTGGCTTGAATCTGCTCCGGTTTGGAGACATCGGCGGCGTTGATGGCCGCCATGGGGCGGGCCCGACTATAGTCGGGATTCTTATTCAAGAACACGCGGCGGTAAAAATCGTTCTCCACCCCCTTTAAATCCGCAATCGAACCAGGAATCTGGGCGGCCAACAGCCCTCTATGCTGCCAGACATGGTTCATTCGGCGCTTCAGTACGCCATCGTCGTTGGTGCAATGGGCGGCATAAATGAAGCCCCCGATCTCATTGACCTTATCAATTAGCTGGATCGCCGCCAGGTTGGTTGGCCGCACCCCTTCCTCCGGATCAAGAAGATCGAGGCGTCCAAGAATCCGTTCCAGTTCCTGAGCCGTCTTGTTCTCATCGAACAAACAAAATGGATCTTCTCACTGGAAGCAATTTCGAATCCCGGGAACACAACAATGTCATGTTGCGCAAACAGCGTGCGCAGTTTATCCACGCCGTCCACAGACCCATGGTCGGCGAGACCTACGATGTCGATGCCGGCCTCCAGCGCCGCATCCAGCAGTTGCGCGTTATAGTCATCCTCCGTCACCGTCTGTTGTTCGCCCCGGTACCTGACATAATTGGCGGGATTAACCTGTAAGGCGCATTTGAAAAATCGTGCCCTGGTATAGACACCGGTATCGGCTTCAGGCATTGATGGTCTCCTTTTTATAACCGGCTGGTGTCCAGCCCGGCGGCCTTCAGGCGCTGGGTCAGGTTACGCATTTTGCTGAATTCGGTGCCGAAGCTCTGGCGCAGGCCCGTGCCTTCGCAAAATTCCTTGGCAGTAACGTGCTTGAGTTCATCCGCGTATTTGATCATCTGCAGATGGAGCTCCGCGGTATACTGATTGCGCGGCGCCTCAGCCAGGGCTGCCCTGATTCGACTGTAAATCTCGGCTTCGTTCATTTTGGGGCCTGAGTTTCGAGCTAATTTAGATAAATTAGCTAAATTATCTGCCAGTCGGCTCGACGCTGCAAGCCTCGCAAGTCAATAATCTCAAGAGCACCTCTAAAAACTGACTTATCCGCCATGGTGACTTCAGCCCGCCCAGGACAAGGCCGAAACGGTCAACAATCACAAATAGTCGGTCCTACCTTGGCATTGGCTGACCGTATTAAACAGCGGACCATAAACCCCATCACGATCAATAATGAGACAGGGGAAAATCGCCGCCATGATCGACCGACAAACCGCGGAACTCATCGTACAGGGAAGGGATGTACCGTGGCTCCTGGACCAGTGGGTCCAACGTACTCCTGACAAAACCTTCCTGATCTGGGCCCCGGCAGACGGGGAGCACCGGCAATGGACCTACGCCCAGTTCCAGCGGGACGTCAACAACGCCGCCGCCGGCCTGGCCGCCTTGGGGCTGCGCAAGGGCCAGCACCTGCTGATCCACCTGGAAAACTGCCCGGAATACCTCATTACCTACTTTGCCTGCGCCCAGTTGGGCGTGGTCTCGGTGATGACCAACACCCGCGCAGTGCCCCGGGAGATGCAACACTACTGCCAGTCCGCGGACATTACCGCCGCAGTCACCCAGCCCAAATTTATTCCCCTGCTCCAGCAGGCCGCCCCCAATCTCGGCTTTATCGCCGTCACTAACGACAACGCCGGCGAACCCTGCAACCCCATGGAAGCCTGCTACCGCGAACCCCGGGCCATCCTCTTTGAAAACCTCATGATCCCCCAATCTCGTCCCCCCCAATCCGGTAGGTCGGACTTCAGTCCGACATCAAACCCACCCCCCGAATCCCGTAGGTCGGACTTCAGTCCGACATCAAACCCGCCTCAAAATGCAGATGGTCGGGTTGAAACCCGACCCACAAGAACCCCAAATCCCCACGCCGACCTGCGCATCCAGTTCACCAGTGGCACCACCTCGCTGCCCAAAGCCGTGCTCTCCACCCACGCCAACGCCATTTTTGCGGCGCAGCAAACGGCCCTGGCCTATGCGCTAACGGATAACGACGTCTGCCAGGTCTTCGTGCCCCTGTTCCACAACAACGGCCTCTCCACCCTGGTCACCAGCACCCTGTGGGCCGGCGGCACGGTACTATTACAGCGCAAATTCTCCGCCTCCACCTTCTGGGAGCTGGCCCTGGAATACAAAGCCACCTGGACATCCCTGCCCGGCGCCTTCTTCTCCAATGCCCTGCTCAAGCAACCGGTGCCGGACCACCACTTCCGCTTCTGGTTCGCCGGTATCACCCCGGAGGTGGCCGAGCACTTCAAGGTAAAAACCCGCTGGCACTGGGGCATGACCGAAATGATCGCCCTGCCCCTGGTGGGGGACCCCCACCACAGCGGCCCCAACAACTGCATTGGCCGGCCCATCCCCGGCATCGAAATCGCCATCCGCAGGGCAGACGGCACCCCCTGCGGCCCCGGCGAAACCGGCGCACTCTATGCGCGGGGCATCCGTGGCATCACCATCTTCAAGGAATACCTCAACAACCCCGAGGCCAATGAAAAAAGCTTCGACCAGGACGGCTGGTTCGACACCGGCGATCGCATCCGCATCGACGACCAGGGCCACCTGTTTTTTGCCGACCGGGGCAAGGACATGCTCAGAGTAGGGGGCGAAAACGTCGCCGCCTCCGAGATCGAAGCTGTCATCAAACAATCCGGCTGGGTAAAAGAATGCGCCGTGGTGGGCCAAAAGCACACCATGCTGGACGAAGTGCCCGTCGCCTTCGTCATCCCCGAGCAAAACGCCCCGGAACCGCTAAAAGAGAAACTCATCGACCACTGCCGGTCCCAACTGGCGGATTTCAAAGTCATCCGCGACGTCCACATCGTCGACGACTTCCCCCGATCCACCCTGGCTAAAATCGCCAAACACAAACTCCGCGAAAATCTCCCGGAGTTACAAGAATGAATCCGCCTGTAGGTCGGAATTTATTCCGACAACGCGCCACCTGGCTTTTGTCGGGTTAATACCCAAAGCGCTCCGCGGGGCACGCTGAACCCGTACCTACATTGGGAATGGCTTGTAGGTCGGACTTCGCCTAAAGCGCCTACTCCTGGCAGTACGTCAACACCCCCTGTACATAATCAATGCGTCTGCCTTGATACTGGGATGACCAAGGTGTACGCTATCATTACGTACATGAAAATGAGACCTATACCATGCCTGCGTCAACGAAAACCGACAGCGGCCGGATGAATTTGCGAATACCTCCGGCCGACAAAGCGCTGTTGCTTCGAGCGGCCGCACTTGAGCACACAGACCTGACCGGTTTTGTCATGAGAGCGTCCATTCCTGCGGCACGTCGCGTTATCGAAAAGGCCGAACAACAACACCTGTCAGCCGAAGACAGCTTGCGGGTACTCGAGTTGTTGGACAATCCCCCTGCGCCGAACGAGAAATTGTTGGCCGCCGCTTACCGTTTGCCGAAAGGATGACCTTACCCGCCTGGCATGAAGAGCCGATTGCCCGGCGGCATGATCGCAAGGCGTTCGATTGCGGCGATGCCGAATTGAATGAATTTCTGCAGCGCCACGCGCGTCTGAATCACGAACGCGGCGGGGCAAAAACCTATTGTGCCATAACAGATGGCGATGCCCACCGGGTCCTGGGATTTTACAGCCTGAGTCCGGCGTCCTTGCTTTATAACCGCACACCCGAGGTCGTCAAACGTGGCCTCGCCCGCCATGATGTACCGGTCTTCCGGCTCGGCCGGCTGGCCGTCAGCCAATCAGTGCAAGGCCAGGGTTTGGGGGGGCAGCTACTGCTGGCTGCTGGCCGGCGAAGCTTGCGGGTCGCCAGTCAGGCCGGGGGGGTCGCTTTAATGATAGACGCCAAGAGCCCTGGCGTGGCTGGCTGGTACAAAAGTTACGGAGCGGTGCCGCTGGTGGACGATCCATTAGCGCTGCTGCTGCCGTTCGCTACGATTCATGCCGCTTTGTCGGCGGCGGGGAAACTGTAGGCACCCTCGTGATGCCTGCGGCTTGACTGGGTCCTGGCGGCCAGCAGAGAAACGTGTTCGCGGCAGCGGATGCACCAAAACCAGGCGCTTTAGGCCGCCATTAAAACCCGTACCTACCTTGGGAATGGCTTGTAGGTCGGACCTCGCCTAAAGCGCCTACTCCTGGCAGTCCGACAATACACATCCTCGCGCGGGTACCAGGCCGTCTGCCGACTGCTTCACCCACGCCAGAAACTGCATCACATTTAGATGCTGTATCTCCCTGTAAGGAGAATCAATTTTCGCATCCAGCGACACCACTAATTTGGCGACGTCCTTATGGGTATTGTGCAAATTACCGAACTCTCTTTCCCAAAGCGCCTGATTTTCGGTTCGGTCGCCTAATAACCAGCACACCTGAATGAGCGCGGATATACCCTCTTTTTCCACATAAAAGTCGATTTCCAGATTCCTGTTTCTGTACCCCAGAAACCGCTGAACCGAGAAATTGTGCCTGAGCAGTTCCAGATACACCATGTTTTCCAGCAAGCGGCCTCGTTGTGTCTGGGCCTTGTAGTCGGCCATGCAGAGGTCGCCCAGGTAGATCTTATCGACGCTACGTTTAAGAAATTCTTTCGTCCGGTAGGAATAGGTGGGCGGTGAGTGCAAAAAATAGACGTCGCGCATATAGCCGATATAAGTGTCCACCAATGAGCTGCTGGTTTGTACCACGGCCTGGGAAATGCTCTTAACGGACACTTCCTGGGAAAATGCTGTACGGCAGAAATCGATGAGCGAATAGAGCAGGCGAGGATTGGAGGGGTTATAACGTGCTACGATGTCGTGCTTGACAGTAGAGTTGATAATATCGGCGATCAACTGTGTTCGCTGTTCATCGTTCCGGGTTTTCAGAACTTCAGGCATACCGCCGTCCAGCAAATAATTCTCCAAATGAGACTGGGCATAGTCCAGGTTGTTGAACCGGCAATATTCGGCAAACGAAAAAGGAAAAATCTGTAAGGTATAATACCTGCCGCCAAGCCGGGTGGAAAGCTCCTCGGACAGCATTTTTGAATTGGAGCCGGTCATGATGATGCGGCAGGGAAGCGATGGGTCTTCAAAAACCGAAGCGATATTGTCGTCCCAGTTTTCCAGCTCTTGAACTTCGTCCAGTATCAGGTAGCAGGGCTTTTCGGGGTGGGTCCGCTCATTCAGCCACCAATCGACAAGGGCGACGAAGTTTTCTTCTTTCCGGATATCCGCAATGGGTTTTAAAAAGAAATTAATGTAGAGAATGTTTTCCCTGGGGATGCCATCATTCCATAGTTTAGCGATGTACTGACGCCCGACCACGCTTTTGCCGCAGCGCCGCTGGCCCATGATGCTGGTCACCACATTAACCCCCTCCAGCCCGGCGAGCTGAGACAGGTAACCTGAGCGGGTCAGATTTCTTTCAGGTAGTAGTGTGGCTTCAGTACCCGCTTTCCAGAATGTCCGCGTTTCAATGCGTTGTTTAAGGTGCTCTAAAGACATGTGCTTCCCATTCCTGCATTTAATGAGGCAATCTTAAATCGTGCATTCGGTAATTGCAATAAGTCAGGTAATCTTAAAAATTGCATTTTAGGTAGGCGTTCCGCCAGGTTGCCTGAAATTTTGCCCTGACCCTAAGTCGGCTCCGACCTACATTGGGAACCCCTTGTAGGTCGGACTTCGCCTGAAGCGCCTACTCCTGGCAGTCCGACAACTCCAAGAATGAATCCACCTGTAGGTCGGACTTCAGTCCGACAACGCGCTCCTGGCAGTCCAACAATACACCTACCACCCCGCATCCCCACCATCCGGGGTCCCAAGAATGAATCCGCCTGTAGGTCGGACTTCGCCTGAAGCGCCTACTCCTGGCAGTCCGACAACGAGCCCACCAGGTCAACCATGGTAAATAGTCAGGCCTATCTTCGCATGGTCACAAGGCCCTAACAGGGGGACCATATGCTTGACGGGAGAGCAAAAAGAGCAAGCCGTCAATAGAGCAAAAAATGCTTAGAACGCGGACGCAGATTAAGGCTGTTACGAAGCATCCTTTAACGCGATTAAACGACGAGTCATCTACAATAAAACGAGGTGGGTAACGATGAAAACACAACTGAAACCCAATCGACTGACCATAGCCGTTGGAATGGCCGTAGCCGTGGCCGGCTATTTGCCGGTGGCCGGTATGGCGCTAGAGGGAGATATCGCCAAAAAATCAGCGATGCTGGAAGAGATAGTGGTTACGGCCACCAAACGCTCGGAATCACTGCAGGATGTGCCGATTTCGATTACGGCGCTGACTGCGGCGGATATTGAGGTCACCGGTGCGCAGCAATTGCAGGATTTGGCCAATAGCGTCCCCAATTTGATTTATCCATCAGCCCGCCAGCCCGGTCAAGCAGATATCGCCATGCGTGGCATTTATACTCGTGTCGAAACCCACGCTATCGGCTTGGATCCAGGGTTTGGGGTTTATCTGGACGGGGTGTATCTGGGGAAAAACTATGCCTCCAATGCCGATCTGGGTGAAATCGAGCGCGTGGAAGTGCTTCGTGGGCCTCAGGGCACGCTTTTTGGCAAAAACACCATCTCCGGCGCCATTAACATTGTCAGCAAGAAGCCGGGGAATGAATTTGAAGGCAAAGTGGTGGCCGAGGTGGGCAATTATGACCGCCGCCAGGTCAGGGGCAGTGTCAATATCCCGCTGGTCGAGGATGTGCTCGCCACACGGCTTTCCTTCAATACCACCCGCCGCGATGGTTATGTCACCAACCTTTTCAATAACGACGATGATATCGGCAATATCGATAAATACGCGGGACGTTTTCAGTTGGGTTACACGCCCTCAGATGCGACGGTGATTTATCTGAATATCGATGTAGGCAAGTCCGAATCAAAAGTTTATGCTCTGGAGAATCTCCCCGATCCCGACAACTCCTTTAACGACTCCTCAGTGGACAACAAGCGGTTCACTATCAGTCTTGAAGGCTCACCAAATTCTACGGTTGAAACCAAGGGTGTTTCGCTCAGCGTCGAGCATGAGTTAAGCAATGGCTATACCCTCACATCGATTACCGGGGCGCGCGAGGACGAGACAAGCAATAAATACAATGTGGAGTTTCGACCAATAGATGGGTTTACTAGCGACAATGCTTCCCAACAAACAATGTGGACGCAGGAGTTGAGAGTCGCCTCCCCAGTCAGCGACAGGTACGATTTCGTTGCAGGCCTCTATTATCTTAAACAAGATAATAAGTTTGATGCGGCGTCTCATGTTGGCCAAGACTGGCTTCCGACTTTGGTTGGTACCCTATATAGCAGTGGTGCTGTCGATGTGACCAGTTATGCGGCTTTTGTGCACGGTAATTTTCATTTGACCGAAGCGTTGACACTGTTTGGCGGAGTTCGCTATACGGAAGAAACAAAGGAGCTATCCAGGTTCCAAAGTTCCGATCCTGCTGCAATATTAGCTGCATTTAAGTGGTTCGTTGGCGAAGTGCCCGTTCCGGTTGATGTGGAAGACAAAGATCCATCCTGGACAGTAGGGCTTCGCTATGCCTTATCAAATGAAGTGCAAACTTATGCCAGTGTCTCACGGGGCGTTGAATCCGGGGCTTTGAATCAGGCACAAAAACCGGCTGATCTCCATGATAACCTGATCGTTGATCCCGAGTATGTTACCAACTATGAGGTTGGCGTTAAGTCAACGATGCTGGACGGGCGCTTGCGGCTCAACGCGGCCCTGTTTTATATGGATTATGAAGACCTGCAGGTGACGTTTTGGGATCCGAACGGTGGGCTGCTGGGTACGGGGGCAACCCTCTGGCGCAATGCGGCGGCGATGACTTCTAAAGGCCTTGAGCTGGAACTCGCGTACCGCCCGACGGATAACCTCTCCGTGAATGCCGGTATCGGTTATACGGATGCCACCTTCGATAAATATAGTGGAGTGACCGACCCGCGCACGGGGGAAAGGGTCGATGCCTCAGGCAATCGAGCGCAGATGGCGCCGGAATGGACGGTTAACGCTTCTGTACAACACGAGCTACCCCTTGCGAACGGCGGTACTTGGCTCACCCGTCTCGACTACAACTTTGTGGATGAGCGTTACTCCGATCGCGGTGCAACGAATTCTCCCGACGATCTGGTGCCCAGCCATAGTTTGCTTAATGCACGTCTTGGTTATACCTCAGCTGGTGATAACTGGGGAGTGTATCTCTGGGCGAAAAATCTGCTCGACAAGGAGTATGTAGAAGAGCGCCGATTCTTTAGTTTTATCGGCGCCCGCATGACGGAACGCTATGGCGAACCCAGAACCTATGGTCTGTCAGCAACCTATAGGTTCTGATATGGCATGACCTGTCAAGAGGCACGAACTAATCCCTCGTGCCTCGACGATAGTCTTTCTCTAATCAATGGAACGTTTAACACCGAATGAGCAACACGACGAGCGGGCGAGTTAGCGACGATGGATCATTCTGATATCCGGGGATTGGCTCCCAAAATTCATCTCTTCTTCGCGGGGCTGCCTCGCTCTAGAAACGGAGATCATCCCAATGGATGCTCGGATAAAACTCGTCGAGGGTTCCCCTCATCGTTCCCGCCCATCGCGTTGCCGATTCGGTGTCTAGCGTCTTACAGGGGATGTGACATGGTGATTCTCCAGTGGGTTGTGAAGAGCGAAGGCGCCCCCCTGTTTAACCGCTTTTTATCCCTTCAGCTCGACCTGCTGTGCGACATCCCAGATAAAACCGGTGAGTTCACGGGCGATAGCGATACAGATAATGTTCTGGTGCAGCTTCCTGCCCAGGCGCAAATGGCGGTAGCGGTGGGACAAGCGCAGTTGCGCCTTCCAGGCGATATCGCGAATGACCTTGCTCTGGCCTTCCTGGCGTTTCTGCAGCTCGCGGCCGACATGGGCCTTGTGGCGATAGTTCCAGGCCGCTTCCACGAGAATGCGCCGGGCATGGGTATTACCGGTCTTGGTGATGTTGCCCCGGTAGTGGGTATTGCCACTGGAGTGTTCGGAAGGTACCAGGCCGAGATACGCCATCAGGGCACGGGGGTGGGGAAAGCGGGTCAGGTCACCGACCTCGGCGACCAGTGTGGTGGCGGCGACGGTGTCAAAGCTGCGCAAGCACATCAATGCCCTGACGACGGGATACAGCCGCCACTGGGTAGCTTGCTGCTTCAGAGCTTCAGTCAATTGATTGACACGCTCGTCGGCATCCTTAACGGCTTTGCGGTAATCGTTAAAAGCGACCTCCTGGGCGGGATGCTCAAACCGGATGGTGGCCAGGTTGCGTTCGTGGGCCTGGGTCCAGGAAGCTTTACCGTGATAGTCGCGCCCGTGGCGCAGCAGCATGGCTTTCAGTTGAAGTCGCGCGCGCAACCGTGCTTTGACGGCGTCCTCCCGGGCGCGGGACAGATCCCGGATGGCTTCGTCCCCGGCATCCGGGACAACGATGCTGACCAGATTGCCGGCGCGGGATTCCCGGGCCAACAGCAGGGCGTCGCGGCGGTCGTTCTTCACCCGTTTTTCGGCGGGCGAACGGGCGATCCGGGCCGGGGCGATGACCTCGCAGTCAATGCCGTGGCGGCGCAGGTAGCGGACCCAGCCATAGCCGCAGGGCCCGGCTTCGTAAACCACCCGCAATCGCTTGTCCTCCGCGATGCGGCGTAGGGCTTTGAGTAATGACGAGGGTATGGGATTGACCGTACCGATAAACCGCGGAGGGGTGCGACCGGCCTTCGCGACAGCAATGGAAATGGAGTCTTTATGAATATCCAAACCGATGTAAAAAGTGCTAGTCTTATTCATGGTCTGCCTCCCGTGACAGGCTACAGTTTGATGCCGAATGGCACTCTGTATAGTGGCTCGGTGCACCTCGGTGCGCAATCCACGATAAGGGAGGCAGACATCCCTTCCTTGAAACCTCGGCGTCTGACTCCTCGTGGGTCAGGCCATGATGTCTAGTCCAATGTAATGTCCCTCCCTTTTTTGATGGATCAAAAAAGGGAGGTTTTCAGCTTTTATGGAGGCACTCATTTCTGTCTTCATTCCATAAATCTTTCCTGCCCCATCAGAGGTCCATTCCTCAATGACCCAGAGCGAAACGATAATAAACAGCCCGAGTGAATTGCCGGTGCCAGACGTAAAGCCCGCTGTCGTCAAACCTGATACCGGGGCCTACAAGGATCCCCTGTACCGCTATTATGTACTGGCCATACTAACACTGGTTTATGCTTTTAACTTTATCGATCGCCAACTACTGGTCATCCTGCAGGAACCCATTAAAGCCGATCTGGGTCTGTCCGATACTCAATTGGGCCTGCTCACTGGTTTTGCCTTTGCCCTGTTCTACGTCGTCTGCGGTATCCCCATCGCCCGTTGGGCCGACGGTGGCACCCGACGCAGTATTATTGCACTGGCGCTCACTGTCTGGAGTTTTATGACCGCAGTCAGTGGCTTTGCGCAGACCTACACCCATTTACTGCTGGCGCGTATCGGCGTGGGCGTGGGTGAAGCCGGCGGCAGCCCGCCGGCACATTCCATGATCTCCGATATCTTCAGCCCAGCCCAGCGGGCGACTGCCCTGTCCGTCTACTCGGCCGGTATTTCCATTGGCATTCTGGCGGGTTACTTATTGGGCGGCTGGCTGGGGGAATTTTTTGGCTGGCGTACCGCGCTTTTGGTGGTGGGGATGCCGGGCGTGCTGCTGGCCCTCGTGGTTCGCTTCACAATACAGGAACCGGCCCGGGGCCAATCGCAAAATACACAACACATAGGTGCTGCGCCACCGGTATCCGAAACCATCAAATTCCTCTGGTCCCGCCGTTCTTTTCGTCACCTTGCACTGGCGGGAGGCCTGAAAACTTTTGTCGCTTATGGTCTGGGTAACTGGATGCCCTCCTATTTTTTGCGCAACTTTGACATCAGCATGGGCGAACTGGGTACCTGGCTGGCACTGGCCTCGGGCCTGGGCGGTGGAGCGGGCATTATTCTGGCGGGTTACCTGTCGGATCGCTTGGCCGGCAAGGATAAACGCTGGTACTTATGGCTGCCGGGTCTGGCGGTCTTGATCATTATGCCGATTCAGCTAGCCGTACTCACCCTGAGTAACCACTACCTCGCTTTATTGCTGTTGGTGTTGTCGAGTTTTCTCGGTGGCGCCTTTCTGGGTCCGATTCTGGCCGTCACTCACGGCTTGGTCGGTCTGCGCATGCGCGCCCTCAGCTCGGCTATCCTGTTTTTCGTGTTGAACATTGTTGGCATGGGGCTAGGACCCACTTTTGTGGGTATGTTGAGTGACTTTATGGCTGCCGGTGGCATAGAGAACTCATTGCGCTACGCCATGCTGTCAATAGTGTTTCTGGTCAGCATTTGGTGCAGCATCCACTTTTTCCTGGGCGCGCGCACCGTGCGCGACGATCTGGCCAATGCACCTGAATAATCCTAGAGTTACGATCCATGAACCCCTATCGCTCAATTCAAGCTTGTCTTCAGCGCATGGCTCGGGAAGAGGGCCCGTACCAAGTTACCCGGAAAACGATCAACGGCATCGATTACCCCGTCTACACACACGCGCCCGATTCACTGCGGGAACTGTTGTCGCAAGGCCGACAATACGGCCAACAGGACTATCTGATTTACCAAAGTGAACGCCTGAGCTTTGATGAGGTATTCAATCGTGCCGCCACCCTGTCGAACCGCCTGGTTGCTGACCTCGGCATCCGCAAAGGGGAACGCATTGGCATTGCCATGCGGAACTACCCCGAATGGATCATCGCTTTTCTCTCTATCGTTTCCGCGGGCGCCGTTGTCGTCCCCCTGAACGCCTGGTGGGGTGAATCAGAACTCCGCTATGCCATCGACGATAGCGACATCAAACTGATGTTTGCCGATGAACAGCGTTTGGCTCGCTTACAAAAATCTTTGGCAGATGGCGCTATCCAGGTGGTGGCGGTAAGGCCGTCAACGCCTCTCCCAAACAACGTCGTAGCCTTTGATTCACTCTGTAAACAAAGTGAATACGACAGCAAAATGCCGGTTGACTGGCCCGATATCGCCATTGCCGCCGATGACCTCGTATGCATTCTGTATACCTCCGGTTCCACCGGTCACCCCAAAGGCGTCGCGTCCAGCAACCGCGCTTTCGTGCACGCGCTCACCTATTGGCACAGCCTCGACGCCGCCGGAGCGGAGCTGACGGAAAGTGCGCTCGCCACACAAGAGGCCATCCTGTTGTCTGTACCGCTGTTCCACGTCACGGGCTGTCACGCCGTCGCGCTCCAGTCACTCCTGCTTGGCCGTAAAGTGGTGATGATGTACAAATGGGACGCGGCGCAAGCCATACGTCTGATCGAGGCCGAACGCATTACACACTTCAACGGCGTGCCCTCAATGTCCATGGACCTGCTCGCCAGCCCCGAACGACAACACCATGACCTGAGCAGCCTCATCGATATTGCCGGCTCCGGTGCGATGACCCCGGCGGAACGACTCCGGCAACTGCAACAGGCGCTACCCAACGCCCTGCCAAAAACCGGTTATGGCATGACCGAGACCAATGCCGTGGGCGCGCTGATTTTCGGTGAAGAATATCGGGCCAGACCCACCAGCGTCGGTTTGCCCAACCAGCCCATTGTGCAGATCCGCCTGGTGGACAAGCAAGGACAGGAAGTGGCGCCGGGCGAGGCGGGTGAAGTGTGTTTCAAATCCGTCACCAACATGACGTGCTACTGGAACAACCCGGAAGCCACCGCGCAAACCCTGCGCAATGGCTGGGTACACAGCGGTGACATCGGTCGCTTTGATGAGGAAGGTTACCTCTACCTCGTTGGCCGAATTAAAGAAATCATTATCCGCGGCGGCGAGAACATCAGTTGCAACGAAGTGGAAAGTGCATTGTATGAACACCCGGGCATTCTGGAAGCGTCGGTTTACGGCCTCCCTGATGCACGCCTGGGCGAAGCGGTCGCCGCCTCCATTCTGCCACGCAATGGCTACACCGTGACGCCCGAAGCCATCCAGGCATTTCTCGAAACCCGGTTGGCCAAATACAAGATCCCCGCTTATATCGACCTGCGTGAAGTACCGCTGCCTCGGGGTGGGACCGGTAAAATCGACCGGCGACGCTTGCAGCAAAGCTTTGGTGAATGCAGAACAACTTGATTGGTGGAGCGGTGCTGGCCCTGTGGCGGATTCCTGCTTCAACCTCGACAACGTGATCAGCCCGCAGCCTGGCCGCCCCTCAGGTCAACCATGATAAATAGTCAGGCCCATCTCCGCATGGCCTGCTGGTGCGGAAAGAGAGACTATTAACTGCGCAGAGACCATTAGACCAATAAGGCCAGTACCGGCAGCACACAGCCACACCAAACCAGAACGCATGGATGGGCCGGTACGCGGCACATTCCCGTGGCGTATAACTGGAATTCACTTGCCTATCGGGTTGGATGGCAGGAGAGGATGCAAATGCCTGAAAAAATCACGCAATCTCAAGATGCTAACGACTACCGGGGTCCTTTGGCCGGGCTTAATGTTATTGATTTTGGCCACTACTACGCCGGCCCCATGGCGGGAATGCTCTTGGCCGATCAGGGGGCCAATGTGATCCGCATCGTCAAGCCAGGCGGGCCGGAATTGCCGGGGCCGCAATACCGGCTTCTCAACCGCAACAAGAAGCTGCTGGAACTCGATCTGAAAACGGAGGAAGGCAGAGTACAGGCACTGTCGCTTATTGAGCGCGCCGATGTTTTGATCGAGAACTTCCGCCCTGGTGTCATGAAGCGCCTCGGACTCGACTATTCCAGCGTCAAGGAACTGAACCCCGGCCTGGTTTATCTCTCTCTGCCAGGATTTTCCTCCAGGGACAAGGAGCGCGCCCATATTCAGGCCTGGGAAGGTGTGATTGCGGCGGCTTCCGGCATCTTCACAGAAGCCCATGCTTTGCGGCAAAAGCTTGGTTTCCCGCCCCTTTATGCGTCCGTGCCGCTCAGTTCCGCCTATGGCAGCATGTATGGCGCCACTGCTGTGATGGCTGCGCTCATTGCCCGAAAAAAGGATGGCCAAGGCACGGTGATAGAAGCCCCTTTGGTGGAAGCGGGGCTTTCCTCCATTGTGGATAAATACAGGCTGAAAGCTGACCCAAAGCGGGTAAAAGCGTTGCCGGATTTTTTGAAACCGTCCCTGTACTCTCCGGATGATGACGAGGAAACGCAGTTGCAAAAACTGACGGGCGACAGAAATGGCAGGTTCTTTGGCACCTACAAATCCTCGGACGGCAGGGATGTACTGGTTTTTACGGTGAAAGAAAAATTTGCGGAGCGCGCTTTTAAAGCCCTGGGCATTGATGAAAAACTGAAGGAAGAAGGCTTCGTTTTTGAAAACCCATGGAAAGGCCGAAAAAATAATAATCTGGCTGACCTTATGGGCATCTATGGTCCGCATGTGCAACGCGCCAGGAAAATGATTGGCGACATCATCGCCACCAGGACCGCGGATGAATGGGAGGCGTTTTTTGCCAACGTTGGCGTACCTTGCACCTATATCCGCACCCGTGATGGATGGCTGACGCTCGCACCGCTCCTCAGATCCGGCGTGCTGGCCAAAATGAATAAAGGGGAATCGGAAATGACAGTGCCTGGCCGGGTGACGGATATGAGTGGGCCGAATGATGTTCTCCATACAACGGCCCCGAAAGAGCCGGAAGTGATCGGTCCTCATGGCCAGTTCGCTGTTGGCCCCAACGGGTACCAGCGACTCTATGCTTGCGGGGATAAGCGCTGGATTTATGTGCATGCCGAAGAGGGACGCGCTTCACGGTTTGCAGAAGTGGTGACAGGGATCGCGGAAGCGGATGAACGGGCCCTTGAAGCTGCATTTGCCGGAAAAAGCAGCGAGCACTGGCTGAAGAAACTGGATGATGCCGATATTGCCTGCCACGCGGTACTG
>JBNKHG010000018.1:0-26899 GCA_050290225.1 Cellvibrionaceae bacterium
GAGCTGGTACGGTATCGGCAACAATACCCTGAGGATGTACAGAAAATGAGTAACTTTGCAGAACGATTCACCCGGAAAGGCCTGGAGCAGGGAATACAGCAGGGCGAGGCTGCCGTTTTGTTGCGCCTGATGGAGCGTAAATTCGGTACCCTGAATAGTACAACCCGCCAGCGTATTGCCGAAGCGGATGCCGAGACTTTGCTGGCCTGGTCTGAACGTATTCTGACCGCTCAAACCCCGGAAGAAGTACTACATTAAATACCTCCCTCCTTCACTGTCGGTCGGTTTGGTATATAAGAAGCGCCGGATTCTGGCGACCGCTTTGTTTTGCCGGTCAAGCTGACGAACTTTCTAGTGTGCTTTCTTGCGCCCCCTAAATCTTAAGAGAAAAGGGGTCAAAAGGGGTCAACGCAGTTGTATCATAATAAAACCCAATTATGATATGACCCGCCAAGACCGACCCGCATTCACTACCCGGATGCCCACTACCATGTCATGAATCGTGGCCGGGACTGGCAGTTGATCTTTCATGACGAGCGTTACTACCAAGCGTTTTTGAAAACGCTTAAAGAGGCGGGTAACCGATTCGGGTCGGTTGTTCATGCTTATTGTCTGATGGGCAATCACTATTTATGTAGAGCGCTACGCCCCGAAGGCCAACCTCGTTCGCATCATACGCCATATCAACGGTGTATCTACCCAGCGCTACAACCGTTTCAGACTAACGGATGGCCCCCTGTTCCGTGGGCGTTACAAGGCGATACTGGTGGATGCGGACGCTTATCTTCTGCAGCTCAGTCGTTATATTCACCGCAATCCCGTGGAGACCAGACGGCCTCTGGTCGAAAATCTCGAAAAGTATCCCTGGTCAAGTTATCCGGCCTATCTTGGCAAGGCGACGTGCCCGCAATGGCTTCATCGCGAGACGGTTTACGGCCAGCTCAACAGCAAACAGCCGTACCGGGCAATGAGGACCTTTGTGGAAAGAGGTGTAGACGAGGAAACGCGAGGGTTTTACCGCAAGGGAAATGCACCTGGCATTCGTAATGCGTTGGTCGGAGGTTCGAATCCTCTAGAGCGCGCTTATTACGAAACTTGTGGCGGCGGTTCATCGGGTTTTGCCGTTAAAAATCTGCAAATACGGTTCGAATGCAAACAGCCTGTTCCGACTCTGACCGGTGATCTCCCGGAGAAGATTGTGCTTACACATCAAAGCAACTAATTCGTTTGCCGGGCGGTAATTAACCCCGCAAATCTTGCTTGAGCAATCGTGAAGATAAGGGCAATGATTCGAGTGATTGGATGGCCTCATTCATGGCCTTTATATAATTATTGACCTCTCGCCAGTCATTTCGACGTTCGGGGTTGATCTCTTCCTCGGGCAGCAGCGCCTCGTCTATATTGGTTTTAGTGCCCTCGATCCGGCTGGATATCACTGCTTCCTTGGTAACATGCAGCTGTATGAAAAGATCAATGTTCGGCACAAGGCGAGCGTATGAGTTCAGCTCACCAAGTTTAATGGCAGCCTTCTCGACCAGCTGGTTGACCTGGGGGGTATCCCAAGTCCAGCTATCGTTAAGAGGGGAGGGAGAAAAGAACTGGTATTGGTAACCTTTAAGTTATTCCCCGGACCGGTATGCTTCCAGCTTAATGGTCATCAGGCCTCCAGCCATAATTGATGAAAGTGAAATATATGGCCATTATTTCACTTTTGGCGATAAAAGTGAAATAGGGTAAGGGCTATTTTCTTTATGTCCGGCCAAAAAGCTTGTCGAGGTCAGAGGCCTATATTTTTGTCATTCGAGTTCAAAGCGCTCGGCTATTCAACGTTTCGGTAACGAAATTCGCTGATAACCATGATGTATCCGCAAGTACAGGGGCGTTGGATTGCCCTAACCCGCAATCAGATACCGGTTGGCTGCTTCTGATGCGGCGGTGGCGTAAACTCGCCCGGCGGTTCGACATCCAGGCTGCTGATGGCCAGCACAGCCTGGGTACGGGAGTTTACCTTGAGCTTTTTGAACAGCGCGGTCAAATGGGCTTTGACGGTAGCTTCGGTAATATCCATTTCATAGGCGATCTGTTTGTTGAGCAACCCGGCGGCAAGCATGGTGGCGACACGGAATTGTTGTGGGGTCAGAGAGGCGATCACCTCGGCGATGCTCAGTTCCTCTTCACTGCTGCTGTTGGGGGTGCTGGTGTTGACGCCTTCAGGGAGCCAGATGTCGCCACCCAGGACCTGGTTGATGGCGGTGGTAATGGTTTCCGGTGATGCGGATTTAGGCAGGAAACCGGCCGCGCCATATTCAACCGCGCGACTCATTATTTCCGGCTTCTCATTGGCGGACACCACCATGATGGGCAGCTCCGGGTTCTGTCCATTGATAAAAATCAGACCGCTAAAGCCGTGGGCGCCGGGCATGTGGAGGTCGAGCAGCAGTAGATCGGCATCAGGGTGTTTTTCGCAAACATCCTGCAGGGAAGCCATATCGGTGGCTTCGTGTATCTGTGCTTCCGGGTAATTGATTTTCAATGCCTGGCACAGAGCGCCCCTGAACAAGGGATGATCGTCAGCCACGATAAATGACGGAGATGACATGTTGACTGAACTCTCCTCGTTTTGCTTGTTGTTTTGAGTATAACAAGCTTGATTCTTGTGTGTGCTTGGATTTGTGTCGCTCTATCCAATACTTAATACACCCCCCGTTACCCCAGGGTTCAGAGCTTCGACGAGTCTTTGCATGGCGTCAACACCCCTGACATCCCAAGGCGGTGGTAGACAAAAACAACAAAAACTCATACCAGTACCGAGCTAGTTATACTCAAAACAGGAAATAAACGAGAGGCACTTTCTAACCAGAAACAGCCTCCTCCCGGTTGGCAATCAACTCATCCACCACACCGGGATCCGCCAAGGTAGACGTATCCCCCAACTGATCCGTTTCATTACAGGCAATCTTGCGCAGAATGCGGCGCATAATTTTTCCTGAGCGAGTCTTGGGAAGTCCGGGTGCCCACTGCATCACATCGGGAGTGGCGATGGGCCCGATTTCCGAGCGCACCCACTGGCGCAGTTCGGCGCGAATTTCCGGGCTGGTTTCCTGGTCGCTGTTGAGGGTGATATAGGCGTAGATTCCCTGGCCCTTGATATCGTGGGGGAAACCCACCACGGCGGCTTCGGCGACGGCAGGGTGAGCCACGAGGGCGCTTTCCACTTCGGCGGTACCCATGCGGTGACCGCTGACGTTGAGTACGTCGTCGACGCGTCCGGTAATCCAGTAGTAGCCGTCTTCGTCCCGGCGGGCGCCGTCACCACTGAAGTACATGCCTTCAAAGGTGCTGAAATAGGTATCGATAAAGCGTTGGTGATCGCCGTAGACGGTTCGCATCTGGCCGGGCCAGCTGTCGAGGATAACCAGACTGCCCTCGGTGGCACCTTCGAGGATATTGCCCTCGCCATCAACCACTGCCGGCAGTACGCCAAAGAAGGGGCGGGTGGCGGAGCCGGGTTTGAGGGCAGTGGCGCCGGGCAGCGGGGTCAGCATGGCGCCGCCGGTTTCGGTCTGCCACCAGGTGTCGACGATGGGGCACTGGTTGCGGCCAAAGGTGCGGTGGTACCAGCGCCAGGCTTCGGGGTTGATGGGTTCGCCCACGGTACCGAGCAGACGCAGGCTTTCCAGGCTGGCGCTTTCGACGGCAGTGTCGCCTTCGGCCATCAGGGTGCGGATGGCGGTGGGGGCGATATAGAGAATATTGACCTTGTGCTTGTCGATCACATCCGCTACCCGAGTGACACTCGGATAAGTGGGCACACCCTCGAACATCAGGGTAGTGGCACCGTTGGCCAGGGGACCGTAGACGATGTAGCTGTGACCGGTGATCCAGCCGATATCGGCGGCGCACCAGTAGACCTCACCCGGCCGGTAGTCGAACACATACTCGTGGGTCATAGAGGCGTAAACCAGGTAGCCGCCACAGGTGTGCAGTACCCCCTTGGGTTTGCCGGTTGAACCTGAGGTGTAAAGGATAAACAGCGGATCCTCGGCGGACATCTCCTCGGCGGGGCAGTCCTCGCTCTGGGTCTCCAGCAGGGTGTGGTAGTCGCGGTCTATGGCGTCGTTCCATGCAATGTCGGCGCCGGCGTATTTCACCACCACCACGTGTTCCACCTCGGATTCCCGGCAGTGGCTTACCGCCAGGTCGACATTACTTTTCAGGGGCACGGCGCGTCCGCCGCGCTTGCCGGCGTCGGCGGTAATCACTACCCGGGACTTGCCATCATCAATGCGGCTGGCCAGCGCTTCGGGAGAGAAACCGCCAAACACCACCGAGTGCATGGCGCCGATGCGGGCGCAGGCGAGCATGGCCATGGCCGCTTCCGGAATCATGGGCATGTAGAGGGTAACCACGTCGCCCTTTTGAACACCCAGGGACTTCAGGCCGTTAGCGAGGCGGCAGACTTCAGCGTGCAATTCGCGGTAGCTGATGGCGCGGTGTGGTGCGTCCGGGTGATCGGGTTCCCAGAGAATGGCTGTGGCGTCACCGCGCTCAGCCAGGTGGCGGTCGAGACAGTTAACGGCGACATTGAGACTGCCATCCTCGAACCATTTGATATGCAGGTCCTCCTTGGCATAGGAAACGTCTTTGACCTTGTTGAAGGGTTTGATCCAGTCCAGGCGCTGGGCCTGCTCCGCCCAGAAGGCTTCGCTGTCTTCCACAGAGCGTTGGTACATCTCCTGGTACTGCTTTTCGTTGATCAGGGTATAGGCATGGTAGGTTTGTGGCACAGGGTAGATATTTTGCTCCGACACGTCGTGCTCTCCTCTTTTCGTATGTGCGTTAATTTTGTGAATAAAAAATGAAAAATTTGTGATGGCCCGATTGTCTCACCGGCCCCCGTTCCGGAGTATTAGACAAAGGTCGATGCGTTGACGGCCATTGGTTTCGACGAACGTCCAGGTCGCGGATCGGATCAACTTAGACATTGGTCGAGTTTGCTCCCGAAAATCACGGAACCTCGACTAATGGTTAATACCGTTGCCGCTGTAACAGGATTACAACTGCTCCTGTCATGGCTGAAATTGAATCCGCATGCCTTGATCGGATTGGATACCAGCCTGGAGTCAAGAGGAGGAGAGTGAAATGCGCAACAGATCCAGGAGTGTTTTTTCCAGAACAGCAATTGCAACCGCCCTGCTGGCAACCGTGCCCATGGCCGGTGCAGCGACCAACGAAGAATTACAAACGCGGGTCAATGAATTACAGAGCCAGGTCGCGGAGCTGGTGAAAGCGATGAAGGCCAACGAGGCAAAAGTCGAACAGGTCGCGACACAACAGAAAGCCGCGCCCACGCCAAAAAGTGGATCCCTGCTGGGTAATACCTCGATCACCGTGGGCGGATATATGAAGCTGGATAGCCAGTTCAGCACCTATTCCGATGGCAATGAAGCCACCGCTGGTATCGGCGAGGACTTCCTCGTACCATCCACGATCCCCGTCGGCGGTGAGGAGAGCGATACCGAATACCATTCTCACGCCAAAACATCACGATTGTTCGTCAAGTCATACACCGAAACGGAAAACGGTTTTGTGGCGACCCATGTGGAATTCGATGCTGTCGGCAGTAGCCAGGGTGATGAGCGTATCAGTAATTCCTATTCCGAGCGCGTGCGCCACGCCTATGTCAACTGGCAGATCAATGAAAAGAATGCACTGTTGGCGGGTCAGACCTGGTCCACCTTCTTTAATGTCGGCGCTCTGCCGGAAGGTCTCGATTTTGTAGGGCCGGTGGGTACCATCTTTGAACGCCAGCCGCAAATTCGTTACACCCATCAATTGAATAGCGGTAGTCTGCAGATTGCTGCGGAAAACCCGGCCTCAACCCTTTACGGTGGTGCCGAAAATCCCTACGACGACAATGGTCAACCGGACATGATCGTGCGCTATAACGGCAGTCTGGGCGGACTCAGTTATTCCCTGGCCGCCATGGCCCGCGAGATTCGTTGTGAGGATGGTGCCAAGGATGAGAGTGTCAACGGTACGGCGTTGAGCCTGTCTGGTAAGTACCAGCTCGGTCGCGACGATATCCGCTTTATGTTCAATTATGGTGATGCCCTGGGTCGCTATATGGGCCTCAACGGTTTCCGTGCCGGCCAGATTGAGGCCGACGGCGCCATTGAGCTGATCGACCAGTACGGTGGTTTTGTGGCCTTCCGTCATTTCTGGAACGACCAGTGGCGCAGTAACTTCACCTTCTCCATGACTGAAGCTGATAACCCCGATTCGGTTACTGATACAACGGCCAAGGGCTATAGCAGTGTCCACGCCAACCTGCTCTATACACCGGTAAAAAGCCTTACTCTGGGTGCGGAATACATCTATGCGGTAAAAGAGTTGGAGAACGTTTCCGGTACTCTTGTCGATGACGAGGGTAATTTGAAGCGCCTGCAACTCTCTATGAAGTATGTGTTTTGAAGCTGCAAGTTACAAGCTGCAAGCTACAAGCTACAAGCTTCAAGCTACAAGCTTCAAGCTGCAAGAAGACATCTTGTGGCTTGCCGCTTGCCGCTTGCCGCTTGCCGCTTGCCGCTTGCCGCTTGCAGCTTGCAGCTTAGACCTATGTCTTAGTTTCAAACCTACCTGTCGGGGGTATATTTGCAACTCGGATATAAAAAGATGGCTCTGAGTGCTGGCTGACAGCCACAAGGGGCGAAAATGAGCGATAAATGGAGGAGAAAAGCGATGGCTTTTGAAAACGATGCGAAGGCGCGAGCCTATTGGCGCGAAAACCTCAGGCTGCTGCTGACCCTGCTGGTGGTGTGGTTCACAGTGAGTTTCGGTTTTGGCGTATTGCTGGTCGACGAGCTGAATGCGATCCGTCTGGGTGGCTTCAAATTGGGATTCTGGTTCTCGCAACAGGGTTCTATTTACACCTTTGTGGTCCTGATCTTTGTCTACGTGGTGAAGATGAATACGCTCGACCGCAAGTACGACGTGCACGAGGATTAAGTTATGGATATCCAAACACTAACAATCATTATCGTCAGCCTGTCGTTTGCGCTCTATATCGCCATCGCGATCTGGGCTAAAGCGGGTTCGACCAATGAGTTCTATGTCGCCGGAGGCGGTGTGCACCCTGTCGCCAATGGCATGGCTACGGCGGCTGACTGGATGTCGGCTGCCTCTTTTATTTCCATGGCCGGCCTGATTTCCTTTATGGGGTACGACGGCGGTGTCTACCTGATGGGTTGGACCGGTGGTTACGTGTTACTGGCCTTGTGCCTGGCGCCCTATCTGCGCAAGTTCGGCAAGTTCACCGTGCCCGACTTTATCGGTGACCGTTACTACTCCCAGTTTGCGCGTACCGTGGCTGTCATCTGTGCGATCTTTGTCTGCTTTACCTATGTGGCGGGCCAGATGCGTGGTGTGGGTGTGGTCTTCTCGCGCTTCCTGGAAGTGGACATTGTTACCGGTGTTGTAATCGGAATGGGCGTGGTGTTCTTCTACGCGGTTCTCGGCGGCATGAAAGGTATCACCTACACCCAGGTGGCACAGTACTGTGTACTGATCTTCGCCTATATGGTGCCGGCGGTGTTTATCTCTATTATGATCACCGGCAACCCGATTCCGCAGTTGGGAATGGGGGACACCCTGGCCGATGGTTCCGGCACTTATTTGCTGGATAAGCTGGATGGACTTTCGCAGGAGCTGGGCTTTACCGCCTACACTGACGGCACAAAGAGCACCATCGACGTGTTCTTCATCACCGCTGCGTTGATGGTGGGAACTGCCGGTCTGCCACATGTTATCGTACGCTTCTTCACCGTACCCAAAGTGCGCGATGCGCGTAAGTCCGCCGGTTGGGCGCTGGTGTTTATCGCCCTTCTGTACACCACCGCGCCCTCTATTGCCGCCTTTGCCCGCGTCAATATGATCAACACCATCAATGGCGAGCACGCCCAGGGAACGGCCTACGCCGAAGCACCAAGCTGGATCAGCAACTGGGAGAAAACCGGTCTGATCAAGTGGGAAGACAAGAACAACGATGGTCGTATGTTCTATTCCGGTGACGAGCGCAATGAGATGAAGATCGATCGCGACATTATGGTACTGGCCAACCCGGAAATCGCCAAGCTGCCGATTTGGGTGATCGCCCTGGTGGCAGCCGGTGGTATCGCCGCGGCACTGTCCACTTCCGCAGGCCTGTTACTGGTGATCTCCACATCCGTGTCGCACGACCTGTTGAAACGAAACCTGATGCCCAATATTACCGATAAACAGGAGTTGCGTTATGCCCGCGGCGCTGCAGCCGTGGCCATCTGTATCGCCGGTTACCTGGGTATCAATCCACCGGGCTTTGTGGCTCAGGTGGTGGCCTTTGCCTTCGGGCTGGCGGCATCGTCCTTCTTCCCCGCGATCATTCTCGGCATCTTCTCTCGCCGAATGAATAAAGAGGGTGCGATCACCGGCATGATCTCGGGTATTGTGTTTACCGCCGCCTATATTATTTACTTCAAGTTCGTGAATCCGGCGGCCAACACCCCGGAGAACTGGTGGTTCGGCATTTCACCGGAAGGCATTGGTACCCTGGGCATGGTACTGAACTTCATTGTCGCCTTCGCCGTGAATCGCATGACTGAAAACTCACCGAAACACGTGCAGGAAATGGTGGAGAGCATTCGTTTCCCGAAAGGTGCGGGCGATGCCTCGGCTCACTGATAGCCGGATCCGGGTAGCGGTACATGCCGCTGCCCACCGGCTCACTCCGCGTTATATTGTGAGCTTCCTGTTTCACTGCTGTTTCCCGAATCATCACTTTGAAAGGTAAGCAAAACGCAAAACCCCAATACGCAATAACTTTTCCGCATGAAAGCGAAGGCGCGCCAGGATGACGCCCTTCGCTCTTTTTGTTACTGTGGCATGGAAGGGACACCTCGGATGCGGCCAATGAACGACAGTATAGAAACGCGCGAAGTTCGTGATTTTTTGCGACAGTACCCCCCTTTCGACCAGTTACCCGAGTCGCGGCTGGAGCGGGCGGCCCACGCCGTCAAAATTTCCTACCACCGCCGGGGCACTGGCGAGACCCTGCTCGATCCCGATAACCTGCAACTCTATATCGTCCGCAGTGGCGCCTTTGAAGTTCGCTCTGCCGAGCATGAACTGCTGGATCGCATTGATGTGGGTGGTTACTTCGGCTATCCGTCACTATTGACGGGAGAGGTCATCACAAACCGCGCTCTGGTCATCGAGGATGGCCTGCTCTACCAGATCGATGAAGATACCTTCCAGCAGTTGCGTACCCAGGATCGTAATTTCGATCGCTTCTTCAATCAGGTTCACGCCAAGCGTTTGCGCCGAGCCGTGCGCCAGAGAGACACCAATCTCCAGTTGACCCAACAGGTACGGGAGTTGATGGTCTCCAACCCCGTCGGTGTGTTGCCCCGCAGTACGGTGGAAGCGGCCGCACAGTTAATGACCGAATCCCGGATCTCTTCGGTGCTGGTGGAAGAGTACAATCGGCTGCTGGGGATTCTCACCGACCGCGACCTGAGGGTGCGGGTGTTGGCACAGGGTAAATCCAGCCAGACACCGGTGGCCGAGGTGATGACCCGGCAGCCGGTGACCATCGGCGCCGACGCCTATGTGTTCCAGGCTGTCATGCTGATGTCGGAGCACAACATACACCATTTGCCGGTGGTGGGGGTGGATGGACACACCTGTGGTGTGATCAGCTCCACCGATGTGGTCAAGTCGCAGAAATCCGATCCGGTATTGCTGATCGGCGAAATCAGTCGTCAGCAGAATATCGACGGCTTGCAGCGGGTTAGCCGCGATATCCCCGAGTTGTTGCGCAATCTGATCGCCCGTGATGCCCGCGCCGATGAAATCGGCCGGGTGGTGACCACCGTCACCGATGCCTTGACCCGACAGTTGATTCATCAGGCGATAGCACGTCTGGGCGAGCCGCCGGTGCGTTTTACCTGGCTGGCGTTCGGCTCCCAGGGGCGGCGCGACCAAACCGCCAGGTCGGATCAGGACAATGCCCTGTTATTGGGCGATGACTTTCAACCCGAGCACGATGCCTATTTCAAAGCCCTGGCCAAACACGTATGTGACGGCCTCAATGCCTGTGGTTACGAATACTGCCATGGCGACATCATGGCCACCAACGACCGCTGGCGCCAGCCGTTGAATACCTGGCAGCATTATTTCCGGGCGTGGATTCACGAACCTTCCAACAAGGCGCTGATGCACGCCAGCATCTTTTTCGATGTGCGGGCTGTCTATGGCGAACAGGCATTGTTGGACCGCCTGCAGGAAACCATTCTGGAAGCCTCCCGGGACAACAGCATATTCCTGGCCTGCATGACCCAAAACGCCTTGACCCACACGCCGCCCCTGGGGTTCTTCCGCCAGTTTGTGGTGGAGCGCAATGGAGAGCACGCCAACGCCTTCGATATGAAAAAGCGCGGCGTGGTTCCCATTACCGATATCGCACGCATCTATGCCCTGGCTGCCGGGGTGGTGGCGGTGAACACCCTTGAGCGGTTAAAGGCAACGGTAGACACAGGGATGCTATCTTTAAAGGATTGCCGCGATCTCTGCGATGCGTACGAATATATCGCTCATGTTCGCCTGGAAAACCAGGGGCGGATGCTGGAACGCGGCAGCGCGGCGGACAATTATTTGCAGCCGCAAGACATCTCCGATCTGGTGCGTCACCAACTTCGCGATGCCTTTAACGTGGTGGTGCAGGCGCAATCGGCTCTGAAGATGAAATTTACCCGGGGATATTTATAGATCCGGAATCGAGGTAACAAGGCTGAGGCTATGATCGGTCAACTCAAGCGACAGTATTTGCAGTTCAAGGCGAAATCTATTGAAAATTTCCCGTTGCAGCAGTATCTGCGCTCGTCCGGGCTCGACACCTCAACGGATTATCGCGAACTTGAATTCCTTGCCCTGGATCTCGAAATGACCTCCCTGGATGTTAAAAGCGGTGAAATCGTCAGCATAGGGTTTGTACCGGTGGTACGCGGCCAGATCGAGATCGGCCAGGGTTTCTCGACCCTGGTGCGTAATGCCCGGACGGTGGGGGAGAGCGCCACCATCCACGGCATTCGAGACTCCGATGCCGCCGGGGGTGTGGCCCTGGAAGATGCCTTCCCGCCAATGTTTGAAGCCCTGCGGGGGCGGGTGTTGCTACTGCATCACGCCAAAGTGGACCTGGCCTTTCTCGATTATTTCTGTCGCAGGATATATGAGGTGCCCTTTGTCGCCACCGTGGTGGATACCATGGCGTTGGAATTGCGCCGCCTCAAGCGTCGTCAGCCGACTATTCTGCCGGGCCAGTTGCGGCTGTACCAGTGCCGCGAGCGCTACCACCTGCCCGAGTACCGCGCCCACGATGCCTTTACCGATGCCCTGGCCACGGCCGAGCTGTTTCTGGCCCAGGCCAGTGCCATAGCAGGTCAGGGCCGCTTGCCCCTGAAACAGCTGTTGTAATGCCGGAGGGTCGGGGCAGGGTGAACGGGCAGTGGGAAGCCAAGCGCGACAGATCCTCGAAGCGTGGGGTGAGTCGCCGTTTTGGTCCCGGTCTGTTGGTGACTGCCGCATTTATCGGCCCGGGTACCATTACCACCGCCAGTACCGCGGGTGCTCATTTCGGTTTTGCATTGTTGTGGGCGCTACTTTTCTCGGTGATAGCCACCCTGGTATTACAGGAAATGGCGGCCCGGTTGGGGCTGGTCAGCGGCCAGGGTCTGGCTGAAGCACTGCGCACCACTTTTCGTCAGCCGCTACTCCACAACGGCGTGATAGTACTTGTCGTTGCCGCTATCGGATTTGGCAATGCCGCCTACGAGGCTGGGAATATCGCTGGTGCTGCGTTGGGGTTGCAGGCGGTTACCGGGGTAGAAAACCGGGTGTGGGCTCTGGCGGTGGGCGTTGTAGCGGGTTTGTTGCTGGCCCTGGGAAAGTACCGTTTGCTGGAGCGGGTGCTGGTGTTACTCGTGCTGTTGATGAGTGGGGTGTTTGTGCTGACCATGGTGATGGTCAAGCCCGATCCCGCTGCCATGATGGCGGGGTTGCTGACGCCACGTCTGCCCAGTGGTTCCGTGTTGACGGTGATTGCCCTCATTGGTACCACAGTGGTGCCCTACAACCTCTTCCTGCACTCGACCGCGGTGCGGGAAAAATGGCCGGCGGATATCCCCAGAGAGCAGGCGCTAAGGGAGTCGCGCTGGGATACCGGTCTTTCCATCGGGCTCGGCGGCCTGATTACCCTGGCCGTGATAAGTACGGCGGCGGCCGCCTTTTTCCAGACCGGTCTGGCCTTCAGTGCCCAGTCACTGGCGCAGCAGCTGGAGCCCCTGCTGGGGGCCGCGGCCAAATACTGTTTTGCCCTGGGGCTGTTCGCTGCCGGGCTTACCAGTGCCATTACCGCACCACTGGCAGCGACCTACGCGGTGGGTGGTGCACTGGGCTGGCCGCCGGTCTATGACGACTGGCGTTATCGTTGCACCTGGGGGGTGGTATTGCTGACGGGAACCCTGTTTGCCGCCCTGGGGACCAAACCGCTGGCGGCTATCATCTTTGCCCAGGCGGCCAATGGTTTTCTGTTGCCGATTACGGCGGTGTTTCTTTTGGTGGTCATGAATCGCAGGGATTTGCTGGGCGATTTCTGCAACCGCGCGCCGGCCAATCTGTTGGGCACCCTGGTGGTATTGGTGGCGACCGGGCTGGGGCTCTTTAAACTTGCGCGGGTGCTTGGTTTTTAGCGAAACTTTGACACCGGCTTATCCCGGTTTTTGCTGAACCAACATAAAGGTACATGATGATGAAGGTCCAGATCGCGAGGTTTTTGGGTGTGGTGTTGGTGAGCCTGTTTGCCCTCAAGGCGCTGGCGTCGGAGACACTTTGGATCGATGTGCGCAGCCTGGAAGAGTACCAGGCCGACCACATCGAGGGGCATATCAATATTCCCCATACCCGGATTGCCGGGGAGATCGGTCAATACGCCCGGGACAAGAATGGTGCCATCAACCTTTACTGCCGTAGCGGCCGTCGTGCCGGGATAGCGTTACAGACATTGGAAGCCATGGGTTATACCCGGGTCTCCAATGTGGGTGGTATCGCCGACGCACGGACGTTGCTTACCAAAGATGACAAAGTGACAAACCGCCAGGTGAAAGATACCCAGATAAAAGACGCCCAATGACGGGGATTGCCACCATTCCGCTGTTACAGCTTCTACTGGCATTCCTGCCCGTGGCGGTTGTGCTGGTGTTAATGTGGCGCTGGGGATTGGGTTATGGCAATGCTCTCCACGCCCTGGTGCGAATGCTGGCGCAGCTGTTGTTGATCGGTTATGTGCTGGTCTACATTTTTGATGCCGAATCCAGCGGCATGGTGTTACTGGTGTTGGTGGTGATGGTCGGTGCTGCAAGCTGGATCGCGCTCAATACCCTCGAGCAGGATCGTGCGTCGGTGTACCTGCCGTCGCTTATCGCGATTACCGTTGGAGGGGGTGCCACTCTGGCCCTGATTACCCAGGGCGTACTGCGTCTCGAGCCCTGGTACAAACCCCAGGTGATGATACCCCTGGCGGGAATGAGCTTCGCCAATGCCATGACCGCGGTCAGCCTCGCCGCGGAGCGCTTGCATGCGGAGTTGCAAAACGGTTGCCGTTTTCGCGAAGGGCGTATCATTGCCTTTAATACAGCGATGATTCCCGTGGTCAATGCGTTGTTTGCGGTGGGCCTGGTATCCCTGCCGGGAATGATGACGGGCCAGATACTGGCGGGTGTGTCTCCCTTTATCGCCGCACGTTACCAGATTATGGTTATGTGCATGATCTTTGCCGCCTCGGGGCTTTCAGTGGCCTGCTTTCTGTTGATGATCAAAAACACCCGGGCGTTTCGGGGTTTGTCAAAGGCGTCTTCCTGAAACGCATAAATGCATCACACCCGAAACCCCCGTCATCTCACTCCCATGGATGATGGATAAGCCACCTTGATTTCTGTTCCCTTAACGCCAATAGTTAATCCCTGTACATTCATTCACGTTATAGGGAGATTACCATGCTGTTACTGGCTTTGGGATTGGTGCTTTGGAGCCTCGTTCACCTGCTGAAGGCGGCGGCGCCGGAGATGCGGGCCGGTCTGGTATCGCGTCTGGGCCTGATGCCCTACAAGGGACTGGTGTCCGTTCTGTTGCTGATATCCGTGCTTTTGATCGTTTTTGGCTGGCGCTCGGTGACAGCGCCAGCCGGCGTCTATCTTCCTCCGGCCTGGGGTTTTGTACCCGGCCTGATCCTGATCTATCTGGGGCTGGTGCTGATGGCCGCCGCCAATATGCCCTCCAACCTCAAACAGTGGGTGCGGCACCCGCAGCTGACCGGATTTATGCTGTGGGCGCTCGCCCATTTGCTGCTCAACGGTGACGGTCGTTCGCTGCTGTTGTTTGGCGGACTGGGACTCTGGGCGTTGCTGGAGATGGTTTTTATCAATCGCCGCGACGGTATCTGGATCCGACCGGGGCGGGTGAGCCTGGCCAAGGATGCTGGCGTGTTGGTGGCCGGGGTGGTGGCGTTTGTGTTGCTGGGTTTGGCGCACCCCTGGTTGACCGGGGTTAAACTCGTATTCTGATAGCTGACCAGAGCCACCTACTGGCGCACTGTGTCGATTTTATGAAAGTTTATCCTTACCTCAACCCCAGAAAAACTCGTCGCGGTTTCGACGAGTTTTTTTGGGGGTAACGGTTATCGCCTAGGCCTTGAGAGCCTGGCGCACAGAGGCCAACTGAACACAGGTGACGAACACCTTCATGGCCGCATCCACCTCATCCACGGAAGGTACAGTGGGGGCGATACGGATATTGCGGTCCTCGGGGTCGCGGCCGTAGGGGAAGGTGGCGCCGGCGGGGGTCAGTTTGACACCGGCCTCGGCGGCCAGGGCGACAATCGCCTTGGCCAGCCCGGGACGGGCGTCGAAGGAGATAAAGTAGCCGCCTTCGGCACTTTCCCATTGACCCAGGTCGTTCTCGCCAAACGCCTCTTCAAGGTGCTTCAACACGGATTCGAAGCGAGGCTTGATAATCTGTGCGTGCTTGCGCATATGAGCCTTGAGCGCTTCCAGGTTGGGGAACAGGCGCGCGTGGCGCAACTGGTTGACCTTGTCCGGACCGATAGACTGGGTCGCCAGCACTTTTTTGAATCCGGCCAGGTTTGTCTCGCTGGCGGCGAGGAAGGCCACGCCGGCGCCGGCGAAGGTAATCTTCGACGTGGAGGCAAACTGCAGGACACTGTTTTCGGTGCCGTGTTGGCGGCAGAAGTCCATAATATTGGCCAATTCAGGCGGGTTGTCGCTCAGGTCGTGGACTCCATAGGCGTTGTCCCAGAACACCAGGAAGTTGGGGCCGGCAATCTTGCCCAGTTTGGCCAGGCGTTCCACGGTGTCATCACTGTAGACCACACCCGTGGGGTTGGAGTATTTGGGTACGCACCAGATCCCTTTGATACTGGGATCTTCGGAGACCATTTTCTCTACCTGATCCATATCCGGGCCGGAGGCGGTCATGGGCACGGTGACCAGTTCGATACCCAGCTGCTCGCAGACGGTAAAGTGGCGGTCGTAACCGGGCACCGGGCACAGGAACTTGGCCGCGCCCTCTTTGTCCCAGGCGCTGTCGTCGCCCTGGTAGCCAAACAGCTTGGCGGTGAATACAGCCTGGAACATCAGCGTCAGGCTGGAGTTTCCGCCCACCAGCACCTCACTGGGTTTCACGCCCAGAATGTCGGCACCCAATTGCTTCATCTCCGCAATGCCGTCGAGGCCACCGTAGTTGCGCACGTCGGTACCATCGGCACTGGTGTAGTCGCCGCCGAGGATACCGTCCAGGTTGTTGGACAGGGAAAGCTGTTCGGAAGAGGGCTTTCCCCGTGTCAGGTCGAGACTCAGGGCCTGCTCTTTAATCTGCTGGTATTCCACAGTCAGTTGCTGTTCGCACTGCTGAAGTTGTTCCTGGCTGGCGTTATCAAGGAAGTTTTGGTCCAATTGCAAGGTCTTTACCTCAAATCAAGCGGAGTCGAAGCGGACTCGTGGTGTTGTGGTGGTCGCAGACCTTTGACAGAGACGCTCGGGAAGAGACGCTCGGCTGGATGTGCTTGGCAACGGGCACATCTCGCCGCTTCTGCTGGTGGGGCTGCGCAGCCAAAAAGGCGATGAATTATACCTGCTCTATCCGCAAGATTTAATCATTGCGGGTAAAAATACGGGTAAAAATTTGATTATTTAATGGGCAGACTTTGGGTCTGCGCGTGAATTGGGGAAGTTTATGGATTTTAAAGTCATAGCCACTGTGTTTGGGGCTGTATTTATCGCCGAGTTGGGGGACAAAACCCAGTTGGCTACCATGTTGTTTGCGGCCGATAAGGATGTGAGCAAGTGGGCGGTATTTGCCGGTGCTTCCATGGCGTTGATTTTGGCATCGGGCATGGGGGTGTTGGCGGGTAGCCTGCTATCGAATCTGGTGAGCGAGAGAATAATGTCCATGGTGGCAGGATTTGGATTTATCGCGATCGGATGCTGGACCCTGTTGCGGGCCTAACATCGCAGTCGGATTGTAGACTTAATGCGTCATTCTCAGATTGAAGAATACGAGTGCGAACTCTACCGTGGGGACAGCCACGAGCTCGCAACTGCAGGGTACGGGGTCGCTTGGCTATACTTCCCCTTGGCTGGACTAAGCCGGGTATTTTTTTGCGGTTGTTATTGAGGTAGGGGGGAACTTAATCGTCATAGAGAAATTCGGAAGCAGTATGACAATAACTATGTTGAACCCTGATAAGATTCGGCGGGCGGCGCTGCTCGTCTTTTTAGCCCTGTTTAGCCTCACAGGTTATGGCATTGGCCTGGATCACAAGAGCCGCGCTATAGCCTATGCGATCCGCCAGGAGCCGCCGGACCTGAATCCCACCACCAGTACCGACGCCACCAGCCATATGGTTCTCGACCATTTGATGGAGGGTTTGCTGGCCTATGACCAAAACCAGAAGCTGGTGGGCGGGGTTGCAGAGCGCTGGGAGTTGCGCGGTGACGGAGCCACCTTCTGGTTGCGCAAGGACGCCAGATGGAGCGATGGATCGCCGGTAACCGCCCATGACTTTGTCTTTGCCTGGCGCAAGGTGCTGGAGCCGGCCACAGCGTCCGAATATGCGTTTATTCTCTTTCCGGTGCTTAACGCCCAGGCGATCAACGAGGGAAAGCTACCTTCGTCAACGCTGGGGGTGAAAGCGGTCAATGATCACCAGTTGGAAGTCAAACTGTTCCAGCCCTGCCCCTATTTCCTGGGCTTGACGGCCTTTAGCATTTTATTTCCGGTAAAGGAGTCGTTTTACCACAGTCGCGGCCAGCGCTACGCCGCAGACGCCGGGGACATGCTCTACAATGGCCCGTTCGTCTTGTCCGAATGGGTGCACGGCGCCTCCCTGCGCATGGAGAAGAATCCCCACTACTGGAACCGGGAAAATATCTGGCTAAACCGCATCGATGTGCCCTATATCACCGAAGATGCCAATGCCCGCCTGAACCTGTTTCGTGACCGCAAGATCGCGTTGGCCGACGAATTGGTGGCGGAGAGCCTTGACGGCGCCTTGCAGGAGCGCATGCAGATAAAAACGTTCCTCGACGGTGCACTGTTTTTTATCGAGTTCAATCACCGCGATGGCCGTCTGACCCGCAACCGCAATCTGCGCAAGGCCATACAGGCGGTATTCAATACCGATGACCTGGTCTACAAGGTACTGGGCAATCCCGGCAGCTATCCCGCCTATACCCACTTTCCCCGCTGGGCCAGGGGCGTTCGGGATCTGTTTGTGCGGGAATTTCCCCCGCAGCGTCCGCCGGTGGATACCGCCCGGGGGCGCGAATATCTGGCGGCGGCCAAGCGCGAACTCGGGCACGACCGTATCCCGCCGATTACGCTCCTGGCTGATGACAGTCCAAATGGGCAGAAAACCGCGGAGTTTTTGCAGACCCTGCTGAAGCAGACCCTGGACCTGGATATCCGCGTTGACGTGCAGATTTTCAAGCAGCGACTGGCGAAGATGACGGCCGGCGATTTCGACATGGTGGTCTCCGGCTGGGGACCCGATTACGACGACCTGCTGACCTACGGCGATCTGTTCCTGAGCCAGAACCTGAATAATCGCGGGCGCTACAAGAGCGATGTCTACGATGCTTACGTAGGCGTGGCTCAGCGCTCCCTCGATACGGTTGAGCGTATGCGGGCATTTGGCGATATGCAGCGTTTGATTTATGAGGACGCGGTGATCGTGCCGCTCTATGAACGCGGCAAAATCTATGTGCAACACCCGCGGCTCAAAGGTGTGCTCCGTCGCGCCGTGGGCGGTGATCCCAATTTTAATTTTGCCCGCATAGAACCCCGGCGCGTAAAACCTGAGTGAGTCTGGCACCATGATTCAGTATATTCTCAAGCGATTGCTCTCGGGGCTGATTACCATCTGGTTTATCGCCACTGCCACCTTTGTCGGCATGCATGCGGTACCGGGCGATCCCCTGGCCAACGCCAAGGCCATGAAACCGGAAATTCGCAAAAACCTGGAAGCCCGTTACGGTCTGGACAAACCTGCGTTGGAACAGTACGGCATCTTTCTCGCCAATATGGCCAGGGGGGACTTTGGTATCTCGTTCACCCAGAAGAACCGTCGCGTTAACGATATTATTCGCGAACACTTTCCAGTGTCGGCGGTATTGGGCGTGCTGGCGCTGCTGATCGCCGCCGTCGGCGGCGTGGTATGGGGGGCGATTACCGCCGTCTATCGCGACCGCTGGCCCGACAGTGTGATTATGTTCCTGGTGGTGATCGCCGTTTCCGTTCCCAGTTTTGTCTTCGCCATGCTGGGGCAATTGGGCATTCTTAAATTGAATGCCTGGCTCGGTACCTCATTGTTGCCGGTGGCGGGATGGGGCAGTTTTTCCCATATGCTGGTGCCCGCGCTGGTGTTGGGCCTGGGCACCATGGCTTACCTGACACGTTTGATGCGCTCTTCCATGCTGGAAGTGACCAATGCCGATTTTATCCGCACCGCCAAAGCCAAAGGCCTTTCGCCACTGAGAATCTTTTACAAGCACCAGTTGCGCAATGCCATACTGCCGGTGGTAACCGTGTTGGGGCCCGCCATTGCCGCCATCACCACCGGTGGTTTCGTGGTGGAGCTGGTGTTCGCGATTCCCGGCCTGGGGCGCTATTTCGTGCAGGCGGTGCAACAACTGGATTACACCGTAATTATGGGGACAACCGTTTTTTACGGCGCCTTTCTGGTGTTGATGGTGCTGCTGGTGGATATCCTCTACGGCTTTATCGATCCGCGGATTCGCGTGGGCAAGGTGAGCGGCTAGTGGAGAGAATCATGAACAACGCAGAAACCTCCCTCACGCCCGGCAGCGGGCGGAAAGCGCACACCGACGCGGATATCGCGAGCCGTATCCCAATAGGCGTGGATGACTTTTTGCCACTGAAAAAGCAAGCCGGTGTCGACACCGTGGTGCGTCCATCCCTGTCTTACTGGCAAGATGCCTGGCATCGACTGCAAACCAATCGCCGTGCCCTTTGGTCTCTCTATCTGATTTTCGCACTGCTGCTGTTTTCCTTTGTCGCGCCGCTGGTATTGGAATTTGATCCCGTCACCCAGGACCTGACTCAAATTTCCCAGGCACCCAGTCTGAGCCGCAAGTCGCTGGTCGTGGACCCCACTCCCTGGCGCGGCCGCTTCGCTGAACATCCACCGGCGGCCGGTGCCCTGGCACCGGTCACTGGATTGAGCCTGGAAGGCACGGCGCATACCGAGTCGGTGCGTCTGGCATGGGAACCGGTGGCGGGCGCCAGTTACTTCCGGGTATTTCGCCATTTGTTAAAGCCGTCGGGCCCAACCGATCTGGGGCTGCCACTGGGGGAAACCGAAGCCCGCAACCAAGTGTTTTTTGAAGACCGGCTAAAACTGGATACGGTGACCTATTACTACTCGGTGCAGGCAGTGAGTGCCAGCGGCGAGACCTCGGACTACGCCACCATCGCGGTGCGTCCTCGTCACGCTATCAGTATCAACGATGCCATCAGTCGCGGATTGATCGAGCCCGCTCAGCGCGAAGCCAGTATCGGGACTGAAGTGTCGCTGCCGCGCCATTTGCTGGGTACGGATTATCTGGGGCGGGATATGCTGGCCCGGCTGATCTACGGTGGCCAGACCTCGCTGTTTATCGGCATCCTGGCACCGCTGCTGTTTGTGGCCTTCGGTGTGCTTTACGGTGGCCTGGCCGGCTACCTGGGGGGACGTATCGATGAAGCCATGATGCGCTTCGCCGATTTCGTCATCGCGCTGCCGTTTCTGCTGTTTATGATTTTATTCCGGGTTGCGATGGGTATTGGTCCCGGCGAAAGCGGGATTACACCGATGCTGTTGGCGCTGGTGATACTCTGCTGGCCGTCAGTGGCGCGCCTCGTGCGCGGCCAGGTGTTGCAGCTGCGGGAGCAACCCTTTGTTGAGGCTGCGCAATTGATGGGCGGCGGTTCCGGTTATCTGATCCTGCGCCATATGTTGCCCAATGTGATGGGGGTGGTACTGGTATCCCTGACGTTCTCCATTCCGACAGCGATTTTTACCGAGGCCTTTCTGTCCTTTATCGGTATGGGGGTGGCGCCACCCACACCCAGCTGGGGGGCCATGTGTAATGACGGGATCAAGTCCTTCCTCAGTCATCCCCACGAGTTGATTTTCCCGGCTACGCTGATCAGCTTGACGGTATTGGCCTTTAACCTTTTGGGCGACGGATTGCGTGACGCCCTGGACGCGCGGATGAAGGATTGAGTTATGAATCGTGTTAAACCGGAAATGGCCTCCTCCCCGCCTACCCCGAAAGCAACGGGGCATTCTGAAACCGTTCTGGATGTCCGCGATCTGCAGGTGACGTTTTCCGTTCAGGGCGGCACCGTCAAAGCGGTGCGCGGCGTCTCGTTTTCCGTGGCTAGGGGGAAGACCCTCGCCATCGTCGGAGAGTCGGGTTGCGGCAAGTCGGTCACCATGATGAGTGTGATGGGACTGATCCCAATGCCCCCCGGACGTATTGTCGGCGGTTCCGCCGTTCTCAATGGCCGCGATATTCTGCAGTTATCCACTGCGGAACTGAACCGTATTCGCGGAGTGGAAATCGGAATGGTATTCCAGGATCCCATGAGCGCCCTCAATCCCACCATGCGCATCGGCGAACAGATTGCCGAGACGTTGATGGTGCACCGCGGATTGGGCAAGGCCGAAGCCCTGGCCAGGGCCGTGGAACTGCTGGAGCGAACAAAAATCCCGGAAGCGGCCAAGCGAGCGCGACAGTACCCGTTTGAATTTTCCGGGGGCATGTTGCAGCGCGCCGTGATCGCCATGAGCCTCGCCTGTAACCCGTCGGTGCTGATCGCCGACGAACCCACCACCGCCCTGGATGTGACTATCCAGAACCAGGTGTTGGAATTGATGCGTGACATTCAGCGGGAAGAGGGCATGGCCATCGTCCTGATCACCCACGACTTGGGTGTGGTGGCGAGGATGGCGGACAAAGTGGCGGTGATGTACGCCGGCCAGGTGGTGGAATGCGGCGGTGCGGAGGAGATCTTCTACCGCAGTGCCCACCCCTATACCCTGGGCCTGAAAACCGCGATGCCGTCACCGCAGATGCATGTGGCACAAAAACTGGAAGCGATTGCCGGCAGCCCGCCGGATCTGTTTTCGCCGCCGGCAGGTTGCGGTTATTGCAGTCGATGCCCCTATGCCCGCAACCTTTGCGAGCGCGACAATCCGCCACTGCTATCGGTGGAGGAGGCGCATTGGTCGCGCTGCTGGCTGCAGCACCCGCAGGCGAGTGCAGATCCCGGGACACGGGTGGAAGGTTTGTATCAGGCAGTCGTTGAGACCGCCGGGGGTGGTGCGTGTTAGTCAGGATAGACAATTTGCAAAAGCGTTTTCAGCTCACCCGGCAGCAGGTTTTGCATGCGGTGGACAACGTCTCACTGGATATTGCGGAAAATACCATCGTCGGTTTGGTGGGGGAGAGCGGTTCGGGAAAATCCACGCTCGGCAAGGCCCTGGTGGGGTTGCATCATAAATCCGGCGGCGACGTTTACTTTCGGGGTGAGCGACTGCCCGACCGCTACGGCAAAGCGGATTTTCGCCGTTACGGGAAAGATATGCAGATGATCTTCCAGGATCCCTACGCGTCCCTCAATCCACGCATGACGATCGAGGAAATACTGACCGAGCCGTTAAAACTGCGTAATCTGTTCAACCGCAAGCAGCGCCGGGAATTGGCGGCGCAATGGCTGGATAAGGTCAACCTGCACCCCTCTCACCTGGGGCGCTACCCGCACGAGTTTTCCGGTGGCCAGCGCCAGCGCATCGGGATTGCCCGCGCCCTGATCACCGAGCCAAAGTTTGTGGTCTGTGATGAACCCATCTCGGCGCTGGACGTATCGGTGCAGGCGCAGGTGGTCAACCTGCTCGGTGAGTTAAAGGACAGTATGGGATTGACGCTGCTGTTTATCGCCCACGATCTTTCCATGGTGCGTTATATTTCCGACGTGATGGTGGTGATGTACCTGGGCTCGGTGGTGGAGCAGGGGCCGGCGGATCAAGTGTTTTTCAACCCCAAACACCCCTACTCGCAAGTGCTGACCGAATCCAACCCGTTGGCAGACCCGCGCACGGAGAAGCAGCGACAACACTCAACGATCAAGGGTGAGGTGCCCTCGCCGGTGAACCTGCCACCGGGCTGCCGTTTTGCCGGGCGTTGTGTTCACGCCAGTGATCGCTGCCGGCGGGAGCGACCGGTGTTGCAAGCGGTGGATGGTGAACGGTTGGTGGCCTGCCATCTGTACGATTAATCACTGTGTTGTCGTAAACCACCCGAACAATAACAACTTGATCTGTTAGGAGAAAAAATGAAACTGTTTCGATTGATGGCTTTGACTGCGATCCTGGCCTCCACGGCTGGCTGTCAGCAAACTGCGCAGTCGACGGAGGCCGAGTCCACGGCGTCGGTACAAGAGGCCAGGCAGTTTCTGCAGGAAGCGGAGCAGAAGCTTGAAGCGGCTGCGGAATACGCCAGTCATGCCGCCTGGTTGTCATCCAATTTTATCAATGTGGACAGTCAATTTGTATCGGCCCGGGCCGATCAGGAATACACCCTGCTGTCGGTCAAGTACGCCAAGCAGGCGGCGCGTTTCGATGATCTGGATCTGGATGCCAGCGAGCGTCGCAAGCTGGATCGCCTGAAGCTGGACCTCAGCTTTCCCGCGCCAGACGATGAAAAGCTGGCGGGGGAACTGGCCAATATCGGCCAGAAAATGCAGGCCATGTACGGTTCCGGTGAATACTGTAACGACAAGCGCTGTTACAGCCTGGAAGAGATGAATGACATCTTCGCCAGCAGCCGGGACGCAGCCCTGCTGGAAGAGTTGTGGACGGGTTGGCGGCAAGTCTCTCCGCCCATGCGACCGCTGTACCAGCGTCAGGTTGAGATCGCCAACGCGGGTGCGCAAGGGCTGGGTTACGACAACCTGAGTGTGTTGTGGCGTTCCAAGTACGATATGGATCCGGATGCCTTTGCCGCTGATGTGGATAAGCAGTGGCGCAAGGTCAAACCGCTCTATGATGCCCTCCAGTGCCATGTGCGCACCAAGCTGAATGAACACTACGGCGATGATGTCGTGCCCAACAGCGGTAAAATTCCCGCGCATCTGTTAGGCAATATGTGGGCGCAAACCTGGGGTAATGTCTACGACCTGGTCAAGCCGGAAAACAGTGAGCAGAGTTACGATTTGAATGAGCTGATTGCCCGTTCCGGCATGAGCGAACTCGACATGGTCAAAACCGGCGAGGCTTTCTTCTCCTCCCTGGGCTTTGAGCCGCTCCCGGACACTTTCTGGCAACGCTCGCTGTTTACCAAACCCCGCGATCGCGAAGTCGTGTGTCACGCAAGTGCCTGGAACGTGGACAACAAGGACGACCTGCGCATCAAGATGTGTATCAAAAAAGACGCTGAAGATTTCCAGACCATTCACCACGAGCTGGGACACAACTATTATCAGCGGGCCTACAATCAACAGCCCTACCTGTTTAAAGCCAGTGCCAACGACGGCTTTCACGAAGCGGTGGGTGACACCGTGGCGCTCTCGATTACGCCCAGCTACCTGATGGATCTGGGATTGCTTAAAAAGGAACCGCCGGTTGAAGAGGACCTCGGCTACCTGATGCGCATGGCGCTGGACAAGATTGCCTTCCTGCCTTTTGGCCTGTTGGTGGACAAATGGCGCTGGCAGGTGTTCAGTGGCGAGCTGTCGCCGGAGGCGTATAACAAGGGCTGGTGGGAATTGCGTGAACACTACCAGGGCATCAGCGCGCCCAACGAACGCAGCGAGGCGAATTTCGATCCGGGTGCCAAGTACCATATCCCCGGTAACACGCCTTACATTCGTTATTTCCTGGCGTTTATCCAGCAGTTCCAGTTCCACCGTTCGCTGTGCGAAACCGCGGGATACGAAGGGCCGCTGCACCGTTGTTCGATTTACAATAACAAGGCGGCGGGCGAAAAACTGCACGCCATGTTGCAGATGGGCGCCAGCAAACCCTGGCCGGATGCCATGGCGGCCATGACCGGGCAGCGTGAGCTGGATGCGTCGGCGATTATTGATTATTTTGCGCCGTTAAAGGCCTGGCTGGATGAGCAGAATCGTGATCGGCAGTGTGGTTGGTAGACTAACTTATCTGTTTATTGATGCCGGCCTGCGTTTGACTTTCACTGGTTCGATTGGTCGCGTCCCAACGTAAAATTTAACGGCGCTCGACCCTTGGAAGTCTCTGAAAGAAACTGGACGGCAGCGGAAATTTTTGTGTCGCTTGTTACGAAGCGTTTGGTACGGTGGGTAAAGCGGATAAAATCAAGCCAACTTAGAGGCGCCTTACCCTAATTCCCCCTCCGGCCGTTTTTTTCAAGCGATGTTGCCTGGGATTTAATGGCAAAAAAAAGCTAATGACTTTGGCCATAAAGGCCATTTGTGAGGGTGAATCAATGTGGTTAACTATCGAAATTTGGTCAGTTTAAGCTTGAGTGGCTAATCGAGTTATTTCTATTCCTAAAATGGCTATAAACGTTTAGACGGGAATTTTAGATGGGATGTTGCATAGTGCTACAAGTCAACGGATAGGAATTCATAAAAATACTGACAGTAAACCTCGCGGTTAGGAAGTTATGCGTCTTATGGAATAGGCATCAATGGACATGGATAAATTAGTATCACTAAAAGGGACAGAATTCGATAAACAATTTGGATGGATTGATTGGCGAGGTTCGGACGCAGGGATAATCGACATATTCAACTCACAGCTGCATGATGATTATACAATTGAGTATGAAGATAAGGAGGGGGGAATCATCGTTCGATTCCGCAATAACGCTTATTCGATCCCTTTGACTCAAACCGGATGTGATCGGTACGTTATGATCAATTCCCTTGCCGAGATAATTGGTGAGACGCACGATATTTGGCTCCATAAGGAGGCCATGGATTCAGATACCCATGGTATTCTGGTTTTACCCAAATATGATTCAAATGCATTGACAGAGAAATATGCTTCCTGGGTAAAAAATAATTTACAACCACTTGAAAAAGGCAGAGACGAGTTTTTTGGCTTCAAAATTCCTTATATAGGCCACGAGGACAACGCTCAGAATTTGGAAATTGAGTATCGGGAATTGGTAGCCGATCAAGAAGAGAAGTGCGGTGATATACATCAGCTTCCTATGCAAGCTGAAGGTTTTATCAGAAAATTCAATTATAAAAAGTATGCCATATTGGCGTTTCAGGTTTTAGTGCTTATTACAATGGCAGCGGCGTTGTTTCTCAAATCTGTCAATGCCGGAGAAGAAGGCGTGCCTGTATTCGAAGATTACGCGATTGAGTATCAAGTGGATCGCGAAATGGCTGAATACATCGATCTTGGTAGTCATGCGAGTGCGGGATGGTATAGGACAAAATTGCGCGAAGGCCTGAAAGAAGGAATCAACTTCTCAGGGCATTACTCGATTGTATCCTGGGGTTGTGGGGTTGAATGCGTTGGCTTTCTAATCGTTGATCGCGACACTGGAAAAGTGTACGGAATAGAGGGGGAAAACCAACACCCTATTAGTAACAGGGGGCTTGAGTTTAGGGTCGATAGCCGGCTTTTAATCGTAGATCCTCAATGCGGGGAAAATGATAATCCATGTGTATCACTGGGCCGTTTAAATAACCCTATTCGTTACTACCTAATGGGTGAATCAGGATTAAAACCAATTCATAAGATACCGTGCCGTCAACAAAGCGGGAAGCAGGTATGTGGAAAATAGGGCTCTGGCAATCACCGGTATGAGGGTGTTCAAAAACGGTGTCAGTTCGACTCTTACAGTTGAGTCGGCCACGTTGCCCGTGAAAGGCAGGCGCCTTATTGCCACCCAACGCGGTGTTTTATTATGGCTAGGAAAAAGAACGCCAAGGTCTGGACTCCGCTACGCTGCATGCGGAATACTTTACTCAGTTTTTTCGCCAATGATAGGATGATTTCATAGTGAAAATTTTATGTGCCTTTCTATTGATAGTGCCAACGAGTGTTTTTTCTGCCGAGAATTTGGATAAAGAGCAGAGGGGCATGTTTTTAAAAATGGGTCTACGCGGATTAGTGTGGGTCATTTAGTGGCCTCATAACGTATAATACTCCGTAAAAATAGGGTTTTTTAGTGGACGGTGGGCTCTGAAAAATTGTTTTGGTTTAGTGTAAGGGTTAATCATGAAAAATCCC
>JBNKHG010000019.1:0-2580 GCA_050290225.1 Cellvibrionaceae bacterium
TGAAGAGGTTCAGGAGTATGCAACGCAGTGGCTTTGGTTTTACAATCACGAGCGGCCACACAAGGCCAATAATGGAAAACCGCCTCTGATGGCGGCTTAACCTCTACTTTTAACTTCGGTTAAAAATGGGGGGATTACCCAAGCAGGCCTGGTAGCCCAAGGCAATGCTCAGGTGTGTTTTACCCATGCCGACACCGCCGAGGAAAATGACATTGGCTTTGTTTTTGACAAACTGCAAGCGAAACAGCTGTTTGACCGCCATCTCGTTAATCGAGGTTGGCCACTGCCAGTTAAACTGCTCAAGGGTTTTCGGTGTGGGGAAGTGCGCCTGGCGAATACGTCGCTCACGGGCTCGCTGCTGACGTTGTAGCGCTTCCTCACTGATAAGCTTCTCCAGGTATTGCTGGTGTGTCCAGCCTTCTCCAGCGGCTTGCTGTGCCAGAGACTGATGAAGTGATTGTATCGTCGGCAGTTTGAGGTAGATTAAGTGCTGTTCGAGCTGGTCGTTATCGATGGGGCGGTTTTTTGGGGAGGGTTGGCGTGGCATCGGAGGCTCCTTGATCACTGTCGTAGAGTGAGAGGTCGGGTGTCTTTATCGCCAGCGTCAGTAGGTCTTCGTTACGGATCAGATGCAGGGCGCTGGGCTCAGGGGTGAGTTGCGCACGCTGCTCAAGGAGATTGGCAATGTATTCGCAACTGATGGCGCCAAGCTCACAGGCATCGGTGATTGCCCGGGCGACTTTGTCATCCCCGTAAATCTCGGCGAGTGCCACAATCTTTTGCACATGGTGTTTAGCATTGAGGCGTTTGTCTTCCAGCATCTGGTAGTAGCGTTGCGACTGCGGCGAGAGCCGCAGAAAACGGGCCAGCAGTTGTTGCTCACGGGCATTGCGTCGCTGGTTGAGTAGCGCTTTGACATGATCGGGGTGTTCAAAGTCCCGGTGGCGTTCATAGCAGCGCTGATGCCGGGCAATCAACTGCTCTTGGTGATAGATGCACACTCGATCCGGATACGCTTTCAGTAACACGGGTTGACTGGCGTAGTCGGCCGGCACGGAATAACGGTTGGTATCGAGCGTGACGCGAAATTGATTGGAGGCGCGCAGCGAATGAATTTGACCAATGTCGAATTCGGGCACACGGATTAGACTCATGGCCGCCTTTTCTTTTTCAAAGCGATCAATGGGGCGTTCCCGCGTCTCTCCATGCCGGCGCACATTAGCGATCTCATCGAGCCATCGACGCGCGTGCGGTTGCAACGCGCTAAAGTCCCCTAACTGGAGGCCGTTGAGAAAATTCTTTTTGACATAGCCCACACCATTTTCCACGCGGCCTTTTTCATTGCCTTTGCCGACACCGCAGGCTTTAATCGTAAAGCCATAATGATCGGCAAAGGCTTGGAACTTCGGATTAAACACCGGGGCTTCACCGACGATACGTTGGAGTACCGCGGAGCGTAGATTGTCCACCATGATCGCTTTGGGCACGCGGTGTCCAAAATACGCAAAAGCATGCTGATGGCACGCCAAGAAATGCTCCATGGTTTGCGAGACGGTGAACTCCACATACATCAGGCGGCTATAGCACAGCACCATGACAAAAAAGCTCAGACGCCGTCGGGTGTTGCCCACCGCGATGGAATTAAAGATACCCCAGTCCACTTGGGCACATTCCCCCGGTGCAAAGGCCAACGTCAAAAAGGCCGGTTTGTGCTTGGGGCGGATCTTGCGAATGTAATCGGTCACTATGGTAATACCGCCGGCATAACCCATTTCCCGTAAACGCTGGAAGCACTGTTGTGCGGTATAAGGATGGTGTTCCAACCACTGGATCAGTTGCACCTTATAGGGATCCAGCAAACTGCTGCGGGCGGCACTTTGGCATAGCCCGGGTGAGCATCCCGCCAGCGCTGCACCCGCGCAACATGTTCGGGGCCTTTAAAGGCATCCCGGTTCTCGGGTTTACTGAGCCAGCGACGCTGGCTGGCCGCTTTACTGGCGGCACGGCAAGGGGCTTCGCGGCAATAATGCTGGCGCTTCGCATTGCGCGGATCAGGAATGAAAAACTTCTTACAGTGTCTGCACTTACGTCGATATCGTCTGCCCATGACGCCCCTCCTAAGCGGACGAATCAGACCTCAAATACCGAGAAAAATAAATGGCGGGAAATTGAAGAAAAGAACCAGAAGAACAGGAAGAAGCGAAGAAATATAAATGAGTGATTTATATAAAGCGGAAGAATAAGTGAAGAAGGAAGCAAGAGCACTTCCTACATTTTCAAACCGGTAGGTTTACCACACTTTCAGAACGGTGGTGACACCGTCAAGGTGCTGCGCAAGCTCAAGCAGAAGTACGAAGGGCTCGCCGTGTCGGATCGCTCGGTGCGCCGCTACGTCGAGCAGCTACGCCAAACAGTCGCCCTCAAGCAGACCCGATACTACGTAAGCGCCGTTATATCGACGTATTGACCCCGTCGAAGACCTTTGCATTTTTTTCAAATTTCTCCGAGGGTGCATTCCAGGGAAGCAGCGCTTCCAGCTTGTCTAGCGTGTCTGCACCACCAATGTGATCCAGTAGGTAT
>JBNKHG010000020.1:0-28912 GCA_050290225.1 Cellvibrionaceae bacterium
TTTCGCCGTGCCCATATGGAGCATGGGCGAGATATTGGCCCATTTGCGGCCCAGCTTGTTCAGCTTGGCCTGATGGTGCTCCGGGGTGATGCCTTCCGGCGGAATCGAATCCCGGATAAAAATGGGGGTAAGAATCTGCCCGGGCGAGATGGCATTGACGGTAATCCCATGGCGCCCCAACTCCATGCCCGCCACCCGGGTCAGGTGACTGACGGCCGCCTTGGAGGCGCTGTACAAATAGCGGCTATAGTGGGTGCTGTGAGCGGCGATTGCTGCCAACAAACCCGTTGGCTTTCAGCAAACCCCGGTATGCATTGCTAGCGTATTGCGAGCCACGATCTGAATGGACTATCAAACCCGCCTCCGGGAGTCGTCGCCACAGGGCCATACGCAACGCATCCGTCACCAGTTTGGCCTTCATCCGCGACCCCATGCTCCACCCCACCACACGGCGGCTAAACAGGTCAATAAACACCGCCAGATACAACCAACCTTCCTGCGTCCAGATGTAGGTGATGTCCGAGACATACGCTTGGTCCGGCCTTTCCATGCTAAATCCCCGTTCCAGAACATTCCCGAACACCGGCTTCTTGTGATCGCTGCTGGTGGTCACCTTGTATTTCTTGCGGTAACGAGCTTTGACACCAGCTTCTCGCATCAGGGACCGGGCTTTGCGGCGGCCTACCGGGTAACCCAACGCATTCAGAGCCCGCTGCATCCGTCGCGATCCATAGCTGTAATCACTGGCTTCGGCAATCTCTTTCACTGCCGCAAGCATCGCTTGATGCGCCGGGTCCGGCTGTTTACCTTGCTGGCGCCGACAAAACCGGTAATAGGCATTGCGGCTCACACCCAGGAGCCGACACATCAGGTCGACCGGCCAGGTCTTCTTGTATTGGGTGACAAACGCGTATTTCACCGCGTTTCCTTGGCAAAGAAGACCGTCGCCTTTTTTAAGATTTCTTTCTCCATCTTCAAGCGCCGGTTTTCTTCCCGTAACCGGCGAAGTTCTGCCTGCTCCGCCGTCAGCTTGCCATTGCCCCGAAACGCCTGGCTCTCATCGGTCTCCTGCGCCTTGATCCAGCGCCCCAGCATGTTGGCGTTGATACCCAGACTACGGGCCGCTTCTGACCGGCTATAGCCCTGTTCCAGCACCAGACTGATGGCATCCAGTTTAAATTCTTTTGAATATTTCTTTCTTGTTGTCATTTCCAATCTCCAGTTTGAGGGTATTATTCCTTAACTGGGTTGGTCACATCCATTAAACCACTTCAACCTCTATGCCCATAAATCTGCGGCATCCTTACCACGCCCTCCCTTTTTTACTCATTCGGAAACCGTGTCGTTACCTCTAAAAACCCCCGCCAGCGGCTGATTGCAGTACTTGGTTATATAATCGGGCATATGAAGACGATTTAATGGAATAGCGGTATCTTCAAATAGGCCAAGCTTTTCCTCTTCTGTTGGCAGTCGTGTGATGGCGCCGGATACAACGCCTTTGAAATATGCCGTCTGCTCCGGTGTGGGTTCAGGTAGGACGACATCTTCAGGGCACATGAGTTTCCTTGCCATGTTTCCCAACCAACAGTGGGCGTCTTTCATACGCCAGAGCAAAGAAGAACCCACGTGGTCGCAATCGTGTAGCAGCCTGTATTCGTGTTCAATCCGATTTTCCCACAATACTCGATGTAGAAATTCATTACCGTCATGAGCATTATAGAAATCATGGTCACCACATTCGAGATAGATTTTCGGGCCGAACTCCCGAATAGTCTCGGCGTTATCCCCGGCGATATTGGCCTGATTGTTCGCATGATAATAATCTCTGTCCACCGGCCAACCCCAGCGCTTCGCCTGCTCCTGAGGAGGAAAATTCATCAGCATGCCATAGTTGCGGGGTTGCAGATCAGCAAAATCCAACACAGGATTCAGCACGCCTTCCAGTGCCGCCACGGCGCCAAAATGATCCGGATACTTAAACATCAAGCGTAGTGAGCCCAATGCTCCCATGGAAATACCAAATAGATAATTATGACTGCGACGAGAGTCAGTATTGTATGTTTTCCTCATAAAAGCCATGAATTCAAAAACAAAATCTTCCCAACGTTCGCTGCCGTCCCGGTAATTGAGATGCACCGAACCTCTGGCGCTGTAGCAGGCAATCACCATGGGTGGTAGCACACCCTCGGCCCAGAGTTTTTCATACAAAGAGCGAACTTCAGGTTCGGACAGGTAATTTCTGTCCAGCCCGCCGCCATGCATGTTGAGTAACAGAGGGAGCGGTTTATCAGCTTCAGTGTAATCAGGTGGCAACAGTATAGCGTATTCGACATTGCCGGGAACCAGATCGGTTTCCAGACTTCCCAGAATTAATTTTTCATCCACGAGGAGTACTCCTATCTATAGCTTGGGAACAAATAGACATCTTTACTTCCTATTGGCGGATAGAAATCTGGAACAACACCAATACGAGCCAGTTCATCTATCTCTTCTTCACTATACCCCAATTCACCTAATACTTGCTTATTGTGTTCCCCAGGTCGCGGTGCCGTGTTTAATCGCCTGTATGAGTGAGATTCGCCAACGCGTACCCAGGTTGGTGCGAGAAATGAAACCGGCGCTCCCAGTGGATGTCTATCCCAACGCAAAAGTTCATAGGATTCCCTGGCAACCTCATCCGCCGCTTCGTTAGTGACGCTGCGGGCACCTTCTTTACCAATATCTCCTACACCGATTACGTAGTGGCAAGCAATCTCCACGGTTTCCAAATTGGCCAACCAAGTGTTGCAGTCATTTTCAAGAAAAGCGGTTTCAAGCGAATTTTCATCGGCAACTCGACTTTCTGTTACAGTTTCCGCAAGAATGTCGACCTGATCGTCTCGTGCCCCCACATAAATCCAGCCATCCCGACACTGGTAAAAACGTTGATACCAATTTTTTCCTACAGTGAATTGGCCACCGGGTTCACTCCAATCACTACGCCCGTTTTCCGATATCATCAAAGGCAGTTGGTAATGGTTAGTTATTCTGGCCAATGATGTTCGCACTTCACCGGCAACACCATGCTTACGCTGTTGCCAGACTCCTAGCAATGCCGCAAAGGCAAAGCCATACCCTCCGATCATATCATTAGGAGCCGTAAGACCATGACAGTGCGGTTGTCCGGTTGAACCATACTGCGCCATTAAGCCGGTTACACATTGCAATATCGGATCAAAACCCTTCCGCATCTCCCAACCTCCAGGATGGGATCCGCCAAACGCCGACAGTTGGCAACTAACCACATTCGGATTAATAGCCCGCAATTGCGAGTGTGTTGCCCCCATGCGTCTTGCCGTGTCGTCGAGAATGTTGTGAAGAACGACATCCGCCCATTTTACGAGCCTCCGATAAACCTCTAGGCCAGGCTCGGTCGCGACATCGTTGAGGATACTCCGCTTACCTTGATTCGGTTCAAACATAGTCGCAATCAAGCCGGGATGCTGGAATCCTTTCGGGGAGTCCGCCTTAATCACCTCTGCGCCGTATTGCGCCAAAACGTAGCTGGCTGTCGGGCCCGCCAGAACATTGGCCAGGTCCAAAACTTTTAGTCCTTTCAACAAATCGCCTTTCTTGAGCGAATCTACGCCATTCTGCGACGTATGCACTGTATTCCGCGATAGCTCGCAAGCCTTCCCCTCTTCAAGCAGTAAAGGTTCCCGATATCGGTTTATTCGTGTTCGATCCGGCACGATGCAATCCGCAATCCGTGAAGGCACAACTAATTCAGCTGCACCGTCATTCATTTTTGTGAAAACGCCGGATGAGTGCATCGGCTGTAATGCCAACCACTCTTCCCGAGTACGGGCAAGGCCAGCCGGAACTCCGCCCGCTTGTAGTATCGTTTCCCACTGCTCGGCGGTTTTAGTCTGCAATGCCTCTGAAATCAGATAATTCAGCCGCTGCCGATGACGCATGCTCAATTGGGCGCTATTACTGATATTATTGTCCAGACCGCCCTCCCAAGGACCTGCATTAACAAAACCTTCCTTCTTTACTTGTTTGTCAATGCCCAAGAGCTTGCAAAATTGTTCGGCAAGACGAGGATCATCCCCTAACAAAAACCACAGTACACGACCATCTGCACATGGATAAACTGATCTGAACATAGCCGATTGCGCTTTTTCCAGTTTGTCCACTTGGCAGTCAGGTTTATCCTCAGGAGAGAATACAAGAGGTTTGAAAGTATCGGGTAAATCCCCCGAATTGATGGACGACGCCTGCAGAAAGCTTACCGGATAAGCCGACAAACCCGCTTCAACCAACGGCACTTCGATGACGGTTCCCATACCACATCTTTCTCGTGCCAGCAATGCAGCCATTACCGCCGAGGCCCCATGGATGGCACCATACATAGAACAACGTGGTACTGCCGTGTATAGGGGCGGAAAATTCAGCATCGAACGAACTGGACTCAGATCTATGTAAGCACAGGACGCCGCACTCAACACACCTTCCCAAGCCTGAATATGGCAACGCTTCTTATCAGTGGAAGCAAAGCCCGGTAATGACAAATATACAAGCCCTGGATTCCTTTTCTTCATGCCGGCGTAATCCAAGCCCAGTCGTTTCATTACGCCAGGTCGGAAGTTTTCTATCACCACGTCAGCCTGTTCAACTAGAAATTCTGCAGTTCTCTTCCCGTGCTCGGTTTTCAAATCCAGGTCAAGTAGCTTTTTGTTTCTATTTAAGAGGCGGTATTGTTGTATTGGCAGCTCTTCTTTCCCGGGTTTAACGATCCGTATGACATTGGCTCCCTGATCCGCCAGCAGCATAGCTGTCATAGGGCCGGCATAATAATGGCCAAAGTCAATGACATTCAGGCCGGCCAGTGGACCATTGTAGTTATTGCTTTCATCCATTCAATAAAACCTCTAATGCTTGGCCGGATCGAAGAAATAGTCCATCCCACCCACGGCCGGAAAATATTCATGAGATATTCTGAGTTGGATCAAGGTATCGATCTCAGCCTCCGAATAGCCAAGTTCGGCGAGAATCTCACGGGTATGCTGGCCATAACGCAACGCCGGTGTTAACCGCTTATAATTGTGATCTTCGCCGATGCGTACCCATGTCGGCGCCAGATTGACGATCGGCTTGCCCGCGGGATGATCTTCCCGGACGACCAGTTCGACGGTCCCTTTCGCGTAGGCATCCGCGGCTTCATTGCCGACCGATTGTGTACCTTGCGCGCAAATGTCATTCGCATTGACAGCCAGATGACAGGGGATGCCGGCCTCATCCAATTTGGCCAACCAATGCCGGTAGTCCTGCGTCTCGAACGCTTTTTCCAGTTCGCGCTCATCAACAGCCGGATCGCCGGACGGACTTCTGTTCAAGGCAGTGACGGTGAGTGCCTCTGCGCGAGCCCGAGGCACTTCCATATAGATCCACCGATCGCGACAACGATACAAACGTTTCCACCAATACTCGCCAGAGACCAGTTGGCCGGTCGGCTCGTCCCAATCACTGGAGCCGTTTTCCGAAATCATGCCGGGCAACTGGATATAGTTGATCATTCGATCCAGGGAGGAACGCGCTTCGCCGGCATGACCGGTGCGGCGCTGTTGATAGATACCCAATAACGCAGCAAAGGCGCCGCCGATGCCGCCCATGATATCGCCACAGGTGATCTGGCCGTGAAACTGCGGACTGTCCAGCGAGCCGTACTGCACCATGATGCCGCTGACGGCCTGCGCGCTGTTATCGAAGCCCGGCCGCTTTTCCCATCCGCCGCGATCGCGGTACAAACCGCCGTGGGCGGAGAACTGGCAGACCACCACATCCGGATTGATCGCTTGCAGTTGGGTCAGGGTGACGCCCAGGCGATCGGCGACGCCGTCGACCGAGTTGTGCACGACGACATCCGCCCAGCGTACCAAACGGCTGAAGACGTCGCGGCCCGGCGCGGTGGTCAAATCCGTGAGGATGCTGCGCTTGCCCTGGTTGACTTCCAGCATGCTACCCGCAATCAAGGCGGGATGAACGAAACGCGGCGGGTCGGCTTTGATCACTTCGGCACCGTACTGCGCCAGGGTATTGGTCGCGGTGGGACCGGCCACCAGGTTGGTCAGATCCAGGACTTTTAGCCCCTTCAGCAAGTCACCTTTTTTAAGCGGTAATCCATTACGCCGGCCAGTCTCTTCAACACGCCCGGCAAACAGCGTCCTCGCCTGAGCGATCGAGATACGTTCCGGTTCCGCGAAGCGATTGACGATCAAGGTGCTTCCCGGTCCGCTGACATCGGCAAATTGACCAGGCACGATCAGCCGCGAGACGCCGTTATCCATCTGCGTAAAAATCCCGGAGCGGTGAGCTGGTTCCAAGGCCATCCACTCATCCCGGGTGCGAATCATCGCCACCGCGATACCACTTTCACCCAGCAAGGTTTCCCATTCCTCGGCCGGCTTTTGCATAAAGGCTTCGCTGAGTAGCTGCACCAGCCGCCGGCTACGTTCCGGGCTCAGAGTGCCGGTGAGATTATTCTCCAAACCGCTCACCCAGGGGCCCGCGGCCACAAATCCTTCGCGCAGGACTTGCCTGTGGATGCCCAGGGTTTTCAGCAAGCGGTCCAGGACGGCTTCGTTATTGAGCCACAGCAGCAGCTCTCGGTCATCACTGCAGCGATACCATTTGCAAAACACACCGATCAAGGGCAAGCGTGAGAGTTGATCGAGTTTGTCGAGAAAAGTCTCTTCGCTGTCCTCGGGCGAATAGGCAAACGGCTTGAAAACCTCGGGAATGGCTTTCGGCACCTGATCGCCTGTGTTCCGCGGAGGACCGATGAGGTCGTTCATGTGACCAACCAAGGCGGCAGCCACCAGCGGGACTTCGATCACGGTACCCTGCCCGTGTTGTTCCCGCGCGGTCAAGGCCGCCATCATGGCAATGGCGCCCTGCATGCTTCCATGGGCGGAACACATGGGCATTCCGGTGTAAACCGGTGGGAAACCCGCTTTTTCCCGCCACCAATGAATATGAGTAAAACCGCAGGAGGCGGCATTCATCACACCCTCCCAGGCCTGGAGATGCGCGCGTTCCCGGTCCGTGGAGGCAAAGCCCGGCAGGGAGAGATAAATGAGGCCGGGGTTCCGCTCTTTCAGACGGGTGTAATCCAGACCTAAACGTTTCATCACGCCAGGACGGAAATTCTCGATCACCACATCGGCATGCTCCATGAGTGACAGGGCGTGCTGTCGACCTGTCTCTGTTTTCAGATCGAGTTCGAGCAGTTTTTTGTTTCGGTTCAGCAAGCGGTACTGTTGGCTCGGCAATTCAGGGGCGCCGGGCCGCACAATGCGGATGACATTGGCACCCTGATCTGCCAGCAGCATGCCAACCATGGGGCCGGCATAGTAATGACCGACGTCGAGGACGGTTATCCCGTCCAGGGGGCCACGATATTCATCAGTAGTAGATCTCATATGTCTGGACATTCCGATACTCTTTGACCATTCTCTTCCAATCAGTTATTCCTTGGGCTTTTGCGCAAGGTGATAAATTCCTTTGCCACCCAGCGCTGTTAGATACTCATGTACTGAGCCGTTCTCAATCATCGCGTCAATCTCACTTTGGCCAAATTCTAATTCCCGCAAAATGTTCTGGGTATCCTCTCCTAAATACCCGCCAGTTTTTGGTGCGTACCAAGATTGATTTTCGCCCACGCGAACAAAATTTGGGGCTATCTGGGTAACAGGTAGGCTCCAAGGGTGATTGGGCCAAGTAATAATTTCCGTAGTAATTGGCACCGTCCCCTCAAATGCTTCATTGCTTAATTGGCGGCGAGGAAACTTAGCGAAGGCATCAGCACCACTCATCACCTTATAACAACCGTAGCCGGCTTCTTGCAATGTTGTTTCCCAAAATGAGCTCTTTTGTTTTGCAAAGGCGCGTACGAGAGCCTTTTCATCCACAATATCCGGATCATTTATTTTCCTATCGAGAACCATACTAGCGAGTTCACTGGCACGGGCCTCATGTGCACCGACAAAAACCCACTCACCGTCCGCACATTCATACATACGTTGCCACCATTGGCCAGGATGACCCACCGCAAACTGACCACTTGCTTCACCCCAGTCACCTTGGCCATTTTCCGTAATCATATAGGGCAGCTGAACATAGCTGATCATGCGAGCAAGGGAAGTGCGCGATTCGGCCCCGCGACCCGTCTTGCGTTGTTGAAAGACACCGAGCAAGGCTGCGACACATGTCGAGTAAGCCCCCATAATGTCTGTAGTCGCAACACACCCATGCCACTGCGGATGTTCAAAAGTCCCAAATTGAGTCATCATTCCGCTATTTGCCTGTAGCGTTGGGTCAAAGCCGATCCGCTTTTCCCAGCCACCACGACCACGATAAGTACCGCCGAAAGCTGATAGTTGGCAAACAACAGCTGTAGGGTTTATTTTTTTAACTTGATCATAAGAAAGACCTATCCTTTCAGCTGTCCCGTCAATTGAATTGTGGATAATTACATCCGCCCAGCCCACCAGCTTATCTAAAACATCTCGCGTTTGTGCTGATGCGGGATCGATTAAAATCGTACGCTTACCATGGAAATATTGAGCACATACAGATAAAGCAAACGGACCCATCATAAATTCAGGCGGATCTACTTTAATCACATCAGCCCCAAACTGAGCTAACGTGGCACAACCGATCGGTCCAGCAGCAACATTGCTAAAATCTAATACCTTTAAATTCCTAAGCAAGTCGCTCTTCTTTATAGGCGACAAGTTATTTTTAGATCTACTGTTAGGTTCCCACGAATGTTTGGGCTGTAAAACTTCGTTTAATTCCTCCAATGTAACCGTTACGGCTTCCTCAAACATGGGCTCCACCAAGCCTCCGTCAGGATCGGTAACGTCCGCGAATCGACCAACCGTCTTAAGCTTGGTGCGCCCGTTATCCATTTCCGTAAAAACACCTGATGACAGCAATGGTTCAAGTTTCATCCATTCGGCCCGTGTACGGAACATGCCACCTGGCACACCAGCTTCGGCAAATATCGTATCCCACTCATGAACCGGTTTAGACAAAAACGCTTCTTCCACGAGTTGGGCAAGGCGCTGTTTACGCTCCTTTGTTAAACACGCCGCATCACTGATATTGTTGTCATATCCGGTCTCCCAACAACCATAATCAACAAAACCTTCACTGATGAGCTGGCGATAGACTCCTAGCGCCTTCAACAAACGAGTATTGAATTTCTCTGAGTTGTTCGTCCAATGCATAATTTGCCGTCCATCAGCGCAATAATGAGAACGGCAAGTGGCAGGCGTTCCAAATGCATCCCAAGTCAGCTTTGTAAGTTTTTCCAGAATAGTTTCTCTACTGTCTTCCGGATTATACATTAGGTGCTTCAATCCCTCTGGAACATCGCTGGGAGCATCAAGTGAATCAACCCCTGTAGAATGAGTCCATATCTTATACGTCAAAATCATCATCGTTGCATCGACCATCGGTATTTCGATAACCGTACCCAACCCCGTTTCTTCACGCTTGACCAATGCTGCAGTGGCCGATAACATTCCCAATATCCCACCATACATGGACGCCTGGGGAACCCAGGTAAAAACTGGTGGGTAGTCAAATTTTTCTCGAAAAACGCTTGTTTCTCTGTAAAGACATGATGCCGATCCCATCACGCCCTCCCAAGCCTGGATGTGTGCACGTTCTTTATCTGTAGAGGCAAAACCCGGTAAAGAAACATAAATAAGCTTGGGGTTTGCAGCTTTGACACAACTAAAGTCAAGTCCTAGGCGTTTCATCACTCCCGGCCGAAAGTTTTCTATAACAATATCAGCGTTTTCAATGAGTGACTTTGCTTTGACCTTACCCTCTTCAGTTTTAAGGTCAAGAGTTAGCAGTTTTTTGTTTCGGTTCAACACTCGGTATTGTTGTTCCGGCAACTCAGGCTTTCCTGGCCTGACAACACGAATCACTTCCGCCCCTTGGTCGGCCATCATCATTCCGGTCATTGGACCTGCGTAGTAGTGTCCAAAATCGATCACCGTGAGGCCTGTCAGTGGACCTGCACTTATAGATTTGTTGTTCATCATTTAATTCTCCTCATGTATAAATAATTTATTTTCGTCAGATTTTTTCACCCGACTTTCTCGCTCGAAGCAATCGGCTGTTTTCATCCACCACAAAATATTTGATGGCCACCAGTAATAGTAAAATCGCAGCAACCTGCATCGTTAGGCCAATCAATAAACTTTTTCTAAGTGCCTCGCCACTTCCTACACCGATCGCAACAAAGCTATCACTTAGCAAACCAACTGCATAGGGTCCTAAAGCAAATCCTATGAAAGTAGTGATCATTATGTTTACCGCCATAGCCACGGCCCTGATTCGAGGTATCATCAAGTCACTAATTGTTGATAGTACTGGAGCTTGGGCCATAGGACCCACCAAAAAGAACACAAAGCCAAAAAAATATGCAACAGATAGAGTTTCTACCAACAACATTAAGCTGGCCGCCATTAAAGACATCAGCCAGCTACCTAAACAAATACAGAGCTTTGCATGCTGGTTATAACCTCTGAGCCAATCAGCCAAAACACCCCCAATGATCATCCCGAGCAATCCAGCTATTGACATGGATAAACCAATCACCAATCCAACGTCGGCCGCTTTTACACCGTAAAAGCGCTGAAAGTAAGGGATGCACCAAAAAATTATCGCTACGCTAGAAAATACAGAAAAACTCGCTGCCAAATTTAGATTGAGAATGGTCTTGGTTTTGAATATCAATTCAAAACAAACGGGATCGCGGGTAACCAGTAATTGAATCCACGAGAATACGCAATACAACCCAACTGCTAATGCAGACCACTGAAGAACCTCACCAGTTAGATCTACCAGAAGTAGTGATGCTAATAGAATAAAAATTCCGACACTAATGTTTAGAAATATTGGTTTAACTCCCGTGCCTGCTTGTCGAAAAACCCATAGATTTACCAGGGGCACCATCGGCAGCAGTTCCTTTTTTAGTAATTTTAAAGGGTTCTCATGTTTATCCACGGCCAACAAGCCATCTGCCAATCCTCTAGAAGGCTCTCTGAGCGTGGCCATCCAAACGCTCAACAACAAACCTGGTAGCCCGACTGCCATAAATGCTACTTGCCATCCTTTTAAGCCAAATGGTGCTAGAGAAGCAGATGGATAGGCGGTATTCCAGGTATCCAGAATCGATCCACCGATAAACAAGCCGAGTCCCATACCGACATATAAACCGCTGCCGTATATTGCCACTACCGTGGTACGAATTTTGGGTGAGAAGTAATCGTACAGTAAAGAATATGCTGCCGGGGTTGCGCTTGCTTCTCCTGCCCCAACACCGAAGCGATAAATAGCCAGAGTCGTAAAGCCTCTTGCGGTCCCCGACAGAGTAGTCATCAGACTCCAAAACCCCACGCCAATGGAGATTAGTCTGGTCCTCTGCCAGCTATCCGCCAATCTTGCCAACGGTATCCCAAAAACAGCATAAAACACGGCGAAGGCCGCACCATATAAAAATCCGAGATCGCCGTCCGAAAGCCCAAAATCAGCTTTAATATCCTCTGCAAGAATTGAAATGATTTGTCGGTCGATAAAATTGATCACGTAGATCAGCATTAGTATCAAAAGAGCATATTTAGCATACCATCCATCTACTTTAGGTTGGCTATTAGCTTTTCTACGACGGAAGTCATTCAATTCCTCCGCATTATCCACTTCAATTGCTTCTACATTCGAATTCATCCAAAATAAACCTCATAGATTCCCACGATCCCATATTTTTCTCTATATACTCACAGCGCAAGACCCGTTGTTCGCAAAAAAAACGGAGCTTTTAAGAGCTCCGTTCGATTATCTTCATTTCCTCAAAAGTTAAATGTGAGTTTCACACCATAGGTTCTGGGCGGTAAAAAAGTGGCAAATTGGGCTCCGTCCACGAAGAAAGAATAGGTTTGTACTACCTCATCCGTTAAGTTCTTAACGTAGAGCTCAGTCAACCATGCTTCGTCACTACTTTCCCATTGCAGGCGAGCATTAACTATATGGTAAGAGGATAGCAAATCACCATCACCCACCAATAACCCCCCATCACCTTCACGATTAAAACCATTAGTCCATTGATCGTCAACCCAACTAACGTCTGTACGTATGTTGACAATCCCCCAGTCATCGGAGAGCGTCCACTCATACTGAGCTCCCATATTTACTTTCCATTCAGGAGAAAAAGGCAGTTTATTACCCGAAAGATCCTGAGATCCCAATGCTGGAAACATACCATCTATCGTATTGTATTGATCAAATTCAGCATTCAAAAAACCTAACGAAAAATCCAGTAAAAATGCACTAGTAAGGTAGGCTTGAGCTTCAAGTTCAACGCCAAATATTGTGGCCGAGGACGCATTTTGTAAAGCAAACAAAGAAAACGCTGGAGTGGGAATACTTTGGATATCCTGCTTATCTTTATAATCGTAATAGAAAGTCGAAATATTTGTTTGTATTCGATTATCCATCCATTGGCTTTTAAGCCCTACCTCAAATGCATCGACAGTCTCCGGATCATAGGAATCGGCTTGCGTCGCATTAAAGCCACCTGCCTTATATCCGTTAGAATAGGAAGCATATAACATGGCATCGCTATTCAAGTAATAGTTCAACCCCAATTTACCGGTGACTTCGCTCCATTGATCTTCATCATCATGAGGAAGAATGGAAGCATTTGGATAAGGTCCACCTTCGAACCCGATACCAATACCATCAACCCTTGCTTTTTCATCTTTGGAGTAACGCAGGCCTGAAATAAGTGTCAGTTGATCGGTCAGTTGATATTCCAACTGACCATAGATGCCCACTGATGTAGAGTCAATGTCCACGGGGAGAACAACCAGACGACGCGGATCATCACTGTTAATATCTCCGTCTCCATTAAGATCAAGTGTACTTCCCCGAAGTGATTCAAATTTCATTCCAGAATCTTCGCGATAATAAAATAAACCAGCTACCCATTGGAGAGAGCTACTATTCGTTGATAGCAACTGTAATTCCTGAGAAAAAGTTTCGTATCCTATAGGGTAGCGAACTTCGGTAAAAACCTTATCGGAACCGTCATTGTCGCTCGTTCGTTCCTTAAAGGTATCGTCGTAGGCACTTAAGGATCGGAACTCGACGCCGCCCAGACTCCAATTAAAATCAATTGAGATTCCTTTCGATTCGTCAGTCTGTTCAGAAGGAGTATTAGCTCGCACCTTAAACGGATCAGAGTTGGTGATATTTGTTCCTGCGTTGTTTAGAATCCAATAATTTGGTCCACCTAGAAATGTCGGTGTCTGCGGATAATTGCCAATATATCGTGGAAAGTTATTACCTTTATCGTGAAAATAATAGGCATTGAGATTGAGCTGAAGATCATCAGTTATGTCATATTCCAAAGCTCCTCGCACGGCTGTATAGTCCGACGTATCCATATCTTTACCACCTATTCCGACGTTTTTTACATAACCGTCACGACTTTCATCGGATAATGCGATACGGCCACGCAGGTTCTCTGAGATAGGGCCACTGATCATTACTTGTATTTTTCGTTTATCGTAATCTCCAACTTCACCGCTTATCATGCCCTCGAAGGTATCCGTTGGCTTCTTGGTAATAATATTTATGTTTCCACCAATTGCATTTCTTCCGTAAAGTGTGCCCTGAGGCCCGCGTTGCACTTCCACACGCTCGACGTCCATAAAATCACGCAAAATGTACGCTGGTGATTGAATATAATGACCGTTGATATGGATAGGTACTCCAGGATCGCCACCAGGAGTAAGATTTTCTGTACCAATCCCTCGCATAGTGACTTTTACTACACCTCCCCGATCACTCTCTACCATACTGAGCCCCGGAACTGAAAGCTGCAAATCCTGTGGAGTGTCAATTCCTTGAGCCTCCAGCATATCAGACGTAAAGGCCGAAATCGCCACGGGTACTTCCTGTAAACTCTGCGCCCGCTTCTCCGCCGTAACAATTACCTCTTCAATCTGAACTCGGGCGCTTTTCCCCTCTTGCGCTTGAGCCACATCCGGTAACGTTAAAACCCCTCCCAAGGCCAGTCCGATCGCGAGAGACAGAGCGTTTGGCTTAGATAGTACTTTCATTTTGTTTACTCCCCTGTTGTTAGAATAGTCGTTTCGTTGGTTGATGTGTAATGCAATACTACGGCTTTATGCTGCTATAGTGGCGCTTAAGTCACCATGGCGGGACGGGCCTGAGTAGTTGACCGAAGTGACCATAGGTTCCTCGCTGAGATGCGGATTGTTTTCTCTCGCTGAAGCGCAGAGACGCGGAGGAAAAGCTGGAAATAATTTTCATTGGCCCTCACCCCGGCCCTCTCCCAATGGGAGAGGGTGATTTTCGTTTAGCTCCGGGAGGTGTTCCTTGAGTTTGTGTTTAGCGATTTTTGCCAGGGTGGATCTTGGGAAGTCATCGATGATGTAGACTTGCCGGATGACCTTGAAATCAGCCAGGTGTTGCTGGCAGTGGCTGATGAGGGTTTCTTTGGGATTTTCCGGCGCGCTCCCATTCAGGGAGATAAAGGCGACCGGGACTTCATCGAGCATATTGTGCTTTTGGCCGACCACGGCGCATTCTTTTACCCAGTCCAGTTGGCGAATGACTTTTTCGATTTCGGAGGCGGAGACGTTTTCGCCCCCCACCCGCAGCATGTCTTTGTCCCGGTCGGCGAAGAAGATGTGCCCTTCCTTGTCGAGCCGGATACGGTCGCCGGTGTTGAACCAGCCGTCCTGGTCGAAAGCTTTTTGATTGGCTTCCGGATTGTTGGCGTATTCCTTGAAGATGGTGATGCCTCTTACGCCTCTCACATGGAGGCTGCCTGTTTCCCCCGGCTGGCATTCCTGACCCTGTTCGTTACGGATGGAGATTTCGATGCCGGGGATGGGGCGGCCGATGTTGAGTTCCGGGCCTGAGTGGTGGGGGTCGCCCACCAGGGGCAGGGTGATCATTTCGGTCATGCCCCAGTGGCCGCGGGTTTGCACCTTGAATTTGTCTTCGATGGCTTTGGAGACGGCGACGATCCAGAACTTGAAGTGGTGGTTGGGGACTTTCTGGTTCCACAGGGCGTTGATAAAGAAAGCGCCGGGCAGGGCTGTCCAGGTGGCCCGGTATTCCAGGGCGACGTTCCAGAAGTTGCTGGCGGAGAATTTGGGTTGCAGGAGTATGGTGCCCCCCGCCCACAGTGCGCTGGTGACCAGGGTGGAGAGGCCGTTGTTGTGAAACAGGGGCACGACCACCTGGCAGATGTCGTCTTTGGTGAGGCCGTAGGCCAGTGCGGTTTGCTGGGCGGCGTAGATGGCGTTGGCGTGGGTGGAGAGTACCGCCTTGGGCCTGGAGGTGGTGCCGCTGGTGAACTGGATACGCAGGTCGGCCATGGGGTCTGCAGACCGGGTTCCGCCCGTTGAACCGGCGCCTGTTGGGTGGTCATCTGAATTATTGCATTGCAGCAAATAGCTGAAGGGGATTGTCGCCGGCGTGTAAGTGCCAATCTCGGCAATCGGGTCGGTGACCGCAGTGAAGATGAGACCTGGGGCGGCTTCCTGCACCAGCGTCAGGAACTGGGGCTGGGTGACGGCGGCGGTCACACCGGTGGACTGGCAAAAGTGGGTCATTTCCCGCGCCACGGAGCGGGTGTTGGTGAGCACAGAGACCACCCCCAGCCGGGCGCAGGCGAAGTAGGTAATAAGGTATTCCGGGCAGTTTTCCATGTGGATCAGTAGGCGGTCGCCTTTGGTCAGGCCCATTTCTGCAAGCCCGGCGGCGACACTTTTGACGGCCTTGTCGAACTGGCCGTAGGTCCACTGGCGGTGCTCGCTTTTCTCTTCGTTTTCTCCTAAGGGCGGCGCCCAGATCAGGAGGGTTTTGTCAGGAGTCCGCTGCACCCACTGGTCCAAGAGCCAGGGGAGGTCCCGGCCTTGTACTAACAGTTCCATTGCGCGTTGGTTCAGCATATTCCGTCGACCCCTGATGTGTTTTTTTTAATGGTAATTACGGGAGCGATTGGCAACCATGGCAGGCCGGTCAACGATTTTTAACAGAGTTGACCGGAGCTGTGGATTGACAGCCCCGCTTCCTGGCCGTTAATCAGGTTGCTTTAATATCGGTTTTTATTTGATATTCCGCTCGATAGGCGGAAGGGGTCATGGTAGTCCAGCCGATAAAGGCCCGAGTGAAGACGCCGGGCTCGGAGTAACCGACCTGGTTGGCCACCAGGGTGATGGGTGTGTCGGTGGTGGTCAGCAGTTTTTTGGCGGCGTCGCAGCGCACCCGCTGCTTGATGTTGTGGAAGTTTTCGTTTTCCTTGTAGAGCAGCTGGCGCAATGTGCGGGCGGTGGTCGAGAGTATTTCCGCCACCTGGTCGGTTGTCGGGTACCAGATGTCTTCTTTCTGTAGGCGGATGAGTACATCTTCCACCTGCCGGGTCCAGCTCCTGTCCCGGCCGGGGATGTCCAGCCAGTCCGGGTAGTCCACTACAAAGTCGATGGTTTCGCTCTCTCTGCGAATCACCGGATTTTGCAGGTAGTGGGTGTCGAAGCTGACGCCATTGTAGGGCTGGCCGTACAGCACTTCGCAGTTGAACAGGGTTTTGTAATCCAGGCAGTAATCGGGTTCGGGGGTTGTAAAAGAGACCCTGTTCAGTTTGATGCGCTTTCCAATCACCCAGGACCAGTAGCGGTAGATCAGCATCAGGCGGTGCCAGTAGAAGATATGCTCGTCGATGCCCTGCCGCAGTTTGTACTCCACGGTCAGGGTGAATTCCTGGTGGTCGCGGTCCATCAGGTATTCGTAATGGACGTCGTTGCGAATGGCTTCCCGAAACTGGGTGCTGATGCGGATGAACTCTCCGAACACCTTAGCTCGGGAGCGCATCTTGAATTGCTCCCATACCATGAGCGGTTTGGCGGGCTGCTCAAGAAAACCCATAAAGTAGTCGTTGGTTTGCGTCTCGATGGCCAGCAGCAGCCGCTGCAGCTCTTCGCCGTCGATACAGGCTTCCGGGTCGGCAAGCAGGTCACGGGGCAGGCCGGCTTTTTCCAGTATCGTCTCCGGCGAATGCCCACTGAGCACGGCACCACGGAGCAGACCTTCGATATAGGGTCGGGTGACGGCATTGACAAAGTCAGACATGGCTAAAGCTGGTTTTTCGTATTTAACAGCGTTGACATTCATAGTATAGCCTCTCCGTCAGAGATGGTCCTGATTCGGGGAAATCGGGGGATTTTGCGTGACGTTAGACTTGCGGTCGCCGCACTATGGTTTATCCCCAGTCATAACCTACTGAAAACCATTCTGTTTTTAGCTGCCGGGTGATGGGTTTTATTCCGGCTGACGATTTAACAGAATTTACCCTTTTGCGGATTAAAGGCCATGACAGGCGGGACCTGATCATTTAACAGGGTTGACACTGTGCCGGTTACCGGGTCGGTCGGCGACGATGGGTACGTTGGAGGGCACGGTCTGCGGGTCCCGTGCCTGGCCTGCAGGTCGCGGGCGGTGCGAAAGATGGCCCCCGCTGTGGTCAGTACCGCCGACCGAATCCATGGGCAGTTACCATGCGATCAGCTTCGGCCACAGCGCCACACCGCCCCAGGCGATGGCCCTGGTCGCTTATGGGCACACCGTCATTGGGCTGGGTAAGCGCGAGGCGGCCACCATCGTCAAGCGTTGTGCCTAAATATCAGCGCCAACACCGCTGTACCGGTATCGCCCCAATACGCGCTTCGTTCAACGTGTGGAATATGTAGCGCAGATTCCGCCTTTTCATCATCAATCAGTTGATGTTAGTCGAATAATAAACAGCCTCACTTTTAGATACAGAACTGCACGTCAGAAATGCCAAAAAATATGGCGGCTTTTGCCATGTAATAACAACACCAATACCGCCATCATCCCTGTGGATCTTTGTCTTTGTGATAACCTCAGGGAAGCTGTCAGTTGAAAAAAGTTCTGTTGCCGATATCCATCATTACCATTGCCGCAGGCGTTTGCGCGGCTATGAACATGGCAAAACCCTCCCCGCTTAAAACGGAATCGCCCAACGTGGCGGTCGCGGTCAAAACCGTGGTGCCCCAAAGCACCGATATTCGTTTTCAGGTCACCACCCAAGGGACGGTGTCGCCCCGTACGCGAACTTCATTAATCTCTGAGGTGGCTGGTACGGTGCTCGGGGTGTCTCCCAAATTCGTCGTTGGCGGTATTTTCAAGCGCGACGAGGTGTTGCTCTGGATCGATCCAACGGATTACGAAGTGGCCCTGCAGCAGGCGAAGGCCAAATTAATCAGTATGAAGGCCCATTTAGCGCTGGAGGAAGCGAAGGCGACACAGGCCCGAAAGGAGTGGGCACAGACCGGGCTGACGCCGGAGCGCGCACCGGTATTGGCCCTGAGAACACCCTATCTGGACGAAGCCAGGGCGAATGTCCTGCATGCGGAGGCGGAGCTCAAACAAGCCCAGCGTAAACTGGAAAGAACCAAAATCCGCGCTCCCTATGATGGCATGGTGTCCGAGAAATCCGTGGATGTCGGTCAGTACGTAAGCGTTGCCGGCCCACTTGGTACGACCTTCGCCATTGATACTGCCGAAGTGCGTTTACCACTCACCGACAGCGATCTGGCGTTGCTGGGGACGCCTTTCGCCGCCGCTTCACTGGCCGCGCAACGCTTACCGACCGAAGTCACCCTGACCGCCGAGGTGGGCGGACAAGAGACCCATTGGACGGCGGTACTGGTTCGCTCGGAGGGCGTGGTGGAGGAGCATAATCGGGCTCGCTATGTGGTAGCTGAGGTCAGTGATCCCTATGGGCTTGCCACTGATCACGCGTCCCCCCCGCTGCTGATCGGCAGTTTTGTAACCGCCACCATCGCGGGTCAGCGAGCCGATCATGTGTACCCGGTACCCCGCAATGCCATTCGCGAAGGCAATAAGATCGCGGTTGTCGACAGCGACCGACGGCTGCGTTTAAAACCGGTTGATATTGTCTACAGCGATGACCGGTTTTCCTATGTCAAACGCGGTTTACCCGCGGACGCGGAGGTGATCACCAGCGCCCTGGGACTACCGATCGAGGGCATGCTGGTCAATCCCGTGATGACGGCGTCACCTTCGGATGAGGTGGTGGCGATGCAGGCTGAAGGGAAACAGCCATGAGCGAAACAACTGCCATGAGCCCGGTACAGGCAACCATAGGCGAGAACAAACCCAGCGGGCTTATTGCCTGGTTTGCCTGCAACCCTGTGGTAGCCAATCTACTGATGCTCCTGATCATATCGGCCGGATTGGTTTCCGCCCTGACGATCAGTAAAGACATGTTTCCCCTCACGGAAATGCACAAGTTACAGATTAATGCCCCCTATCCCGGCGCCGCCCCCATCGAAGTGGAGAAGGGCGTGATCCTGCCCATCGAATCGGCCCTGCAAGGTTTAAAGGGTATCAAGAAGATCCAATCGACGGCGCGTCGGGATGCAGCATCAATAGAGCTGGAAATTGAAAATGATGAAGACTTGAATGAGGTGATGGCCCAGGTCAAAAACCGCATGGATAGCATCGTCAATTTTCCACAACACTTGGAAACACCAACGATTATCCAGGTTGAGCCGGAAAAATGGGTCATCGGTGTTGCGGTGTCCGGCGATATCGATGCGCGCAACCGCAAGGTGCTGGGGCAGCAAATGCGCGATGAATTACTGGCCCTGCCCGAAGTTAAAAAAGTGAAATTGTGGGGCGTGAAGGACTATGAAATCGCGATTGAAGTGTCGGAACAACGCTTGCGGGAGCTGAACCTGACCCTGGACGAGGTGGCTCGGACGTTGCGTCTGTCGTCACTGGACCTCCCCGCCGGCATGATTAAAACACAAGGTGGCAATCTCTTACTGCGCACAGAGGGCAAAGCGCAGCGTGGTGAAGATTACGCCGGGGTGGTGTTACGCAGTCACGCCGATGGCACCCAGCTGCTGTTGTCGGATGTCGCCACCATAACCGATGGGTTTGTGGAGTCTGATGCAATGATGCGCTTTGATCGGGGCGCATCCCTGGGTCTGGGCATTTTCTCGGTGGGCAACCAGGACCTGCTGAGCATCGACAAGGCCGTCAAGCGCTACATTGAACAAAAACAAAAAACACTGCCTGACGGATTACATATAAGCCCCTATTTCGCGACGTCCTTCTATTTGAAAGGCCGACTGGATATGATGCTGAACAGCCTTGCCTTTGGCGCCGTTCTGGTCTGTTTGGTGCTGGGCCTCTTCCTCAACCTGCAGGTTGCTGCCTGGGTTATGGTGGGCATACCCGTGAGTTTTCTCGGCGCCTTTTGGCTGATGCCGGTGAATCCCTATCCCGTCAACATTACCATCCCCAGTCTGTTTGCGTTTATTATGGTGCTCGGGATCGTAGTAGATGATGCCATTGTGATTGGTGAAAGCATCTACAGTGAAGCCAAAAACGTAGCCCGGAAAAACGGTGAGAACGCAGCGGTGTGTTCTCGGGATACTGTTATCAGAGGCGCCCAAAAAGTCGCGGTCCCGGCAACCATTGGCGTCCTGACCACCATCGCGGCGTTTGCCCCCATGTTGTTTGTTGGCGGTAAAGTGGCCGCCGTTTTTGAATCCATTGCGGTGGTGGTGATTTTATGCCTGCTGTTTTCGTTGATCGAATCGAAATGGATTTTACCTGCGCACTTGGTGGGGCTTCGCCTTGGCCATTCAGACAGGGCCCGGTTTACGTTCATCACGCGTTTGCAACGGGCCACCGACCGTGGCCTGACCCGGTTCGTGAACGGCATTTATCTCCCCTTGCTTAACCGTTGTTTGCGCAACCGCTACACCACCTTGGCGGTTTTTCTGGCGTTTTTGATGATCGCTGTCACCGCCGTGCGGTCCGGTATCGTGCATTTCGAGTTTTTCCCCAATGTGCCCAGTGATGGCGTGCGAGCGAAGATCGTTATGCACGATGGCGCCTCCCCCAAACAGCTCAGAGACACCCTGCTCGCCGTCGAGGCAGCGGCCTACCAAGTGGATCAAGACTATCGCCAGGCACATCCAGAGGCGCCGCCCCTGATCGATCATGTGATGCTGTATACCGAGAATGATACGACAGCCTCGGCCATGGTTCCGCTGTCCAAGTCGGAAGACCGACAGATGACATCGGTTGAATTTGAGCAGCGGTGGCGACAAGCGGCGGGCCCTCTGGTTGGTGTCAGAGAGCAACGGTACTACGCCACAACCAGTGCCGGCGGCGGTGCCAACATCAATTTATCGCTGTCCGGGTCAGATCCTCACCAGCTGGGTTTGGCCGCCAAAGCACTGCAGGATAAGTTGAGCGAATACGAGGGCGTTTATGATATCCACAATTCCCAAGGCGTCGGCAGCCAAGAGGTGAAAATACACCTCAAGCCCTACGCCCATCAACTGGGCATTAACCTGGCCGATGTCGCGCGCCAGGTTCGCCAGGCTTTTTACGGCGAAGAGGTACAGCGGCTACAGCGCGGTTCAGACACGTTGAAAGTCATGGTGCGCTACCCCTTGGCAGAGCGTCGATCGCTGGCCAGCCTGGAAAAGATGCAGATACGCACCCGATCCGGCAACGCCGTTGCCATTGACGAGGTGGCCGATATTCAATTAGGTCAGGGGATAACCGCCATTACCCGGATTGACCGGAGGCGTACCGTGACCATTACGGCCAATACCGACGCCGAGAAAGTGCAGACGGGTAAAGTGATCCAGGAACTTACCGGGGCATTTATCCCGCAGCTGTTAGGGCAATACCCGACAGTGTCATTCGGCTTGAGCGGCGCCAGCCTGGACCAGCAAAAACTCATGCAGCGCATCGCCCTGTGTTTTGCGGCCAGTCTGTTCTTTATTTACGCGCTGCTGGCCATACCGTTGCGTTCTTATGTTCAACCGCTGGTGATTATGGCGATCATTCCGTTTGGCTTTATCGGTGCCGTGATTGGCCACGTTATTTTTGGTGTCGCCATCAGCATGATGTCACTGTTCGGTTTGGTCGCTTTGGCCGGCGTCGTGATCAACGACAGTTTGATATTAGTGGAATTTGCGAATCGCGAACGACAGCAAGGCTCTGCCCTCGAAAGCGCGCTATTGACTGCCGGCAAACACCGCTTTCGCGCGATTGTGTTAACCACGCTCACCACCTTTGTGGGCTTGCTTCCCATACTGTTCGAAACCAGCCTGCAAGCGAAGTTTGTGATTCCCATGGCCCTTTCCCTGGGGTTCGGCATCGTGTTTGCCACGGCCATTACCTTGATTTTGATACCCTGTTTATACAGTGCTGTGGAGGATGTGTTGAACTGGAAACCACTAAGAAGGTTTGCATTCCCTAAATACTCATCGCAGACATGATCGCCTGGAGCGAACTTAACCCTGGGGGATTAACTTTTGCGCGAACCGAATGCCGATTTTCGCCCAGTCCATCAGCCACCAGGCGATCGGGAACATTTGCGCAGTTCCAAAAATATTTTCTGGTGTTAAATTTCCGTTACCACCTGCAGCAGAGCAATTCTGGCGTGAATAGCGTTCGGTCGGAGTAATCCGGCCATTCTGCTCGCACAGTACGAATACGGTCTTTTAAAATGCGGTAAAACACAATATGGCTTTCCTGGGAGATACTGCGCAAGCCCTCACGAATCTCCCGCCGGTCTCTTCCCAGTTGCGGATTCTCGATCAACCTGGCGAACAATGGGTCGAAGTAGGAGAGCCCCGCCAATCAGCGCCGGAAGCGGATCAGCCAACCCCGCCGTGGCGCGGTAGCTGCTCCAGGGCCAGTCCCTGGCGGATCGCACCATTCAGCGGCCCGGGGGAAACTTCTTCTCCAGCCACGCCACCATTATTCGACTTAACGCTTGTGGCTGATCTTCCATGACCGAGTGTCCACAATCCGGGATGACCTTGCGTTCCAAATCCGGGATGTAATCTTCCATGCCGTTGTCCATACCCGGCCGGATGATAGGGTCCTGCTCCGGCCGGATGTACAGATAAGGAACATGAACACCCCAGGTCGGCGCTCTTTTCGCAATTTCCTGTCCAGTAAACTTCATTGCTCGGTACCAATTAATACCCCCGGAAAAACCGGTCGCTGTAAAGGTGTCAACGTAGACCTTGAGGCGGTGTTCGGAGAGCAAAGGCTTACCGGGTAACGCCTCTTTGCTCATCATGGCCGCCAAATCCATTTGCCGTTCGGGAGACTGCACGGGCAATGTCTTCAGGTAGTCCGCTTCGAAGTAGCCTCGACGCATAAACGTATTGAAAAACCTGGCGGGCTTTTCCAACATCAACCGGTCGGGAATATCCGGCCTCTGCATAAACGCATTCCACGCCGCCTTGTTCACCAACTCTTCCCCCGCCCTTGCCACGGGAGGAAGACCAGGGGGGCGGAAATTGTGAGGCGACCCGACGCTGATAATGCCAAGGCACCGCTGCGGGTAGATAAAGCTCATCAGGTTGGCGATAAACCCGCCCCAGTCATGGCCGCAGAACACCGCCTTTTCGATATCGAGCCCGTCCATCATGTGAACGAGGTCATCGCAGATTTCAGTAGCCGCGTAACTCGCTATCGCATCGGGAATGGACGAAAGGCCATACCCTCGCAAATCCGGCGCGATTGCACGGTATCCCTTTTCGGCGAGAGCACTCAGTTGGTGGCGCCACGAATACGCCATTTCGGGAAAGCCATGGCAAAATATGACTGGTGCTCCACGGCCCTTTTCATAATACGCCATGACCACCCCACCCCGTATGGAGTACTTAGGCACCGGCATACCTGGAGCAGGCGTGACTGTCGCCGTCCGGGACAGGGGAGAAAACCCAAAAAATGAAGTAGCTACACCGGCCGAGGCGATTCTCACAAACGCTCTTCTATCCATAGTGGTTTCAATCCTGTTCGTTATTCTGTTTTTACCGCAGTCAATCGAAACGTCGTGTTGATAGCGATGGCGAAACCGGCAGAGAAAATTGGCAAATAGAGATGCGGCATTTTTATCTCTCGCCAAGCCGCAAAGCACGCCAGGTTATTTTCTTAACAACCTTTTCCTCTGCGCCTCCGCGACTCTGCGAGAAGAAATATCCGTGCCTCGGCGAGAGAACCTAAACCACAAACCCCACACACCGCTCCACCAGCCAGAACGCGGCGATGCCACCAATGCCGTAGCTGACGGTCTGACGCGCCCAATGGTTACCTGTTTGACCGAGTGGGCTACCCATCACCCGGGTGAGCAACCCCACCAATCCGATCACGGCGGCGGCAAAAACGACCTGGCCGATCTCCACGCCCACGTTGAAGAACAGCAGGCCGGTCAGCAGTTCGGTTTGGGGAAGCCCCACCTCGCTCAGGGCGGCGGCGAAGCCGAAGCCGTGGAGCAGGCCGAAGGAGCTGGATACGGCAATGGGGTAACGCCAGGTCAGGTTCTGGCGCGGGCCTTTGACGATCTCGCTGGCGAGGAACACGATGCTGAGCGCAATGGCCGCCTCCACCGGCGGCACCGGCAGGCGCACCCACTCCAGGGCGGACAGCGCCAGGGTTAGGGAGTGGGCGACGGTAAAGCCAGTAATGGTGACCAGAATGCGTTTCAGGCTGCCGGCAATCCACAACAGGCAGAGCACGAACAGCAGGTGGTCCACCCCGGCCCAGATATGCTCGACGCCGAGCACGGTGTAGTCCCAGGCCACCCCGGCGCGGGTTTCCGCGTCCGGCACCTGCCAGCGCCGCTCGTCGGGGGCGAGTAGCTGGGTGTGCTGCTCGCCGTTGGCGTTGCGGTATTTGATCAAGGTGGAAACAGAGGGGTTGTAGCCCGGATAACGGATACTCAGTTCCTGCCCCGCAATTGGCACCTCACACCGGTAGAGTGCTTGCCCCACATAAGAGAAGCTGGCCGGCGGCGTTAGGGACTCGCACTGCGAAGGCAGTGTCAGCGTAGGGATATTGTTGGGAGCCAGGGATTCCGGCACCCGCCATTGCACTTTATAGCCGTTACCTTCCATACCGGTGATTTCGATAAAGAAGGGCCGGCTTTCGTGTGCTTGACTAACAGAGCTTAACAGACCCAAACCCAGCGCCAGCACCAGGGCGCTACCGACCTTTCCAACCTCTCGCAGCAAAGCGTTCATAGTCCTGCCTGGGCGTTGTCGGTGGTGGTGTCAGCGCTACTCGCCTCAGAGATGGGGTTTAACAGCCCCTCCCCCACCTCGACCTTGTAAGTTTGCACGATGGCTTGAATCGCTTTTTCCACCTCGGCTTCCTGCCGGCCCCGCAGGGCATCCTGCATTACCCGGCTCCGGATATCCGCCAGTTTTGGCTGATAGCCCGGTTTTAGATTGGAGACCATTACCAGGTGTTCGCCGTAGGGGGAAGTGAATGGCCCATGCCACCGGCTATCGTCCGGGGTCAGGTCAAACACCTTCGCCTGCATGGCCTCACCGAAATGGCTGGCGATTTCGTCCGCCTGCTTGTTGACATAGTTAACGTGGTAGAGAAAGCGATCGCCGTGGCCCACCGCCTCGTGAAAGGGCACTTTATCGGCGTTCAAGGTTGCCAGGGAATCGACTGCCAAACGATGAGCCTCGTCCCGGCCGCGCCGGTCGGCATTGAAAAACACATGGGTGAAGGTGATTTCCGCCGGTTGGTAATAGCCTGCTTTGTTGGCCTCGTAGTAAGCCTCCAGCTCCGCCTCGCTGATTTCGGTGCCGGCGGTGACGAACCCGCGGGTGATAAACTCCAGTTGCTGAATCAAACGGCGGCGGGCGACATAGTCGTTGCGGTCCAGGTTCAGGGCCTTGGCCTCCCGGTACAGGGCCTCCTCCCGGGCGTAGTCATCGATGTAGCGCTGCAGCTTATCCTCCGGCATGGCATCGATGATCTTTTCAAAGCGCGCCTGATCGAACGCCTTGGACTGGTACTGGATGTACTGCAACAACTGGTCCCGAGTGACCACAATGTTGCGGGCATCCACACTGTCCCCACCGGGATTGACGGCCTGGTACAGCGCGAACAGGCCTACGCCCATCAACAGAAAATGGAGTAGTGGTTCTTTAATTATCCGTCCAAAAAGTTTCATAATTTTTCATGCTCTTTCTTCTTCCGGAATGGCAAAAACAACAAGTAAAATGGCCCAATTAACGTAATTACAAACGCTAACAGGGAATTAATCCTGATCCCGTTCCTTCGCAGCAAGTACAAAGCAACACCCGAGCAAATCGCCCAAAGGACCGCCAGAAAATAAATATGCATCTTCACTCGCCCTAGTTAATCGACAGACCGATTCTCGAAACCGGTTTCCATTCCCATGAAAATGAAACCACTATACGTTCCACCTTTCCCATGATCTTATCCTCTTCCACAAAACCCCAATATCGTGAGTCCGCGCTATTATTTCTGTGATCTCCCATGACAAAATATTTACCCTCGGGAACGATAAGGTCCATTCCAGAACGCGGTTTTCCGAGCGCTTTGCTTAACTTAAACAGATGATCCGTCTGACCAATCACTTCCCTTCCAATAAATGCCTCTTCTGTAAAGTCGACAAGTCTTTGCTCCAACAGAGTGCCATTGATGTACACCCTAACCCCATCGATCCGTAGGTTGTCTCCAGGTATTCCAATCACCCGCTTCACATATAACTTGTCCGTATGAGGCGGAACAAAGGTGATAATATCGCCCCGGGCTGGTTTTCCCCAGGTCACAATCTGCTTGTTAAAAAACGGCAAGGTGGGACCATAGGTTGTCTTATCGATCAACAGATAGTCCCCGGGCTGGATAGTCGGCTCCATGGAACCACTCGGTACGGGAGACCAATCCGCATAGGCAGTTCTAAACACGCAATAAAACACGATAAACACAATAAAGGAACGGTTAGATTTTAGTGTCCGACTGATTGTTTGAAACCGTGCAACTGGTTTAATGAAACCTTTCAATCGTGATCTCGTTGCCATAACACGCTCCCTGAGTTTTATTGCTATTTCTTTGTCAATCGTTCCAGAAAGTGCCCAGGTTATTAAACCTAACCAGGCTAATACGGAAATTGAAGCCGGAACACAAGCGATCAATATCTTCTTGAAATGCTTCCGATTGAGGAAAAACGCAATGATGGCCGGCAGAAAAAGGAAGCCCAAAAGTAGGGCCAGAATTTAAAAAGCGTTTTCAAAAACGCTGCCTGTCATATTTGCAACGTATTCAAAAAGAACTTGGTTTTCATTTTCCATTTTCTGCCCTCATTATATTTCCGCTTACCCCCCATGCATGTTCTGGCTGCCACTCCTGCTATCACTTAGACCCGATAATCAGCTAGTATAGACGGCATACACTCCAACCTCACGCCTCATTGGGATTAATCAAATACTTCTCCCCGGTCGCCTGTCGGCTGTACACGTCAATAGCCTCTTTCGTCACCGCCTCGCGCAATGAAATCACATTAGTATAGTGGCTGGCAAAGGTGGTTTTGATTTCCGCCGCCACCTTGGCCTTGAGTTCCCGGGTGCGCTCCGGGCCGACCCGCTCCAGGAAATAGGGCAGCAGCCAACCGCCCATGCCCCAGGCCATGCCGAAGGTGCGGCGAACTTCCGTCGGCGCAATATCAAGCCCGCCATAAATATACACCTGCTTGTGGATGGCGGTGCCGTAGCCGCCATAACCGGCCACCCGCTTGCTGGCGGCCACTTCCATGCAATTGAGGATCCGGCTGGCCAGCTTGCCGCCGCCGATGGCGTCAAAGGCCAGAGTCGCGCCGGTTTCCACCAGCGCCTGGGTCAGGTCTTCGTTAAAGGTCTCCGCGCTGGAATCGCACACATACTCGGCTCCCAGGGATTTGAGCAGGTCCACCTGCTCCGGTTTGCGGACGATATTGACCAGCGGCACCCCTTCGTTACGGCAGTGCTTGATCAGCATCTGCCCCAGGTTGGAGGCGCCGACGGTGTGCACCAAGGCGCTGTGGCCGTCCAGGCGCATGGTCTCCACCATACCGATCACGGTGAGCGGGTTGACGAAACTGGACGCGCCCTCCGCCGGGGTAACGTCGTCCGGCAACACCAGGCATTGGTCGGCGGCAATACAACGAAACTGGGTATAGGAGGGCCCACCCATAAAAGCGACGGTTTTGCCCAGCAAGGCCTGGGCTTCGGAGGAATCGCCGACGGCGATCACCACACCTGCACCCTCGTTGCCCGCCGGTCGCGGCACATCAATACGCGGCGCGATGGTCACCAGGCTCATGGCGGCAGGGGGGCATATCGGCAACCACGCCAGTGCCCTCAGTCGCCTCCAGCTCCCGCAAGGTCGACAGATCGGCTGAGGCAAACAACAACCCCAGATCCGACGGGTTAATGGGCGCCGCTCCCATGCGAATCACCACCTCGTCCGCCCCGGGTGCTGGCGTTTCCGCCTCGACGAGGGAGAGCGTCAATTTCCCCGCTGAAGTAATCGTGGAGTGAATATGTAAACCTTTGTCATAAGTCGTCATGTGTGAAGCCCTTTTGTTTCGTTTTCACGACCCACCAGTTCATAGGCGATGGTGAAAACAACTTTGGTAGACAACTGTGGACCCCGGCCACGGTAGTGGCCATGGCAAAACCGACAGAAAGAATTAGCAAAAGATGCCAAATTATGACAATGAGTATTTCGCAGAGACCAGAGATTGAAAGATGTTTGTTCTCGATGTGTGGACTCCTCCTCCCTTGGGAGGTACGTTCAAGTTGCGAACCAAAAACGTATAGGAGTCCACACATGAACGAGCGTAACGTAATTGCAGTTGATCTGGCAAAACAGGTTTTCCAGGTGGCCTTACTAAATCGACAGGATAAGCTGCTGAGCAACA
>JBNKHG010000021.1:0-8386 GCA_050290225.1 Cellvibrionaceae bacterium
CCATCTACGCCGCCCAGCAAACCGCACTGGCCTACGGCCTCACCAAAGACGACGTCTGCCAGGTGGTGGTGCCCCTGTTCCACAACAACGGCCTCTCCACCCTGGTCACCAGCGCGCTGTGGGCGGGCGGCACCATACTCCTGCAACCCAAATTCTCAGCCAGCAACTTCTGGAACGTGGCCCTGGAATACCGGGCCACCTGGACAGCCCTGCCCGGCGCCTTCTTTATCAACGCCCTGTGGAACCAGAAAGTCCCCAACCACCACTTCAAGTTCTGGATCGTCGCCGTCTCCAAAGCCATCGAAGACAAGTTCAAGGTACAGACCCGCGGCCACTGGGGCATGACCGAAATGATCACCCTGCCCCTGGTGGGCGACCCCCACCACTCAGGCCCGGAACTCAACATCGGCCGCCCCATCCCCGGCATCGAAATCTCGATCCGCAATGACCAAGGCCAGGAATGCCAGCCGGGGGAAACCGGCAACCTCCACGTAGGAGGCGTAAGAGGCATCACCATCTTCAAGGAATACGCCAACAATCCCGAAGCCAACCAAAAAGCCTTCGACAAAGACGGTTGGTTTGACACCGGTGATCGTATCCGCATCGACAGGGAAGGGCACATCTTCTTCGTAGACCGGGATAAAGACATGCTGCGGGTAGGGGGCGAAAACGTCTCCGCCTCCGAAATCGAGAAGGTCATCCGCCAACTGGCCTGGATAAAAGAATGCGCCGTCGTCGGCCAAAAGCACAACATGCTCGATGAAGTGCCCGTGGCCTTTATCTCCCTGAACGGCAACGCCCCGGAAAACCCTAAAGAAACCCTCATCGGCCACTGTCAACAACACCTCGCTGACTTCAAAGTTATCCACCAGGTCTACATCATCGACGACTTCCCGAGGTCCACCTTGGCAAAAATCGCCAAACACAAGCTCAAAGAAAACCTCCCGGAGCTCGAGTCATGACAACTCAAAGGTGCATTTATAAATCCCTTCCTTTGCGTCTTCGCGCCTCCGCAAGCGCAAACCCCGCGCCTCGGCGAGAACCCATGATCACCTGGGTCAAATACTCAGGCCCAACCTGCCATGGTTCATCAGCAGCCAATGTAGGAGCATAAAACTGTGTTATTGCATTACCCATCAACCAACCAAACGACTATTCTAACAACAGGGGAGTAAAGAAAATGAAAATGTTATCCAGGTCCAATCACTTGTCCCTTGCGATCTCCATTGCTATCACTGGGGCTGCAATGACATCAGATCCTGTGCAGGCTCAAGAGGGAATGAAAGACCGGGCGCAGCTGGAAGAAATTCTGGTAACCGCCACTAAAAAAGGCCGTGCAGAAAACGTCCAGGATGTTCCAGTTTCCATCACGGCACTGGGTGAAAACCAACTGGACGCCATGCACTTCGAAAGCATTGCCGATATCGGCTATAAATTCCCCAATGCCACACTGAAAGAATCAAACCTTGCGCCAGGTCAAGCCTTCTTTTTTATACGCGGTGTGGGAGTTACCCATGCTTCGGCATCGGTGGATCCCTCCGTGGGCTTTACCCTCAACGGCATGCCTTTCGGTGTAAGTGTGGGTGCGACCATGGACAGTTTTGATCTGGAATCACTGGAAGTACTTCGCGGCCCCCAGGGAACGCTTTTTGGACGCAATACCACCGGTGGTGTGGTTGCTGTGCGTACCAAGCGGCCCACGGGCGAGTTCGGGTTTGAAGCGCAGGGCACATTAGGCTCCTATGATCGTCGTGATATCGCCGTCGGCATCGAGAATGCCCTGGTTGAAGACAAGCTGGCCGGCAGGTTGGCCCTCATGTACAAGGATCATGACGGTTACTACAAAAATGCAAACGGTGGTGATCGTATCGGTGAGGCGGACACCAAGCTTATTCGGCCCACCCTGGTCTTCACCCCATCGAATACCCTGGATATCACGCTGTTTGCCGAATATGGAGAGCGTGATGGGGATCAGACTCCCGTACGCAATCTATATGAAGGATTTTATAGTTTATTTACACCGCCCAGTGATGACTTACGGGTGCTGGATCATGATTTGCCGGGCCATTTCTACCAGGAGTGGTGGCATACCATCGCTGAGGCGAATTGGAATGTGGGGCCGGGTGTGCTCACTTCCGTGACGGGGTATCGGGAGGTTGAACTGGAGACATCCATTGATATTGATGGCACATCAAGTTTTGGGGTTATCCCGAATTTCCCGAGTGCTGGAGTTATCCATTACGGACCAGCATTTTACGAGCAGGAACAGTTCAGCCAGGAAATCCGCTATGCGATGGATATCGGCGAGCGGTTCAATCTCACCACCGGCCTGTTCTATTTTGATCAATCCTATGAATCCCATAGGATACTGAATATTTTTGGCAATATCGATCGCGGGCACAGCTTCAATGACCACGACACTTACGCGGTGTTTGCGCAAGGGGATGTCCGGTTGACCGAAGACTGGGTGTTAACCCTGGGTGGCCGATACAGTAAAGAAAACAAAGATATCCGGAATGCAACATACGAGGGTGGTTGTGAACAAGATCCCTCCGATGTTTCCCGAAATATAAATTGCAATTACGATTTTGAAGATAGTGAAGGCTGGGAGAATTTCAGCCCCAAAGTGGGCCTGCAATGGTTGATCAACGATACCACTCAGGCCTATGCTTCCTGGACCAAGGGCTTTAAGAGCGGTGGCTACGTTGATGATGCCAATGTGCCAGCCGAGGTCGGACCCTATGATGAAGAAACCGTCGAGGCCTACGAAATTGGCCTGAAAACCGACCTGCTGGATGGCAAGCTACGCATGAATCTGGCGGCCTTCTTCAATGACTACACGGATATGCAGCGTTTTGTTATTTCAACTATCCTCGTGGATGGAGAACCCGAAAATATCAAGTCCGTTTTAAATGTCGGTGGCGCCCAGGTGATGGGGTTCGAAGCCGAGGTGACCTGGCTGGCGACAGAGCGTTTGACCTTAAGCGGTAACCTGGGACTAATGAGTAATGACATTAAGGAGTTCAACGGGCTGGATGTTGATCACGACGGCATACCGGATCCGGAGCTGGCCAAGGACGTTGAACTGGCAAACGTACCCGAGGTGATCTATAACCTGGCGGTCGCTTATGACATTCCTCTTTCCATTGGAGAGTTCTCCGTGAGAAGCGATTATACCTACACCGGAAAGCGCCCTGGTGACGACGATAATGCCCTCTTCTTAGACCCTTATCGCTCTTTGAACCTGAGTGCCACTTTGGCAACTCACGATGGTCATTACCGCTTATCCTTATTCGGAAAGAATGTGTTGGATGACGTATCACTGGAGTCAGGTGCAAAGAGTTCATTTACTGCTACCGGTAATCCAAACAAACCACGCACTTGGGGGATAGAGTTCACCTATATCTATTGAGTGTCCGGATTTCACTCTGGGCCGGTCTCCACTACTGGAGGCTGGTCCACTCGATAAGAGAGTATGGTTTCCGGTTACAGTAAGACCAATAAAATCTGTGAATGAGTTGGCGGAAAAATGGGAAAAGCCCTTAGCGTTAGTATTAGTCAGCAAACTGACCTTTTGGCGCGTTGTGACGGGATTGTCAGGCTTGGCGCGCTGTTTTCTGTCGCTTGGCTGCCTGACCGCAGTGAAATGTAGAGAGTGTAAATCGTGAATAGGAATCGCTATAAGAATTACATCGTTGTTCTTCTAATGTTGGTCTATACCTCCAATTTTCTGGATCGGCAAATCTTTACCCTACTGATGGAGCCTATCAAACTGGAGTTTGGGTTAAGCGACACCCAACTTGGCTTTTTATCAGGTATCGCTTTTGCCATGTTTTATGCGACGCTGGGTATTCCCATTGCACGCTTGGCGGATCGTGCAAACCGCGTCAATATCATTTCACTCTGTGCCATTATATGGTCGTTCATGACGCTGGCCAGCGGCCTCGTGATGAACTTTGTACAGCTTGCTCTGGTTCGTGTTGGTGTGGGCATTGGTGAGGCGGGTTGTACGCCGCCTGCTCATTCTCTTATCGCGGATTATTTTGAAAAGGGTGAACGTGCCAAGGCGCTTTCTATTTACTCCATGGGTATTCCTTTGGGAATACTGGTCGGCTATGTCTCAGGCGGATGGATCGCTGAGTTTTTTGGGTGGCGAGCCGCTTTTTTTGTGTTTGGTGTGCCTGGAATCATACTGGCCCTATTGGTTAAATTCACTATTCGGGAACCTGAGCGCAAGGGCCACGCGGTTTCCACGCGTGAAAATACGCCCAACATGATAACCACATTAAAAACGTTGTGGGGACAGGCAACATTCCGCAATCTGCTGCTGAGTCACACGCTGATCGTGATCGTGTCTACCGGTATTGGCCAGTGGCTTGCCGTGTTCTTCACGCGATACCATGATCTCACGGGCGGTGCACTGGGTACATGGTTGGCACTGGTATCCGGCGGGGCTGGCGCGCTGGGCTTATATCTTGGCGGCCATGTGGTGCATAAATATTTCTCCACCAGTGAGCGCCGCCAAATTCTCCTGATTACCCTAATCGGATTTATTGGCATTCCGTTGAACTTTGTCATTTATCTCACTGATAATATGCACCTTGCTCTTGGTGTTCTGTTCATCAACAGCATTTTGTACTTCTTTACCTTTGGGCCGTTCTATGCGCTGGTGCAAAGCTTGGCGCCCATCCGTATGCGGGCCACGGCGATTGCTATCGTTCTCTTTATGGCAAACCTGATTGGGCTTGGCCTTGGGCCTCAATTCGTCGGACTCTTCAGTGATTTGCTTGTGCCTTATGTTGGGGATGAATCCCTGCGCTACGCAATTTTGCTTCTAACGCCTTGTTCTCTTGTCGGTATGTGGTTGTCATTGAAGGCTGCCGGCACCGTACAGGAAGACCTGGCTGAAGTGGAAAAAGCCGAAGCTGCCGAAATTTCTGCAATGGAAACGGAAACAGTAGTCAATATGACACCGCAAAAAGCCTGATCAGGTGAGGCATATAGGGGATATACCATAACGAAAATCAGCACAATCACAGGCCCGATCGAACCTCGGGAAATGGGTTTTACCCTGATGCACGAACATATCATTACCATTAACTGGTCACTTAGGGAGGCTTTTCCTCACCGGGTGGACCGTGAGCAAGTCGTGAAGGACGCCGTAAAGAAAGTAAATGCTGCCAAGATGTCGGTGTTTGCACTATGGTGGATCTGACAAAAAGAAACGGTTAAACAATGTACGCAGCCTCGTGGGCTTCAAAGCAAAAGCCAATGCTACCGGGAGCCGCCGACAGGCTGCTAAGTCATTGGATATCCCGAGATCAACGCTTATTTATTGGGACAAGAGAAGAGGTATAACCATGTATGAAATCTTTAAGGGACCCTTAGCGGGAGTAAACGTTGTCGACTTTGGCCATTATTACGCAGGGCCGCTGGCGGCGATGCTGATGGCGGATCAGGGAGCGAATGTGGTTCATATTGTGCGCCCAGGCAAAAAAGAGCTGCCAGCTCAACAATATCGCCTGTTCAACCGTAACAAAAAGCTCCTGGAGCTGGACCTGAAAACAGAAGAAGGCAAGGCGCAGGCCCTGCAGCTGACTCAAAAAGCCGATGTAGTGATCGAAAACTTCCGCCCCGGTGTGATGAATCGCCTGGGTCTGGATTACGCCAGCCTGAAAGCAGATAACCCCGGCCTCGTTTATCTCTCCCTGCCGGGCTTTGCCTCCACGGATAAAGAGCGCGCGCACCTGCAGGCATGGGAAGGGCTTATCGCCTCTGCCGCCGGTCTGCACACAGAGCTGAGCCTGTACCGCTCTCTCCTTAACTTCCCACCTGTTTACACAGCCAATCCTGTGTGTTCCGTGTATGGCGCCATGCATGGTATCACGGGCGTGATGGCGGCGCTGGTTGCGAGAGAAGACCACGGTCATGGCACCCTGATCGAAGTGCCTCTTGCCACCTGCGGCCTGATGGCTTTCTCCCGCAAGTTCTTTGATTTTGAGGTCCACAAGGCTGATCTGCCGGACGCCTTCAAAGAGGTGGTTTATAAAAAACCTGCACCGGAAGCTGACTGGAAAGCAGACCTGGACGTCCAGCTTCGCCGAGCAGCAGAGAAAACAACCCATATCGCCTACACATTCTTCCCCTGTGCCGATGGCCGGGGACTGGTCATTGTAATTGGCGGCAAATGGCTGGCCAGCTTTGCGCGCCTTTTGGGTATTTCAGAAAAATTGCAGAAATCCGGCCTCTTCCCAGCTGGTGGTTATACCCTGGGTGTGGACAACAATATTGACACCATGGCCAACACCAGTATCGAAACCGTTGAGGAAGAGCTGAGCCCGCAGCGGCGGGAGTTCCGCAAGCGTTTCTTTGCTTTGGTGGCAGAGGGCATTAAAAAACTGCCGGGCGATGAGTGTGAAAAGCTGCTGAGGGAAGCGGGTGTGCCCTGTGCGCTTTTGCGCAATAGGGCTGAGTGGCTGGCAATGGAACCGCTCCTGAAGTCCGGCGTTCTCGTGAATATGGATGATGGCAACAGCACATTAACGGTGCCGGGTCGGTTGTCGGACATTGACGGCCCCGGTGGTGTGTTGATGGATACAACACCGTCTGAAGCACAGGAAGTGTCGCTCGCCGAGGCTGAAGCGCTGTTCGCGAACCGCGCTCCTGTGCCCGCGCCAAAGGGCGAAAATCCGAAACAGAAAAAGGGTGACCTGCTAAAAGGCGTGAAGGTGCTCGATCTGGCCAACATTCTGGCGGGTCCCATCGGGGGGCATATTCTGGCGGAATATGGTGCCGATGTGATCAAGGCAGATTGCTGGGCCTATGGGCCGGGCCTTATCCAGATGATCATCGAGCTGAACCAGGGCAAGCGCACCCTTTTGAATGATGTGAAAACGGCCCCCGGCCGTAAGGTGTTTGATGACCTTTTGCGCTGGGCGGACATTGTGACCCACAATATTCTGGATGATACCGGCCTGCGCATGGGCACCACACCCAGGCAAGTCAGGGAAATCAATCCGGATATTATCAGCAGCCAGATTTCCTGTTACGGCGGCACGCACAGGGGGTATTGGGAAAACCAAACCGGGTTTGACCACACGGTTTCTGCTTCCTCCGGCCTGATGGCGCGTTATGGTGGTGGGCTCGATTTCCCGCAATTCCATGGCCGGGTGGCCAGTGGCGATGTGCCTGGTGGCGCTGCCATGGCCTTCACGGCCCTTATCGGCATTTATCAGAAAAAGAAAACCGGTTATGCCGGTGAGGCACGGACCTCTCTTGCCCGCTCTAATTCCTATATTCAGTTCCCGTGGATGATCTCTGAAGATGGCAACAGCGAATGGAATGAACCCCATGGGCAGTTAACGCTGGGTATAAACGCCCTGCAGCGCTTGTACGAGTGCGCAGACCGCTGGATCTTTGTTGGTACAACAGAAGATAAAGCGGCTGATCTGGCCAAGGCGGTTACAGGCGTATCAGCGCTCGATGAAAAGGCGTTTGAGGCCGCCTTCCTCACTGACACAGCAGAACATTGGACCAAAGCCCTGTGGGAAGCCGGTATCAGCGCGCATGTGACCAACACGGTGAAAGATATCAAGGCCGGTGTGCACATCCGCAACGTGGACAATAACCGAAGTGACGAAGTGGCGGAGGGTACGTTTGAAATACTCCGCTGGAAAGATCACCCCTGTGGTCGCCCTATTGAGCAGATTGCTTCTGACCAGGTGCGTGTGGGCGAAGACAAAAGTTGGTTGCGGGCAACGCCAGCGGCGCGCCTGGGCTCTCACACGGAAGAGATTTTGCAAGAGCTTGGCTACAGCGATGAAGATATCGCTGAATATCTGCGTGTTGGTGCCTGCTTCAATTATTACCTGCCGCTTGGCGACACAAAATCTTTCTTCACGCCAGGTGACTGGAAAGAAAACGAGGCCCGCATATGAATATGATGACAAACACTTCTTTTAAAGGGGCTCTTGCCGGGCTGAAGGTTCTGGACTTTGGCCATTATTATGCCGGGCCTTTGGTTGCCACAGGGATACGGGGTCACAATAAACCTACCCCATTCCCACTTGCGGGGTCTGGTCAAAAGGGGATTTCGCCTAGGGCGGTGGTTTCGGCACCCACTTCTGGATCGACCCGGAACACGATTTGGTCGGTCTGATCATGACCCAGGCCCCGGCCAAGGCGGGGCTGGCCCATGTGAAATTTCACCATTTGGTGCGGCAGGCGATTATTGGCTGAATTGATTCTCTCGATGTGTGGACTCCTCCTCCCTTGGGAGGTACGTTCAAGTTGCGAACCAAAAACGTATAGGAGTCCACACATGAACGAGCGTAACGTAATTGCAGTTGATCTGGCAAAACAGGTTTTCCAGGTGGCCTTACTAAAT
>JBNKHG010000022.1:0-10130 GCA_050290225.1 Cellvibrionaceae bacterium
CATCGCTATTGGCGGTTGCCTGCCCAAGGCGTTAGCGGCTGCCAAGGCTTTGGGGGAAGAGGGTATCTCCGTGGAAGTGGTCGACCCCCGAACTCTCGTGCCCCTGGACACCGAAACCCTGGTGAAATCGGTTGCCAAAACTGGCCGCTGTGTCATCGTCGATAACGCCCACCGCACCGGTAGTGCCGCTTCCGAAATTGCAGCGGTGATAGGCGAGGAAGCTTTCGAGAGCCTGAAAAAGCCGATCCAGCGAGTGACTACCCCCAATGTGCACATCCCCTTCAGCCCGGTGATGGAGAAGCCTCTGTATCCCAACAAAGACACCATCATCGCCGCCGTGAAAAAGATTCTGTAACGGAGAAAACACATGAGCATCGAACTCAAAATACCCAAATCCGGCATGGGCATCACCGAAGGCACCATCGCCAAATGGCACAAAGTCGAAGGCGATGCGATTACCCAGGGTGAAATCCTCGTTGACATTGAAACCGCCAAAGCCGTGGAAGAATTGGAGTCGCCAATAACAGGCACACTGGTCAAAATTCTTCTCCAGGAGGGTGACGAAGGCGAAGTGCAAACCACCATCGCCTTACTGGAGGAAACTGCCGGATGAGTCAAGCAGAACCTTTTGACGTCGTCCCGCTGACACCGCTGCGCAAGGTCATTGCAGCGCGGATGACCGAGGCCAAACAATCCATCCCGCACTTTCGGGTCAGCGTGGACATTGCCATGGATAACCTCCTGGCCTTGAGAAAAGATCATAATGCGGCGCACTCCGACCAGAAAATCTCCGTCAACGACCTGATCATCAAAGCCTGCGCCACCACCCTGATGGACTATCCGGCGGTCAATAGCCAATACGTGGACAACGCCATTCACCAATACCGGCAGGCTGACATCTCCGTGGTCATGGCGGTGGAAGGCGGACTCTCCACCCCCGTCATCCGACAGGCCGACCAAAAAAGCGTGCGGGAGATCGCGGCCCAAGTGAAAGATTTTGCGGCGCGGGCAAAAGCGGGCCAGCTAAAAATGGACGACATCCTGGGTGGCTCCTTCAGCATCTCCAACCTGGGCATGTACAACATCGACCAGTTCGATGCCATTATCAACCCGCCGCAAACCGCGATTTTGGCCATCGGCAGCGCCAAACCCATGCCGGTCATCAACAACCATGAAATCGGCATGGCCACCGTCCTGAGAGCTACCTTGTCGCTGGATCACCGGGTATTGGATGGCGCGACTGGTGCGCAATTTCTCAACGCCTTGCGAGGCCAACTGGAAAACCCCGCAAGCCTAATTGAGTAAAGAGAGGTATAAAGTGAAACCACTGAGTGAGCAGGTGGCTTTAGTAACAGGCAGCAGTCAGGGCTTAGGGCGCGGCATTGCCTTGGAACTGGCCAGGGCGGGAGCGAATCTGGCGATTACCCATCTCGATACGCCCGCCGATTATGACAAGGCGCAGCAGGTCGTTGCGGAAATTGACCGGCTCAATGTTTCCGCGATAGCTGTACCACTGGATGTCACCAGCCAAACGTCAGTGGACGCCTGTGTGCAACAAGTGCACAGCCACTTTGGTCGGGTCGATATTCTTGTTAATAACGCGGGTGTCATGCAAAAGGGCAGTGGCATAGAAGAAACGGCACCAGCTGATTTTGAGCTTTGTCATCGGGTGAATGTTGAAGGTCTCTGGCGAGTCAGCCAGGCTGTGATTCCCCATTTTAGAGCGCAACAGACCGGTAAGATTGTCAACATCGCATCGGTTGCCGGGCGGGTAGGGGGTGCTGCCGTGCCTGCATATTCTGCTTCCAAAGCGGCGGTGATCAATTTAACGCAGTCAATGGCCAAAGCATTGGGTCCTGATAACATTAATGTGAATGCGGTCTGCCCCGGAATTATTTGGACGCCGATGTGGGAATCGGTTGAAAGTCTGCTCAGCAAAACGGATGATCAGGAAAAAATAAACGAACAGGCTTCTTTCACCGAGGCAACAAAAAACATTCCCTTGAAGCGTCCGCAACATCAGGAAGACATTGGCCATGCCGTGGTTTTCCTGTGCTCTGATCAAGCAAAAAACATCACCGGTCAATCGCTCAATATCGATGGCGGTCTTTTTATGAGCTAATACAAGTTAGTTTGTCAATCAATTATGCACAGGAAACAGTTATGCCAAATCTCTCACTCTTTGATTTAACAGGAAAAAAAGCCCTGGTTACCGGCGGTGCCATGGGGATAGGCCGGGCCTGTGCAACAGCGCTGGCCATGGGCGGAGCCGACGTTGCCATTGTCGATTTCAACGAAAAAGCGGGGAAAAAGACCGCTGAAGGCCTTCGGGCGAGGGGCGTCGATGCATTTTTTGTCCCGGCTGATGTCGCCGATAAGGAACAGGTTCAAGCGATGACGGCAGCAGTGGTCGAGCGCTTCGGCCGTCTCGATATCGCCGTCAACAATGCGGGTATCGGAATTCCTGGTAAGGACGAAACCTGCGCGAAGGAAGATTGGGACAAGGTAATAGGTGTGAATCTTACCGGCTTATGGTTGTGTGCACAGGCGCAGGCACAGCAGATGATTCGGCAGCAGCGAACTGAGGGAAAAATTATCAATATGGCATCCATGGCGGGTCATATTTCCATTCCCGGTAGTAGTGGTGCTTACGATGCGTCCAAGGCCGGTGTAGTGCATCTGACTCGAACACTGGCTGCACAATGGGGACGCTTTAACATCAACGTGAACAGCATCAGTCCCAGCCATGTGATGACGCCTCTGTTTTCCTCCGTATCGGAGGAGGGGCGGCAACGCATTCGCGAGATTACGCCAATGGGCCATATACAGCGTCCGGAGGATTTATACGGACCGGTATTGTTTCTGGCTTCAGCCGCGTCGGATTATGTGACGGGACATGATTTGCTGGTCGATGGCGGACATACCTTAAGTACCTGGATGACACCGCTCCAGCGGGCCGTGCCGCCAAGGATAAGTCCCGAAGAAGAGGTTGCCCACATGAAGCAGGATTTTGATGTGTTGGGAATTTCTTATGGTAAATAGGATTTTCAGGTTTGGTGAACGAAAGTTTTTCATTTGCCATAGATAAAGTACTGAAACATTGTAAATTGATCTTTTCTGTTAGCACAATACCTTTGCTACACCGTGTCCATTCCTGCTAATTCTCCTGACCATCCCCACCATGGAATAACGATGGAAAATCCCCGATTCTTCAATCCTCTAACCAACCGATACACCGCCAATAAAGAGGTTTGGAGATGCCGGATCCGGATTTGTTATTGCTTGAAAAGGACTTCCTCTCCCAGGGAAAAACCGTTCTCGAAAAACTCGACCACTGGGTTGCATGCAAAGGTGATAGCCCCTGCGTGTATTACGGCGAGGATGACCGGCTTTTTACCTATCGGGAGTTTGACCGGCTGACCAACCAACTCGCCAACGGCTTGGCGCGGTTGGGCGTTGGCAAGGGTGACCGGATTTCCATTCTGTCCAAAAACAACCTGGTCACCACCTTGGCGATGTTCGCCAGTTGGAAACTAGGCGCCGTTTATTGCCCCATCAATAACCGTTACAAGGGCGATCTCCTCACCTACATTCTGAACGATACCGACCCGAAAGCCCTGTTGGTGGATCAGGGGTTTATTGCTGACCTCAACACCGTGAAGCCGCAACTCAACCGGCTACCTCGAATTGTTGTTCACACGCCCAAGCCGGGTGATCACGACTTCGATGATGCAATTGCCGCTCAACCTGACCAAGGGTTCGATGCCCTGACCCTGGATGCACTGCTGGATGCACCCGATTCCGCGCCTGGCATTTCGGTGGAGGAAACCGATCTGGCCAATATCATCTACACCTCCGGCACCACCGGTAATCCCAAAGGCGTGGTGCACAACCACCGCTGGATGCACAACTACATTTACACCAGTCTGAAACTGCATCATCCCGACGATGTGCTCTACAGCGATCTGCCCATGTACCACGTGGGCGGTGCCTGTTTCAACGTGGTGCGCGCTGTCTGGGCCGGCTGCAAGCTGGCGTTGTGGGATCGGTTCAGCCCCAATCACTTTTGGGAGCGCATGCGCCTCAGCGGCGTGACACATGTCACGTTGATGGATGTGATGATTGACTGGCTGATGAAAGCCCCGCCGAGTGACCGTGACCGTGAACACGCGTTGAAAGTGGCATCGATGAATCCTTTGCCGGCCAATCACAATGAAATCGCCCGACGCTTCGGTATCGATTTTGTCGGGGCGGGTTATGGTTCCACCGAACTGGGAGTCGGGTTTGGTGCGTTGATCGATGAGTTGGGCGATGAGTTCCCCAAAAGTCCAGAGTGGCAAAAGGGCTACAGCCGGGCAGAAATGCGCACACTGTTTATTGAGGCCGGAGACTCCTCCAAGGCGTTGATCGGTGGTCAACAGCCGCTACGCAAAGGGGTGATGGGGCTGCCCAACCCGCTGGTGGATGTAAAAGTGGTGGATGACGACGGCAATCCTGTTCCACCAAATGTGCCCGGCCACGCCGCCTTCCGCCACAAACTACCAAATATGCTGTTCTTGGAGTATTTCAATAAGCCGGAAGCTACCGCCGAGGCGGTGCGGGACGGCTGGTACTATCCCTCCGACTTGATCAGTTACGACGAAGACGGCCTGTATTATTTCGAGGACCGCAAACAGGGCTTTATCCGGGTACGGGGCGAAAACCTGTCGGCGGTGACGGTGGAGCACCAACTGCAAAGGCACTCTGCGATCCAGCGTAGCGCTGTGATCGCAGTGCCGGCCGCAGAGGGCAACGAACACGATATCGCGGCCTTTGTCATACTCAATAATGGCGAGGATCTGACGGAAGACGCACTGCACGCCTGGGCCGAGGCGGAACTGCCCAAGTTTATGCGGCCCCGGTATTTCCGCTTTGTGGAAGAGTTGCCGGTGACTCCAACCTTCAAAGTGGAGAAGTACAAGCTTAAGGACTTGTTATCGGCGGAGTTGGGTTTATAGCCCATCGAACCCGGTCAGCTCTTGCATCAGTTCATCGAGTGGAACGGTTTCAACGGTGTCCCCTTGTCGGAAACGGTGTTTGCCGGGGTAGACCACCAGTTGCCGTTCTACGTTGAGGTCTTCACAACCGTGGTGAAATCCTCTGGAGGGTTGTGGCTTGTTGGCGGCGCGTTTTATTTCGATGGCCCAGCGCCGGTCGGGGCTGAACTCAAGGACCAGATCGATTTCGGCACCCCGCGCTGTTCGGTAGAAAAACGGCTGCACCCAATCCGGCGTGACGGCCAGCAGGTTTTCGATGACAAACCCCTCCCAACTGGCTCCGGCCACGGGATGGCTGAGTACCTCTTCGAGTGTCGTCAAGCCGAGCAGGCTGTGAACGATACCGCTGTCGCGAAGATAGGTTTTGGGGGAGCGCACCAGGCGTTTTTTGACGTTGCCATACCAGGGTTGCAGGCGCCGTACCAGCAGCAAATCGACAAGGAGGTCAAGGTAACGGTTGAGTGTACGGGTGTCGATGGTCAGTGCCGTTGCCAGCTTGGATGCATTGAGCAGGTTGCCTTGGTTGTGCGCGAGCATCGTCCAGAAGCGCCTGAGCGTCTCTCCCGGAACCCTTGAATCGAATTGGGGGATATCCCTTTCCAGGTAAGACCGGACGAAATCCCGTCGCCAGGTCATACTGGCCCTGTCAGATGTTGCGAGAAAGGCGTTGGGAAACCCGCCGCGAACCCAGAGCTTATCCCGGGCTTCGGGTTGGGTGCTGGCTGCTTCCAGAAGGTTCAGCGGTCCGAGTTCCCGATAGGCGATGCGCCCGGCCAGGGTTTCGGAGGTCTGCCGAAGCAGATCGATGGAGGCGGCACCGAGAAACAGGAATTTCCCGGTGCCGTGGCCCTCGCGGCGGTAGGCGTCGATCAAGCCGCGAATGGGTTCAAAGAGACCAGGGATGCGCTGGATTTCATCGAGAATGACGAGTTTGTCCGAATAACGGGAAAGTATCTCCCGCGGGTTGCTGAGAACCGCGGCGTCTTCCGGGTTTTCCAGATCGAAATAGATCGATTCACGGGTGCCAGCGATTTGGTGGGCAAGGGTGGTTTTGCCCACTTGCCGGGGGCCCAATAGCGCAACCGAGGCCTGCTCGGTAAGCAACAGCTCGATTGTTTGTTGGAGGTCACGTCTTATCATTGTTGTATTTTATACATTATGACGATAAAAATACAACATTGTATTTAGGTGGTGTCTGCATTCGGCACCCGCCAGCAAACAGTGTCTCAATGGCTTCACTTTGGTGTTCGGCAACCGTTTTCAGTACTTGTACGGAATACCAATCTTTTTCCACAAAAGCAGGGTCTACGCCCAGCTCAGCAGCAATCTCATCGACGACTTCGGAATCAAGAGACATACTGATACTTTATAGACTTACCGTCATATGCCATTTTGCGTGATACCCGCCCCTTGACGGCAATCACCCGCCCCGTCGGCACCTGGGTGGTCTGGCCACTGTTGTACCGTTCCAGATCCTTGGCGGGCACCACCTTGACGTTCAGTTTCTCGCGGAGGGCTTCCGTAGCCAGTTCAGGCAAAGGCTTGATGGGTATCAGCTTTCCGGTCAAGGACGAACGCTTGGCTTTGGCATACAGGCCCTGGCCAAATTTGATCAGAGTCTCATCGCTCACCAACTGTCTCAACACCCGGCCCACCTGATCACGATCCGACAGGTCAAAGAAATCCCCAGGGGTGAACACCGCTCCCTTACTGCGGCTAATCCGGTATTTTATCTTGCTTTTCAGTGAGTTAAGCGCCATGGCCAACCTCGACATATTTACGACATCAGTGCGCTACAAATATACGACATCATGGTTGTCATTTCAACGCGATAAATCATTTATTAATCAGAATGTTATATGATAATAAGAAAATTGGCCAAACCCCTTATCATTAGGTAGTCGAAAGCGGAAGGCAGCCAGGTGTTCTCCGATAGTGCGCTGACCACGGTGGAGAAAGCGGCGGCCATTATCCTGGATGGCATCCGCGACGGGCGCTGGCGGATTATGGTGGGCGCGGATGCGGTGGAGCTGGACAGGCTGGTGCGGGAGACGCCGGACGAGATTTATGACGAGGATTTTGTGGGTCGTATAACGAGCTGGCGCTGTCGGCCGTATTCCGAGTTGGTGCCGAGGTCTTTGGTTATAGGCATCCCGCTGGAATTTGCAAAATGTTCTCCGTGATCAGCGAAGGTGAGTCGCAGTTGTTGATAACCAGCCCGTAAGGGGCCTGGTGCAACTCCATAAACTGAATTAGGGAGGTGAGTTGCTTTTTGGTGGTGTTGGATTGGTATTTGATCTCGACGGGTAGGAGGCCGAAAGAGCCCTCCAGTATCAGGTCGATTTCCCCACCCGCTTTGGTTCTGAAGTGATAATACTGCAGGTTTCGGGCGCTAACGGCTTGTACACCGCGTATTATTTCTTCAACCACGAAAGACTCAAATACATTACCCAGGCGGGGATAAAATTCCAGCTCTTCCCGGGTGAATATGTTTTGCAAATAAAGCAATAATCCGGAATCCCGGAAATGCCCTTTGGGCAGGGATGTGGTGGTCTTGATTTTGGAGGTTTTAAAGGCGGGTAATTCCCGCCAGAAAAAAGTGCCGTTGATGATTTGCATATAATCGCGAACGGATTTTTCAGTGGTTTCCACCGAACGGGCCACTTCCGATTTGTTGACGATGGTGCCGGAGAGCGAGGCGAGCATTTTAATCACTCGTTGGTATTTTAAAAGATCAATTTTCGGAAACAGGCTACGCATATCGCGGTTGATGTAGGTATTGAAGTAGTTTTCCATCCAATCCAGGAAATAATCCGGGCCATCGTGCAATACTGGCTGCGGATAACCGCCCTTTAATAAATAGTGCAGAATCCGCTCCAACGATTTCGATGGTTGGAGCTGCTTTAACTCCGTAAGGTCTGCCGAAGTGAGCTTTTTCTCAAACACATTGAACAGTGGACTTAATGGCGCCGCCTCGAATTCGTTCATTTTGAACGGCGACAATTCCACAATGGCCACTCTGCCAGCCAGGGTTTCGCTGACATTTTTCATCAGTTCAAAGCTGGCAGACCCGGTGAGGATGAACCGCCCGTTGAGATGCCGGTTCTCGTCGACGACGCCTCGCAACGTCGTAAACAGCTCAGGACAGGTCTGCGCTTCGTCAAGAATCACATGCTGGCTGTTCTCACGAAAGAACAGCACCGGATCACTGAGAATCCTCTCCTGGTGAACCGGGTTTTCCAGGTCGTAATACTTCCAGTTATGGCCAACCATGCGGGCCAGGGTGCTTTTTCCGCACTGTCGTACACCGAGTATGACGACAATCGGAAATGACTTGCACAAGTGATGGGTTCGAGCTTGAAGGTTTCGTTTGTAGGCATCCATATTCGTATGGTAAGGTCGAAATTGGATGGTGTAAAGGGAAAATTTTGGCTAGATTCATCTAAAATCGTACGCTGCAGTCGAATTTAGACTGTTTGTTAAGGTTTAAGTCGCTCGAAGAGTGATAACCCCCGGTCTTTAGCCTGTTGACCGTCAGCCCGATTGGGGGGATGTCCGATTGGGGGGGTTGACGGGGGTGGCGGGGTACTTTTACCTTTAAAGGTAATTACTGTTTAAGGATAGAACTTTTAAAGGTTAATATTTGGTGTACCCATGCATCGTGATTTGGATTTGATTGTCGACCGTGAGCAGGAAGTTGCGCGGCTCCACGAGCTGCTTGGACGGGGGCAGCCGCAGTTGGCGCTAATGTACGGGCGTCGCCGGGTCGGCAAGACCTACCTCCTGGGGCGAGCCTGGAATGATACTCCGTCTTTTTATTTCACCGCCTCCGAAACAACGCCGGCACAGAACCGCAATGCCTTGTTGGCGGCCTTCGCAGCCTGGTCCGGCGAAACTATCCATGCTGAAGATTATCCGACCTGGCGGACCGTGTTCCGGTTGCTGCTGGAATACAGGTCGCCGGAACCATTAGTTATCACCATCGATGAGTTCCAGTACCTTGGTGAAAACGCAAAGGACCTCTATGCCGTTGCTTCGGAATTGAATGCCGCCTGGGAAATGCGGCGTCCGCCCCGATCGCTGCTTCTGGTCATTTCGGGGTCGGCCGTACGAACACTCGAAAGCCTTAATGATGGCGGTTCTCCCCTCTATGGCCGCTTTGCCTGGCAAACCCGTCTCCGGCCCTTCAATTACTGGTATGCCGGTCAGTTGGCCGGATTCGACACGCCCAGGGAGCGGGCCTGCGCTTATGGCCTGTTCGGCGGAACACCACGCTATCTTGCGGCAATCGTTCCGCGGTTTTCCCTGGCGGAGAATGCCACATCGCTCCTGCTCGAACCGGCCGGTGAGGTCCGCGAACTCATCCAGACAGCCTTGTTCCAGGAGCAGGGGTTGAGAGACATCCCCAAGTATGCTGCCATCCTGCGCGCTATCGGTCGTGGGAGAACCCGCCTCAATGACATTGCTCATAGCGCCGGTTTGACCGCCGACCCCCCATTGCGGAGGAAGGTGGAGCAGCTTATTCACCTGGATTACGTAATGGCGGGGCGTAACCTTGACGCCAAATCCAAGGAGCCTTACCGGTATCGCATTTCCGACCCGGCATTTCGCTTCTATTACGAATTTGTCGCGCCTCTCGAAAGTGCATTGGCGACTCAGGATGCCGGTGCGATCTGGAAGGCGCACATAGAGCCACAGCTCGATAGCTACATGGGGCTGATTTTCGAAAGAATAGTGGAAGAGGCCTATTACCGGCTGAGAGAGAAGCTCGACCTCCCGTTGGTACGGGAGTGGGGCCGCTGGGAAGGTGTGGATCGGGATCGGGAGCCGCTGGAGATCGACATTGCCACTCGCTTGATGGACAAGCGGGTTCTCACCGGGGCGGTCAAATGGAACCGAAGCGCGGTGGATGTGGATGTGCACAGGGCGCATCTCGATATGCTAAACCGTCTGGCCAAATCCGGTGTGGGATGGGCGCACGCGGCGCAGGATTCGGCTTCTCCGCTACTTTATGTTGCGGCAGGCGGCTTCACCGACCGCTTTCGCGAGGAGGCAACCGGCGCCAGGAACGAGGTTTACCTCTGGACGCTCGAA
>JBNKHG010000023.1:0-70442 GCA_050290225.1 Cellvibrionaceae bacterium
TCGTGGAAATGCACGCCGCACCGGGCGCGGGTAGCCACCTCTTCCTCACAGAGGGCGCGAATGCCCAGCTGCATTAGCGGTACGCCCAGGTCCACACAGCGCTTCATCACCGAGGCATGACTGAGGGGATCGCCCTCGTAGGCCTCTCGCAGGTCGGCGTGAGCGTCGATCTGGACGATACCGAAGTCGCTCTCCCCCGCCGCCAGCAGGCCTTTGATCACGCCATAGGTAACCGTATGTTCGCCGCCGATAGCCACCGGCATCGCGCCCTGGGCGATCACCTCGCGGGTAGCCGCAGAAATGCGTTCGATGACCGCTTCGGGTTCGGCGTCGCAGTCCACCGGTTCGCGAGTGTAGATGCCCAGTATGCTGGGGTTGCTGTTGCCATCCCAGGTCTCCAGCTGCCAGGAGGCCTGCAACACTGCCGCGGGCCCTTTGAGCGTGCCGCCACCGTAGGAAACAGTGCGCTCGTAGGGTACCGGGATAATATGGAATCCGGCCTTCTCCGGCGCCGGTTGCTCAATCTCGGAACCCAGGAAAACCGGGTAGTCGGTATCGAAAGGAACTTGAGTCATAGGTTAAAACACTCAGGACAAACGCTGCTTAAAATCATCGTAGCCAAAACGCTTCACCAATCGCAGCTGGTCGCTGTCGCTGTTCCAGAGAGCGATCGACGGCAGGTTAATGCCGTTGAAGGTGGTCGTTTTCACCATGGTGTAGTGGGACATATCGTCAAACACCAGACGCTGCCCCACCTGCAGCGGCTCGGAGAAACTGTAATCGCCGATCACATCCCCCGCCAGGCAGGTCATGCCTCCCAGGCGATAGGTGTAGGGCAGCTCGCCGGGCTGGGCGGCACCGAAAACATCCGGTCGGTAGGGCATCTCCAGCACATCGGGCATATGGCAGGTGGCGGAGGTGTCCAGTATCGCCTGATCCATTTGATTGTGCGCCAGGTCAAGCACTTCCGTCACCAGCACGCCGGTGTGGATAGCCACCGCCTCGCCCGGCTCCAGGTAGACCTGCACACCGTGACGCTGACGGAAGTCGCGCACCCGTTGAATCAGTCCGTCGACATCATAACCCTCGGCAGTGATATGGTGACCGCCGCCAAAATTGACCCATTGCATCTGTGGCAGCAGGTCACCGAAGCGTTCCTCCACCACCGCCAGGGTACGCGCCAGGGGCTCCAGCCCCTGTTCGCACAGGGTGTGAAAATGCAGGCCGCTGATGCCGTCCAGCGACAGCCCCCGGGATTGCGCCTCCCGCAACTGCGACTGGGTGATCCCCAGCCGGGACCCGGGGGCGCAGGGGTCGTAGATAGGCGTGGTTCCCTCGGAGTGCTCGGGGTTTATTCTCAACCCCAGATGCAGGCCCGGGCGCTGGCGTTGCGCTTCCAGCAATAACGGCTGGAAGCGCTGCCACTGGCCGGTGGAATTCAGCACCAGGTGATCGGCGATGGGCAGCAATTCCCGCAGCTCCTGTTCGCGAAAGGCGGCGGAGAAAACGTGCACCTCGCCGCCATATTCCTCCCGACCCAGGCGCGCCTCGTGCTGGCCACTGGCGCAGGTGCCGGAGAGGTAGCTACCCGTCAGGGGACCCAGCGCCCACAGGGAAAAAGCCTTCAGGGCGGCCAGTACTTTGGCGCCACTCTCCGTCTCCACGCGCTTTAGAACACGCAGGTTGGCTTCGACTGCCGCTTCGTCCACCACAAAACAGGGCGAGGGCACACGGCCGGGATCGAATTGTTCGAAGGTTTTACTTTTCATCGCAACCAATAATTTTCGTTGGAATTGGATTGCTGCAATGCGTTCACCATGACAGGGCCCTGTTAATGGGTTCCGAAAGACAGGGCCTAGTCAATACCGCGTCAGCGCAGAGCGCTCAACGATCCTATTGCAACAAATCAAAATCAGGCGCTTCAATCACTTTCCAGGGCAAGCCGTATCGGTTCATATCCGCCATAAACGGATCCGGGTCCAGCTGTTCCATATTCCACACACCGGGCTTCATCCACTGACCTTGCATCATCATCTTGGCGCCGATCATGGCCGGCACGCCGGTGGTATAGGAGATCGCCTGGGACTGCACCTCCCGGTAACAGGCCTGGTGGTCGCAGATATTGTAAACGTAAACAGCGGTTTCCCTGCCGTCCTTGACGCCGCGCACCCAACAACCGATACAGGTCTTGCCCACGGTACGGGGACCCAGGCTGGCCGGGTCCGGCAGCAGCTGTTTCAGGAACTGGATGGGCACTATCTGCTGGCCCTGGAATTCAACCGGTTCGATGCCGGTCATGCCGACGTTTTCCAGCACTTCCAGATGCTTGAGGTAGTTGTCGGAAAAGCTCATCCAGAACTGGGCCTTTTTCAGGCTGGGATAGTGCCGGGTGAGCGACTCCAGCTCCTCGTGGTACATGCGGTAAATATTGAAACTGCCGACCTCTTCGGGACAGGTAAACCTCTGCTGCAGCGACATGGGCGGCGTGGTGACGAAGTCGCCGTTTTCCCAATGGCGACACTCGGCGGAAACTTCGCGGATATTGATCTCCGGGTTGAAGTTGGTGGCAAAGGGGTAACCGTGATCGCCGCCATTGACGTCAATAATATCAAGGTAGTGGATTTCGTCGAAGTAATGCTTGGCCGCGTAGGCGGTAAACATATTGGTGGCACCGGGATCGAAGCCACTGCCTAACAGCGCCATCAGACCCGCTTGTTCAAATTTTTCCTGGTAGGCCCACTGCCATTTGTACTCGAACCTGGCAGTGTCTTCCGGCTCATAGTTTGCCGTATCCAGGTAGTGCACGCCGGCCTCCAGACAGGCGTCCATAATGGTCAGGTCCTGGTAGGGCAAGGCGACGTTGATCACCAGATACGGCTGCTCTTTTTTCAGGAGCGCCACCAGCTCCGGCACATTGTCGGCATCCACCTGGGCGGTGCGAATGGGGCGGTCTATCTGTGCCGCGATTTTTTTGCACTTCTCTTCGTTGCGACTGGCCAGCACGATTTCGCTGAACACTTCCGGCAGCTGCGCGCACTTGTGGGTAACCACACCGCCGACGCCGCCGGCACCAATAATAACGACTTTGCCCATGGTATTAACCTCCAGACAAGGGTGATAGGTTGGTCATTGAGAACGTTCAGTGTTCGTAATAGGTATAACCGCGCAAGCTGGCGGCAAAGGTTTCCAGAATCCGTCGCCGGTCCGCCACCGGAATCACCCGGTCGCGCACCGCCTGTTCCGCGGTATCGCGAAAACGCTCCAGTAATCGCGGCGGTTGATACTCCACATAGCTAAGCACATCGGCGATGGAGTCGCCATGCAGCTCGCGAATAAAATCGAAGCTGCCGTCCTTGTTGATGCGCACACTGACCACATTGGTATCGCCGAAGAGATTGTGCAGGTCACCCAGGGTTTCCTGGTAGGCGCCCACCAGGAACACGCCCAGGTAATATTCCTCTGCGGACTTCAGAGGATGCAGCGGCAAGGTGGTCTTGCCGCCGACAAAGCGGTCGATCTTGCCGTCACAGTCGCAGGTAAGGTCGGCAATTATCGCCTGTCGTGTGGGCACCTCATCAAGGCGGTGCAGCGGCATCACCGGAAACACCTGTTCGATGGCCCAGGTATCCGGCAGTGACTGGAACACGCTGAAGTTACCGTAGTAGATATCCGCCAGTTCCTCCTGTAGGGTTTCCAGTTCTGCAGGTACTCGTTCCAGTTGTGGCAATAAGGCAACGATTTTTTGCTGGATATCCAGATACAGGTTTTCAGCGAAAGCTTTTTCTCGCAGGTTGATAGTGCCGAGGCGAAATTTTTCGCGCGCTTCATCGCGATAGTGGTAGGCATCGTTGAAAGCGCGCTGCACGTTGGAGGGATCCAGTTGCGCGCGCACATTCAGAAGATGCTGGATCAGTTCGAGTTGCTCGTCGTCGGTTTGCGGATCTTGTGCGGGCAGGCCGGATTCGAACCGGCAGACATCGAGAATATTGAATATCAGGATCGATGAATAAGCCACAGTGGCACGCCCCGACTCCGACAGCAGTACCGGGTGGGGAATATCCAGAGGGTCCAGGGTTTCCATCACCGCCTCGACAATGTCAGTGCAGTATTCATCGAGACTGTAATTTTTACTGTGGGCATCGTTGGAGTAGGCGCCCTCGTAATCCACTGCCAGGCCGCCCCCGAGGTCCAGGTGCCCCATGGGGGCCCCCTCGCGAACCAGGTCTACGTAGTAGCGCACAGCCTCCAGCACCCCATTGCGGATATCGCGGATATTGGGAATTTGTGAGCCCAGGTGAAAATGCAGCAACTGCAGGCTGTCGAGCATTTCGGCATCGCGCAGCTGGTCCACCACATCGATTATCTGGCTGGAAGAGAGCCCGAACAGACTGCGATCGCCGCTGTCCTGGCTCCAGTGCCCGTCCACTTTGGCTGCCAGTTTGGCGCGCACGCCAATCAGTGGCTGCACGCCCAGTGCGCGGCTGCGCTCGATAATAATCGGCAATTCGGTGGGGGTCTCGATCACAAAGAAACAACGCATACCCAGTTGGCGGGCACAGAGTCCCAGATCGACAAACTCGGCATCCTTATAGCCGTTGCAGATGATATAACTGTCTTTGTCGGTAAGGGTGGCCAGGGCGATAATCAGTTCGGCCTTGCTGCCCGCCTCCAGACCGTGGTGATAGCGCTGCCCAAAGCCGGCGATCTCATCGACCACCTGGCACTGCTGGTTGACCTTGATGGGATATACGCCGCGATAGTGACTCCGGTAACCCGCCGACACCATGGCCCAGGAAAAGGATTCGTTAAGCAGACTGATACGGTGATCCAGCAGGTTCTCAATACGCAGCACGCCAGGCATATCCAGGCCCCGGGCCTGCATACCGGCGACGATGTCCATTACCGGCACCCGCACCGGCTGGCTCTCGCCCGGGGCAACCACTTCGAGTTCGCCACGGGTTGAGATATCGAAATAACCACTGCCCCACTCGGGCAGGCCGTAACATTCTGCTGCCTCCGCCGGAGCCCATGTATGGGATTTGGATGCTTTGCTGGTCAATGCGTCAACCCGTGTATTCGTTATCAATGTCTACGGATCTTCCACCGCCAATACCCGGAACGGGCACCTTGACGAGCGTATTTGGCCGGTGGCGTTTATCAAAAGGCGCGCAAAGATGTCATATCTTGAGGGCTTTGAAAAGTGTTTTTTTTAACCAGATCAGGGGTGGCGATTCACGGGAAACTTACGCCAATTTCACTATTTAGAAGCATTGTTCGGTATAGACACGAAAACAGAACAGCAACTCGGTTTTTAACGGGAACTCGGGCCCGGAATAGCCGCACAGACACATCCCTGCTACGAAGCAAAAACTTAATCTCGCCTCTGAGCATTGAGTAAAATATTGCGCGGGGTCAGATGGCGTTCGCAGAAAGTGCCGAGCGATACCCGGTATTGGTGTTGTTGCAAATAGAGGGCATAGTCCAGCACCAGCCATACTTCCAGTGCTCGCCGAAACAGCAGTCGAACCAAGTCCAGGGCACTGACCTTGACGAAGCGCTCCCGCCCCGCCCGTTCGAACTTTTGCCAATCGATGTGTACCGGCAAATCGAGCCCTTTGCGCTCTGCGGCAGCGCGGCAGAAAGTCTGGAAATCCGTACTCGCCATTCGTCCCGGCAGCGAAGGCACCGGCATGTATTCGTCGACCCCGCGCAACTCACGCTGCAACAGATCAAATCCCAGACGCCACTGTTGCAATTGCTCGCGCTGACGCCGTGCATAGCTGCTGGCGGTCACTGTCTCCTGCACCACGGTGTAAAGATCCTCCCGCTGCAACGCCATGCCGGATGTCTGCGCCAGAGAGGAGAGTGGCCGGTAAATATCACGGGTGCAGGTCTGGTAGCAACAGGGGACGATGCTCAGCGTCTTCATCTCCCGCTCGACGCCTCTGGTCATCAGTTGCTGATGCAGCGGACCGCAAGCGTGCAGGGCCACCGCGTGTTGCCCACGATCCAGGTAGTCGTCAACGCCGTCCGTCAGCACATCCACCTGCCGCACATCCACCGCCATATGCCGTTGACGGGACAGGCGTTGCCCCTGGGCGACCAGGTCCGCATTCCACTCCAAACTGGTGACCGGGCGCTGGTGCAATTGGTAGAGACAACGACCGAGATGGGCCTTGCCTGCGCACCACTCCAAAAAAGTCTCGGTTTCCGCCCCCGGCAAACTGGCCACAAAAGCCCGCAACTGCGCCCACTTGCGTCCCGGGATGCCGGTATGGAAATGTTTATCGAAGGCGGGCAACTGGCGTTGGGGCCAGGTCGGCAGGGTGATCAGGGCTTGCAGCTCAGCGGTAAAATCGAGATGGGGCTGCAACAGACGGATCAGGGCGCGATCATCCCCCTGGACTTCCCGCACCTGTTGATGGGACATGGTCAGCAGCCCGCGCGCCAGCGCGGGGTATTGCCTCTGCCAGTCCAGCGGATCACCTTTAAAGGCTCGCGGGCGCCACAACGATTGCTGTTCGTCGAGCAATTGGGTCAAGCGCAGGAAGCTGTCGGTAAAACTGCCTTCAGTCAATTTGTATCTCATCGGGCTAACGTGTGAAGGCACATGAGTGCCGGGCCTGAAGCTATTCTACGGTGGCCGCAGCAATCCTTAAATAACGGCAAGAGACATCAACCAGACGCCAACCAGTGTCCTTTCAATCTGATAAAGATGCATTAGCTCTGCGGATCAATGGCGATGTCCAGCCACTCAGGCCGGATCGAAGCCTACGTACCTAAATTCGTCAATATTACCTGGAAGGAGTACTAGGTTACCTCTACCTTTTCCCGTTTGGCGCCCTGCAAAAACAGCCGCGCATCATCCATCAACATGTAGTTGATCGGTACCAGTATCAAGGTAACGAAAGTGGCAAACAGAATACCGAATCCCAGGGACACTGCCATGGGAATCAGGAATTGCGCCTGGGTGGATTGTTCAAACAGCAGCGGCATCAGGCCGATAAAGGTGGTCATGGACGTGAGCAACACCGGTCGGAAACGCACCACGCCGGCATTCAACACCGCTTCCCGGACCGGGCAACCTTCCAGACGACGCCTGTTGATGAAGTCCACCAGCACCAGGCTGTCGTTGACCACCACCCCCACCAGCCCCAGCAGGCCGAGAATACTGAAAAACGTCAGGTCCATGCCCATTATACAGTGACCGACCACAGCGCCGATAACACCGAAAGGGATTACCGACATCACCACCAGCGGTTGCCAGTAAGATTTAAAGGGGATCGCCAACAGCGCATATATCGAAAATAACACAACCACAATGCCCACTTTTAAAGAGCCGAAAGATTCCCGCTGTTCCTTGGCCTCGCCCTCAAGTTCGTAGTGAACGCCAGGGTACTGCACAACCAGCTGATCGAGAAACTCTTTGATTTCCCGGTTTAACACCACGGCGTTGGCATTTTTCTTGTCGAAGTCGGCAAACACCGTCAGTGTGCGGTAGCGATTGATGCGGGTGATGGCCGTGGGGCTTTTGCCGGGTTTTAGTTCCGCTACCTGGGACAGGGGAATCTGGCGACCGTCGCTGGTTTTGATACGTAGATCCGCCAGGTTACTCACCGCCGAGCGCTCGCTTTCCGGGTATCGCACCATCACCCGAATATCGTCGCGGCCGCGCTGAATGCGCTGCACTTGATGGCCGTAAAAAGCCTGGCGTACCTGGTTGATAATATCGGCACGCGTCAGGCCAAGAGCATAGGCCTGGTTGCGCAATTCGATCTGCAGCTCCTCCTTGCCATCGGAAAGGCTATCGCCGATATCGAATACCTGCGGATAACGTCCCAGCATGCGTTTGGTTTCTTCCGCCACCGCTGCCAGGACACGGTAGTCATTACCCATAAATTGAATGCTGATGGGATCGGAACCGCGACCGATTTCGGCGCGGAAATTGAGCGACTCGGCACCGGGCACTTCCCCGATATTTTGCCGCCACTGTTTCACCAGCTCCGAACTGGTGACACTCATACGACGCTCTTCCGGTGGCGCAATTTCGAACCTCACGCGTCCCACATGGGTACCGCGACTGCCGTCACCCTGGCCAGTTGTGGCCTGGATATCGAGAATCACATCCTCACCGTCATTGAGTTGCCGGAACTGCGCTTTTAGATCCATGGCGGCATCGGCCATGGCCTGTATATAGCGATCGGTCACCTCAAAGGGCGTCCCGGCAGGCATCTCCAGGGTAGCGCTGGCCACTTCACTTTGCACACGCGGGAAAAACGTGAAGCGTATCCAGCCGCTGAAACTGAGGGCGACAATCACCATCAGGGTTCCGATAAACAGCGTCAGTGTCAGGTAGCGGTGATGCAGTCCCCAGTTAAGGGCCGGGCGGTAATAACTCAACACCACCGCTTCGACGCGGTCGGCAAATCGCTGCTGCCAGCGCTGCAATTTCGAGGGCGTGCGGTCGTTGCGCAGAGTGATGTTCTTCAGGTGTGCCGGCAATACCAGCTTGGACTCAAGCAGGGAGAACAACAGTATGGGGATAATCACCGCGGGAATCTGCGCAAAGAGTGCACCGCGAAAACCCTCGATAAAAGCAATGGGTAAAAATGCCACCGCGGTGGTCAATACGCCGAAAGTCACCGGCACCGCCACTTCCTTGGTACCATTCACCGCCGCCTCCAGGCCTGTCTCCGCGGTCTGCAGATGACGGTAAACATTTTCGCCGGTGACGATGGCGTCGTCGACGACAATACCCAGCACCAGGATAAAGCCGAACAGGCTGATAATATTGAGCGTGATGCCCAGCAACGGCATAAACAGCAGCGCACCCATAAAGCTGACCGGCACACCCACAAATACCCAGATGGCCACAGTGGGTCGCAGGAACAGGGTCAACAGCGCCATCACCAGGATACCGCCCTGGAGAGCGTTATTCACCAGCGTCTGCAAGCGTTTTTCCACAATCAGCGAGCGGTCACGCCAAATAGCCAGCTCATAGCCCTGCGGCAGGTGCTCCCTGCGCTCGGCCACATAGGTTTTGACCTTGTCTGCCACGTCGATGGCACTCTGCCCACCGACACGGTAGACATCGACAAAAGCCGCCGACTTACCGTTGAAACGCGCTCGCATGGGATCATCCTCGAAACCGTCGCGAACACGAGCGATATCACGCACTCGAATCAGGCTGCCATTAGTCTGGGTTTTCACTACGATGGATTCAAAATCGTCGCGTTGATACGCCTGTCCCTTGGCCCGTATCAACACATCGCCCCCCAGGGTTTTGATATTGCCGGCCGACAAATCGATGGAGCTTCTGGCGATGGCCTGGGCCACATCGTCCAGGGTGAGTTTGTATTGGCGAAGGTTGCGCTCCGGCACTTCGATGGCGATCTCGTAATCGCGCACCGCATCCAGCTTCACCTGGGTGATACCGGGCAAGCGTAGGAGGTCATCGCGAATCTGTTCCGCCTGCTGGCGGATTTCCTCTTCACTGTAGGGACCGGACACAGCGACAGAGATCACCTCTCGGGTGTGTATGAACAGACTGATTACCGGTTTTTCGGCGTCGGCCGGGAAGGTATTGATAGCATCCACCCGGCTTTTGATATCGGCCAACAACTCGCGGGGTTCATAACCCTGCTCCACCTCGATACTGACCTGGGCACTGCCCTCCAGGGAGGTACTGCGAATTTCCTCCACGCCTTCAAGATCCTGCACCGCCTCTTCGATGCGAATCGCAATCGCCTCCTCCACCTCTTCCGGGGTGGAACCGCGCAGCGACACATTGACACTGATACGATCAGATTCGAAGCTGGGAAACACTTCCAGGGGAATGCCGCGCAGCGACAGTAGCCCGGCCAACAACAGGGTTACCATCAACAGGTTGGCGGCGACATGATTGCGGGCGAACCAGGTAATCATAGCAATAACCGCCCTAGGGGCTCGCCTCCCGTTGGGACACAGCCGCCGTATCGGTCACCTTTACCGGTGTGCCACTGCTTACCTGCCCCAGCGGGGTCAGCACCAATTCGTCCCCGGCCATCAGTCCGCCGCTCACGACCGCCTCGCGATCGTTTTGCCAGGCGATGTGAACAGTCTGGCGCTGCAGCAAGCCGTCTTTGACCAGATAAACGTAACTTCCCTGATAGATGGACTCATTGGGTATCACCACCGCTTCGGTCAGCATTTTGCCCTGGATACGCGCATCCACATACTGACCAATCTTCAAGGGCCGGCGCAGGGATTGTTTAGCGTCCACGGATGGCTGGCCATAGGGGTTTTCAATCTGGGCGATTACGTAAAGTTCATGAGTCTGATCATCAAAGGCGCCGGCGGTGCGTACCAGGGTGGCCGACCAGAGTTCAGGTGTCGCCCCCAGGTTATTGATGATGGTGACTTGGGGCAGTTCTGTGTCCTGGGTTACCGCCTCATTTTTGCCGTTGGCCGCCACTCGGTAAGCTTCCGGTAAATCGATGTAACCGAGTTCACTGTTCTTGAGCGGCAGACGAATTTCCAGGGTATCCACCCCATAGATTTGGGCCAGCACCGTGTTGTTGGCGATGACCTGGCCGAGATCCACGTTTTGGGTCAACACCCGCCCGGCAAAGGGAGCGCGAATCTGGGTACGCTCGCGATTGAGTTTTGCCTGTTTGAGTTTGGCCCTGGCGGAAACAATCTGCGCCTCGGCTGCCGCCACCTGGGGTCGGCGCAGTGCCAGAGCGCTGGCCTGCCCCTTCGCCCCGATGTTGCGCCAGTCTTTTTCCGCCTGTTGAGCTAACGCCAGCTGCTCCTCCAGGTTCACCTTGGCATCCGCCAGTTCCGACTCGGCCACCTCGATCTGGATATCGTAGTCACGGGGATCAATTTCCACCAACAGGTCGCCAGCCTCAAAAAAACCACCTTCGCGAAAGCTAGGGCTCACCGAGATAATCTGGCCCGCCACCTGGGAAACCAGCTGGCTTCGGGTGCGCGGCTGTACTGTTCCGAAGGAATTGAGCTCAATCCGGTAACGCTGGACTGCGATACGCTGGGTGGCAACCGAAATCTTCGGAGTTTGCGGCTTTTCCCGCTGAGGCACCGAGGGCCGGGAGTTCACGATCAAGAGTGTGAGCAGGACAAACACGCCCAACACCCACAAAGGCAAGCCTTTCACCATCAAATTCCTGAAGCTCGCGTTAGCCATTTAGTTTCCAATTTCCCTGAGAGACACTGTAACAACATCAAACAAATTGCTCCTTTTCGACGCGACTGATCGATTTAAATTCCCTGCTCGGCCTTTTTTGCACCGCAATGCCTGCGGACAATCCCCGTCAACATTGTGCCCGACAACCGAAAAAGCGCAAGCGGCCTTGTGACGCCCCGGAAAAGATAGGTTAAAATTCCGCCCCTTTTAAACAAGTTCGACGAGAAGACCTTGGGGCCCCACTAAGCAGTGCGTCCCTTGAACGAGAGCGCGATACCCGACCATGAGCACCTCCCCTCTTTCCGACGCCTATCTGCAACGCTTTGGCGGCATCGCCCGCCTCTATGGCCAGGCCGGGCTTGAAGCCCTGTCGAACGCTCACATGGTGGTGGTCGGTATCGGTGGCGTTGGAACTTGGGCGGCCGAAGCCCTGGCCCGCAGTGGCGTGGGAGAGCTGACCCTGATCGATATGGATGACATCTGCATTACCAACAGCAACCGCCAACTGCACGCCCTGCAATCCACCATCGGCAAGCCTAAAACCTCAGTAATGGCTGCACGGCTGCGGGACATTAATCCTGAGATTTGCGTCAACGAAGTGGAAGACTTCCTCGCCACCGACAATATACAGGCGCTGATCAAACCCGAACATGATCTGGTGATCGACGCCATCGATGCCGCCTATGTGAAGGCCGCATTAATTGCCCACTGCAAGCGCCAGAAAAAAAACATAGTGGTTGCCGGTTCCGCCGGCGGTAAACGCGACCCAAGACAGATTACCAGCGGGGATCTCAGCAAAACCGTCAACGACCCCCTGCTAGCCAAAACCCGCAACAACCTGCGCCGTCTTCACAAGTTCAGTCGCAATCCCAAGCGCGTGTTTTCCATTGAAGCGGTCTATTCCTCCGAACAGATGCTGTTTCCCAGCGCTGAAGGCGGGGTTTGTCAAAGCCGCGCAGGAATGGATATCAGCGAAGGCGTCAAACTTGACTGTAGTGGCGGCTTTGGTGCCTCGACCATGGTGACCGCCAGTTTCGGTTTTGTCGCCGCCACACGGGGTATCGAACGCTATTTGCTGCGGACACGCCAAGACTGAAAAACATCGCCGGGACATAAACATCGAAACGATCGAGCCACTGTTCCCAATACCGCCGATAGATCTAACCACCAGGGCTCGGGCGACAAATAGGCGTCCCCGCAGGCAATCGATCCATAACCGTCTACACTGTGAATGAGGATGAATTGTTGTAGATGAGCTGAGTTATAGGTGCGCCATGCCTGCTGTATTCGAATCTCGCGATCCTACCTACCAGGGTATTGAAAAACGCACAGTCGTACGCCGGATTAACAGCGACCGACGGGAATCCATTCGCCTGGATGCGTCCGAAACAGAGCGACGCAAAATCTTTGGTCGCCGAAACACTGATCACGACATCTGGCAGGAATTTAGGCCGCGGTAAGAAATAGGAGAGGATTGTAAAAACCGCCAGCCTCTCGATCCCAATCGATATCCAGGGCTACCGGGAGAACTCAGGGCACTAATATCTCGCCCTCACCGATCGCAATGGGCGGGTCTTTGTGGCGACTATTCCCAATTGCCCTGTTCACGGGCTTGACTTCCAGACTCGCCTTCAATGAGGGCACCAGCATCGCATTCAATGTCGAGTGATCAGTGGAAACATCCAACCAGGCTTCAATCTCATCCTCGTTCAACATCACCGGTATACGTGCGTGGATATGACCAAAGGCTTTGGGAGCCGCTGAGGTAATGATGGTACAGGAATACAGCTGCTGCCCCTGTCCTTCCCAAAAATCCCAGAGTCCGGCAAAAGCAATCGCCCTGTCGACCGGTTTAATTTCGTATGGCTGCTTGATGTCACCTTGTTTGTGCCACTCGATAAATGACGATGCCGGTAAAATGCAACGTTGGGATTTAAACGGCCCCCGGTAGGCGCGGCTCTTATCGAGTGATTCAGCCCGGGCATTGAACATCGCATATCGGGTACTTGGCCCGTCGGACCAACTGGGCACCAGCCACCAGCGCGCGGTTACCTGCTGTCGTCGTCCAGCAGTCTCCAACACCACAGGCACAAATTCCGTCGGTGCAATATTGTAACGGGACGGCAGATGCAGGTGCAGGCCGAGACTGTCCATCAGGGCCAGGAGCAGGGGATCATCGGTGATGTTGTAGCGTCCACACATGATGAAAACCTAACGGCATCGCTTAAGCGAAATGTTGAATTTTTAATATTGAACTTGTACCGGACGGACTTATTCAGCGTTTGCCCGGACTTTATATCCAAAATCATTTTTCAAACAGGCAAATTACTCTGTCCACCAATGCTCTATAACTATTGGACACTGGAATGTTTCCAAGACTGGCTCAACAATTATCTGCAGCAAAGGGTTGCCTCAGGCGCTTCAAACATCTCACCTTAAATTGACAGCAACATCGCCTTTTGAAGATATCGAGTTTAACCGCAGTACCTTGAGTTTAACCGCAGTTCCTGGGCTATGGCGTAGCTATTTTCACTACCGGAAAAAAAACCCGCATCAGCATACACTGACGCGGGAAAGCACAGAAACGGAGCAACCGCAGTTGGTGCAAACTTGCATGAGGAGAGTAAGTCACTCCGCCGGACATGACGTCCAGTCACAAGCAGGACTAGCTTGAGGTGTAATTGTGCCTCAGAATGACAACGCTGTCAATAAAAAATTGCCGTAGCGCCCGAAAGGGTCAATAGCAAGGGGCTATCGCTTTCCGAGCGGTTCCATTTACCGGACTGGTTTGGTTACCGGACTGGTTTGGTGGTGGAGGCCCGTTTAATCAGGGTGCAATGCAGGAGATACTGGGTCTGCTCGGCGCTCTTACCGCGTACCTGGGCGATCAGCAACCCTGCAGCCTTGGCGGCCATATCCTGGATGGGCTGGCGGATAGTGGTTAATGATGGCCAGCCCTGGGCGGCCAGAGGAGCATCGTCGAAACCGGCAATCGATAGTTGTTCGGGAATCGACAATCCCCGCTCGTGGGCGGCGACCAGGACCCCGCTGGCCATATCATCGCTACTGGCGAAGATAGCGGTGGGCGGGTTCTTCATTTCCAGAAGTTTCTCGGCGCAGGCTTTGCCCGACCCGAAGTTGAAGTATCCCTGCCTGACCAGGGATTTGTTTTCCTTGATGCCGTGTTTCTCAAGGGCGTCGATGTAGCCGGCATAGCGCTCATGGGTGGCACCATGATCCGGGTGGCCGAGGATAAAACCGATGCGAGTGTGGCCCAGCTCAATCAAATACTCTGTCATTTCACAGGCGGCCAGGCGATCGTCGCAGAAAGCACAGGGAACCTCCTGGCCATGCTCGATAGGTGCGATGGAAGAGTAGCGAATACCCTGCTCGTTCAGCGCTGCCAGAAACGCCGAATTGTCGGTCAGAGGCGGCGTCAGAATCAATCCGTCAAGACGGGATCCCCGCGCCAGGTCCAGAATTTCCGGGATCAGGTCGGGCGACTGGTAATCGCAGGGATGTATCAGTAAGCCAAACCCCTCCTGGCGACATGTGGCCAGGGCGCCTGTCTGGGCATGAATAATGTAATTGGGGCTGGGGTTGGAGTAGAGCAAGCCGACCAGGAACGAACGACTGCCTGCGAGACTGCGGGCAGACCGGTTGGGTTGGTAGTTCAGTTGGGCAATGGCCGCTTCAACTTTATCCTGGGTGGATTGACGGACATTAGGTTCCTTATTCACCACCCTCGATACGGTTTTGATCGACACCCCCGCCAAGGCAGCGACATCATCAATGGTCGACTTTGCCAAACTTTACACCACCTTTCGTTACTGGACGGGGAGCTGCCACCCCGATTGGGGCTGTAATATCCAACAAAGCCCGACCGCGTGCAACCTTTTCGTCACACACGACCGGGCTTGTTTGAAGCCGTCTATCAGGCTTATCAGGCCAGGCGGGTTATTGAATCGGCTGGCCGACCCGAACGATCTTCTGGGTATTGGTGCCGCCGTGGACGTTGACATAATCGCCCTTGGTCATAATCACCAGATCACCATCGCTAACAATACCGCGCTCCACCAGGGCCTCCACCGCCCGCTGGTTGATCTCGGCATTGACCATATCAGTGGTATCGAAGGGAATGGTGTTCACTCCCCGATAGAGCGCCACCCGGTTTTGGGTCGCGAGCTGGGGGGAGAATGCAAAAATCGGCAACCTGGAGCTGATGCGGGACATCAGCAACGGCGTATTGCCGGTTTCAGTCATGCAGATAATCGCCTTCACCCCGTCCAGGTGGTTAGCCGTGTACATGGCCGACATGGCGATGGCCTCGTCGATCTGCCGGAACTCCTGGTTGAGGCGATGGCTGGAGGTATGCGCCTGGGGGTGCTGCTCCGCGCCGATAATGACCCGCGCCATGGCTTCCACCGTTTGCACGGGAAAATCCCCGGCGGCGGTTTCCGCCGACAGCATTACCGCATCTGTACCATCCAACACGGCATTGGCCACATCGAACACTTCCGCCCGCGTTGGCAACGGGCTATTGATCATCGATTCCATCATCTGGGTGGCGGTTATCACCACCTTGTTGAGGCTGCGAGCACGACTGATTATATGCTTTTGCACACCGATCAGCTCGGCATCACCGATTTCCACCCCCAGGTCCCCCCTGGCCACCATAACGGCATCCGAGGCGCGAATAATTGCATCCAGGATATTGTTGTCGGTGACGGTTTCCGCCCGCTCGATTTTGGCAACCAGGCCGGCGTGACCGCCGGCCTCGCGCAATAGTGATCGAGCCTGCTCGATATCCTCGGCACAACGGGGAAAGGACACTGCCAGATAATCCACATCGATCTCGGCAGCAAGGCGAATGTCCGCCAAATCCTTTTCGGTCAGTGCCGGCGCCGAAAGGCCACCGCCTTGCCGGTTAATGCCCTTGTTATTGGACAAGTCGCCAGCCACGGTAACGCGACAATGGATACAGGCGCCTTCGACGGATTCCACCGCCAACACCACACGCCCGTCGTCGAGCAACAGCATGTCCCCCCTCGCACAATCCTGAGGCAAAGCCTTGTAGTCAATGCCGACACGTTGCTGATCGCCAGCATCGCGATCGAGATCCGCATCAAGGATAAACGAGTCCCCCACGGCTAGGGATATCTTGCCCTGCTTAAACCGGGCAATGCGGATCTTGGGGCCCTGCAAATCACCCAGCACCGCCACAAAGCACCGATGCTTTTGCGCCAACTCCCTGACCAGATCCGCCCGGCGACGGTGATCATCAGGGTGACCGTGGGAGAAATTCAAACGCACCACATTAACGCCTGCAAGGATCAATCGCTCAAGCACGGCCGGGTCGTCGGTGGCCGGTCCCAGCGTGCTGACGATTTTCGTGCGTCGATCGATACTCGCAGCGGATGTTAGCAGAGATGGCTCTGACAGCATTTTTTACTCCCCAGGTTACTATGCGGCGACGGCAGCGTCTTGCTGTCCCATCAACGCCAATGTGTTATCCAGCATGCGGTTGGAAAAACCCCACTCGTTATCGTACCAGGCCATTACCTTGACCCAACGACCGCTCACTTTAGTCTGGGTGGCATCGAAGTTAGACGAGGCCTTACTGTGGTTGAAATCCACCGACACCAGGGGCTCGGTGTTGTAACCCAGCATCTCAGCCATTTCCCCTTTGGCCGCCTGTTCCATCAGCTGATTGACCTCTTCAGCGGTGGTGTCACGACTGGCCAGAAAGTTGAAATCCACCAGCGAAACATTGACCGTAGGCACGCGCACAGCCATACCGTCCAACTTGCCCTGCAATTCCGGCAATACCAGGCCCACGGCACTGGCGGCACCGGTCTTGGTGGGAATCATCGACTGGGTGGCAGAGCGGGCACGGTAGACATCCGTGTGGTAAACGTCGTTCAGGTTCTGGTCATTGGTATAGGCGTGCACCGTGGTCATAGAACCCTGCTCAATGCCAATACCGTCGTTAAGCACCTTGGCGATGGGCGCCAGGCAGTTGGTGGTGCAGGAGGCATTGGAAATAATCTGGCAGTCGGCGTTCAACACGTCATGGTTCACCCCGTAGACGACGGTAGCATCCACGTCCTTGGCCGGGGCGGAGATAATCACTTTCTTGGCTCCGGCTTCCAGATGGGCAGCGGCTTTTTCACGACTGGTGAAAAGACCGGTGCACTCGTAGACAACGTCCACCTCCAGAGCCTTCCAGGGGAGGTTGGCAGGATCGCGCTCGGAGGTGGTCTGTATCACATCGCCATTAACCACCATTTTGTCGTTATCCACCACAACAGTGCCGTTAAAGCGACCGTGTACGGAATCGTATCGGGTCAAGTGGGCGTTGAGTGCAGTATCACCCAAGTCATTGATGGCAACAATCTTGATCGCCTGGTGACGATCGGACTCGTACAGTGCCCGCAGTACGTTGCGGCCAATGCGGCCATAACCATTGATTGCAACACGAATTGTCATCTCGTTTCCTCCCACAGGGGTCTTGCCTTAAGTAGAGCGCGACCGAATTGATAAAAAAAATCGGGTATGGTGCTGATCAAGCCTTGAGTGCGGCTGCGGTTTTCGCCAGCGCTTCAATTTCGTCCCAGGCTTCAGCGTTTACCAAGTCATTCGGCGCCATCCAGGAGCCTCCCACACAAGCCACATTCGGCAACGACAAGTAACTCATCGCGTTGTCAGGGTTGATGCCACCCGTGGGACAGAAAGTCAGTTGCGGCAAAGGACCACCGATAGACTTCAACATGGGGACACCACCCGCAGCTTCGGCGGGGAAAAATTTCAAATGGGTAAAACCCTTTTCCAGCAACACCATGGCTTCCGACGGAGTTGACACGCCAGGCAGCATGGGCACGCCACACTGGGCGGCGGCATCCGCCAGGGTTGGCGTAGTTCCCGGGCTAACCAGGAATGTCGCTCCCGCAGCCAGGGCCGCCTCCAGATCCTTCTCATTGACAATGGTGCCGGCGCCGACCATGGCTTCCGGCATGGCTTCCTTGATCGCCTGGATCGCATCCAGCGCTACCGGAGTGCGCAGAGTGATCTCCAGTGCCTTCAGTCCACCGCTGGTCAGAGCCTTGGCCAGCGGCACTGCATGCTCGAGTTTGTCGATTACCATTACCGGTACCACAGGTGCGGCTGTCATTACTTGTTCAACAGTCAGCGTCATGTCTCATTTCCTGTTTTTATCAAATCTAAAGATCTTAAATTGGGATGTCCCATTCGAGAAAATTACTCGATCGACACACCACAATTTTCCAACCAGGCGGCTGCACCGATCAACGCCGGGTTCTTATGCACGATCAAGACTACGGAGATATCTTCCAGGTAGCTGGAGATCACGCCCTTGGCCTTAAAACGCGCTACAAAGTCACTGTTCAAAAGATATTCCTTCATGCGCGGAAGAATGCCGCCGCCAAGATAAACTCCCCCCTTGGCGCCATAGGTAAGTGCGACATCGCCACAGACACTGCCAAGCACACCGCAGAATATATCTAATGTCTCCCGGGCCAGATCGACGTCCGCCAGATCACCGCGATCGTTCAGGGCAGCCTCGGTAATCTGGCTGGGCTGAATGTCATCACACTGGCGCTGCTCCAGCGTCGCCAATGCACGATAGATATTCACCATGCCGGCACCGGACAAAAGATTTTCCGCACTGACATAGCCGAATTTTTTCTGTAGCTCCTTATAGACATTGATCTCTCGGTCTGTTTGCGGCGAATAGGCGCGATGTCCGCCCTCACTCGGCAAGGGCGACCAATTCCCGCCATTGTGAACCAGGGCCGCCACGCCCAACCCGGTACCCGGACCGACAATGGCCTTGGTGGCCAGTGTGCCTGGCTCACCCGCATAGATCTGCAAACAATCATCGGGGCCCAAATGGGTCACAGAACAGGCCAGCGCGGCGAAGTCGTTGATCACTTCCAGGCGCTTCAACGCAAACCGTTCACAGGTTTCAGCAATGGAAAAAACCCAATCAACATTGGTCAACTGCACCTGGTCAGAACTCACCGGTCCCGCCACTGCAATGCATGCGTACTGCGGGAGCGGCCCACCCATACTGGACAGATAGGCATCGAAACAGGCTGCAAAAGTATCGAAATCCGCTGTGGAAAACTCCCGCTGTTGTGATAAGGCGTACTCCCCCGTTTCCGGGTTACGATCTGTTACCAGGCTGAAACGGGCGTTGGTGCCGCCAATATCTGCCACAATCCAAGGAAACATAACTATCAGTACTCCAAATGACTTGCGGGCGAGGTTTGCCCTTCCTTCAATTAATCCGCGAACAATTAGTCTGCGAGGCTCATGACACAACTGGCGCCGGTTTCGGCGGAGCTTGCATTTTTCCGGAACAGCGAAAAGAGTTCCCGCCCCATACCATGAGACTGCTCAAGGGTGTTGACCGCAGCCGGAATACGGCTTGCCAGCTCTTCTGCTGAAACCAGCAGTTCCACTGTACCAGCCTCGGCATCCAGTCGAATTCGATCGCCGTTACGCACTTTGGCCAGGGGACCCCCGTCCGCGCATTCCGGTGTCATATGGATAGCGGCAGGCACCTTACCCGAGGCGCCGGACAGGCGACCGTCGGTAACAAGCGCCACTTTAAAGCCCTGGTCCTGCAAAACGGCCAGGGGCGTCATCAATTTGTGCAGCTCCGGCATGCCGTTACTTTTAGGCCCCTGGTATCGTACAACCGCGATAAAGTCCCGCTGCAATTCACCGGCTTTAAAGGCAGCATTGAGTTCCAGCTGACTGTCAAAGACCTGTGCCGGTGCTTCGACAAACCGGTGGGTCTCTTTCACTGCTGACACTTTGATCACACCGCGCCCCAGATTACCCGCCAGGGTTTTCAAACCGCCGTCCAGGCTGAAAGGATCTGCCGCCGAACGTAAAATGTCTGTATCCAGGGATTCGACAGGCGCGTCGCGCCAGCTGAGCACACCCTCAGTGAGCATGGGTTCGGTTCGGTAATTTTCCAGACCGCGCTGATCGGCGACGCCGATAATGTCGCTATGCAACAGGCCGGCATCCATCAGAGTGGCCATCAAGAAACCCATGCCGCCCGCAGCCTGAAAATGGTTGATATCCGCTGTACCGTTAGGGTAGATGCGAGTCAACAGGGGTACGACGTCAGACAGATCGGAAAAGTCTTCCCATCTCAACGCAATTCCCGCTGCCTTGGCTATGGCGATCAAATGAATCGTATGGTTGGTGGAACCGCCGGTGGCCAGGAGACCAATCACACCGTTGACGATAGCCTTTTCATCCACCAATTCACCAATGGGGCGGAAGTCATCGCCCTGGGCGGTAAACTTCAGCACCTGTTGGGCCGCTTGCGCTGTCAGCGCATCACGCAAAGGGGTATAGGGATTGATGAAAGAGGAACCCGGCAGGTGCAGCCCCATTATTTCCATCAGCATTTGGTTACTGTTGGCAGTGCCGTAAAAAGTACAGGTCCCGGCGCTGTGGTAGGAGGACGACTCTGCCTCCAGCAACTCTTCACGACCTACTTTACCTTCGGCAAACAACTGGCGAACGCGCGCTTTTTCGCTATTCGGCAGACCGGAAGTCATGGGCCCGGCAGGTACGAACAGGGCCGGCAAGTGGCCAAAGGAGAGCGCCCCGATCAACAGTCCCGGGACAATCTTGTCGCAGACGCCGAGGTATAGCGCAGCATCGAACATATCGTGCGACAGGGCAATGGCCGTACTCATCGAAATCAGGTCACGACTGAACAGGGACAGATCCATTCCCGGCAAACCCTGAGTTACCCCGTCGCACATCGCTGGTACACCCCCGGCAAACTGGGCTACAGCCCCCTGTTCTTTTACGGCATTTTTGATAATAGCCGGGGCGTGTTCGAAAGGCTGGTGTGCCGACAGCATGTCGTTGTAGGCGGACACAATGGCAACATTGGCCTTTGGCGTTTCACGTAGAGTTTGCTTGTCGTCGGCGCCACAGGCAGCAAATCCGTGGGCCAGGTTGCCACAAGGCAGGTTCATGCGCTTCGGCCCGCCTTCAGCGGCTGCTCGAATGCGCGCGAGATACTGCGAGCGGGAATCGCGGCTGCGTTCACAAATGCGTTCTGTTACTTCCAGAATTCGGTTGTGCATAACGTTAATCTCGTCTCTTTAATTCGGTGCCCAATAAACATCCACCGGCACTTGCGATTGTTGCAAAACGGCTCTTACAGGCATCTCAGCGATATCATCGCCCGCCTTCGCCGCCTCGTATATCCGGCGCTTTTCCTCTCCGGAAATCAGCAGCACCAGACGCTCGGCTTTCAGTAAACCGGCCAGACTCAATGACATTCTTTCCGTAATAGCACCCGTCACTTCACTTTGATGGGCGACAATATCCACACATATCGGTGCCGCTTCGACATCCAGGGCCAAATCCAGTCCCTGGGCATGAGGAAAGAGCGACGCCGTATGACCGTCGCTGCCCATTCCCAACAAACACAGGCTCCAGGGTTGAGGCAGTTCGTTGTAGGCCTGGACGCACAACTCCCGACCACCCGCGGCAGTAGACGCCGAATTTTTCATGCCGACAAATTCGGCTCTGGCCGCTTTGTTGGTTAACAGGGTGCGACGGATAAAGGCCTCATTGCTCTTGTCGTGATCGCACGCTACCCAGCGTTCATCGACCAGCGCCAGGGTAATTTTCTCCCAGGGCAAATCGGCGCAGGATAGTGCGCGGTACAGAGGCTCGGGCGAGCTACCCCCGGACACCAACAGACTGATCCGGTCCCGCTGCTGCAACGCCGCCTGCAACAGGCTCATGCAATCTTCCTGCAAGGCCGCCTGCATCTCTTCACGGCTGTCGAAAAAAAACTCTTTTAACAATGTCACTCGCCCCTTTACTCCAGGCAATACCTACTCCAGGCAATACTTACTCCCGGAACCACTCCCGGCCCTCGCGGGCCAGCAACGCATCAGCGCCTGCGGGCCCCCAGGTACCGGCGGCGTAGCTCTCGGGTTTACTGCCACTTTCAGCCCAGGCTTCCAGCATGGGATCCAACCACAACCAAGCCTGTTCCACTTCGTCACGGTGGGCAAACAGGGTGGGGTTGCCCTCAGCGACATCGAGCAACAAACGCTTGTAAGCATCCGGGGAGAAGTTCTCGTAGGTATCGGCAAAGTCGAGGTTGAGCGACACCGGTTTCAGCTTCATTTCACTGACGTGCAGCGCCTTGGTCATCAACGACAACTGGATACTCTCATCGGGCTGCAGTCGAATCACCAGACGATTGGGTTGCAGCTCGCCGGCACCTGATTCGTACACCGCATGCGACACCGGTTTAAACTGAATAACAATTTCGGCAAACCTTTCCTTCAAACGCTTTCCTGTGCGCAGGTAAAAAGGCACGCCAGCCCAGCGCCAGTTGTCGATATGTGCGCGAATGGCCACATAGGTTTCTGTCTGGCTGTCGGAACGACCCAGTTCTTTCAGGTAACCAGGCACCGCCTGGCCCATCAATTCGCCTCCCACATATTGGCCACGAACGGTATAGGTGCCGACATCGGAGCCACGGATAGGCCGCAACGCCTGCATAACCTTCACTTTTTCATTGCGGATATTGTCCGCGTTCATCTTGTTGGGAGGGTCCATTGCGATGAAGCACAGCAACTGCAGCAAGTGGTTCTGAACCATGTCTCGAAGGGCGCCGGCCTGGTCATAAAAGCTCGCTCGCCCTTCCAGACCCACCGTTTCAGAGAGTGTGATCTGGACATTGTCAACGGACTTGCCATCCCAAAGTTGCTCGAATATGACATTGGTAAACCGCACCGCCAACAGGTTCTGCACTGTTTCCTTACCAAGGTAGTGGTCGATGCGGTAAATATTGTTTTCGGGGAAATACTTGGCCACCTGGGAGTTGATAACACGCGCAGACTTAAGGTCGTAACCGATGGGTTTCTCCAGGACCACCCTCGCATTGTCGTCGACCAGGCCTTTATTGGCCAGGTGAGCGCAGGTGGTGCCGTATAGACTGGGGGGAATCGCCATGTAGTAGATGCGTACCCGGTCTTCACGCTGTTTTAACAACGCGGCAAAATCGTCCCACTGATCATTGTACTCAGCCAGATCCAGAAACACCGGACACAGGCGCTGGCAGAAACTGTCCCACTGCTGAGGGTCAAACTCCTCCGGCTTCAAGTGTGCCTGCAAGCCTTTGTGTACCTTCTCGATACAATCCTGCCCGGCGTTTTCACCTCGCGCGGACAGAATAACGCGACTGTCTTCTGGCAGTTGGCCCTCCAGTTGACAGCGGTACAGGGCCGGCAACAACTTGCGGATGGAAAGGTCGCCAGTGCCACCAAAAATAACGATATCGAAGCTTTCGCTCATTACTTATTTCTCCAAATACTGCTGAGGCCACCTATGTATGCGGTCCGGGGAGATGTACAGGGTTTACTCTACGACAGAATGACAACGCTGTCAATAATGGTGTAGAGTCCTCCCTCCGGGCGCCGGAATACGGTGCTTGGCGATAACCTGAGTCAATGACATACTTGTTTGCCATTGCCCATTCACCCGTGGATAGTCCTGTGGAGAGCCCCGTGGAATACACCCAAATCACCTCCCCCGCCCGCAAGCGCATTGCCCTGGTCGCCCACGACCACCAAAAACCCAAACTGATCGACTGGTGCCTCCGGCATAAAGAAACCCTGACCCGACACACCCTCTACGCCACAGGCACTTCGGGCAAACAGGTATCGACCTCCACCGGATTGGAAGTCCAAGGTTTGTTAAGCGGCCCTTTAGGGGGAGACCAGCAGATTGGAGCCAAAATCAGCGAAGGCGATATTGATATGCTGATTTTCTTTTGGGACCCGTTTGAACCCATGCCTCACGACCCGGACGTGAAAGCACTACTGCGTATCGCGGCGGTGTGGAATATACCCGTGGCCTGCAACCAGAGTTCAGCTGATATGTTGCTGTGCTCATCTCTTATGGATAAAGAATTTTCGCGGTCAATACCCGACTATGAAAGTTATCTTTCCCAACGAGCCTAATCTAATCTCAATGCGCGCAGCTTTGGTATTACCCGCTTATGGAACGGTACCGCACCTCAAAGGCGGGTACAGAGGTTGAGCGATTCAGCCCATCAATCAGACAAGCCGTTTTGCTTCAGGTATGATTACGGCTGGCAGCATGCCGCCAATAGCGGCGTCACACTGGCCGAAGGAAAACTAACACACCGGAGGTAATTTCCATGAAGTATTGGCTGACCGCATTCGCGCTCTTACTTATCACCACAGCAACAGGCAGCTGGGCGGAAAACAAAGCCCAGGCCTACATTATCTCGCCCACCAATGGTGCCACTGTCGCCAGCCCCGTCACTGTAAAATTTGGTTTAAAGGGCATGGGCGTTGCACCCGCGGGCATCGTCAAAGCCAATACCGGCCACCATCACCTGTTGATCGATCTGGATAAACTGCCCAACCTTAACCAACCCATTCCCAGCGACAAAAACCACCGCCACTTTGGAGGAGGCCAGACCGAGGTCACCCTGGAACTGGCGCCAGGTACGCACACTTTACAGCTATTGTTGGGCGATGCCACACATGTGCCCCACAAACCGGCGGTGGTCTCGGAGAAGATTACCATAACGGTTGAATAAGGCGGCCTAAGTGGATGCGCTAAACCACTCCGTGCATCCGGGCGATCCAATAGCTCAAGCCGCTCATGGCGGTCAGCACCACCAGGATCATAGCCATCAGCAGCCAGGGACGAAAGGGTTTGCGCTCAGTGGCGTACACCCCTCGACCAAGAACACGGTCGACGCGCGCCTGATCTTCCGGGGTCAGTTGGGGAGGTTGGCTTTGGGTGGGGTTTGATGGTGACATTGGCAATCCTGATTAGCAGTCCGCTACACCATTTAACAAAATCTTTTCCGTAAAAAAAAGCCCTGCGAACGGCGATCGCGGGGCCCAATCGAGTGAAAGCAGAATTATTCCAGATTAAAACCAGTCGGGCTCCAGCGCCATCATGGCCTCGATACCTGCAGTCAGCATTTCGCTCAGGGCTTTAGTCTGCGGTAACAGGTGCTGGAAGAAGAAGCGTGCCGTCACCAGCTTGGCCCTGTAAAAATCGTCACCGCTGTCCTGTTGCGCCAGCGCCACACTGGCCATCCGGGCCCACATATAGGCCATAGCGTTATAGCCAAACAGGTGCAGGTAGTTTACCGCCGCCGCACCCACTGCATTGACATCGCCGCCCTTGGCGCGCTCGACGATTGCTGTGGTAACCGCTTTCAGATTCGCCAGCTCTGCGGTCAAGGGGACAATGAATTCAGCCATCCCTTCCTGGTCGCCACAGCTGTCGACAAAATCCTGTACATCAGCTGCAAAAGCCTCGACAAACTCTCCGCCATTCATGACCACCTTGCGCCCCATCAGGTCCATGGCCTGAATGCCGTTGGTCCCCTCGTAGATCTGGGTGATGCGAACATCACGCACCAGCTGCTCCTGCCCCCACTCGCGGATAAAGCCGTGGCCACCAAACACCTGTTGACCCATCACCGCTGTATCCAGTCCCTTGTCAGTAAGGAAGGCCTTGGCCACGGGCGTCAGCAGAGCCACCAGTTTATCGGCATTTTTACGCTCCCCTTCATTGTCACTGAACTTGGCAATGTCGAGCCACTTGGCCACGTAGGTGGAGAAAGCACGGCTGCCCTCAACGAAGGCGCGCATACTCATCAGCATACGGCGCACATCCGGGTGCACAATGATCGGATCGGCCACCTTGTCGGGATTAACGGTGCCTCCCGGGGCGCGGCTCTGGAGGCGGTCGCGGGCGTATGCCACCGCGTTCTGGTAGGAGGCCTCACTGGCTCCCAAGCCCTGAATTCCCACGCCCAAACGCTCGTAATTCATCATGGTAAACATACAGGCCAGGCCCTGGTTTTCCTCGCCCACCAACCAACCTTTGGCACCGTCATAGTTCATCACACAGGTGGCTGAGGCCTTGATACCCATCTTCTTCTCAAGGGAGCCCACGTGTACACCATTGCGCTCGCCCAGGGAACCGTCGTCGTTGACCAGCAACTTTGGCACCAGGAAAAGCGAGATACCCTTGGGACCAGCTGGTGCGTTCGGCAGTTTGGCCAACACCAGATGAATGATGTTTTCAGCCATATCGTGATCACCCCAGGTGATAAAAATCTTGGTACCGGTGATACTGTAGCTGCCGTCGCTGTTGGGTTCCGCCTTGGTACGGATAATCCCCAGATCGGTACCCGCATGGGGCTCGGTCAGGTCCATGGCACCCGCCCAGGTGCCTGCATACATATTGGGCAGGTATTTCTCTTTTAATGCATCGCTGCCATGGGCATTAAGGGACAGGCAGGCTCCAGCGTTCAACATCGGCGACAGGCCAAACGACATATTGGCCCCCTGCACCATCTCTTCCACCTGGGCCACCAGGGTTTTGGGCATGCCCATACCACCGTACTCAGGATTGCCGCCCAAGCTGTTCCAGCCCCCCTCGATAAAAGTGGCATAGGCCTCCTTGAAGCCCTCGGGCGCTGTAACCACACCATTGTCCCAGCGGGAGCCCTGCTCATCCGCTTCGCGATTCAAGGGAGCCAGGACTTGCGCGGCAATCTTGCCGCTCTCTTCCAAGATGGCGTCTGCCGTTTCCATATCCACCGTTTCCGCCAGAGCCGGCAGGGAAGCCCAAAGCTTTTCCGCCTCAAACACCTCATTCAATACAAAGCGCATGTCGCGCAGGGGAGCTGTATATTCGCCCATTGTGCCCTCACTCAGGTTGAAAGTTTGCAATTACGGATAGTGTGCGCCGGCGCCGGAACTGCAGCAAGTAGCCATCTTTATTGTAGCTACTCCCGCCGCCCCTCTCCTCAGCGCGAAAGATCTATTCAGGATGTACAAGATATATTCAAACATATGTTTGAAACATACGTTTATTTCAGATTGCTGTCAAGCGCAGGTGGGATTCACAGTCATGGGAATCTGGCAGATTCGGGAAAACTAAAGCAAGAGCACTCCAGCTCAATGCGTCCGGCACCTTACGCCACATAAGGATCTATAAATTGAGATGGAGAATTTGCCAAGTGCTCCGATACCCCCAATGTTGCGGTGGCACGACACTTGGCCGAATGAAGGTCACACAGTTTGATCGAAATGGGAGCCGGTATCACGTCCCGACGCCAGCACACCGATTTCCGCAAGATGGCGCTGAAGATCTTTTTGGCGCAGGCGAGTAGCTTCAGCATCCTGCTTCCGGTTAGTGACGGGATGCTCCGGTTCGGCAGACTCGTCAGCCAAGGCGTTCTGCTCCTGCTTATCCGCCGCCTCAGCCTTCTCTCGCTCGACACGCTGCCTACCCTCGAGGGTTTGCCGGCGTTCGCTATCGGCAATCTCCGCCAGTGCCTTGGCCTCCATGCTGGCCGCCTCTGCTGCAATCCGGCGATCCTGGAGAGAAGGATCAGCCGGGGCATTGGCTGCCGCTTTGATGTGGCGAGCCTTGGCTAGTGTAGCCTGCGGATCTCCTGCCACCTCTCCGGCACTGATATCAACTTCACCGGAGACGGCATAGTTGACTCCGTCAGGGCCACGTGTGAACTGGTATTGCGGCGTATTGGCAAATCGACCTCCGACTGCTGCGTGCGCAGCCTCATGGGCACGCACCTCGCGGTCCCGAGCGGCCAGTCGCTTGATTTCCTCAAGCTCCTGTTGTTTCTCGGCTTCCTCCTGCCGCTGCTGTTGCTCCTCCCGCCGGACGCTATCGTCGTCGACGCCTCTCAATCGCTCGCGTTCTTCCACATCGTTGGGGTGTTCGTCCGGTCCCCGACGGTTTTCGGCGTTGGCCGATTCCGCCGAAGCCTCAATGGATTTAAACCGAGAATCCTTGTTTTCCGGGTTTTCCTCTCCCACCGGCAGCCGTCCTACCGGCGCAAAGGGAGCGACGGCATTGGCCAGATTCGTGGGCGAGCTGACAATCACGGGTTATGCCTCAACATCCAGGAGGGCGCCAATCATATCGTCGGCGGTACTGACTACCTTGGCCGAAGCTTCAAACAACAGGGTTTCCACTTTCATCTCAACCAGGGGTTCTACAATGTCTTGCTGGAGATCCAGAGGCTGGGATTCCTCCCGGCCAGCCAGGGCGATCGTCTGGGCCGCATCGGATATTTCGGCAGAGCTGTTTTGCATGCCGATTAAACCCTGTTGTAGCACGGATCCGGTTGCTGCAATGGTCACAGTCGCCTCGCTTGTCGCATTAAATCTTCGTGTAGTTAGTTGAATATTAGCGCTGCCGGCTGCAATAAATAGCAACCAGGTCACATTTTAGGCAACTCATGATATGGCGGCTTATCCCAAGCCAATACCTAAATGCGTAAAACCAGCCCATTCGACGCCAATTAATGGGTAATTATTTTACTGTTTCTTTGCACAGAGAATAGTCAAAAAAGCGTTAGACGCTATCCTATTTAAGACGAATTTGGCGCAATAACTTCAGGAATCAAACAGAATGTCTATATGCAGGTGTTCGGCAGCCTCGAGCGGCGAGGCACCAGGCAGGTAGGGCAACTCTCCCAAACAGGGAAAAGGCAGCCATTGTTTCAAGGTGTCGAAATTTTCTGTGTAGCAGCTCATCGACCGATCGATACGGTTGGCGACCCATCCAGCCAGGGGCAGCCCATCGCGGACGATGACCTCCGCTGTCAGCAGCGCGTGATTAATACAACCCAACCGCATGCCCACCACCAGAATTACCGGCAGCTGCAGCTCCCGGGCGAGATCAGCAAGCGTCTCACGGGGGTTCAGAGGTACCCGCCAACCACCTGCTCCTTCGATCAGGGTAAAGTCGGCACGCTGCATCATTACTCCACGGCAAAAACCCGCAAGGCGCGATACGGTAATATTGCGCCCCGCCTGGACAGCAGCGATATGGGGAGCGATAGCCGGTTCCAGCGCAACGGGATTAATCTGTTCATAGGGCAGATCCAGGCTCATGGCCTGCTGCAAAGTGAGTGCATCATCGTTGCGTAACCCGGTATCGGTCTGAACGCAGCCCGCCGCCACCGGTTTCATGGCCAGGGTGGACTTACCCTGCTTCTCCGCCGCCTTTAACAGGGCGGAGGCGACGAAGGTTTTTCCGGCATCGGTATCGGTACCCGTGAGAAAAAATGTCTTTGCCATGGTTTTCCAGCTATTGAGACTTCTGCCATCGCTACTAGCGTGACAGTTCGAGATAGTACACTTCATAGGTGGCCGGCAGCAGACCATCGCGACGGAAACGCTCGTAGGCTTCGCGGAACTGTTGCAAACGTCGGCGCCCCGTCAGTCCTGCGCTCTGCCCACTATTAACATTGTGGGCGCCCAACGCCTTCAGTTGGTGGGTCAATTCGCGCAACTGCTCATATTGCAGCACCCGGTCCCGCGCCTGCCAACTCACCAACTCCAGATCGGCTCCGGCAATCGCCTGTTGCAAGTCACCGGCAGCGACAAAATGGTTAACATGGGCATAGTTGTCCACTGATTGCCACGCGGTCCGCAGTTCAAACAGGGTACGGGGACCGAGGGTCGACAGGTAAGCTTTTCCCCCCGGTTTCAGCACTCGCCGCAATTCACCAAACAGCGCAGGCAGATTTTCACACCACTGGATGGCGAGACTGGAAAACACCAGATCGACACTCTCATCAGTCAGCGGCAAGGCTTCGGCATCGGCACAAAGCCATCGGGGAGATGCACCGATAACTGCCTTTTGAACCCGTTTTCGGGCGTAGTGCAACATGCCTTCGGCAATATCCAGGCCCAAAAACGTTGCCGCCGGATACTGTTGCAACAACTGCCTGGAGAAACAGCCTGTGCCACACCCCAAATCCACCACCCGCGCCGGCGCTTGCACGGATACCTGGCGCAGGAGTTGCTCCCCCACAAACCGCTGCAAATCCGCCACCGCATCATAGGTTGGCGCAGCGCGACTGAAAGAGTCGGCTATTTTACGCTTGTCGAGATGGTATTTTTCAACAGCCAGGAAAGCCCTGACGGCAGCAGCCACCCGATGCGGCTGCGACCAGTGCACGGCATGGCCACTGGCGTCAAGAATCTGCACCTGCTGCCTGGGGGCGACCAGGCCACGCACGTGCTCGGCGGCGTTAACCGGCACCAGGGCATCACCGTCCGCAAACAGGTGCAAACCAGGCTGCGACAAGTGCGCCACAAGTTCGGTATTGTCAATTTGTCCCAGCAATCTTAGTGCCTGAAGCCAGTTATCATTGTCGAGTTCTTCGCTGCGGGTGCCGCAACGGGCATTGAGCTGACGCAATTGTTTTAGCAGCTGGCGCTCCTGGGGGTCCCCCTGTGCCACCAGTCCACAGAATCGCTTGAGAGTCGCCGCCGGTGACTGGGCAAATGCCGCCAGGAATTCACGATAGGTCGAAGCCGGCATACAGTGCGGACTCCCAGAAGCGGCAAATCGCAGGTTGGCTCCCACGGTGATCAAGCGAGTCACTCTCTGCGGGTAGCGGCCGGCCAGAGCCGTAGCCAGCATCCCGCCCAGGGACCACCCCATATATGCGGCGTGCGGGGGCAACTGCTCCAGCAGGTGCTTCAACACAGCATCCAGGGAATAATCCTCGACCATGTCGCTGGCGCCAAAACCCGGCAGATCGACAGTAATCACCTGGGTAAATTCCTGCAGCAGTGGCAACAGGGCTCCCCAGCTGCGACTGTCTCCCCCCCAACCGTGCAGCAACACCAGCGGCTCAGGCATCAGTGTCTCTCCGGACGCCGGGTAATGGGTGACGGCCACTGGCGGCATCGGAAGTTGTTCAGCAACAGCGTTAATCACGCGACCTCCCTCACAGCAGTATCCAACGCCTCCAGCAGACGCACCACCTGGGTCTCGGTATGCGCGGCCGATAGGGTGATACGCAGTCGGGCACTGCCCGCGGCTACTGTCGGCGGTCGAATCGCCCCCACCAACAAGCCCTGTCGCTCAAGTGCCTCAGCCACCAGCAATGTGCGTGATTCGCTGCCAAGCACAACCGGCTGAATCGGTGTGGGGGAATCCATCAGCGCCAGCCCCAGGTCCTGGGCGCCCGCCCGAAAACGAGCAATAAGTCGCTGCAGGTGTTCGCGGCGCCAACTTTCTTCCCGCACCAGTTTCAAACTGGCGCGACTGGCCGCAGCCACCGCAGGCGGTAACGCGGTGGTGTAAATGTAGCTGCGGGCAAACTGAATCAGGGTTTCGATAAGCGTTTCACTGCCAGCGACGAAGGCACCAAAACTTCCCAGACTCTTGCCCAGGGTTCCCATCAACACGGGTAGCTGCGCCTGGTCGAGCTGAAAATGTTCAGCACAACCGCCACCAGTTGCCCCCAGGCACCCGAGCCCGTGGGCGTCGTCAACCATCAGCCAGGCATTGTGGGCAGTGGCCAATCGAGCCAACTGCGGCAGCGGCGCCAGATCGCCGTCCATACTGAAAACGCCGTCCACCACCACCAGTTTGCGCCCGCACTCGGTTTTGTGCAGGCGTTTGTCCAGGTTGTCGAGGTCATTGTGCAAAAAGCGCTGAAAGCGAGCGCCGCTCAGCAGTCCACCGTCCAGCAGCGAGGCGTGATTGAGCTTGTCTTCAAATACCCCGTCACCCTTGTCCAGCAGAGCGGTGATTACCCCCAGGTTGGCCATATAACCGGTGGAAAACAACAGCGCCCGATCGCGACCGGTAAAGTCCGCCAACTCTTCCTCCAGCGCATGGTGCTCCAGAGAATGGCCAATGACCAAATGAGAGGCCCCACTGCCAACACCATAACGGTTTGAGGCATCGCGCAGGGCTTCGGCAACCTTGGGGTGATTGGCCAACCCAAGGTAATCGTTGCTGCAAAAAGCGAGCATCGATTTTCCGTCGACGACGATTTCCGGCCCCTGCGCAGAAGCCAGAAGTTTGCGGTAGCGGTAGAGATGGTCGCGCTGGCGTTGAGCCAGCGCAGGAGCCAGCACCTGGTCCATAGTCATGCCGTTATCACAATGACCTGCTGCTGATTGAGGGGAGCGGAACACGAACAATTACCGGAGGTTCGGTCTATTTGGCGGCGTTATAAAAGTACTGGTCATTCCGAGCTTCCTCAATGGAAGCCAGGATAGCCTCTTCCTGCTCGGTCTCGTCCTGTTGGACTTCATAGGCTTCCTGCTTGATTCCCAGGCGTTGCAATAGATGCATATCCTTGTTGGCTTCAGGATTGGGGGTCGTCAACAGTTTTTCGCCGTAAAAGATGGAATTAGCGCCGGCCATAAAGGCCAGGGCCTGCATTTGTTCGTTCATTTCCTCGCGACCGGCGGATAGGCGCACATGGGAAGCGGGCATCAGAATGCGCGCCACCGCGATAGTGCGAATAAAGTCGAATGGGTCCAGGTCTTCATTGTCCGCCAGGGGAGTACCTTCGACCCGCACCAGCATGTTCACCGGCACCGATTCCGGGTGTTCAGCCATATTGGCCAGTTGAATCAACAATCCGGCGCGGTCCTTGGCCTCTTCGCCCATACCAACAATGCCGCCGCAGCAGACTTTCATGCCGGCCTTTCGTACATTGGAGAGAGTATCGAGCCGATCCTGATAGGTGCGGGTGGTAATAATATCGCCGTAGAATTCAGGCGAGGTGTCCAGGTTGTGGTTGTAGTAGTCAAGACCGGCATCAGCCAGTTGCTGGGCCTGATCTTCGCTGACCATCCCCAGGGTCATACAGGTTTCCATGCCCAATGCCTTGACGCCCTCCACCATGGCCGTGACATAGGTCATATCCTTCTTCTTTGGTGAGCGCCAGGCCGCCCCCATACAAAAGCGGGTGGCGCCACTGGCCTTGGCTGCCTTGGCCTCCTCAATGACTTTCTCCACTTTCATCAATTTTTCTTTTTCGAGGCCGGTGTCATAGCGGGCGCTCTGGGGACAATATTTGCAATCCTCGGGGCAGGCGCCGGTCTTGATCGAACAGAGCGTGCTGATCTGCACTTGGTTGGGATCAAAGAACTGGCGGTGTACCGTCTGCGCCTGGAACAGCAGGTCGTTGAAAGGCAAAGCGAACAGCGCCATGACTTCGTCGCGGCTCCAGTCGTGGCGGATCTTGACATTGGCGGACGCGTGCATAGGTGCCTCTCAATGGATAATGGAGAAAAATTAATGATAACGACTTATGGCTTCAGCCATCAGTGCAACGCAAAATTGCGCTAATAATAACCAACCGGCAGCACCTGTCAACCAAAAACCCAATCAAGAGTTAACTAATAATGCAGCTATTCCATACGCTGGCCAACCACGTCCTGACCAGCCGATGCCTCTTGTGCGGGCTGTCCTGTGATGGACATAGCCACCTGTGTCGCCTCTGTACCGGCGATTTGCCCTGGCTGGTCGATCCCTGCGCTCTATGCGGAATACCATTGATTCCCAACACCACGCAACTCCCCTTTAGCGGCGACCACATTTGCGGCCCATGCATCAAATCGCCACCGGTTTACGACCACTGTTACGCACCCTTTTTCTATGCCCCACCCATGGATTATCTGATCAGCGCCTTTAAAGACCGGCATCAAATGCTTCCGGGCCGACTGCTGGCCAATCTGCTCACCGATTTCCTGATACACACCTATCACGATCAAAACTGGCCCCACCAGGTGATAACGGTACCCGTGCACTGGTGGCGACGCCTGATGCGGGGCTTCAACCAGACTGAAGTCCTCGGCTACCAGTTGGCGGACAAGCTGCCGATCAGTGTTAATACCGGGCATTGCAGGCGCCTTCAAGCGAGGCTCCAACAGCGGGGACAATCCCGCCGTCAGCGCCAGCGCAATCTGCATCAGGTATTTACCGTCAATGGTGACTTCAGCGGTCAGCATATCGCGATTCTGGACGACGTGGTCACCACGGGCAGTACTGTGACGGAGATCAGTCGCCTCCTACGTGCGGCCGGAGCGACACGCATTGATATCTGGGCGCTGGCACGCACACCCTCTGTATCGAGCTGAATCTGAAAGCACGTTAACCCGGGTGATACCTGCGTTCGGCGGTACAGAGACTCTGACAATTTGGCAACCGCCAGCCGGTGGCGGTCGATCTTTCGCGGGCCGACAGCGTACAATAGTGGCCGGACCGAATGGGTCCGCTCTATTTAAATTATCGGCAGTACAGTTATGAGCGATTCGCCCCAAGGCGCCCACCCCTACGACCGCTTGACCCCGGATACCGTTATCGATGCTGTGGAGAGTACAGGCCTGTTGAGCGATGCCCGCATTCTCGCCCTCAACAGTTACGAAAACCGTGTCTACCAAGTGGGCATTGAGGAAGGCACGCCGGTCATTGCCAAGTTCTACCGCCCAGGGCGATGGAGCGACGATCAGATTCTGGAGGAACACGCCTTTACCACCAGGCTCGAGGCGCTGGAAGTTTCAGTGGTGCCTCCAATAGCCAATGAGGAGGGCCACACCTTGCTCTGCTATGACGGATTTCGTTTTTCCGTCTACCGGCGTCAGGGTGGCCATGCACCGGAACTGGACAACCTGGATCACCTGTTGAGCCTGGGACGGGTAATTGGGCGTATGCACAATTACGGCAAGGCTGGCTTGTTCAAGCACCGCCCCACGCTCGACATCCAGTCCTACGGTATCGATAGCGCCCGATATTTATTGGACAACAACTTTTTACCCGAGGCACTGAAACCGGCCTACAGCACTCTGTCAGCAGACCTGATCACAAAAGTTTCCGCCACTTTCGAGCGGGTGGAGTTTGCGCCAATTCGCCTGCACGGTGACTGCCACCCGGGCAATATTCTCTGGCGCCACGACGCTCCCCATTTTGTCGATTTCGACGATGCCCGCAACGGCCCCGCGATTCAGGACCTGTGGATGCTGCTGTCGGGCAGCCGCAGCCAGCAGGTGGAACAGCTATCGGAGGTGCTGGAGGGTTACCAGGAGTTCTGCGATTTTAATTTCGCCGAGCTGGCCCTGATCGAACCCCTTCGCACGCTACGACTGATGCATTACAGTGCCTGGCTGGCCCGGCGCTGGCAGGATCCGGCCTTCCCACTGAATTTTCCCTGGTTTAATACGGAACGCTATTGGGCGGAGCATATCCTGGAACTGCGAGAGCAAATGGCGGCCCTGGACGAAGAACCCCTGGCGATTTTCTAGGCCGGTGTTCGGAAGCGTTGGAGGGACTGGAAATCCCGCATCCGCGCCCCCATGTTGAACATTGACCGCCACTGAAACGATAGTGCCCAAATGATTGATCAACAGGAAACGGCCATGAAATCGGAAACGAGCCCCCAAGCCGTCGATATTATCTGGCAACAGATTCGCGCTCAGACCCGCTGCCAAGCGGAGGCGGAACCTATTCTGGCCAGTTATCTGCACGCCACGATTTTGAATCACGACACCCTGGAAGCGGCCCTGAGCTTTCACCTGGCCAATAAACTGGACAGCCCCACCGCGCCGGCGATGCTGATTCGCGAGGTGGTGTTGGAAGCCATGGAGGACGACCCGGGTATCGGGGAGGCGGTGCGAGCCGATATTGAGGCGGTAGCGACCCGGGATTCGGCTTGCTGCTCGCTGGCAACGCCCTTTTTGTTTTACAAGGGCTTCCACGCGCTGCAGGCGTATCGGGTGGCCCACTGGCTGTGGAAACAGCATAGGGAGGCCTTAGCGCTGTTTTTGCAGAACCGGATTTCGGTGGTGTTCGGGGTGGACATTCATCCGGCAGCGCGAATCGGCAAGGGCATCATGCTGGATCACGCTACCGGGATTGTGATCGGGGAGACGGCAGTGGTGGAGGACAATGTCTCCATCATGCAATCGGTGACCCTGGGTGGTACCGGTAAAGAGTCGGGCGATCGCCACCCGAAAGTGCGCGCCGGAGTGCTGATCAGTGCCGGTGCGAAGATTCTCGGCAATATTGAAATCGGGGAAGGCGCCAAGGTGGGTGCCGGCAGTGTGGTGCTAAAACCGGTTGAGCCACATACCACGGTGTCCGGCGTTCCCGCGAAAGTGGTGGGAAGACCCCGGAGCGACCAGCCTGCACTGGATATGAATCACGAGATCAATTGTGATATGGGAGAGGGTTAGCACGCTTCACTGAAAAGCTCGACCATCCACAAGGGCATACGGACAATCAGGCGCGCTCGATCGGAAAAGCGATAACATCTTGAATCGACTGCGCGCCTGTCGCCAGCATCAATAATCGATCCACTCCCAGAGCCACGCCCGCCGTTTCCGGCATGCCAGCCGCCAGGGCTGCAACCAACCGTTGATCCTCCGGATATTGGGGAAGGCCCAATTCCTGGCGATGGCGCAAGTCGCTTGCAAAGCGCCTCGCCTGTTCCTCCGCATCGGTGAGTTCCCAATAGCCATTGGCCAGTTCGATGCCCCCGACAAAGGCTTCAAAGCGCCTCGCCACCGGTTGACCCTGATCATCGTTGCAAACTTTTGCCAAGGCGGACTGGCTGGCGGGATAGTCGTGGATAAACACCAGGCCTTCACCCAGTTGCGGCTCTATGGCGTGGGTGATCAGGATATCCAGCCAGGTATCGCGGTTGTCGTCGTCCCAATCGATATCCACCTGCTGTCGGGCGAGTTGTTGCAGGCGATCCAACCCGGCAGTGTGGGGATCGATGCCCAGATACCGTTGAAAAACCTCCCGGTAAGTGTACTTTTTGCAGGAGTTCAACTTCAGCACCGATTGAATCAACGCCGCCACTTCGTCCATCAACCGGTAGTCGTCAAAGCCGGGGCGATACCACTCCAGCATGACAAATTCCGGGTTGTGTTTTCTCCCTGCCTCACCGTTGCGAAAGGCCTTTCCTAGCGAATAAATGGGACCACTGCCACTGGCCAGCAAGCGCTTCATGGCAAATTCCGGCGAGGTTTGCAGGTAGCAGTCACGGCCATTGCAATGGGCAACGATGGAATCGATATGGGGATCGGTGGCGGCAGCGGCCGCCATCACCGGGACATCCACTTCCATAACCCCGCGTTGCAGGAAGAATTGCCGCAGCTGATGATACAGCCTCGCACGGGCCTGCATTGCACTGAGAGAGGCCGTAGGTTGCCAATCGCGGGAAGACATAAACAGATCTGGAAGGCAGTGAATTCGAAATCGTAACCCGCCGACCTGATTCGGTCGGCGGCACAGGTCTGTGGCCGAACTCAGTCTTTGGCGCGGCCCAGGTATTCGCCGGTGCGGGTATCGACGCGCACGACATCCCCTTCGTTGAGGAACAGGGGAACTTTCACCACGGCGCCGGTCACCAGAGTGGCAGGTTTGGTGCCCCCCTGGGCGGTGTCGCCCTTGAGACCGGGATCGGTCTGGGCAATTTCCAGCTCCACGTGGTTGGGCGGGGTTACCGCCAGGGGCGCACCGTTATAGAGGGTGATCACGTACTTGTCCTGCTCCTTGAGCCACTTGGCCGCATCACCCACCGTCTTGGCGTCGGCCTGGTGCTGTTCGAAGGTGTCAGGCTCCATAAAGTGGAAGAACTCACCATCGTTGTAGAGGTATTCCATATCGAGATCGATAACATCGGCGCCTTCGAGGGATTCGCCGGACTTGAAGGTGCGCTCCCAGACACGGCCGGTGTTGAGGTTGCGCAGTTTGACACGGTTAAAGGCCTGGCCTTTACCGGGTTTCACGAATTCGTTTTCCAGGATGGAGCAAGGCTCGCCGTCGAGCATTACTTTCAGACCACCGCGAAATTCATTGGTAGAATAGCTAGCCATTCGATGTTCACCACAATAGACAGAGTTTTTCTAAAATGACTATCCAGTTACTTTCCAGTCACTTTCAAATCACAAAGGCGCTATGATACCCCGAACCGAGCCCACATGGCAGCGCCAACGCTGGCAGGATGAACTGACGAACCTGGTCAGGGACCCGAAAGAGCTGTTCGAAATGCTGCAGCTGGACCCCAAACTCCTCGACGGCGCTATTGCCGCCTGCCGCCAGTTCCCACTGAGGGTGCCCCGTGGCTATGTCGCACGCATGCGAAAAGGCGATATCAACGATCCGTTGCTGAAACAGGTTCTGCCGCTTGGCAGCGAGCTGCTGGCCGCCCCCGGATACAGTGCCGACCCCCTCGAGGAACAGGCAGCCAACCCCTATCCGGGCCTGATCCACAAGTATCGGGGCCGTGTCTTGCTGGTGGTGGCGGGAAACTGCGCCATTAACTGCCGCTACTGTTTTCGCCGTCACTTTCCCTACGCCGATAACAACCCGGGCCGCCAGGACTGGCAGTCGGCTCTGGATTACATTGCCGCCGACCCCGACATCCACGAAGTGATCTACAGCGGCGGCGATCCGCTGGCAGCATCGGACAAACACCTGGCCTGGCTCACTGAATCTGTGGCGGCTATCCCCCACATCCGCCGCTTGCGTATCCACACACGCCTGCCGGTTGTGGTACCGAGCCGTATCGACGAGTCCAGCATGACATGGTTGACCGGGCATCGCCTGCAGACGGTCATAGTGCTTCACGCCAACCACGCCAATGAGATAGATACCGAAGTGGCGACCACTATCGGCCGGCTCAAACAGGCGGGTATCACGGTGCTGAATCAAGCGGTATTGCTCAAGGGCGTCAATGACTCGGTGAAAACCCTGTCAGCGCTGAGCGAAACCCTGTTTGCCGCCGGCGCGCTGCCCTATTACCTGCACTTGCTGGACAAGGTGGCCGGCGCCCACCATTTTGAAGTGAGCGATACGGCCGCCAGGGCGCTCTATCAGTCGCTTCTCGCGGCGCTGCCCGGTTATCTGGTACCCAAAATGGTACGGGAGCTGCCTGACCGGCCCTCAAAGGTGCCGGTATTGTGACTGCCAGGAATACCTCCCCTCGTCATTGCCGGCAGTGGTTTTTGTGACAGTGACGCGAAAAAGTGGTATCAATAGCGTGTTCCATAAATCCGCCAGCCAATGCGACACACGAGTTCTTTAACGTCAGGCAACCGGTGGAGAGCGAGTTCTATAATTAACGCCAGGAAGCAATGACTAAGCTGTTCAACTAAAAAATGGATAACCTCAACCAGGAACTATTTTCGCGACTCACGCTGCCAGAGCAAGACCTGTCAAAGCTGAGTTTCTGCAACAGCAATCGGGTGGCCAGAGTCAAAGAGTGGGTGGAGTCACTGCCTGCAACCCGCATCAGCTACACCGGTGTTCAGCTCTACAAGGCGCTACCGGAACTGGCACGACTGAAGACAGAACCGTCGACACGAATTCAGATGCTGGAAGACCTGCGCCCCTATGTGCAACAGTGCATCGAGGGGCTGTCGCGTGAGTTCCTCAACCAGCCGCTTATACTCCCCGAAGCAGGGTTGAAAACCGCGACTATTGCCCAGGCCCTCCAGAAGCATATGAGCCACGCCTATCTGGTGGCAGCCAGGGATCTCTGTGACAAGGCCAAAGCCGCGGGCAAGAAGCAGCAGCACAAATACCGAAAGCCCCTCGACCTGGCCATACACCGGGCCATCAGCGGTCTCGGGCTGCAGCTATTGCGCAGCTACCAGCTCTACACCCCGGTCTCGACACAGCTGTGGGCTCAGCTGCATGTACTTTTTAAGCTGGCCGAAGAGTTCCAACTGCTGGACACAATTATCGCCGACCCCACGCTTACCCACACCACCGGCTGCAGCCTGCGCCAGGCTTATCTGCGTGTACTGATGATGGCCTGCGCCCGCGCCAACCAGCTGCGTCAAAGTGAAGTCAGTGCCCTCTACTCGGGGTTAGAACTCTGGTGTGACGCTGTCAACCTCAGCGAATCCGGCGAGACCAGCAGCAATAACCAATTTGCGGTAAACCTGTCAGGTGAACTGCCGCCGATGTACAAATCCCGCTTTAGTGGTGGGAGTGATGACGATATCCGTGAACTGGAAACCCGCAGACTGATCACCGCCCTGCAAAAGCACAGCGAAAATGCCAGCCACACCGAACTCAAGGGTGACATTCGCATCGCCCGGGAAATCACCCCGGCCTTGCTCGCGCACTTGATCGACGCCTGGAGCCAAACTCGACAACGCCAACATGAACGCCGCTTGACCAACACCAGTGTGGAGATCACTGTGGGGTTGTCGAACCTGCATTTCTTCCTGTCCAATGAGGTACCGTTTCGGGATTTTCTGTCCGCCGATTCATCACACGTTGCCCTTTCAGGAGATATCCCGCAACGCTTTGCCGCCCGGCAGACAAGTGTGGAACACGATCCCTGGGAAACCGCCTTCGATGCCGGCGGCAACCTATTCCCGGAATCACTGCTCAATCGCAAGGAAGACAGCGTTCAGCAACAAGCGCCGATTTACACCATCAAAGTATTTGATACCAGCCCCGGAGGATACTGCCTCGACTGGCGTGGCGAGATTCCCCAGCAGCTCAATGCCGGTGAATTACTGGGGGTACGCGAAGCCGGTCGCCGCAAGTGGAGCATTTGCGTCATTCGATGGATTCGCCAGTCCAGAGCCGCCACCCAGATCGGCATCCAGATTCTGGCGTCCAAAGCAACACCCTACGGTGCTTCCATGATACAAACGTCCGGAGAGAACACCGGCTACCTGCGAGCCCTGATGCTGCCACCCCTCAAAGCGGTTAACCAGCCCGCCAGCATAATTACTTCAGTCCTGCCTTTCCGGGAATACTGCAAGGTCAAGCTCAAGGCGCACGGCGAGGAGTCCACTATCCAGTTGACCGAGCGCCTGTTCGCCACCGGATCTATCAGCCAATTCTGTTTTCGTGAGCTGGAAACCGTCAAACCCGACAACAAGCACTCGTCACAGGGGCCGGATAGCTTCAAATCCGCATGGGACGAATAACCTCATACCCAATGAAAGAATTACGAGTGCATAGGTCTCATTAATTGAAGCAGACTGGCGAACAACGGTTGAGCTGGCACTATAGAATTAAGTACTATTACGCCCCAGCCCCCATTAGCGTATGTCAATTGCCAATTGACACACAGCAATTTTAACAACCGCCTCAGTGTTAACCGATAGCTTGCATGTGGCTATCCTTATGTAATTGACGAGTGCGGCGGTTTATAAATGTCCCTTGAAATCTCCGCGGGGATTTGGACGGAAGCCAAAGAGTGTAGTTACCCCTGTGAACCCCAACGCCACAATCAGATTGCTGATCATCAATGACTCGCGCGATGAGGCTGAGCGCTTGATTAGCATGCTGAACAACGCCGGGCGACCGTCGCGACCGCAGCATATTGACAGCGAAGAAGGCCTGGCCAAGCTGCTCCAGGAGCAAGTCTGGGACCTGCTGATCGGCCATGACACCAGCCAAAAGCTGACTCCCTCCAATGCCATCAAGCAGATTAAGCGCCTCAACAAAGATGTTCCCGTGATCCTGCAAACCGATAGCGAGAGCACCCAGGCCGTTGTCGAGGGATTAAAACTGGGCGCCACCGACGTGGTGCGCCTGGATGATGACCAGCATCTACTACTCGTCATTCAGCGCGAACTGGAAAACTGTGAGCAGCGCAGGGCCCGACGCATGGCAGATCGCCAGCGGCAGGAGGCAGAGCGTCGCTGCCAGCAATTGCTCGACAGCTCTCGCGACGCCATCGCCTATGTACAGGACGGCATGTTTCTCTATGCCAACGAATCGTTTGCCGAGTGCTTTGGCTACCAGGATAAAGACGACATCGATTGTATGCCTGTGATCGATATGGTTGCCGAGCGTGACCAGGACAAGATCAAGGCCTTTCTCAAGGAATTTAATCTCAAGGGGGATGACGCCGAGAGCCATACGCTTGAGTTCAACGGCATCTGTATGGATGGTCAGGTAATCCCTGTCGCAGTAACCGTTGCCCACGCCATTTACGACGAAGAACCCTGCACCCAACTGATGATTTACACCGGCGACAGCGATAGCAGCAACGCGGAGCTGGAAGCCGAACTCAAACAGATCAAGCACCAGGACCTGGTAACCGGCCTCTACAACCGTCACTACCTGCTCGACACATTGGCACGGACGGTAAACGACTCCAACAGCGATACGCAGGCCCATGCCTTGTTGCATATCGACATTGATCACTTTGTCACCAAAATCCAACCCGCCCTGGGCATGGCCGGCTCCGACATGCTGCTCAATTCCGTGGCGAACCTGCTGAAGGAGCAATGCTCCGAAGCGGACACACTGGGACGTTTTGGCTCCGAATCGTTTTTGCTGTTGCTGGCCAACACCGATGCGGACTCAGCCCTGAAAAAAGCGGAAAACCTGTGTCATCGGGTGGAAGAGCAAATTTTTGAAATAGATGGGAAAACCCAGCAGGCAACCGTCAGTATCGGCGTCTCTCTGATCAACGAAACCTCCTCCAACGCTGAGGCGGTGGTGGACCAGGCCATAAAGGCCAGCGAGTCGGTGCGTCAGCGCTACGGCGCCGCCGGCGTGGGCAACGGCGCCAGTCTTTACGAGCCGCCCCTGATCGAAGAGGGCCAGCCTCTTCAGGAGCAGGAAGTGCTGGCGGCGGTACAACGCGCCCTCGACAAAAACCGCTTCCGGCTGCTGTTCCAACCGATCATTAGCCTGCGTGGCGAGGAAGAGGAACACTACGAAGTCCTGTTACGCATGCTCGACGAGAATGACGAGGAAGTTATTCCGAGCCATTTTCTTGAAGTCGCGGAGAAAATGGGAGCCATTACCAAGATCGACCGCTGGGTGATTCTGGAAGCGATCAAACTGCTGTCGGAGCACCGCACCAAGGGCAACCAGACCAGATTGATCGTTAACCTCAGCAGCCAATCCCTGTGTGACGAAACACTGCTGCCTTGGCTCAACGTGGCCTTCAAAGCCGCTAAACTTCCGGCCGATACCATCCTGTTCCAGGTTCGCGAAGTGGACGCTACCAACCACCTCAACGCGGCCAAGGCTTTTGCCAAAGGCATTAAAGCCATGCACAGTGCCATGTCGATCAGTAATTTCGGTTGTTCTCTCAACCCTTTCAACACCCTCAAGCACATCGATGCCCAGTACATAAAGGTACACGGATCCTTTACCCTGGACATTCAGAACAATAACGAGAGCCCGGAAGCCCTGACCCAACTGATTGGGCGGCTGCACGAACAGGGGAAAACCACGATCGTACCCTACGTGGAAAATGCCAGCGTGCTGTCAACGCTATGGCAGGCGGGGGTGCACTATATCCAGGGCCACTATTTGCAGGCACCGACGGCAGAAATGGACTACGACTTCGGGATGGACGAGTAAGTCGCTGTTCACAGGGGGTCGCGCCCAGGACACAGAATGCCTCGGCGCCCGCAAACCCTCTTGGCAACAATCCCTTGGCAACAATCCCTTGGCAACAACCCCTTGGCAACAACCTCCTGGTAACAAATAGTCTTACACCGTATCCCGGTCTCTGAAGCCGATCAGGTAGAGAATCGCGTCCAACCCCAGATTAGAAATCGACTGTTTGGCAGACGCCTGGACCAGAGGCTTGGCCCGGAAAGCAATGCCCAAACCGGCAATGCTCAACATGGGCAGGTCGTTGGCGCCATCACCTACCGCAATTACCTGCTCCAGCGACAGTTGCTCCCGGGCCGCCAACTCCCGCAACAACTCGGCCTTGCGTTTGCCATCCACCACCGTGCCCACCACATTGCCCGTCACCTTGCCATCGACGATTTCCAACTCGTTCGCATAAACATAATCGATACCCAGCTTCTGCTGCAGGTGGCGCCCAAAATAGTTGAAACCGCCGGAGAGAATGGCGGTTTTGTAGCCCAACTGTTTCAGGGTAGAGATCAGGCGCTCGGCACCCTCGGTAATGGGCAGGCGCTCGGCGATGCGGGCCAGCACGGATTCATCCAAGCCCTGCAACAAAGCCATGCGACGGGCAAAACTCTCGGTAAAATCGAGCTCGCCGCGCATGGCTGATTCCGTAATAGCCGCCACCTGCCCGCCGACACCGGCCTCCTTGGCCAGCTCGTCGATCACTTCCGCTTCAATCAGGGTGGAATCCATATCGAAGCACACCAGGCGACGGTTACGACGATAGACATTATCTTCCTGGCAGGCCACGTCGGCGTCCAGTCGCGCGGACAATTCCATAAAATCCGTCCGCAGGGCGCTCAGGTCGGCCACTTCGCCACGCGCTGAAAATTCCACGCAGGCCTTGCTCTGCTCCTCGACGCAGTCAAGGTCAATGCGGCCGGTCAGGCGATTGATGTTGTCGATATTCAAACCGTGCTTGGCAGCCACGGCAGTCACTTCGGAAATCTGCCGCGCCGTCACCTTGCGTGCCAGCAAAGTGACAATATGACGCGCCTTACCCTGGTGGCTTACCCACTCGCTGTAACTGTCCTCATCGATGGGCTGGAACCGGACCTGCATCCCGAGTTCGTGAACACGGTAGAGAATATCCTTCACCACCGGCGAATTCTCGAACGCCTGGGGAATTTCCGCCAATATCCCCAAGGTCAGGGTATCGTGAATCACCGCCTGACCAATATCGAGAATATTTGCCTGATACTGCGCCAGGATGGAGGTGATGGCCGAGGTCACTCCGGGGCGGTCTTCGCCACTGATATTGATCAGGATAATTTCTTTCACTGAGAAAATCTCTTTGCGGTCTGCGGGAAATTTGCGGCGGCCATTATATAGCTTTCCCAGGCAATTAGGCTAAAATGGCGCAGCCAGCGTTACTACCTGGCGGTAAAGCCCGATCATCGTCAAGCCAGTCGCCCCTATACGTTGCTGGCCACACACTCTGAGGTCATAACGATAACAACCCCATGCTCACCCTGACCTGGTCTCCCAATCAACACCGCTTATACCGATTGGTACTGTTATGTGTGGCAGTGGTATTGACTGCCAACACCCTGCTTTGTGCCTACCTTTTCAGCCAACACCAACACCGCCAACAGGAAAACCACGCACGGGAATATGGCACCGCCCTGGCCCAAATAGCGGCCCGGCAAGCTGTGGACCCGACGCTCACCAATGATCTGGTGAGTCTGCAGGTCATCTTAAAAGAGGTAGCGACAAATCCCCAGGTGGCTGGCGCCACCATTCACGACGTGGAAAACAGACTCCTGGTTCAGGGCGGCCACCTTCCCCAGGGCGGCAACAACCGGATGCAACGCAGTTTCAGCGCCCCCATTACCCTGCACAACAGCATTGCCGGCTATGTCACCGTCACCCTGACACTGAATGGCGAATCCCAAGGCAACCTCTACGGCCAGCTCTTTTGGGCCTGGGCAGCACTTCTGCTGCTGATAGCCGCGGCAGTGGCATTTTGGCTAAACCGGGAAGATGCTACAGAAGATGCAACACCGGAGCAGGTCATTCCCACCGATCCCAAAACGACGAACTCCGCAGTGCCGGAGTCCGAGCCACCTGCATCCACCCCCCAGGTGCCTGAAACAAAAACTGAATCCCGCCCGAGTGTCAGCCTGCACCTGAAAATCCACAATTTTGCGCAACTGCACGATCAACTCAATCGCGGTAGTTTCAAGTCGCTGATCTCCCGTTTCGAACAACAGCTGGTGGGGGTTCACACGCTCTACGGTGGTCGCCTCGATCGACCCGGAGTAACCGGTCGCGACCTGAACCTGGACTATGCCGGCAACAGCCTGGACGACTGCAGTTTTCGAGCCCTCTGCAGTGCGCAACTGCTGCTGTCACTGACCACACAAGTGCAGGGGCCGCAATTGCAGTTGAGCGCCAGTCTTTCCAGTCGTGAGTGCGGCGACGACAATGACACCCCGCTGTGGGATCAAATGCTGGCAGCCGGCATCAACCCCCAACTTCCAGGCCCCCACCAGGTTTATATTGCGCCCGAGTTGCTCAGTGCGACTCTCGCCAGACAGGTGGATTATACCGCCCTTCCCGACGGGCAAGGCGCTCGCCTTGAACAGATAAGATCTCCCTACGACGAGCTCCTGACCAGGCAGGAACGCCAGCTGATTGCTCTGTAATTCCTCAACAACTGGCGCCAAAACCCCTTTCTAAAACTGACCCATGATAAGTGTAAGTACTTACATATAACCGCGGGCTCCTGCCGCAAAACAGCTTATAACAATCTTTACCTTTACGTAAACGTCAACTGTTGATACATTGACCGCCCTTGAATTCAAATCCTGGATTTCGCGGCATGAACAGCATCGACAAAGATCGCACATACAGTATTTCAGAACTGGCGCGGGAATTTGACGTCACCACCCGCACCATTCGTTTCTACGAGGACAAGGGGTTACTCAAACCCCGCCGCAATGGCCAAACCCGAATCTACTCACCCGGCGACCGGGTGGTCCTCAAACTGGTCCTGCGCGGCAAGCGCCTGGGCCTGACCCTGGACGAGAGTCGCGACATTATTTTCATGTACAAACCCGGCAAAAGTAACGCCGATCAGCTCCAGAAGTTGATCGACAGCATCCGCGATCGCAAGGCCAAACTGGAGCAACAGAAGCAGGATATCGAAGCCATGATGCTTGACCTCCAGGAGTCTGAAAACCGCTGCCTTGAAGCCCTGGAAGCACTGGAAACCAACACTTGAATTCAACAACCCTTTGCACCCATTACCCGCTGTACGTTTTAGCCAAAAGGCACAGGAGCACCCGATGAACACAACCTACCCTACCCTTAACTTTGACCTCGGCGAAGATATCGACATGTTGCGCGACTCCGTCTATCAGTTCTCCCAGAACGAACTGGCTCCGCGCGCCGAAGAGATCGATCGCAATAACGAGTTCCCTATGGACATGTGGCGGAAGTTTGGCGATATGGGGCTCCTGGGTGTAACGGTGGAAGAGGAATACGGTGGCACAAACATGGGTTACCTGGCCCATGTCATCGCCATGGAGGAGATCTCCAGGGCTTCAGCCTCGGTCGGCCTTTCTTATGGCGCCCACTCCAACCTCTGCGTCAACCAGATTCGCAAAAACGGCACCCACGAACAGAAACTCAAGTATCTGCCCAAGCTCTGCTCCGGTGAGCATATTGGAGCCCTGGCCATGTCCGAGCCCAACGCCGGCTCAGATGTGGTCAGTATGAAACTCCGTGCCGAAAAACGCGGCGACAGCTATATCCTTAACGGCAACAAGATGTGGATCACCAACGGCCCGGATGCCAACACCTACGTGATCTACGCCAAGACCGATATAGCAGCCCGCTCGCGGGGCATCACCGCCTTTATCGTGGAGCGGGACTTTCCCGGCTTCTCACGTCACCAGAAGCTGGACAAATTGGGCATGCGCGGCTCAAACACCTGTGAGCTGGTGTTTGAGGACTGTGAAGTACCCGCCGGGAACGTGCTCGGCAACGAGGGCGACGGCGTCAAGGTGTTGATGAGCGGCCTCGACTATGAACGCACTGTCCTCTCGGGTGGGCCGGTTGGGCTTATGCAGGCGTGCATGGATATCGTTTTGCCCTATATTCACGATCGCAAACAGTTCGGCCAGTCCATTGGTGAGTTTCAGCTGATGCAGGGCAAGGTGGCGGATATGTACGCTGACCTCAACGCCTCCCGCGCTTATCTGTATGCCGTAGCCAAAGCCTGTGACCGCGGCGAAGAGAGCCGCAAGGACGCCGCCGCCGTCATCCTCTACACCGCTGAAAAAGCTACCCAGATGGCGCTGCAGGCGATCCAGGTCCTCGGCGGCAACGGTTATATCAACGAATTCCCCACCGGCCGTTTACTGCGCGATGCCAAACTTTACGAAATCGGCGCCGGCACCTCGGAGATCCGCCGTATGCTGATCGGACGGGAACTGTTCAACGAAACAAAGTGAATTCAGTCGCCAAGCACCAGTGACCAGAGACTCGCCCATGATTAAGTCGAAAGTGAATATGCGCAGCGAAGATTTCGCCGCTAACAGCGATCATATGCAGGCCCAGGTGAATGACCTGCGAGCCAAACTGGAACAGATCAAACTCGGCGGCGGCGACAAGGCCCGCGAACGCCACCTGGCCCGTGGCAAACTGCTACCCCGGGACCGCGTCAACGCCCTGCTAGATCCCGGCTCGCCGTTTTTGGAGCTGTCGCAGTTGGCTGCCTGGGAAGTGTATGAGGACTATGTGCCCGCTGCAGGCATGATTGCCGGTATCGGTCGCGTCAGCGGCCAGGAGTGCATGATCGTTGCCAACGATGCCACCGTAAAGGGTGGCACCTACTACCCGCTGACGGTAAAAAAACACCTGCGAGCCCAGGCCATTGCCGCCCAGAACAACCTGCCCTGCATCTACCTGGTGGACTCCGGCGGTGCCAACCTGCCGCGTCAGGACGAGGTTTTCCCGGACCGGGAACACTTCGGCCGCATATTCTTCAACCAAGCCAATATGTCGGCCCTGCAGATTCCACAGATCGCTGTGGTCATGGGTTCCTGTACCGCCGGTGGCGCCTATGTACCGGCCATGGCGGACGAGTCCATTATCGTTAAACAACAGGGCACGATTTTCCTCGGCGGACCGCCGCTGGTGAAGGCCGCCACCGGTGAGGTGGTCACCGCCGAAGAACTCGGCGGTGCCGACGTACACTGCCGCACCTCAGGCGTGTCAGACCACTTCGCCCAGAACGATCACCACGCCCTGCAGTTGGCTCGCCAGGCGGTGTCGCACCTCAACCGGGTCAAACCCGGGCAATGCGACATCAAACCGGTGGTGGAACCCGCCTACGACCCGACAGAGATCTACGGCATCATCCCGAAGGATGCCCGCCAGCCTTACGATGTCCGCGAAGTCATTGCCCGTATTGTCGACGGTTCCAATTTCGATGAGTTCAAGGCGCTCTACGGCACCACACTGGTGTGCGGCTTTGCCAACATCTACGGTTACCCGGTGGGGATCGTCGCCAACAACGGCATTCTGTTTGGAGAAAGCGCTCAGAAGGGTGCTCACTTCGTGGAGCTTTGCGCCCAGCGCAAAATTCCGCTGGTGTTCCTGCAAAACATCACCGGTTTCATGGTCGGCAAACAGTACGAAGCCGAGGGTATCGCCAAACATGGCGCCAAGATGGTCACTGCCGTAGCCTGTGCCCAGGTGCCCAAACTGACGGTATTGATTGGCGGTTCCTTTGGCGCAGGCAACTACGGTATGTGTGGCCGCGCCTATGACCCCCGCTTCCTCTTCATGTGGCCCAATGCCCGCATTTCGGTCATGGGCGGCGAGCAGGCCGCCGGGGTTCTCGCCCAGGTCAAGCGAGACCAGCTGGCAAAAGAGGGCACCGCGTGGAGCACCGGGGAAGAGGCCGCTTTCAAGCAGCCGGTAATTGATAAGTATGAGCAGCAGGGCCACCCCTACTATGCCTCGGCGCGGTTGTGGGACGACGGCGTGATCGACCCGGCGGACACACGCATGGTGCTGGGACTGTCCCTGTCCGCCACCTTCAACAAGCCTATCGAAGACACCCGCTTTGGCGTCTTCAGAATGTAATCAACGATGGTTTTGGAGAAAACTATGACACAGACAATTTCCGTTACCATCGATGATCGCGGCGTCGGCTTCGTGACCATGAACAACCCGGACAAGCACAACGCCTTTGACGATGGCATTATCGCCGAACTGACCACAGCCTTTGAACAACTCGGCGCCAATGAAAGCGTCCGCGTGGTGGTGCTGGCGGCCGAGGGCAAAAGCTTTTCTGCCGGCGCCGACCTCAACTGGATGAAGCGCATGGCCACCTACGGTTACGAGGAAAACCTGCGCGACGCCAACGCCCTGGCGAAAATGTTAAAAACCCTCAACTTCCTGCCCAAGCCCACCATCGCCCGGGTGCAGGGTGCGGCGTTTGGCGGCGCCGTGGGACTGGTCAGCTGCTGCGATATGGCCGTGGCTGTTCCGAGGGCCAGCTTCTGTCTCAGCGAAGTGAAAATCGGTTTGATTCCCGCCACCATCAGCCCCTATGTGGTAGCCGCCATCGGCAACCGCGCCGCGCGCCGCTACTTTACCACCGCCGAACGTTTCTCCGCCGAAACGGCACTGAGTCTTGGGCTGGTCAGCACCCTGGTGGAAGAAGCGCAGCTCGACAGCGAAATCGAGATGCTGGTCAACAGTCTGTTGGCCAACAGCCCCGCCGCCATCAAAGCCGCCAAACAGCTGGTTTTCGATGTGGCCGAGCGGGAAGTCAGCGACGCGCTTATCGCCGATACCAGCGAGCGCATTGCCGCCATTCGCGTCTCACCCGAGGGGCAGGAGGGCTTGAGCGCCTTTTTGGAAAAACGTCGCGCCAACTGGATCCAGGCCCTCTAAACATTCAGGAGCAGCCACATGTTTAACAAAATTCTGATCGCCAATCGTGGTGAAATTGCCTGCCGTGTGATGCGCACCGCACGCAAACTGGGTGTACGCACAGTTGCTGTCTACAGTGACGCCGATCGCGATGCCCTGCATGTTCATATGGCCGACGAAGCGGTGCATATCGGCGCCGCGCCTTCCCGCGAATCCTACCTGCTGTCGGACCGAGTGATTGAAGCCGCCTTGAAAACCGGTGCCCAGGCCATTCACCCGGGCTACGGCTTTCTTTCGGAAAACGCCGCCTTTTGCAATGCCTGCAAAGCTAACGGGATTGTGTTTATCGGGCCACCGGTGCGCGCCATCGAAGCCATGGGTTCCAAGTCCGCCGCTAAAACCATTATGGGAAAAGCGGAGGTACCACTGGTGCCGGGCTATCACGGTGACGACCAAAACCGCGACGTGTTAAAGGCCGCCGCCGACAAGATGGGCTACCCGGTGTTGTCAAAAGCCGCCGCCGGTGGCGGCGGCAAGGGCATGCGCCAGGTTTGGCGTGAGTCCGAGTTCGATGAGGCCCTGGCCGCCGCCAAGCGAGAAGCTCTCAATGGTTTTGGCGATGACACCATGCTGGTGGAAAAATACCTGACCCAACCGCGTCATGTGGAAATCCAGGTGTTTTGCGACCGGCATGGCAATGCCGTCTACCTGTTCGAGCGCGACTGCTCGGTGCAGCGTCGCCACCAGAAGGTGATCGAGGAAGCCCCAGCGCCCGGCATGACCCCCGAACTCCGCCAGGCCATGGGCGAGGCCGCGATCCGTGCCGCCCAGGCCATCGACTACCAGGGTGCCGGCACAGTGGAATTCCTGCTGGATCAGGACGGTTCATTTTACTTTATGGAAATGAACACCCGCCTGCAGGTGGAGCACCCGGTCACGGAAATGATCAGTGGCCAGGATCTGGTGGAGTGGCAGCTCCGGGTCGCTGCCGGCGAACGCCTGCCCGCAACCCAGGATCAACTGACGCTGAAGGGTCACGCCTTTGAGGCACGTATTTACGCTGAAGACCCCGATAATGATTTTCTGCCGGTGACCGGCACCCTGTCTTACCTGCAAGCGCCACCAACCGACGCCCATGTACGGGTGGACACAGGCGTGCGCCAGGGCGACGAGGTCAGCGTCTACTACGACCCCATGATTGCCAAACTCATCGTCTGGGCTGAGGATCGCAACAAAGCCCTGCAGCGACTGATCAAAGCGCTGAGCGAATACCGCATCAGCGGCATGAAAACCAATATCGATTTTCTCTACAACCTGGCGAGCAGCACGCCATTCAGGGCGGGCGACCTGGACACCGGCTTTATCGAAAAACACCAGGCCGCCATCTTCCGTGACAGTCAGCAGGACCTGAGCCGAGACCTGCCGTTGGCCGCGCTCTACCTGGTGCTGGACCAGGCCCGCGAGGCCGAGAGTCGTGCCGCTGCCAGCAGTGACCCCAGCTCGCCCTGGCACAGCACCAACGCCTGGCGGCTGAACGAACCCCATATGCACCGACTGGCGCTGCTACTCCATGAACAGCAATACCCGGTGACGGTTGAGCAACTGGCCAGCGGCAGTGCCACCCGCTACGCCATCCGCTATACGCTGGATAACGAAGAGCAAACTGTACATGCCCAGGGCAAGCTGGACGGCAATCAGTTACTCGCCAACCTGGACGGTTACCAACTGCGAGCCCAGGTGGCGGAACACGATGGCAGCTATAGTCTCTACACCCAGGATTCAGCGTTGGCCTTTGGTCTGGCGCAACCGGATTTAGGCGATATTGAAGCGGATGCTGGCGACGCAGGACTGACCGCGCCCATGAACGGCACCATGGTCACTCTGCTGGTCGAGGTCGGCGCGGAGGTGAAGAAAGACGATGCCCTGTTGGTGATGGAGGCGATGAAGATGGAACACACCATTCGCGCTCCCGCCGACGGTACGGTAGAGGAATTTTACTACCAGCCAGGTGATCTGGTGGATGGTGGAGCCCAGTTGGTGGACTTTAGAATCGCGGATTAAAATGGGGTTTGAGATCAGTTTTGTGCCAAAAGCGGACTCTTGCGGCTTGCGGCTTGCGGCTTCAAGCGGCAAGCCACAAGTATTCGTGGCACGTCGGTTCGTCCGCTTGTGGCACAACAAAGACAAAACAAAAACATGTTAAACAACCAAACAGATAGAACTATGAAGCTACCAAAGAAAGTCCGTATCGTAGAAGTCGGCCCCCGCGACGGGCTGCAAAACGAAAAGCAACCCATTGATGCAGCCACCAAAATAGCGCTCATCGAAAAACTGACCGACGCCGGCCTCCGCTATATCGAAGCAGGCAGTTTCGTCAATCCCAAATGGGTACCGCAAATGGCGGGCAGCGAAGAGATCTTTGAAAACGTATCGCGGAAGGAGGGCGTCACCTATGCCGCCCTTACCCCCAACATGAAAGGCTTTGAACGCGCCCTCCAGGCCAGTGCCGACGAAGTGGCTATCTTCGCTGCCGCCTCCGAAGCCTTCAGCCAAAAAAATATCAACTGCTCCATTGCCGAAAGCCTGGCACGTTTCGAACCCATCATGGAAGCCGCCAAAACAAAACAGATTCCGGTACGCGGCTATATCTCATGCGTGGTAGGCTGCCCCTACGAGGGCGAGATCGAGCCGGTAAAGGTACGCGAAGTCAGCGAGCGCCTGTTCGCCATGGGCTGTTACGAAATCTCCCTCGGTGACACCATTGGTGTCGGCACCCCCGCCGGTGTCACCCGTATGATCGAGACCACTGCCGAAGCGGTGCCAGTGGAAAAGCTGGCGGTTCACCTGCACGATACCTACGGCCAGGCATTGGCCAATATCTTTGCCGCCCTGCAACTGGGAATCGGCGTAATAGACAGTTCGATTGCCGGTCTCGGCGGTTGCCCCTACGCCAAAGGAGCCTCCGGCAACGTCGCCACCGAGGACGTGGTCTATATGCTCAACGGCCTCGGGATCGAGCACGGTGTGGACCTGGAAAAACTGTTGGACGCCGGCGCCTTTATCACTGAGAAATTGCAACGCGCGACCGGCTCCAAAGTCGCACAGGCCAAACGTGGTGGCTGCTGAGTTTTAATGCGGGTGGCGCCTCAGGTGAATGGGATTTCCCGACCTTCAAAGCTGGCCGCCAACTCATCGAGGTCGGCACATGTGCGGTCAAAACCGCCATCTTTCTCCGGGGTGTAGCTGGCTATTACAGAGGTTGAACCCCGGTAGAGGCGTGCCCGTACCCCTGCCACTGCCCCGGATTTCAGGCGATTTAAAAAGCGCGTCGCCACCTGTGCGGACTCAAACCCGTAGACGATCTGGTTTTCCATCGTTGTATCACTGACTGAATTGAAAACGCGCGCAGTTTACCCGCCGCTTGTCTTCCTGGAAAGGGCGTTCTATCGTGTCTTTTACCACGCCGAGTAAAGCACCACCGGACTCCCCTATGCTAAAACCCAGCGAGATAAAGCTTGTTGCCAACCCTCCAGCGCTGACCGACCTGGATATGGACAATGCCAGGATCAGTGACAAGCAAACCTACAAGGAGACGCTCAGCACCCTGAAAAAACGCATCCTGACAGTGCAGCAAGCCTACTATCATCAAAATCGCCGGGTGATCATCGTGTTTGAGGGCTGGGACGCCAGCGGCAAGGGCGGGGCTATCCGCCAGCTTACCGAAAAGCTCGACCCACGCGGTTTCACAGTCCACCCCATCGCCGCACCCGAGCCTCACGAAAAGGGGCGCCACTACCTCTACCGCTTCCAGACACGTTTGCCCAAGCCCGGACGTATCGCCATTTTTGACCGCTCCTACTACGGCAGGGTGCTGGTGGAACGGGTCGAAGGCCTGGCCAGCGACTGGGAATGGCAGCGCGCCTACCAGGAGTTGAACGAGTTTGAGCGCCAACTCACCGACGACGGTGTGCGTATCGTCAAATTGTTTTTACATATCACCAAGGAAGAGCAGCGGCGACGTTTCCTGGAGCGGCTCAACAACCCGCTCAAACACTGGAAACTTTCGACTGAAGATCTTCGCAACCGGAAAAAGTGGGCGGCTTACGAGCAAGCCACCGGCGATATGTTTCGCTACACAGCCACCGAGACCGCCCCCTGGCATTTAATCGCGGGCAATCACAAATGGTACGCCCGCACTCGCGTACTGGACATTATTGCCTCCACCCTGGAAGCGGGTGTCGATACCAGCCCTCAACCCATCGCCCCCGAGTTGGTCGCAGAAGCCATTCGGGAGTTGGGGGACGAAGACTAGTACTCCTTCAAAGTGATATTGACGGATATAGGTATGTAGGCTTCGATCCGGCCTGAGTGGCAGGGGTGCCTTCAGAAACACGCCGTGAACCCTCCCTGGACCCAAAGACTCGTTGCACTCGCGGGGCCGGCCCGGGGCTCGGGCGCGACGTCCTGTCGCGCACGGTTTCCGAAGGCACCCCTGCTACTCAGGCCTCACATCGCAGTCGATTCACAGCACTAATGTGTCTTTATCAAATTGAAAGAACATCAGCTATCAGCGGTTAGCGGTTCCAGGGCAAGTACGCAGATCCGCCATTGGCCGTCCTTAAAGCGGTAGCACCAACGCAAATCGACATCCAGCAGCTTCATTCCGTAAACCCGTGCGGGATCCGGCGTCTGGTATTGGGGACGCGGGTCCTGGCGCAACACCTGGGTAATCAGCGCCGCCAACTCCACGCCACCCTGCTCTCGGTAGTGCTCACAGGTATTCAACAGCTCCGGTGGGATTTCCACGGGTAAAAATGCCGGCGGTTGGTCGGCAAAAGCGTTGGCGGCTTCAGGCACCGCATCGACGTAGGGAACATAGGGTTTGATATCCACAACCGGGGTGCCGTCCACCAGATCGATACCGGACAGTTGCAAACGCACGCCGCCTTCGGTTGTGTCTATCCCTTCCAGTTTCACCACTGACAGGCCCAAGGCGTTGGGCCGCACCGGCGCACGGGTGGCAAACACCCCCAGGCGCTTGTTGCCACCGAGGCGCGGCGGTCGCACGGTGGGCCTCCACGCCTCGGAGACGGACTGGTGAAAAATAAACTGTAGCCAGATATGGCTGGTCTGGTCCAACCCTTCCACCGCCTCGGGGCGGTTATAGGGCGGCAGCAGTTCCAGGGTTGCCTTGGCAGCAGGAGCCAGGCCCGGCTGGCGAGGGATACCAAACTTCTCCTTAAAACAGGAGTGCACAATACCGATCGGTGTCAGCGTGTAGGACTCAGTCGTGGACATCAGCCGCGGCGCTTCTGGTGACGCTCCAGGTTTTCCTGGCGCTTGCGTTCGCTCTTGCGCAACATCACGTAGGTGGCGCCAGTGCCACCGTGCTGTGGCTGGGCGCTGTGGAACGCCTGCACGACATCGAATTGGGGGAGCCAGTGGGCCACGCAGCTTTTCAGTAGCGCCGGTTGCGGCTGGCGGTTTTCGCCCTTGCCGTGGGTGATCAGGGCACAGCGGATATCGTGTTCGACACAATCATTGATAAACTGGTAGACAGCGCGGCGGGCCACCTCCACCGTCATCCGGTGCAGGTCGAGGCGAGCCTCTATGGCGTATTTGCCGAGGCGCAAGCTGCGGTAAACCCCGTGCTGAATGCCCGGCCGCTTGAACTCCAGTACGGCCAGGGGATCCACCGTCTCGATCGCGTCCAGGCCTTCACCGCCGGAGAGGAAGTTGCGATCCACCCGGGCTTCGGCGGCGGCCGCCTGGCGTCTCGCCTTCAGGGCCGCTTCGCTTTCCCGGTCATTTTTGAGGGATACCCGCGCCTCGCGCTTAAGGGGTTTGACATCCCCCATCGCCTGGTGAAACAGGTCGTTCTCTTGCGCGTTACCCGATCCTGACGATTGTTTTGACATCTTAAACTCACCCATTGGACTAGTAGCCTTTCAATCTGCCAATGACGCATTAACTCCGCGAATCCACTGCGATGTCAGGCCTATTTATTAGCCCGGTTGTGAATCAGCTCGTCAACCACACTGGGATCGGCGAGAGTGGAGGTATCACCCAGATTATCCAGTTCATTGGCGGCCACTTTACGCAGGATACGGCGCATAATCTTGCCGGAGCGGGTTTTCGGCAGGCCTGGAGCCCACTGAATAATGTCCGGCTTGGCGATGGGGCCGATCTCTTTCACACACATGGCCACCAGCTCCTGTTTCAGCTCGTCACTGGGGGTTTCACCGCCCATCAAGGTGACATAACAGTAGATACCCTGCCCCTTGATATCGTGGGGATAGCCCACTACCGCCGCCTCCGCCACCTTGTCGTGCAGCACCAGGGCGCTTTCAACCTCGGCGGTGCCCATGCGGTGACCGGAGACATTGAGCACATCGTCGACGCGACCCGTGATCCAGTAATAGCCATCCTCGTCTCGACGGGCACCGTCACCGGTGAAGTAATAACCGGGATAGGTGCTGAAGTAGGTATCGATCAGGCGCTGGTGATCACCATAGACGGTCCGGATCTGGGCCGGCCAGGAAGCCTTGATAGCGAGGCTGCCTTCGGCCGCACCGTCAAGTTCCTTGCCCTCGCTGTCGAGAATCACCGGCTGCACACCAAAGAAGGGTACAGTCGCAGAACCCGGCTTGAGGTCTATGGCGCCAGGCAACGGCGTCAACATATGAGCGCCGGTTTCGGTCTGCCACCAGGTATCCACAATCGGGCAGCGGGAATTCCCCACGACGCGGTAGTACCACTCCCAGGCCTCGGGGTTGATAGGCTCGCCAACCGTACCCAATAGCCTGAGGGAGGCGCGGGATGTATTGGTGACCAGCTCGTCGCCGGCCCCCATCAGGGCGCGAATTGCGGTCGGGGCGGTATAGAAAATATTCACCTGGTGCTTGTCAATCACTTCCCAGAAACGACTCGCGCTCGGGTAGGTGGGCACACCTTCGAACATCAGGGAAATGCCACCGTTGACCAGTGGACCGTAGACGATATAGCTGTGACCGGTAACCCATCCCACATCGGCGGTGCACCAGAAGATCTCGCCGTCCTTGTAGTCGAACACATACTTGTGAGTCATGGCCGACTGCAGCAGATAGCCGGCAGTCGTGTGCAGCACCCCCTTGGGTTTACCCGTGGAACCGGAGGTGTAGAGGATGAACAGCGGGTCTTCCGCCGCCATGGACACAGGAGCACAGTCGGTTTCCGCTGCGGCGGTGGCCTCGTGGTACCAGAGGTCTCGGCCCTCGGTCCAGTCGATGCCGTTGCCGGTGCGCTTCACCACCAGGCAGGTGTGAACATTGGGACAGCTTGCCAGGGCCTTGTCGGCATTGCCTTTCAACGGAATGTTCCTGCCGCCGCGCACCCCTTCGTCGGCGGTAATCAGGGTCTGGCAATCGGAGTCGAGAATCCGGTCCTTGAGTGCATCGGGGGAGAAACCGCCGAACACGACCGAGTGGATGGCACCGATACGGGTGCAGGCCAGCATGGCGTAGGCGGCTTCCGGCACCATCGGCATATAGATACAGACACGATCGCCCTTTTTCACACCGCGGGCTTTAAGCACATTGGCCAGTTTACAAACTTCGCGGTGCAATTCGCGGTAGGTGATCTTCTTGTCGACGTTGGGCTCATCGCCCTCCCAGATAAAGGCCACCTGATCACCGCGGCTGTCCAGGTGGCGATCGATACAGTTTACGGAAACATTGAGCAGACCGCCGTCAAACCACTTGGCCTCCCCTTTTCTGAAATCATATTCACAAACCGTCTCCCAGTGTTTGTCCCAGGAGAGGAACAGATTGGCCTGTTCGGCCCAGAAGCTGTCGGGATCTTCCACCGACTGCCGGTACATGGCCTGGTATTTTTCCCGGTCGATGTGGGCATCGGCGGCGAAACTGTCGGGGACGGAATGGATGGGAAACTCGGACATGACTCTCTCCCTGCGGTGTCGTTATTGATGGAATTTTCGCTGTCTTAAATGCTAGTCGATTTTAGCGGGGAGCGACAGCGAACGGCCCGCGGGCACTCACCGGAAGTACTGAAGCACAGGGTGAGCGCGCGGACACCCGATCACAAATCAGTCGAGGATAATCGAATGGTTGTCGATCAAGCGCGCACCGCTGGTATACATGGCACCAAGCACGGTGATCTCGTTATCGTCATCGGCCGCCAGCTCCAGGGTTTTGCTGTTGCATATACTGAAGTAATCCACTTTAAACCCGGCCGCTTCAATCTGCTCCTTGGCAGCGGCGGTCAGGGCCAGGTAATCGCGATTGCCCCCTGCGATTTGCTCACACACCCAGTTGATGCTCTTGTTGAGCTGGCTGACGTGGGGGCGCTCCTCCTCGGTGATATAGCTATTGCGGGAGCTCATCGCCAGACCGTCGGCTTCACGGTGGATGGGGGCGGCGGTGATCTCGACGCCCATGCACAGGTCTTCCACCATGCGCCGGATCACCGCCAGCTGTTGGAAGTCCTTGGTGCCGAATACCGCCTCGTCCGGCTGTACGATATTGAACAGCTTGGTGACCACGGTGGTGACGCCCTCGAAGTGCCCCGGGCGACTGGCGCCGCAGAGCACATCGGTCATGGTGGGACAGATCACCCGGGTCTGGGTGTCCAGGCCGTTGGGGTACATCTCCTGATCATCGGGGTGAAACAGATAGTCGCAGCCCACCGCCTGCAACTTCTCGCAGTCGGCCTCGAAGGTGCGAGGGTACTTGTCCCAGTCCTCGTTGAGACCGAACTGCAGGCCGTTGACAAAAATCGAGCAGACCACAATATCGTTGGATAATTGAGCCGTTTTCACCAGTTCGATATGGGCCTGATGGAGATTGCCCATGGTAGGCACAAAACCGATTCGTTTGCCCGCAGCCCGCTCTTCCCGCAGAGTCTCGCGGATTGACTGGATATGGTGAAATACTTTCATGGGGTGTCCTCTTGCTATCGGTCTATCCAGGCGCGCCGCTCGGTCTATCCAGGCGCGCCGCACTGGCTTTTCTCACACCTGTTCGTTACAGCTGTGCCATTGACCGAAGATGATCGTCATCTGTATGACACGGTCGCCGTGGCCTTAATATTGATCCTGCTGAAAATACTCGGGCGCCAGGTTTTCAAAGCGGGTGTACTTGCCCACAAAAGCCGCACGGCTGGTGCCTACCTCGCCATTGCGCTGCTTGCCGACGATCAGTTCGGCAATACCCTTGTCGGGGCTGTCCTCGTTATAGTATTCGTCGCGGTAGATAAACAGAATCACATCGGCGTCCTGCTCTATAGCGCCCGACTCCCGCAGGTCAGAGTTCATGGGGCGCTTGTTGGGGCGCTGCTCCACACCGCGATTGAGCTGGGACAGGGCGATAACCGGACATTCAAACTCCTTGGCGAGCCCCTTGAGCGAGCGGGAAATTTCGGAAATCTCCTGCGTGCGCCCCTCGGAGAAACCCGGCACCTGCATCAGCTGCAGGTAGTCGAGCATAATCAGGCCGGGCATACTCCGGGCCTCGGCCTCCTCCAGTGTCAGCTGGGGGTTTCTCTTCATCAGCTCGTTCTGGTGGGTTCGCACCACCTTGCGGGTGCGGGCACGCACCTCCTGGGGACTGAGGCCCGCGGTATCATCAATATACAGCGGCCGATCCTTCATCTTCGAAACCGCCGCCGACAGTTTCGGCCAATCCTCTTCGGAGAGTTGGCCGTTACGAATTTTGCCCTGGTCGATTCGACCAACAGAGGAGAGCATCCGCATGATCAAGGCATCGGCGGGCATTTCCATACTGAACACCAGGGCCGGTTTATCCTGGGTCATAATGGCCGCTTCGACAAAGTTCAGCGCCAGGGCCGTCTTGCCCATGGAAGGTCGCGCCGCTAGCACAATCATTTCCCCCGGCTGCCAACCGGATGTGCGCTGGTCCAGCTCCTCAAGGCCGGTGGACAAGCCCGTGATATCGCTTTCGGAGCGGAACAGCTCATCGATCTTTTCGACAGTGGATTTCAACAGCGCGTTGACGCCCAGGAAGCCACCCTCTTTGGGGCGGTCCTCGGCAATTTCCGCCACCTTCCGTTCAGCCAGCTGCAGCAGATCATCGGAATCCAGTCCCGCCGGCGCCATGCTGGAGCGGCTGATCTCGTTGGCGGCCGTGATCAGCTGACGCAAGGTGGAACGCTCGCGTACAATCCTGGCGTAGGCGCCGATATTGGTTGCGCTGGGCGTATTGCTGGCCAACTCGGTGAGGTAGCCCAGCCCGCCCACCGCATCCAACTGGTCGTGCTTGTGCAATTCCTCCGCCAGGGTGATCACGTCCAGAGGCTGGTCCGCCTCCGACAGTTTGATCATCATGCGATAGATCTGCCGGTGATCCTCCTTGAACAGGTCCACTTCGGACATCTGCTCGGCCACCGCATCCAGGCGACTGTTATCGAGTATCAAGCCGCCGAGTACCGCCTGTTCCGCCTCGATGGAATGGGGCAGGATTGACTCGGGTTCCCGGGTCGAAGCCTCACCATCGTGGTAATCGGCATCGTGCGGGGGGATTTCTGACTCGTAGTGGAATTCAGACATAGGTTCGCTGGGGTTGGCTCTGGGCTCGCGACAGTTTACCGGGCCGCACATATTAACAGGCCTGAAGCCGTTTGGCAGTGTTTGCCGTTCTCCTTACTCCCACCTTTTCAGACCATTACGCGACGGGTCTAGACCCTGACGCAGTCCGTTCAAGCCAAGACACAGTGTCGGAGCTGACGCATCCCAAACGCAAACGGGCGCTGACGGGCGGTGTCCTCCACCGTTCGTCAGCGCCCGTTATCCATTCCGGGGCGGGCCCAGAACGCTACAGCGTATACAGCCGCTTATTCGGCAACCACAGAAACCTTGACGGCCTGGGTTACATCAGCGTGCAGCTGGACATCGACCTCGTACTCGCCCACTTCGCGCAGCGCACCGGCCGGCAGCTTGACTTCGGCCTTGGCCACGTCAACACCGGCGGCGGTGATCGCATCGGCGATATCGCGTGTACCGATAGAACCGAACAGCTTGCCTTCATCACCGGCGTTGGCCGTAATAGTGATCTCGACTTCGGCCAACTTCTCGGCGCGTGCTTCAGCAGCAGTCAATTTTTCGGCAGCGTTAGCCTCCAACTCAGCACGACGCGCTTCAAACTCAGCGACGTTGGCTTCGGTGGCAGCGACAGCCTTACCCTGGGGGATCAGGTAGTTGCGACCGAAACCGGACTTAACGGCAACCTTGTCACCGATATTACCCAGCTTACCCACTTTCTCGAGCAGAATAACTTCCATCTCGTTTACCCTCTATTCTGGCTTTGGCGGACACCCTGTGCGCATTAGCTGCGCGACTTTAAGCGCCCGCGAAAATTTATCCACGTATCCACAAAGGCGACTGTGCTCAAAACCAGTGTCACTGGACTGAACAACAGCATCGCCACATAAAACAACACCAACCAATGCCCGCCCAGACCCAGGGTTTTCACCGTGTTATGGACGATGGCTACCCCGACAATCAACAGCGGCAGCGCAAACAAACTACCCCAGGTGTGATAGTCCCCCGACTGCGCCAAACAGTAGAGCGTCGCCAGCATACAGGCCAGCGCCTGTGGCGCCGTCAGCCGCAGCTGGTGAAATTCGCTCTGGAACCCACCGGGGTTATAGAGCACCGCCTGCCACCAGCGCGCCAGCAACAGGCTCATCAGCCCATTCATAGCGATCACATAGGCGATCAGACCAACCACAAAGGTCTCGCTGGGCAGTGTCAGCGGGGAGTCGCCCCCCTCTGCGGCACCATCAACTGCCTGGGTGTGCAACTGCTCCATCACCTGACCCAGTGCTTCAACCAATCCCTGCACCGGGTCGGGAACCATCATCGACAGCCCCAAGGCTGCCAGGGCGCTCATGGCGACCAGCCCCATCATGGTGTAGGACCAGGAGACGCTGTTGCGCAACAACAACGCGGCGGCAAATACCGCCAGCAACCCCCCGACCGTAGCCAGGGCCATCAGCGGCCCCAGGTGACTGGCCACCAAGGCGACCAGTGCCGGGAGCAAGGCCCAGACCAGGACCTGTACGCCGTCCTGGGCGCCGCGACGCAGGCTGACCAGCGCCACGGTGGCCGGGCTTACCAGTGGAAACCAACTGCCGAGCAGGGCGACCACTGCGGCCTGCACGCGCCCGCGCATTATGAATTCAGCCAACGCGCGCACTAGTGTGTTTTACTCGTGACGATCCGTGTATGGCAACAGGGCCAGGTAGCGAGCACGCTTGATAGCGGTGGCCAGCTGACGCTGATACTTAGCTTTGGTACCCGTAATACGGCTGGGTACGATCTTGCCGGTTTCAGACACATAGGCTTTCAGGGTGTCCAGATCTTTGTAATCGATCTGCTTCACACCTTCGGCGGTGAAACGGCAGAACTTGCGACGACGGAAAAAACGTGCCATGAATCAGTCTCCTTCTTACTCTTCGCCGGCTTCATCAGCCGCATCTTCAGCTGCAGCCTCTTCAGCCGGAGCTTCTTGGGCTTGGGCGGTTTCGTCGGTAGACTCTTCACGACGTTCACGACGCTCGGGACGGGCCTTGCCTTCGCGACCCTCTTTTTCCGCTTTCATGATCGGGGACTCATCGGTGATGGCCCCGTCGGTGCGGATAACCAGGTTACGCAGCACGGCGTCGTTGTAACGGAAGTTTGTAGTCAGCTCTTCCAACGCAGCTTCACTGGCTTCGACGTTCATCAGAACATAGTGGGCCTTGTGAATCTTGTTGATGGAGTAAGCCATTTGGCGACGGCCCCAGTCTTCCAAGCGGTGAACCTGACCGCCATCGCTGTTGATGGCAGTGGTATAACGCTCGATCATGCCGGGCACCTGCTCGCTCTGATCCGGATGTACCAGAAATACGATTTCGTAGTGACGCATTATTGCTCCTTACGGGTTATAGCCTCCCCACGAAGCGGCTTTTAACAAAAGCGCCGCGGCGTTTATCAACGGGCGGGTCTCGGGGTGAGGCAAGGAGGGCCATTTTTCTGTAGTAAAAGAACCCCTGGCCAATTGGGGGGCGCCGTATTCTAGGGGGTTAGGGACGGTGATGCAAGTTTAGCCAGGGCGTACATCAGGCTAATCGGGTGACGAACCCGGGATTGGATCAACCCGGCCTTGCCGGGGGCATTACTCAAAGCGCCGTGATCAAGGTGCTGGATTTTACGCCTGGCGCTGGCGCACCGCCTCGAACAGGCAGACGCCGGTGGCCACGGACACATTGAGACTACTGACGGTGCCCGCCATGGGGATATTGACCAGACCATCACAGTGCTCGCGGGTCAGACGCCGCATGCCGGTGCCCTCAGCCCCCATCACCAGTGCCAGGGGACCGCGCAGATCCGCCTGATAGACGGACTGATTGGCCTCCCCGGCGGTGCCGATCAGCCACACGCCCTGCTCCTGCATTTTTTTCAGGGTCCGCGCCAGGTTGGTGACCGGCACGAAGGGCAGCACTTCGGCAGCGCCACAGGCAACCTTGCGCGCCACTGCCGTCAATCCCACCGATTTGTCTTTCGGGGCGATAACCGCATCGACGCCAGCGGCCTCAGCGGTGCGCATACAGGCGCCCAGGTTATGGGGATCGGTGATGGTATCAAGCACCAACAGGAAGGGCGGACGCTCCAGGTTTTCCAGCAACCGGAACAGGAAAGCCTCGTCATGCACTTCACCGGGCCGGCAGAGGGCCACCACCCCCTGGTGATTTTCATCGTCGACCAGTTCGTCCAGCTGTGACCGGGAAACGGCGATGGGCGCTATCTGCTGGCGATCGGCTGCGGCCAACAGTTTCTGCAGGCGCTGATCCTGGCGCCCTTTCAACACCCGCAACTCCAGAATGCGTTGGGGAGCGCTTTTTAACAGGGCCTGCACGGCATGCAAACCAAAAACGATATCTCTCTTTTGCAATGTGATTTCCTGCTACTTAACCGCGCGCGGTTTTTATCACGGCCTGTGGCGACTTTTTATTAACCGCTTAGGGCTATTTTATTAACCGCTTAAGGCTATTTTATTAACCGCTCAGGGCTATTTTATTAACCGCTTAGGGCTATGTCCGGGTTTTGGTCCTGCTGGTGGTTTTGGGCTTGCGCGCCTGACTGCCTCTGCCGCCAGCCTTTTTCCTGGCTGTGGTTGGAGTGGGCTTTTTGGCACTGCTGTTCTTGACTGTCACCTTGCCGCCGGTTTTTTTGCCAGCGGCTTTTTTTCCGCCACCCTCTTTTACAGCGCCTTTTCCTTTTACCGCAAGTTTCTCTGCTACAGCGCGTTTCTTGCCAGCGGTTGTTTTGGCAGCACCCTTTTTGCTTTTGCGGCCCTGTTCCTGACGAGACTCCTGAGCCAACTCCCGGGCGGCATCCGACGTCTTGGTTTTACGGCGGCGGGGCTTGACGGCCTCAAGCTCAAAGTCAATTTTGCGGTCATCGAGGCTGACCCGCACCACTTTCACCGTTAACTCGTCCCCGAGCCGATAGACCTTGCGAGTGCGCTCTCCCACCAACCGGTGCTGGGCCGCCTCAAAGTGATAGTAATCATGGGGCAAGGCGGTGATATGCACCAGGCCGTCGACGTAGATGTCCTTGAGCTCAACAAACAGGCCAAAGCTCGTGACCCCACTGACCACGCCTTCAAAAGTGTCACCCACATGATCCTGCAGGTATTCACACTTGAGCCAGCTGACCACGTCGCGGGTGGCGTCATCGGCACGGCGTTCGGTCATGGAACAGCTTTCACCCAGCTGCAGCATCTGCTCGATACCGTAGGGGTAGATGTCACCGCGGTCCAGGCGCTTGGCGCCTTCGATCCGCTGCACCTGCTTGCTTTCAATACGCGAGCGGATCACATGGCGGATTGCCCGATGCACCAGCAGATCCGGATAGCGGCGAATGGGCGAAGTAAAGTGGGCATAGGCCGTGTAACCGAGACCGAAGTGCCCTTCGTTATCCGGTTGATACACCGCCTGACTCAAACTGCGCAGCATCACGGTCTGGATCAGATGGGCATCGGGGCGACCGGCAATGGCCAGCAATACCGCCTGAAAATCCTTGGGCCTGGGCTGTTTGCCTCCTCGCACACCCAACCCCAGCTCCCCCAGGAACTCTTGCAGGTTGTTGAGCTTTTCCTCCCCCGGACCTTTATGAACCCGGTAGAGGCCGGGCAGCTCGTGTTTTTCCAGGAAACGGGCCGCACAGACATTGGCGCATAGCATGCACTCTTCGATCAACTTGTGCGCGTCATTGCGCTGCACCGGCACAATGCGGTCGATTTTGCGCGACTCATCGAAAATGATACGGGTCTCGGTGGTTTCGAAATCGATCGCCCCGCGGGTATCCCGCGCCGCGCGCAGGATCAGGTAAAGGTTGTGCAGTTCGTCGATATGAGGCACCAGATCGGCATACTCGCTGCGCAGCGCTGCGGGCTTGCCGCCTCGGCCGGTAACCTTGTCCATCAGCTTTTTCAGCCTGCCTTTCGGCTTGCTGCCTTTGGCCTCCAGCATCAAGCCCACCTGGGTATAGGTCAGTCGGGCATGGGAGTGTATTACCCCCTCATAGAACCGGAAGCCGCTGACCCGGCCGGCTTCGCTGATGGTCATCTCGCAGACCATGCACAGCCGGTCCACATGGGGGTTGAGTGAGCAGAGCCCGTTGGAAAGCGCTTCCGGCAGCATCGGCACCACAAAGTCCGGGAAATAGACGGAATTGCCCCGCTCGATAGCTTCACGATCCAGGGTGCTGTCGCAGGGAACATAGTGGGAGACATCGGCAATAGCCACGTACAGCCGCCAACCACCGGACTTTTTGCGTTCACAGTAGACCGCGTCATCGAAATCGCGGGCGTCCTCGCCATCGATGGTGACAAAGGGCAATCGCCTTAGATCCACCCGGTGCCGTTTGTCGGCCTCGTCGACCTCTTCAGGCAGTAACCTGGCCGCCGCCTGCACCTCCGCCGGCCACAGGTGGGGAATACCGTGGGCGCGCATGGCCACATCGATCTCCATGCCCGGCGCCATGTGGTCGCCCATCACTTCAATCACCCGCCCGGCGGGCAGGCTGTTGCGACCGGGCTGGTGGACAATCTCCACCACCACAAACTGGCCCTGCCTTGCACCACCGGCATCTTCGGAGGCGATCATGACATCGTGGATCAGGCGGGCATTGTCCGGCCGGACAAAGTGAATGTTGTTTTCAGAGAAGTAACGCCCCACCAACTGGTGGGTATTGCGCCCGATCACCTCGACGATCTTGCCCTCCTGGCGGCCGCGGTAATTCTCCCCGGACAGCCGCACAAGCACCTCATCGCCGTCAAATACACGGCGCATCTGGCGGTTGTGCAAATAGATATCCTCGCCGCCATCGATAGGCGCGACAAAGCCGTAACCGTCCTTATGGCCAAGCACCCGGCCGCGCACCAGGTCCAGCTTGTCGATACAGGCGTAGGCGCGACGCCGGTTACTGATCAGCTGCCCGTCGCGCTCCATGGCGATCAGGCGCCGACGCAGGGCCTCCACCTGCTCCTCAGAGACCATCTCCAGCTCATCACACAACTGTTCATGGGTGAGGGGACCGGGGGCATTGTCCAAAACTTCGAAGATATATTCGCGGCTGGGGATGGGGTTATCGTATTTGGCAGCCTCGCGCTGCGCGTGGGGGTCGGCCGACAGGGCCTTTTGTTTCCGTTTTTTCAAATTTGTTTTCCTGGGGATGAGAGCTGTAAATCTGCCTCCCTTCCCGTCGAATTTACTTCGCCCCGGCCGCCAGATCGCGGACAGGGCCCTAATCCCGTGGACTATACCGCAAAAAGCTTGACATCCCTATGACTACGCAAAAATTTTCCTGAATAGGGAATTGACAACCCCCGCCGGGCTCATTATAGTGCGCGTCCTCAACGGCTGACGACCGTCACGGCGCAACCGTTATGCCCAGGTGGTGAAATTGGTAGACACGCTAGCTTCAGGTGCTAGTGGGGGCAACCCCGTGGAGGTTCAAGTCCTCTCCTGGGCACCATTCATTAAAAGGCTGATCCGCAAGGGTCGGCCTTTTTTATTTGTAAATCAATAAGTTACAGACACTCTCCAGCGATTTAGACAGGCACTTATCAAAGAACTTTTGGCCAAGTGCGTCTAAAAATGCGTCTAAAATATCTCTACTGCAGAAATGGAGCTTACCATTTTCGTTGGCAGCTCCCCCATGACCTATGTATCATCACTGACTGTAAGGTCCTCTCTCGCTCACTGAAAACCAACTGTAAAACCACCGCTATAGAGAGGGCCACACCGTACCTCAGAGCTATAGAAAGGATTAAAGCACTCAGGATGCAGTTCTCAGACGAAAAGCAAGAAACTGGCTATCAGAATCTGATCAGAAAGATTTTCAAGGTCATTCAGCAGAGCAATAGCACCCGGATACCTGACACATACGATAAGCTCCAAGAAGAAAAAGCAAAGCTACCGATTGTTAATCAATGGCTAACCACTGCCGCCCTGAATAAGGAAGGTAGATATAACGAAAGCCATGACACCATTGACATACTGATGGAACGCTGGTTGCTCAAGTGCCTACCTGAAGTAGACTGGAGCCATATAAAAGATAATGACTCTACGGCCTGGAGTAGACTATTAAGCGATGTATCAAAACTAATTCACGTCGAAGTCAAAGCCTATATAGAAAAGCTTGATGCCCAGAAGTTTGAACCAGAGTTACCCGATTTCTTGCGCCCCAAGCAACAACTCACTGACTCACCCGCCCCACAAGAATCACTTCTCTTAAGCGAGACTGTAACCCCGTATACTGAACACAAAAGAGGTAATAACCCCAAATTGGGCCAAGGCTCCATAGATGGCTACAAAGATTCTGTAGCGGATGCCATTTTTATACTGGGAGATAAACCCGTCTCTTCCATCTCCTTTGAAGATGCACAACGCTTCAGAGATACGATGCGTAAACTTCCCACCAACAGAAATAAGATCAAGGAGCTTATCGGCAAGTCCTGTGAAGAACTTACAACCCTCAACCTACCCGAAGACAAACTATATAGCACCGCCACAATTAGCGATAAGATCGGATATTTAAAAGGCATTTTCAATTGGCTTGTAGCAACCAAAAAAATACCACACAACCCATTTGAATTAGTAAAAATTGAAGTCACTAAAAAATCATGGAGCGAATACTCTCAGAAGGACTTGATTCAAATATTTAGCAGCCCTTTGTACGACCCACTATCAGCGTATTACAAGAAAAAAACAACCACCCCCAGCCACTGGTGGTTACCTTTGTTGATGCTTTTCACTGGCGCGAGGCCTGGTGAACTATTGCAATTGACCCTTACTGACTTCAAGGAAGAAAAAGGAGTTCTTTTCGCCGACCTTACAGACGAAGAAGAATCTAAAAAGATCAAAACAAAGGCAGGCAAACGGAAGGTTCCTATCCATCAACAATTACTTGATATCGGCATAAAGGACTACATAGCCTACGCAAGAAACCTAAATCAAGAAAGATTTTTCAGCGACCTTTCTATAGAGCAACGCAAGCCCAGTGCAGCCGCATCAAAATGGTTCAACGAGCGATATAGAAAATCTCACCTACCGAAAGAGTGGAAGAACCAAAAAAAAGCTTTATATTCTTTTCGATGCACCCATATAACTGAAGCACTCAACCAAGGAGTAGACCAAAGGCTTTTACAGCTAATAGTAGGCCATGAGCCTTCACAAATGGGGGCAACAAAGCACTACGATCGAGGTGCAAGCATTCAACAACTAAAGAGCACAATAGACCAAGTGACATTCAATAATTTGAATCTAAATCACCTAAAAAACGGATGGGAAAAGCTAATGCGCTGAACAATCGATTCACGCATAGCAATGGATCGCGCCGATGGAATTTTATTATTTTATAGTTCCTACTAAATCTTCTGCCTCACATTTAAATTTCTTGCATAGATGCTCCAGCGTATCGATTGTTACATTTTGCTGCTCATTTTCTATACGCTGCAATGAAGTCTTTGATAGCCCAACTTTTGCCGCAAACTCACGGACGGTTAACTCTCCCCGTCTGCGCCTGATTTCAATAGCTAAATGTTTGCGATACTGTCCCATATCGGGGACAATAGCAAGCAGCACGTCCCCCATGTGGGACAAATTAGTACAAGCCAGTTAACCTAAATCCACTAATGCAAGGAAAGCCCAACATCATGTTAAAGATACTTAAAGATTTATTCGGCGAGTTGGATCAACCTGCACCCCAAGTAGACATAAGTAACGTTTTTAAAGAGAGATATCAGCCGTTAACCTCATCTACTTCATCACCAGAACTGAAAAGATATATTGCCTTTAAGATTGAAGAAACTGATTCTTTTGCCGCCCCTCCTAGCAACGATGACATCAAGAGTATATTCATCAGCTCTAAAACCATCGAATTATGGAAATATCTAGAAGAGAACAATTACCTTCAGACACTTCAACTCAAGCAAAATCAATTATCATACAGGGACGATTATGGCGACTATGAGCTAAATGACTGGGAGCACGAGCTACATAAGTTTATCGGCAATCGTAGATACAGCATATCTTCTTACCTACAAGAAAACTTACCTCCCGAATATAAAAAAATCGCAAAAACAAAAGGTTTTGAAGCTTTTCTATCATACACTGGATTCGATAAGGAAGATGAAATTGATATGATTTCTACCGACATCGAATCGATATTGGGGTGGTTAGAGTTTTATAGTGACAATAACGAAAAGAGTCCTGGCATTGAGGATGACGGAAACATTGACCCGTACGATTACGAAGCTCTCGTAGCAAACCAACTAATTGAATTCGGCTGGAATGCCAAAGCAACGTCTGGCTCAGGAGACCAAGGTGCTGACGTAATAGCACAGAAGGAAGGAATAAAACTAGTGTAGTGTCCTAAACTGATGCTATATTATTTTAGTTGCTCTGATGTTACAATGCTTGCTGTTTTTCAAAAGCAGGAATTGTCCGTTATGAGAGTTGCAGCAAAAATCACGTTATCAGATTCAGATAGACAAACGTT
>JBNKHG010000024.1:0-107801 GCA_050290225.1 Cellvibrionaceae bacterium
GTATGCGCCAAACTTTTAAAGTCTCTCATAGGTATATCCTCTATGTTTCTTGGTCGAAACTTAAGGATACAAGACCATAGCATCGGTCAAACCTATTCGAGTCCCCCCGGCGCAGCCGGGGGTTTACCTAATGATTAATTATGAAAATGAACTATTTTGTATTCGGTACTAATGATAGGGAGAAGGCCACCGGATTTTATGATGCTCTCTTCGAGGGAAGTGGAGTCAATAAAGTCCACTCCGAAGGCCGTATGACAGTCTGGGCAAGTGCCGAGTTTATGTTTGGCATAGCGGAACCGTTCGATGGAAATGCGGCAACCAATGGAAACGGTACAATGCTAGGTTTAAATTTGGATTCCTCAGACGAAGTGGCTCGATTATATAAAAAGGCTATAGAGTTGGGAGGTGTTAGTGAAGGCGAGCCAGGGATCAGATCGGGTAGATATTCTGCTTACGTCCGGGATTTAGATAGAAACAAAATATGTTTATTCGAGTAGAAATGTTTGCCAAAGTACTGTTGCGGGCGCGCTACGCACACCGCAAATTGCGGTGTGCAGTCTGTCCGCTCCGGGCAATTTGCTTTGTCATCAGCGCGAACGCAATTGACAGTTATCTTCGCTCAGCTTTTTCACTTCCTCCTCAAGATTCAGTTTGTCCCTTGCCTGCGCCATATCCCGCTGATGGGTGCGCTTGAACTGCTTGCGTAATTTCCCTTCGATAAAACGACGAATCTCAATGTCATCTTCGAGAATCAGACCGGGTACAGGGACCGGTTTTCGGGTCTGTTCATCCAGGGCAACCATGGTGAAATAGGAGGTGTTGGTGTGACTTTCAGCGCCTTGTTTAAAATCTTCAGAAACCACTTTGATGCCGACTTCCATCGAGGATCTGCCGACATAGTTGACGGAGGCATAGAGTGTTAACAAGTCCCCCACATCCACAGCATTGAGGAAATCAACCGAGTCCACTGAAGCGGTTACGCAATACCCCCTGGAGTGGGATGCCGCGCAGGTATAGGCAATTTTATCCATCAGTGACAATATAACACCGCCATGAACCTTGCCGCCGAAGTTTGCATAGGAGGGTACCATCAGCTCTTTGAGTACAGTTTGAGAAGACTTGACGGTTCTGAATTGGACCCCAGTGTTTGAATCGTTCACTTTTTCACCTTAGACTGCTGGCTTGGCTGGTTCAATTATAGCCTCATATCCTGACGGCGGAATATCGGAACAAATGGCATTCTTGTCGGTTACATTTCACCGGCAAGGCTCTGCCAAAACGCGGACGGATTCAAGGGTTTGTTATGGAGCTTTCCATTCCACATTGTTGGAATTTATTTGGCAAACTTTATCGTGGCGGCAGTAGCAATGCCCCACACCCAGTTGAAAAATAAAACAAATAGGGGTGTCAGTAACCCAAGTTCTACGCCGGCCACGCCTTTACCCGCCTTTAGTGGGAAAATCACAAACAATTGAACCACAGAGGGAAATAAACTCAGAATGGCGCCTTTCAGAAACAACTTTGATTGCAACATCGGAAGGATGAACAGCAACCCCCAGAGGCCACCCCATACGATTCTGGGGTACAGCCATCCCGGGGTTAAGGCAGGTGCAATGGAAACGCCGAACGTCGAAGTGATGCCCAATTGGCCAAACTGCCACACGGCGATACTGTTTGCCAATGCCCCCAGACAGCCAGCTGAGAAGAACACCAATAGCTTTTTCATTATTTATCCCTGGTGATTGTAATTAAGTGAATTGCCTGACAAGCGAATATTCACGCCAATGCGTAGAGGTCACATGGGGGCCCAGTAGTGCCAAATGCAGACAGTTATTCCGATTTAAATGGGCGGCACGATCTGGTTCCCAGTGGGAGGAGAGCGCCTCATCTGGAAACTTCATCGATCAGGTGATCAAAAGCATCCCTATCCTTTAATTTTAAGTCCATTAAATCGGATCTTAGTTGCTTGGACAGGGTTGCGGAATGTTTAGTTTTTATGACCTCGATCTCCTTGGCCAGTGCTTCCAACGATTTAACGGCATCACCTTTGTCACCAGCCGCCAGCTCCAGTACGGCCTCGGTTAAAATACCCAACTGACGACCGTAGCTGGCGACATTGGATACCACTTCAGATTCTACCTTTTTATTGCCCGCAAAGTTGAATTCAAACTGAGGGGACCACCAGCTTGTGACGGGTGATATATCTTGAATCACATCGCCGCTCCACGGAGATTTAAACAGGCTTAGCCAGGGATTTATCCAGGGGTTCATGGTGTGTCGTTCTCCTTTGGTTTTCCCTATTTGGGGTTTTCCCTATTTGGGGTTTTCCGCATTTGTAACGTCCGCCTTAACCGGCGAAATAACGCTTTCGAGTTTACGGCCTTGTTAACCGTCAAACGATACGGGCTCCAACGCATGTTTCCTTGGCCGAACAACAACGGTTCCCGCCAGTTTATCGTGCCATCCCTGCTTGCGCTTGTCGAACGCCACCCATATAAATCCGAGGAAAAGCGGAAAAATCGAGACATAATAGGCGAAATAACGCCCGATAAGTTGGCCGGTGCTGGGCGCTTTGCCGGTTTTAGCGTCAACAATTTTAGCAGATATAGCCATTTTGCCCGGTGTGGCCTGTCTTGCGATCCAAAAAAGAATGACGGCGACAGCGGGAAAAACCCATGACAACAAGAAGTCCATGGGCCCCTGTATGAACTTTTCGCTGCTCCAGTAGGATTCACCGTAAAGTGCCGATAGGAGCGGCCAAATAATGACGCCGATCAACACCGTATCAATGAGTGAGGCTAGAACGCGTAGCCAGAAACCAACGTATTCCAGTTCTTCGGATTCCATAGCCATGCCCTCGAACCCTTTTTGGGGTACTGGATGCTAATCGGATCCTTTGGCCCGCATAGCATTATTTGTGCCCTCAATCAATGGACACTCCATTTCAGGTCTAGCTCACGCAGCAGGAATAATGCAAGACAGGCTGCCAACATAGGCCAGGCGGCAAAAAATAATAAGTTTGGGCCATCGAAAGGTGCCATATACTGCTTGTACGATGACAGCGTCGATACCGTGTGAAACAACAGAACTGCGCCATAGGTGTATTTCTTCTTAATGCCTACAAGGAACATTAGCAAAATAACCATTTCCAGAGCGCCTATCGCATATATGACATAAACGTCCAGGCCAGGGAGGTAATAGAACGACTCGTACACCCTGGCCGCATGTTCGGGGTTTATGAATTTATCGATTGTCCACATGAACATGACTATAAAAACGGACAGTCTAAGAAGTAGTAGTGATAATTGTAAATTTTTATCTTTGCCTGACATGATTAACTCCATTAAGAGAGAGCGTGAATCTCAAGGTCGGGCATTGCCTTCGCGGCGAATACAGTCACTTTGGGTGGATTATTTCTCCGCCCCGTCTATCAGCCCGACTCGCAGATCATTTGCCTCATATATTACTCTTTCGTTGTGTATCACAATACCGTCAGCGATGCCAATTGGCATTGGTCGGGTGATTATACGCTTGATATTCAATCGATATCGAATCGAGCCTGAATCCGGATGCACTTGTCCACTGAATTTTACCTTTTTAACACCAGGCGCTCTGCCTTTTTCCTTAAATGCAACGGCTTGGTCCTGATATTCCTGCAGGAATTCAATGATGACTTGATGGCCAGGCTGTATTTGATTTTAACGAAAGAAATCTCGGGGGCTTGCCCCGAGTTCCTGCGAGTTCGAATACTACGGTTGAGCGAAGGCCAATCAAATTGGCATGAAGCTCGATCATTTGCGGCCAGCTAGTCTATTTGAAGGAATTTTGTACCAATCATTCTTTATCAGGTAACGTTTGCCAGGTTATTCCACGGTCGCGCGACAGCAGCTGTTTGTTTCCACCACACGACACCAGCAAACTCTGTGGGTCGGGGCCGGCTGCCATGGTTGAACACTTGCTGAGCGGTAACTTGATAGTGCGCCACTGACCATCTTTTTGCCGCCGATAGACCGAGGAGGCGGAGATCAAATTCCACTCCGGTCCAATAAAGAGATTGTCGCCGAGCATTACCAGGTTGTGGCCACCGTCAAAGCCGTCTGGTAATGGCAGTGTGCGCGTATTGCCGCTGTTGATATCGGTAAAGGTGAGAAGATATTTATTGCCGTCGTAATAGGTAAAAAAGCCCTCCGGCGTGTCCGCAAATTGATATGTTGCGAACAGCAGCCCGCTTTTGACTCCTTTCTCGGTATGCACTTGCCAATCGGCGTCATCGTTGGGGCGTGAATAAAATTCGTAGTTAAAGCCTCCCACCGCCAAACCTTCTTTACCAAACAGCTTAACGGTATAGGGATTTAGATCCGCCGGTAAATTGAGATCGGTAGGGCGTCCGTTGTGGTAGTACTGCAGGCGTCGTTCAAAATCGTCATCGGTCCATCGGGTGAGCACAATACAGGCGTAACGGTCAAGGGATTCCGCATCGCAGCGCGTCACATACTGCAAGGTATCGAGCGGCAGTGGTGTGTATTTGATCGGTTTTCCGTTGGCATTTGTCACTACTTCTCCGGCAGTACCCAGGTCCGAGCTGATCATAAACGCCGCATTGGCGTAATCGGGGTTGATAAAGTTCGGATCGGGCTGCACCCCATTGTAGGCGATTAGCTGCTGGAGCAGCGCGAGTTTTTTGGCATCCAAATATCCGTAGGCACTCGGATAAATCGTTTTGTCGGCCAACGCGCTGTACACGTCGCCGTGATAGCGGCGCAGGTAGGTTTCGATAAACCGCGAATTGTCGATGTGGAGGATGTTATAGCGATCAGGATCGCTTGTCTGGTGAAGCATCCGGTTGCTGACAAAATACATCGCGCCGAGACTGGTGATTTTGCCGGCCTTGATTGTCACCTTTTTTTGCATCGGGTAGGAACTGGATGATGTCGCAGACACTCCCATTGGCGCGTAATAGGAGCCCGAACTGCTTTTATTGGCGCGCTGAAGGGTATGCTCCCCAGGGGGAAGTGCGACCACAAAGGATCCCGCGTGATACCGTACGTTGTAGGGGTTGTCGTCAATAATCAGGGTGTAGCCACCGCTCGGCCCGGCGCCGCCGGCGAAAGTTCCCACCAACAAGCCGCTAGTAGACACGTCCTGGGGGCTAACCAGATGTTCCTGAATGCCCGCACAGCCGGATAGCAACATTTCCATCAATATCGCTAATAGCGCCATTTCTCGCATAGATAACCCTCCTATGGTCATTTGATCCAACAACATCGGCGGAGACCGAATTATGGGAAAGGGTCGAATTTTACAGCAAAGGAAGGAAAAAGAACCATGGCGAAGTTGCTGTTGGTTTCCCTGCGGAGTGTAGAAGCGGGTAGCGAATTCCCGTTAGATAAAGACCTGAACCGCCATGGTCGTGGATAGAGGAAGAATCAAAGTCGGTAGGCGATTCGACTCCCATGCAGGCGTGTGAGAACGAGGAAGGCGTTGTTGAAATATTTTGGAACTGCTATGGCTTAACGGCCGTTACCAGTAATTTCCGGTAACGAGGTGACAATATTGTGTTATGTAGGTTCTGTTGTCAGCTTGTCGTGAGTCTGGCTCGCACGCAGATGACTAAGCGTTGGTTGATTTTGAAAAAAAGAGAGACTCAGAGACCATGGCTTAAAGCTGGTTGGCCAGGGTAGGTTAAAGGCTTCAAAGTAAATGTGGATAATGATTACCGTCCCAATTTCTCAGCACTCACCGGCTTTCCAAAGTAATAGCCCTGAATCAGGTCAAAGCCAATGGATTTGACAAAGTTGGCTTCGCCCTCATGGCTTACACCTTCGGCCAGCGCCTTCACCCCCATGTGGTGGACCATGCTTACGAGTATCTTCAGCATTCTCTGGCGTTGCGCGTTGGCCCTGTCGATATCGCGAATCAACTCGATATCGAACTTCACGATTTCGGGCGGGGCACCGGACAGCTCCACCAATCTCGCTTGTCCGGCCCCGAAATCGTCATAGGCAATACCGACTTGCAGTTTTTCAAGCTCATCCGACAGGCTTTGCAGCGACTGCAAATTGGTGATCGCCTGCTCGTGAATCTCCAGCACGACTCGGAAGGCGTCGTCCCTGGTTCGGGCACGCTCCATGGTCTCGATAAGGCGCTTGGGATTCTCAACCTCCCTGGGGTGTATGTTCACCAGAATAAATTTGTCGAGACGGTTTTCAGTGGCGACTCGCAAGCCGGTGGCGCGGAATAGTTCACTCAGCTCGATTTCCAACCCGATACTTTCGGCAATTCGGAATAATTCAGCCGGGCTTTTCGGCAGGGCTGTGTGATCGCCACGACCCAGAATTTCATACCCGACCACACGCTCGTGGTTATCGACAACCGGTTGGAACACCACGTTAATTAACTTCTGATCGATCAGCTCCTTCAGCTCGTTGGCGCCAAGGGGAATGCGACTTGATCGTCCGGCTTGCATCAACAGGGTTTCTTCACACGCGCCGTTATCGGAAACCCCTGTGTCATTCAGCCGGGATTCGATATGTGCAAAGTGGATAACATCGTTCCCCACTATGGGAGTAGCACAGGTAATTTTTCTGTCATTGACATAGGTGCCGTTGGTCGAGCCCAGATCGCGAAGAAACAGCTGGTCGTCGGTTTGAAAAATCTCGGCATGCCGGCGCGACACGTCTTTTTCGTAAATGGTTAGATCAGCCTCGTCACCACGACCGATAGAGAAGGGAAATGCTTCAATCGGCACAGCCCTTAACGTATTGCTCTGGTCAAAGTAGCCCTCCAGTAACCACCGCGTCATGAGTGCGCACCTCTGCTTTGATTAGAGTCTGCTCGTCAAATAGGCGTTACGCCGTGTTATCTCCGTATCCACATGCCTGCAAAGAGCTTGTCTGTAACCAATACCCTCTCTATTAAGTTTAAGATAAAAACAGTTTGATTGCCTTGGCGCCTGTGCGGCTAAAAGGTTGTTTTTCCCGTTGTACTCAGGCGATAAGTTGGCGGATTTTCTGTTCCAGCTCCCGAAAACGGTTTCCCCTCATTGTTATCCACGGCGATTTCCAGGGACATTACCTATTGACATGTCTGTATGTATATACAGTATATTGGCATCCATGAAACTCTACATCGCCGAAAAGCCCAGCCTCGGCCGCGCTATTGCCGACGTTCTCCCCAAACCCCATCAAAAGGGCGAGGGATTTATCCGTGTCGGCAACGGCGATGTGGTGAGCTGGTGTATCGGCCACCTGCTGGAGCAGGCGGAGCCGGATGCCTATGACTCCGCCTACAAGCAGTGGAAACTGGAGCACCTGCCCATCGTGCCCGAAACCTGGCAACTGGTCCCCAAGCCCAAAACCCGCAAGCAATTGACGGTGTTGCGGAAGTTGGTCAGGGAGGCCGATCAGCTGGTGCATGCCGGTGATCCGGACAGGGAGGGGCAGTTGCTGGTGGATCAGGTCATCGACTACCTGAAAGTGAATGGCGCCAAGCGGGATGCCGTGCAGCGGGTATTGATCAGTGACTTGAACCCCGCGGCGGTGCAGCGGGCTCTGGCGGCACCGCGCATGAACAGGGAGTTTGTGCCCCTCGCCACCTCAGCCCTGGCGCGCAGCCGGGCGGATTGGCTCTACGGCATCAACCTGACCCGTGCCTACACCTTGCTGGGGCGCAAGGTGGGGTTTGATGGCCTGCTGTCGGTGGGGCGGGTGCAAACGCCGATATTGGGACTGGTTGTCAGGCGCGATGAGGAGATTGAGGCTTTTACCGCCAAGCCCTATTACGAAGTCGTCGCCCATCTGCTGACCCGCGATCAACAGGCGTTTACGGCAAAGTGGCAACCCAGTGAGGCCTGCCAGCCTTATCAGGACGAGGAGGGGCGGGTATTGTCGCGGGCGCTGGCGGAAAATGTGGTGGCGCGTATCCACGGCAAGCCAGCGCAGGTAAGTGCGCACGCGCAGAAGGATAAAACCCAGGCGCCGCCCTTGCCCTACAGTCTGTCGTCACTGCAGATCGATGCCGCCAAACGTTTCGGGATGAGTGCGCAGCAGGTCCTGGACACCTGCCAAACCCTGTATGAACGCCACAAACTGGTGACCTATCCGCGATCGGACAGCCGCCATCTGCCGCGGGGACAGTGGGGGCACGCCCAAGCCGTACTGAGCGCAGTTGCCAACAACTCGACCACACTGGGCGGATTTGTGGGGCAGGCCGATACCGGCTTGAGGTCCAAAGCCTGGAATGACGCCAGGGTGGACGCCCATCACGCGATTATCCCGACGCAAAAATCACTGTCTTCGGCCCGCCTCAGTAAAACCGAACAGCAACTTTACGATTTGATCGCGCGTCAATACCTGGCCCAGTTCTTTCCAGGGTACGAATTTACTGAAACCCGTGTCGAGGTCACCATCGAGGGTGGCCTTTTTCTGGCCCGGGCCAGACAACCCAGGGCGATGGGGTGGAAGGTGTTGTTTCAGCGCGGCGATAAAGGCGCGGCGCAAGAGGAGGTGGCGGGCTCCGGTAGTGATAAAAGGTCGGACGGCAAAGAGACGGAGCAGTGGCAGGCGCACTTGCCGCCAATGAAGAAGGGCGATCCCCTTGAGTGTGTCAGGGGTGAACTGCTGGAGAAGCTGACCCAGCCGCCCAAACACTTTACCGATGCCTCCCTGCTTTCCGCCATGACGGGCATTGCCCGTTTTGTCCAGGATCCGGCGGTGCGCAAGATCCTCAAGGACACCGATGGCCTGGGTACCGAGGCGACCCGGGCCGGCATTGTGGAGCTCCTGTTTACGCGCGGCTACCTTGAGCGACAGGGTAAGCAAATTCGGTCGACGGGGGCGGGGCGGGGTTTGATCCACAGTTTGCCGGCCGAGACGACGTTGCCGGATATGACCGCCCAGTGGGAAGCCTGCCTGGAGGCGATCAGCCGGCGCCAAAGCCGGTACGGGGATTTTATGGCCCCGATGCTCTCGTCGTTGCGGGGTTTGATAGCGCAAAGCCAGGCGAGCCTTCCCGAGGCGCTGCAGGGGCTCAAGGCGGCCATTGGTAAACGCCGGTTCAAACAGGGGGCGAAGCGAAGAAAGGCCTCTTCGCCACGAACGGACGCCGGTTCCCGCACGGCGGGTAAAGCCCGGCAGAAGTCCCGAACAGTGACCAGGCGCAAAAAATCATCGGGAAAAAGCCCTTAGTACGCCTTACATCTAGATATAGTATAACTAATATATTTCATATATGTATATATAACTAATTGATTTATAAGTAAAAGTTACATATTCAAGGTAGATTTTTATAACCCTTGGTAGTTCGCGAAAATGCTTGTTTTCATTGCTCGTTCGGGAGATTAATACACAGTATTTATATTGCTGAGTTTAACGATTGTGCGGCTGTCTGAGCTGGCACTATGGCGGGTAATGACACAGGCGTAGGCCTGGCAGGAGATTCGCGCTCCTGGGGCTTCTGATGGGCGATTTAACAGCCCCCGGTACGGGCTCTCCTCACCGACACCCCCCGCCGGGACTGGGCTGTAGCGACTTTCCCAGTGCCGAGGAGTATTGGACACACTTTCCCCGGGCGCCGATCTGTCGCCCGAAAAATTGCCTCAATTTTCCGTCAAAAAAAGCTTCCAAAAAAAAAGCTCAAAAAATGGTTAACAAAAATGGTTAATAAAGTCTTTGACGGACAGAAATTGTTCAAATATTATTTGAAAACATTCTGAGAAATTTTCTCAAAAAAATCTGAAAATTTTCAATTGGTTCTATTGTAACAGGATTAGGGAGTTGCTAGCATGGTTGCGTTAGTTGAAAGGCTCGACCAGACAGTCTCCGCATCGGATATCTCTCGGTCAGCTAAAGATTTGCTGGATCGATTGGCTTCCGGTGAACAGGATCGCTTTGTGGTCATGCGTAACAACGCGCCGGCTGCCGTTATGATGGGGGTCGAATTTTTTCAGGCTCTGACCGACGAGCTGGAAGATCTGCGTGTTGAAATGTTGGCGCTGCAGCGCATTGCCTCCCTGAACTCCGCCCGAGTGATCAACGAAGCAGAAATGCTCGATAAATTTGGGCTGAGCAACGATGACAACAACATGGACTCTGAGCTTCCATGAGGAAGTAGAAACCGACTTACGATCGCTGGGCACTACCAAGGCCCAGCGAACCCTGCGGGCCATCCAGAAAAAGCTCAAAACTGCCCCTCTTGATTACGGAAAGCCACTGAGTGGTTCGCTCGCTGGATACCATAAATTGAGGGTGGGCGATGCCCGCATTGTCTACCGTGTAAACCAGGATAAGGTTGAGGTCTTTGTTATTGCCGTCGGCCCTCGGCGCAATTCCGAAGTCTACAGCACGGCCTCCCGCCGCACTCTTCCTGTCGATTAGTCCCTGGCTGCCACCTGACCAAACGCGGTAATTTCCATTTTTCATCTATGCCCAATAACCCGAGAGTATCGGACGTGGACTACTCCCCCGGCCCCTTGGGGCTGATGGCCGCCTCCAGGCCGCTAAAGTTGCCGCGCTGATTGGTAACCCCACAACTGGGGCAGTCGGCCCGTTGGTTGTTACCCCAATCTCTCCTCTCGGCCATGTCCAGGTTCTTGCCGCAGTGGCACAGTTCCAGCCGTGCGCGTTGGCGCGCACGACCTTAGTCTTGGCGTCTTGCCTTTTACTCATTTACTCAAAACTCATTTAATCGCTCGACACCAGTCAGCCAGCGCCGTGCACTGCTGAGCAATCTGCTCGCGCTGCTCGGGCGTGAGTTCCCCTAGCATCGGGGCCACGGCAGTAGTGGCCCGCTGGAACAATTCGGCGTAAAGGTTGGGGTGCGGAAGTTGGGGTTGCTGTTCTTTGCTCATTTACTCAATTGCTCAGATACTCAGTGGCCCAATTTTTTCCAAGGTACGAATTCGTTGAAACCCGCGTCGAGATCACCATTGAGGGCGGCCTTTTTCTGGCCCGGTCCTGGCAGTCCAGGTCGATGGGGTGGAAGGTGTTGTTTCAGCGCGCCGATAATGGTGCCGCGCAAAAGGAGGCGGCGGGCACCGGTGGTGATAAAGGGCCGGACGGCGAAGATACAGAGCAGTGGCAGGCGCGATTGCCCCGAATGAAGAAGGGCGATCCCCTTGAGTGTGTCAGGGGTGAACTGCATCGCAGTGAATTCGCAGAGCCAATGCGTATTATCAGATTGAAAGACTACTAGCGTGAGGCGCGAAAGCTGAATATCCATCCGCAGAGGGAAACTTCTGTTATAATCGCGCGCCCTGCGACCCAGTGATCCTGGGCTGAATTAATTACGCCCAGGAATAGCGACTCCGTGACCGACACCTGCTTCTCCAGCCTGAATCTCCCCCAGGCCCAACTCGATAATCTCAAAAGCCTGGGCTACCACACCATGACTCCGATTCAGGCCCAAAGCCTGCCCGTCGCCCTGGCCGGGCGGGATGTGATCGCCAAGGCGAAAACCGGCAGCGGCAAAACGGCCTCCTTTGCCATTGGACTGTTGCAGAAAGTAAAAACGCGAAACTTCCAGGTGCAGGCTCTGGTGCTTTGTCCCACGCGGGAACTCAGCACCCAGGTGGCCAAGGAGATTCGGCGGCTGGCCCGCTACCGGCACAATATCAAGGTGCTGACCCTTTGCGGGGGCCAGCCAATAGGTCCGCAGATTGGCTCGCTCCAGCACGGCGCCCATATCGTGGTGGGCACACCCGGCCGTATTAAGGACCATCTGCGCAAGGGCACCCTGGAGCTTGGCGGGGTCGATACCCTGGTGCTGGATGAAGCGGATCGAATGCTGGATATGGGATTTTACGAGGATATTCACCAGATCATTCTGAACACCGGCGTTGAGAGACAGACATTGCTGTTTTCCGCCACCTATCCGAAAGAGATCGGTACACTCAGCGCGGATTTCCAGCGCCAGCCGGTGGAAGTCAGTGTGGAGTCCCTGCACAGTCACACCCAGATAGCGCAATACTTCTATGGCGTTGACAGCCATCAGGACAAGGATGGCGCTCTGTTGGCCGTGCTGGGGCATTACCGCCCTGACGCCGCCGTGGTGTTTTGCAATACCAAGCAGCTCTGCGACCAGGTCAGCTCTGCGTTGCACAAGGCCGGCCACAGCGCACTGGCGTTGCACGGCGATATGGAGCAACGTGAGCGTGATCAGGTGCTGGTGCAGTTTGCCAACCAGAGTTGCCGAATCCTGGTGGCCACCGATGTGGCCGCCAGGGGATTGGATATCGATTATCTGCCCATGGTGGTGAATTACGACCTGTCACGGGACGATAAGGTCTATGTGCACCGTATTGGCCGCACCGGACGCGCAGGCAGGGAAGGGCTGGCGGTGAGTCTTTTCGCCAGCAGTGAAAACTACAAGCTGGAGGCCATTGCGGCATTGCTTGGACATCCCCTGCAACAACGGGCACTCGCGGATTTGGCGCCGGCAAGCGCTGCGCCGGATTCTCCGGCGATGGTGACACTCTGTATCGCCGCCGGGCGCAAGGACAAGGTTCGCCCCGGCGACATCCTCGGCGCCCTGACCGGAGAGGCGGGCATCGATGGCGGGTCTGTGGGCAAGATCGACATCTTTGATTATGTGGCCTATGTGGCAGTCGCCCGGGATCTGGCCGATAAAGCCCTGGGACGCTTGCTCCACGGTAAAATAAAGGGCCGAAAGTTTAAGTTGCGTCGACTGGAATAGAGCATGTTTGACAACCGTTACGGTTGAAAAGCGTGTGTCGGGATCGACTTGACCGAATAACGTGTTTGTAAAAAAGTGTTTGAAAAAAGTAGTGGAAGATTATGCCAAAAGCCAGTGAACTAAAGCGTGGAATGGTGGTGGACGTTAACGGTGCCCCCCATATTGTGAAGCAGGTGGAAGCCAAGAGCCCGTCCTCACGCGGGGCGGCCACCCTCTACAAAGTACGTTTTAACAACCTGCAAACCAAGCAGAAATTGGACGAATCCTACAAGGGCGATGATTTCCTCAAGGAGGCCGATTGCCTGCGCACCGAGGTGCAGTATTCCTACTTTGATGGCGAGAGTTATACCTTCATGAATATGGAGGATTTCAGCCAATACAGTCTCAATGCCGAGGAACTGGAAGGGCAACTGGAGTACCTGAGCGAAGGACTGGAAGGTATTACCGCACTGCTGGTTGACGGCGCAATCCAGGGGATTGAGCTGCCCCAGTCGGTGGTGTTGACCATTACCGGGACGGCGCCGGGTATCAAGGGGGCCTCGGCCACCGGGCGTACCAAGCCCGCCACCCTCAATACCGGGGCCGAGGTGCAAGTGCCCGAGTACCTGGAACCGGGTGAAGCCATCAAGGTCAACACAGTGACCGGTAAATTTATGTCGCGCGCCTGACCGGTTGCTTCCCCATTCAACCCATGCGCATTGGCGGTCGCTGGTGACCGCCTGAAAATAACCTTCAGTAGTCAATACGCTATGGCAGTTCCCGAATTTGTACCCGGCCAACGCTGGATCAGTGATACCGAAGCCGAGCTCGGCCTGGGCGTGGTGGTCGAAGTCGCCAATCGGCGTGTTTGCCTGTCCTTTCCGGCCGCCGGCGAGCGACGCCTGTACGCGGTCGACAACGCGCCGGTCAGTCGTGTGAGCTACCACGCCGGTGAGACGGTGACCAGTATCGATGGTGAGGTCCTGGAGATCACCGAGGTCATCGAGGAACACGGGTGCCTGATTTACATGGGGCTTAACGAGCAGGGTGAAGTCACGGTTCTGCCGGAGCTGGAACTCGACAGTTTTGTACAGTTCAGCTCGCCCAAGGATCGACTTTTTTCCGGTCAGATCGATAAGTTGCGACGCTTTGATCTGCGCCATGAAACCCTCGGTCATATGCGCGAGCACCAGCAGTCCCCGGTAAACGGTCTACTGGGGCCGCGCGTGCAGTTACTCCCGCACCAGTTATTTATCGCCCACGAAACCGGAAACCGCTACGCGCCACGGGTGCTACTGGCTGACGAAGTGGGGTTGGGCAAGACCATTGAAGCGGGTTTGATACTGCACCAGCAACTGATCAGCGGTCGCGTCCAGCGAGCCCTGATCGTGGTGCCCGATAGCCTGGTGCATCAATGGCTGGTGGAGATGTTGAGGCGTTTCAACCTGCAGTTCACCATTCTCGATGAGGATCGTTGTGAAGCGCTGAGCGGTGAATCATTTCCGGAGAAAGATGATCCTGACCAGGACGCCGATGGCGGAGACAATCCTTTCGAGTCTGCGCAGTTAGTGCTTTGCTCACTGTCGTTCCTGGTCGATAACCCGCGGCGGCGCCAGCAGGCCGAGGCCACCCATTGGGATATGTTGCTGGTGGATGAGGCCCACCACCTGGGCTGGAGTGAGACTGAGGCCAGTCCCGCCTACACTTGTATCGAATCTCTCGCCCGGTTGGCTCGCGGTTTGCTGTTGTTGACCGCAACACCGGAACAACTGGGTATGGAAAGCCATTTTGCCCGCCTGCGCCTGCTGGATCCGGACCGCTATTACGACCTGGAAGCGTTCAAGGCTGAAGAGGCGGGTTACGAACCGGTCAACACACTGGTACAGGCATTGATGGCGCTGGTGGATGATCATGCGCCGGGAGATAGCGTGGCCGACCTGTTAAGACAGTTGGAAACCTACCTGGGCGCCGATTCCGTCGCGGCTATTGAGGCGCAGATCAACGCCGGAGACATACAGGCGGCGGCGGATGCGGCCACCTCGGCACTTTTGGATCGCCACGGCACCGGACGGGTGCTGTTCCGCAATACCCGAGCCAATGTGGAGGGGTTTCCCGAGCGGGAGCTGGTAAAACACCCGCTGCCGATGCCTGAAGGATTTGCCGGGGTAAGCGACGGGGCTGGCGTGCTGGAAAAACGCTACCCCGAACACCTGCTGGCCAAACTGCATGGCGAGCGTTGGCTTGGGGCGGATGGACGAATTCCCTGGTTAGTGAGCTTCCTCAAACAGAACCGCGGTGAAAAGGTGCTGTTGATATGCGCCAACGCCAGTACCGCTATCCAGTTGGAAGACCATTTAAATCTGCGTGAGGGGCTGGCTTCGGCGGTCTTTCACGAGGGCTTGAGCCTGGTGGCCCGCGATCGCGCCGCCGCCTATTTCGCCGATCCGGAAGAGGGTGCCCAGGTGCTGGTCTGTTCGGAAATCGGCAGCGAAGGCCGAAACTTCCAGTTCTCCCATAACCTTGTGCTTTTTGATCTGCCCTTGAGTCCGGATTTGCTGGAGCAACGCATCGGTCGCCTGGATCGAATCGGCCAGCGCCACACGGTAAAAATTCATGTGCCCTATTATGAGGGCAGCGCCCAGGCGGTACTGTTGGCGTGGTTTGACCGGGGAATCAACGCCTTTGCCCGTGCCTGCCCGGCGGGCCAGGCGTTGTTTGATCAGTTTGAAGAGCCGCTCTACGCCTGTATCGAATCGAGCGACAACGGCGATAACCTGGAGGCCTTGGTCGAGCAAACCCGTCGGCAGACCGAACAAACCCAGCAGCGACTGCAGGAGGGGCGGGACCGGCTGCTGGAATTGAATTCCTGCAATCACCAGCGGGCAGCCGCGGTGGTGGATGCCGTGGTGGATGATGAGCGGCGTTTCGAGTTGGAAGGCTATATGGAGCGGGTGTTTGATCAGTTCGGTGTTGAACAGGATCGTCACAGCGCGGTGAGTGTGGTCCTGCACCCGGGAGACCATATGCTTACCCCCCATTTTCCGGGGCTGCCCGAATCCGGAATGACGGCCACCTATCAACGCGAAATGGCACTGTCCCGGGAAGATGTTCAGTTCCTCACCTGGGAGCATCCCATGGTCAGTGGCGCCATGGAAATGATCCTTGGCGGTGACTTTGGCAATACCGCGCTCTGTACCCTAAAATTGCCACCGTTAAAGCCGGGAACCCTGCTGGTGGAAGCGGTTTATACCCTGCAGTGTGCGGCGCCCAAGGCATTGCAGGTGTTCCGTTATCTGCCGTTGACGACAGTGCGTGTTGTGGTGGATGCCAAGGGTAATAACCTCGCCGAAATTCTGACGCCGGAGAAGCTGGGGCAGTTGATTCAAAAAGTGCCAAGGGGCACTGCCCGGGACCTGGTGCGCCATGCCCGCGACGATATTGCGGCGATAATCGACAAGGCCGATAAATTGGCCCAGCCCCGGGAGCGTGAGAAAGTGCAGGCCGCAGTGGCGGTTATGCAGCAGAAACAACAGAGGGAACTGCTACGACTGGCTGAATTGGCCAAGGTAAACCCCAATATTCGCCAAGAGGAAATCGCGTACCTGCGCGACGAAACGACGGCGCTGAAAGAGTATTTACAGGCGGCGACCCTGCGCCAGGATGCCTTGCGGGTTATTGTCGCGGTGTAGTGACCCGTGCTGATGATCCGCAACCCAAGATCTCAATAGTGAAACGAATTATTTTATAGAGAAACCCCATGTACGTGTTTTCCGTAACCGGTACCGCCCGCAAGCCTCAGCCCCACATTCAGGTGGGACAGAAAGTGCCCTTTATTGTGTACATCAATTTCAAGGATCTGTTTGGTGCCGAGCAGCTGTGTAAGGTTTACCTGATGAAAGCCGGGTTTACCGACATCACCATAGAGAAACGCAAGGGCATCGAGCGCCTGGCGAAAAATGCCAAGGCGGTCGCTGCCGACAAGTGGCTCAAGGAAGCAGTGGATCGCGGTTATTCGATCCAGATGTTCGACGAAGAGTAACCCTAATGCCCGCTTGGCGGGCTAGCCGTTATCCCGCTTTTTTTTGTGGCTCGGTTTTTTGTGGGGCTGCTGTTTGTGTTGGGTTTTCCCCTTGTCGCCCGCGTGCTTCCCGCGGTGCCCGGCTTTCCCTCTGGGGCCGCTGTCTTCCTTGATATTGAGCTTCTGGCCACGGACAAAAACGCTGCGCAGTTGCTGGAACACTTCCTTGGGCATGCCCGTCGGCAGATCGACGGTGGAAAAGTCGTCAAACAGTTTTATCTGGCCAATATGCTGGCTGTCGATGGAAACTTCATTGGCGATGGCGCCGACGATATCACCGGGCCGCGCATGGTGTTTGCGGCCCACTTCGATGCGGTAGCGAACCATATCCTCATCGTTGCGAGGTGGACGCTCGCGTCGCGGGCGATCCTTGTCGCGTTCCCGCTCCCGATGGGGTTTGATCTCGGCCAGTTGCACCTTGAGGGGACGGTCTTTCTGGCACAAATAGGCCAGGGCTGACGCGATATCCTCGGGGGAAATATCGTTGTCGTGACTGAATTCCGCCAGCAGCTCGTGGAAGAATTCCAGATCCTGCTCGGCCAGGGTGTCCTTCAGGGTTTGCTTGAATTGGTCGACGCGCCGGGCGGTAATGGTTTCGCCGCTGGGCAACTCCATCCGCGTCAACGGTTGCCGGGTTGCCCGCTCGATGGTGTTGAGCAGACGTTTTTCCCGGGGAGCGACAAACAAAATGGCCTTGCCGCTGCGACCGGCACGCCCGGTGCGGCCGATACGGTGAACATAGGCTTCGCTGTCGTAGGGGATATCGTAGTTCAACACGTGGCTGACCCGTTGCACATCGATGCCACGGGCGGCGACATCGGTGGCGATGACGATATCCAGGGCGTTGTTTTTCAGGCGTTCGATAGTGCGTTCCCGCAATGCCTGGTTCATATCGCCGTTTAGTGCGGCGGCTGAATAGCCGCGCGCCTCGAGCTTCTCGGCCAGTTCCACGGTGGCGGTTTTGGTGCGCACAAAGACAATCATGGCGTCGATGGGTTCGACTTCCAGGATACGCGTCAGGGCATCCAGCTTGTGGGTGCCGCTAACCATCCAATAGGTCTGCTCGATATTCTCGCCGGTCGATGTCTGGGAAGCGATTTTCACTTCCTTGGGGTTGTTGAGGTAATTGCTGGCCACCTTGCGGATTTCCCGGGGCATGGTGGCGGAGAAAAGGGCGGTTTGGCGCTCCTCCGGAGTATGCTCCAGAATCCACTCCACATCATCGATAAAGCCCATGCGCAGCATTTCGTCGGCTTCGTCCAGTACCAGACCGGTGAGGCTGTCGAGATTGAGGCTGCCGCGACGAAGGTGATCCATGATCCGCCCCGGCGTGCCCACCACGACCTGGGGGCCGCGTTTGAGTTGGCGCAATTGGGTGCCGTAATCCTGACCGCCATAGATAGGCAGTACATGGAAGCCTTTGAGGTTGGTGGCATAGCGATGGAACGCTTCTGCGACTTGGATGGCCAGTTCCCGCGTTGGCGCCAGCACCAACACCTGGGGCGCCTTCAGGGCGAGATTGATGCTCGACAGCAGTGGCAGGGCAAAGGCGGCGGTTTTACCGGTACCGGTCTGGGCGATACCCAGCAGGTCGTCGCCATTTAACAGGTGCGGAATACTGGCAGCCTGAATGGGGGAGGGTTGTTCGTAACCCACCGCGCGGACGGCGTCGAGAATGGGTGCAGCGATTGCCAGCTCGTCGAAGCTGGTAATTTCGGAAGAGGACATGAGGAGGCCTGATTCGGTGGGCATAGCCTAAGCCTAGCAGCTCCCGGTAGCCGGGGCGGCCCTAGAGCGAATAAGGCGGGTGCCAAGTAAAAGGGGGCGCATTATAGGGCTATTTACCGGCAGTAGCCAGCACTATCGGGAATTGAAACGAGCAATGGGTGAATCCGCTCGTTTCTGTGCCGGGAGGTGTGGGGGACTCTCAGCGGTGGTATTTGGCGAGCAGCCGATCCAGGGCATTGGCGAAGGCCTGCTTTTCCGGATTGCCAAAGGGCGGCGGTCCACCGCTTACCTGGCCGGTGGAACGCATTTCCTCCATAAAATCGCGCATGTTCAACCGCTGGCGAATATTGTTGGCCGTATAGCGCTCGCCGCGGGGGTTGATAACATGGGCGCCCTTGTCGACGATTTCGGCGGCCAGGGGAATATCGGCGGTAATCACCAGGTCATTTTCCTGCACCGCCTGGACGATGTAATTGTCCGCAACATCAAAGCCACTGGCCACCTGGACCGACTTGATCAGGGGTGACGGGGGTGTTTGCAGCGCCTGGTTGGCCACCAGGGTCACGGCCACCCGGGCTCGCTTGGAGGCTCGAAACAGAATCTCTTTTACGGGTTTGGGGCAGGCGTCGGCATCGACCCAAATATGCATAAGGTTACCTGGACGTGGGGAATGGACATAAGATGATAGGGTGCGGGCATTATCCCATATGCGTTATATTGTGCCCAGGCTAACCCTGGATACTCAAACTCAGATATTGAATAAATCGATTGCCATGGATGAAAAACACCTTTCCACCACTGCGCTGGCCAAGTCCATTGGCAAAGAGGCCAAGGAACTGTTTATCCTGCTGGCCAGGGGCGGCTGGATTGTCAAAGTGGAAGGGCGTTGGCAACTGACTGAAAAAGGGCGCTTTGAAGGGGGCATCACCATCAACCACCCCAAGTTTGGGGAATATATCGCCTGGCCCGAGTCAATCAAGCAGCATGCGTTACTCTCACTGCTGCCGGAGGCACCCTTAACGGCCACCAACCTCGGCCAGAAGTTGCGTATGCCGGCCCGGGTGATCAATTTGATGCTGGCGGAGCTTGGCTGGATCGCCAAGGGCCTCAAGGGCTGGACGCTAACCCAGCAGGGGCGGCGGCAGGGCGGACAGCAACACGAGAGCGAAAAAACCGGCATACCCTACGTCACCTGGCCGGAAGCCCTGTTGGATAATCCCTATTTGTTGGCCAGCGTCGAGGCACTTTCCCTGCTTCAGCCCGAAGGCGCGCAAACCGGCGAATGCCTGGCAGGTTATCGGGTTCACTCCAACGCTGTTCGCATGATCGGCAATTGGCTGTACCTGGCGGAGATTCCCCATGCCTACCAGCGGCGCCTGCCGATTGCGCAGGAACTCTATGCGGATTTTTACCTGCCTCAGGGACAGGTCTATATTGAGTTTTGGGGCGACGCCACCAGTAGCGGCGAACTGAAAACCAAGCTGGTGAAGCAGGAGATCTATCAGCAGCAGGAGTTCGCGCTGATCGAAGTGGAGAGAGCGGATCTGGAACACCTGGACGAGGTATTGCCGCGCTTACTGTTAAAGTACGGCATTGCGGTGTATTAGGCGGGGACAGGCATTGTTGCCGCACAACATGAAGGAGTGTGAGATGGCTAGCATATTTACCCGGATTATCGACGGCAATATTCCCGGACACTTTGTCTGGAAGGACGAGCTGGCAGTGGCCATCATGACCATCCAGCCCATTCGGCCGGGACATCTGTTGGTTATCCCCCGGGCCGAAATCGATCATTGGGATGACTTGCCGGCGGAGACCCTGAGTCATTTGACGACCGTCTGCCAGAAGATTACCAAGGGGTTAAAGGAAGCCTTTCCCGCCACCCGGGTGGGAATGATCATCGCCGGACTCGAAGTGCCTCACACGCATATACACCTGATGCCGGTGGATGAACTGTCGGATTTCGACTTTGCCAAAGCGACCATGGCTGATCAGTCGGCACTGGCTGAAGCGGCGGAAAAAATTCGTGTGGCGCTGGTGGATTTGGGGTACACGGAAGCCCAAATTTAGGCTTCCAATCCCACTATCCCGGACTCAACCCTTACTGCGTGGCAAAACGCCTTGACCGCCGCGCGCAGATCCTCGCGGCGTCCCTCACCACGGCGTTCGCTAAAACAGAATGACAACCGCAACTGATCCAGTCCAGCCCTGGCGTTTCTTGCCTTGGCGTCCAGCGGGAAAAAACCGAAGGTGGGGATGGTGATAACGCCATAGTCGGCGATCAGCTTTTCCACGAATGCGGGATTGGTTTCGATGCTCGGGTGCTTGAAGGTAAAGACACTGAAGAAGCCGGCGCCCGGTTTAGTCCATTCAAACAGCTCCGGATAGTTGCCCAGGTACTCATCCAGTCCGTCCAGCAGTATCTGCCGGTTCTCGGCATAAACGGCATTTTTTTCGGCGGCGATCGGCCAGAGGCTGTCCCACAGCTGGAAATTTTCGTCCATTAAAAATGCTTCGAAACCTCGCAGGGCCTCGGGATTGTGAAGCAGGATGTCGGCACTGGCCTCGGTCAACAGCAATTGATGCAGGGGTACCCGCTGGTTATCGGACACAGTGATATCACCCGCGGCATAGAGAAATCCCACCCGGGGACCCGGTAAACCGATCTTGGATGCGGTAAACAGATGTACCGTGTATTCGGCGTCCAGGGCCACAAACGGGGGAGAGCGTTGTTCCGGTTCCTCGTAGCTGATATAGGTGTAGGGGGCATCCTCCACCAGCAGGATCCCTTCCTCTCGAACAATCGACATCAATTCCTGTCGTCGCGCCAGTGAAAAGGAGATACCGCCGGGGTTGTGGCCATCAGGTACCGTGTAATAAAAAGCCACGTGATAGCCGTCCCTGCGCGCCTGTTGAATCTGCTGGCGAAACAGTTCCGGGTAGGGGCCTTCGCTATCCATGTCGACGCTGTAAATGGCCGCCTGTTGATAAAGGTTGGCGCGGGACAGAAAGCCGGCGTAGGTGGGGGCATCGGTAATGTAGGCAACATTGCGCCCGCTGCGCTCAAACAGCGAACACAGTTGGGCGATACCGCCGGTGGAACCGATGGTGGGTATCAGCTTTTCCGGGTCCACGGTCAGACCGAAGTCACTGCCGTACACCTGTGCAAAGGCCTGTCGGGTTTCGGCGGGCCCCAGGGTATCGGTATAACTGTAGACTTCCTGCAGCATATCGCGCAGGGCATTGTCCCCGTCGGAGGACTGCGGGTGGTTCCCGGGGTTCTGCCGGGCGAGGTGTTGAAAATACGCGTTCTTATGGGCGATGTATCCACGGGGGTCGGAAACTTCAGGGTGGGGGTAACCCGCTCCCAGGTGGTGGAGTCGGAGTCCCTTGGCGGCGGCCATTTCTGTCAATCGGGGCAGTGCGGCTGCCATTTCCCGGGTCGCGGACACCGGTTGTTGCTTTAGGAAGGTTGCTTGAATGGGTTGCCTGGCGGTCACGGTCTTACACTCATATCGACATTATTATCGCGGAATGGCCGATAATGGGCCTGTCCGGGGCAGATTGCAAATACCCGCGCTTATCGGTCTGACGGGCGATCGGGGCGATGGCGCTGCCGGGCGCTAAAACCCGCGCCGGGTTTGGGATACAATCGGCATTTGTCGTTCACTACGCTGCAGCCCACAAAACCATGTCGAAGTCATTTGTTGTGAAAAGTCGGTTCGAACCCGCCGGGGATCAGCCCGCGGCCATTGCTGCCCTGGTGGAGGGGCTGGAAGCGGGACTGGCTCACCAGACGCTGTTAGGGGTGACCGGCTCCGGAAAAACCTTCACCGCCGCCCACGTGATTGCAAAACTGCAGCGCCCGACCCTGGTGATGGCCCATAACAAAACGCTGGCCGCTCAGTTGTATGGAGAGTTCAAGGAGTTCTTTCCCGATAACGCGGTGGAGTACTTTGTCTCCTATTACGATTACTACCAGCCCGAAGCCTATGTGCCCTCATCGGATACGTTTATCGAGAAGGATGCGTCGGTTAACGAACATATCGAGCAGATGCGCCTGTCGGCGACCAAGGCATTGATGGAACGTAAAGATGCCATCGTGGTAGCGACGGTCTCGGCCATCTACGGTCTGGGTGACCCGGAAGCCTATCTGAAAATGGTGCTGCACCTGGATCGTGGCGAAAGGGTGGACCAGCGCCAGATCCTGCGTCGTCTGGCCGAGCTGCAGTACACCCGCAACGATGCGGATTTTCATCGCGCCAATTACCGGGTGCGCGGCGATGTGATCGACATCTACCCGGCCGACTCGGAACGTGAAGCCCTTCGAGTTGAGCTGTTTGACGATGAAATTGAGCAGTTGACCCTGTTTGATCCCCTGACGGGGGAGAGCCTGCAGAAGGTGCCGCGCTATACCATCTACCCCAAGTCACACTATGTGACGCCGCGGGAGAGGGTTCTCGACGCCATTGATAAAATCAAAGAAGAGTTGAAAGAGCGTCTCGAGCAACTGCGGGTAAATGATAAGCTGGTGGAAGCACAGCGCCTGGAACAGCGTACCCGCTACGACCTGGAGATGATGCAGGAGCTGGGTTACTGCACCGGTATTGAGAACTACTCCCGTTACCTGTCCGGACGTGAGGCGGGCCAGCCTCCGCCGACGCTGTTCGACTACCTGCCCGAAGATTCTCTGTTGATTATTGACGAGTCTCACGTTTCGGTACCGCAGATCGGTGGCATGTACCGTGGCGATCGTTCGCGCAAGGAAACCCTGGTGGAGTATGGTTTCCGCTTGCCCTCGGCGCTGGATAACCGACCGCTGCGCTTTGATGAATGGGAGCGGCTGGCGCCACAGATGATATTTGTCTCCGCCACTCCCGGACCCTATGAAGGGGAACACGCCGGTCAGGTGGTGGATCAGGTGGTGAGGCCCACAGGCTTGGTCGATCCGGAGGTGGAGGTGCGCCCGGCCAGCACGCAGGTTGATGACGCCCTGTCGGAAATCCGCAAGTGTGTGGAAGCGGGCGATCGGGTGTTGATTACGGTGCTGACCAAACGTATGGCCGAGGACCTGACTGAATATCTGGAGGACCACGGGGTCAGGGTTCGTTATCTGCATTCGGATATCGATACTGTGGAGCGGGTGGAAATCATCCGCGACCTGCGTCTGGGCGAGTTCGATGTGTTGGTGGGTATCAACCTGCTGCGGGAGGGCCTGGATATGCCCGAGGTCTCTCTGGTGGCGATTATGGATGCGGATAAAGAGGGCTTTCTGCGCTCCGATCGATCCCTGATCCAGACCATCGGCCGGGCGGCGCGCAATGTCAAGGGGCGGGCCATTCTCTATGCGGACCGTATCACCGGTTCCATGCAGCGGGCGATGGATGAAACCGAGCGCCGCCGCGACAAACAGATCGCGTACAACGAAGAACACGGTATCACCCCCAAAGGGATTCACAAAAGTGTGGCCGATATTCTCGAAGGCGCCCATACGCCGGGGGCAAGGGGACGCGGACGCAGTGCCGTGGCCGAAAAGCGCGGCAGGTACAAGGCGGAAAAACAGTTTGAGGGGGATATCTGGCAGCAGATTTCGGTGCTGGAAGAGCAGATGTACCAGGCCGCCAAAGATCTGGCCTTCGAGGAAGCGGCGCGCTTGCGCGATGAGATTACCGAGCTGAAGGCCCGGGCCTGACATCGCAGTCGATTTGCAGAGTTAATCCCTCCAAACTTCTGACTCAGAATACTGAGGTGTTTTTTTTTCAGGTTTTAGTGAGTCGCGCTCGACTGTTCTGTACCCGGTTATTCACACCGGCACAAATCTTTTACTTAAAGGCTACAATTACTGTAGCCGCTGTCATAGCGGCGTTTCCGCACAGGATGGTTTGCTGACGGTCGACAGCGGAAGCCGCCGCTCTTGCAACCAAAATTCAACGACTCGGTAGCCACAATTACGGAGCGAGATGAATGAACACGCTGTTCGTTGGCCACCCAACCTGCCTGCTACACGATATGGGCTATGGTCACCCTGAATGTCCCGATCGGCTCAGGGCCATCGACAAGGTTGTTCGAAGTACCGATTGGGGCAATCAGCTGACATTTGTTGATGCGCCTAAAATTGACGTTGAAGGGCTCTACAACGTCCACCCCAAGATTCATGTGGATGCATTGATGGCGTTGTCACCAAGAGAGGGGATCGTTGCGATCGATGGTGATACCAGTCTCAATCCCTTCAGTTTTGACGCTGCGCTCCACGCTGCAGGTGCCGCCGTTTATGCCACGGATCAGGTGATCTTGAAGGCCGCGAGGAACGCGTTTTGTGCAGTGCGTCCGCCGGGACACCACGCGGAAACGGCTATTTCCATGGGCTTTTGCCTGTTCAACAGCGTCGCCCTCGCCGCTGAACGCGCGCTGAGCGTTGGTATGAAGCGGGTGGCCATTCTGGATTTTGATGTGCATCACGGTAATGGAACCGTGGAAATTTTCCAGGACCGACCGGAGGTTTTGGTGTGTTCCAGTTTCCAGTACCCGTTTTATCCCGGTCGCTTTGACAGGGTAGATAAACCGAATATCTGTTTAACCCCTCTCAGTGCCGGAGCCGGAAGCGATACTTTTCGCGCGGCGGTTGAACCGCAATGGCGCCAGGCGATTCGACATCATCAACCGGAGATGATCTTTGTCTCTGCGGGTTTTGATGCACACCGCGAAGATCCGCTTGGCGGATTAAATCTGGTTGACGAGGACTATTTGTGGATTACCCGGTTGATTCAGGAATTTGCGCGGGAAACGGCAGAAGGCAGAATCGTTTCGCTATTGGAAGGCGGATACAATCTCAACGCACTGGGGCGCAGTGTTAAACAACATTTAACCGGTTTGGTGTATGGGGACGCGTAGCAACCCGAAACTGATTTAAAAAATGGCAAATACCCATGGCTGATTCAAATACCCCGCAAGTGGTTGATCTCGATATCGAGAATCCGATCTGGGAAAAATTTTTTACTGTCTACCCCCTGGTTTTGGTGGGGACGCGAGAAGCGGACGGCAACGACGATCTGGCGCCCAAACACCTGGCAATGCCCATGAGCTGGCAGAATTACTTTGGCTTTGTCTGCTCGTCGCGACACCAGACCTATCAAAATATTGCTCGCGAGAAAACGTTCACGGTGACCTTTGCACGCCCATCGCAAACGGTCCTGGCGAGCCTGGCAGCTTCCCCCCGCTGTGAGGACGGCAGTAAACCCATCGCCCAGGTTTTGCCTACCTTTGCCGCCAAGCGGGTGGCAGGTTGTTTTTTGCAGGATGGTTACCTCTTTCTGGAGTGTGAGCTGGACAGGTTTGTGGAAGGGTTAGGGGAGAATTCGCTGATTATCGGACGCATCCTGGCCGCACAAGTGGCAGCGGATTCGTTGCGAAGCTCGGATCAGGATGACCAGGATCTTATCAAGGCCTCGCCACTGCTGGCCTATCTCTACCCGGGCCGATTTGCCGAAATCAGCGCCACCACTACATTGCCATTTCCGGCAGGGTTTAAACGATAAGGTTATGAATACTGCGAGCCGTGTGCTGGATTATTTGCAGTCACAACAAGCGCAGATGGTCAGCTTGCTGAAGGACCTGGTCCTGATGGAAACACCCTCTGATGACCCGGCCAGTCAACGGCAGATTCGTTTGCGCCTGAAAGCGGAGTTTGAAGCGCGGGATTACAGGGTCTTCCTGCTGCCCGGATGCCAATCGGGAGGGCATCTTTACGCCAGGCCTGATGGCAGACACAAGTCATCGGCACTTGGGATGCCCGGAAGCAGACACCCGACCCAGTTGATGCTGGGGCATTGCGATACTGTTTGGCCGAAGGGTACCTTGGCGAGCATGCCACTTGTGCACGAGGGAAATGTGATTCGTGGACCTGGCATTTATGATATGAAAGCCGGTCTGGTGGAGATGCTGTTTGCGCTGCAGACCATTCGCGATCTTGAACTTGTTCCCAGCGTCGTTCCTCTCTGTTTTATCAATTCCGATGAGGAGATTGGCAGCCGGGAATCCACGCGTTATGTACGGGTCCTGGCCCGGTTGGTGGATCGGTGTATGGTGTTGGAGCCTTCACTTGGCATCACTGGCAAGATAAAAACCGCGCGCAAAGGGGTGGGCCGTTTTACGATCAAGTTACAGGGCAAGGCAGCCCATGCCGGGCTGGATCCCACCGCTGGCGCCAGCGCCATTCTGGAACTGTCGCATGTCATTCAAAAGCTGTTCCTGCTGAATGATCCGGACAAAGGCGTATCCGTCAATGTCGGGATTATTGATGGCGGCGTCAGAGCCAATGTTGTCGCCCCGGAGAGCAGCGCAATTGTCGACGTGAGAGTGGAAACCCGGGAAGACGCACAGCGAATTGAAAATGCGATTTATCAATTGCAGCCCGAGACACCCGGTGTGTCCTTGACAGTTGAAGGGCGTATTGGCCGCCCCCCCATGGAAAAGACTCCCTCCAACCGACAATTCTGGCAAGTCGCTACCCGTGTTGCCGAAGCCCTTGATTTGCCGTTGGAGGAGGGCACGGCCGGGGGTGGCTCGGATGGCAACACAGCCAGCCTCTACACAGCAACCCTGGACGGTATGGGGGCGGTGGGAGATGGTGCACACGCCACCCATGAGTTTATCTATATCGACCAGTTACCACTGCGTTGCGCCTTAGTCACTCTGCTGCTGTTGGCACCGCCGATGAGGTAATCATCGTTGGGAGAAAATCACAATGACACACTACATATACGCCTCTGTAACCCGCATTTCCAATCTCGATTCCGAAAAATTTGCAACAGATGTTATTCCACGCACGGGTTGGGCCACCGGTGATTATGTGGTGGGTAAAGTGGTCGATACCTGGGGCAGATTGCACAACATTGAGTTACCCAACGGGCGCATGATCGAGGTCATGGATGGCGATCTGATCATTGGCGCACTGGGGGCCAGGGCGGCAACGTTAGAGGCGGTGGGAGACTGGCAGTCGATGGACAGCCCTTTTTTTGAAGCGCTGACGCCCGCCGGGCTGTTCGGCAAGACCACCTCCAAGTCGCCGTTCCTGACGCCGCTAATGCGCCTTGAGTACCAGGGGCATGTCCGGCGGAACGGAAATAAAATCACCATGGACAATAGTCTGTCCAGGCGGCCCGTGCGTGAATTCGATATTCCCCTGGTGTTGATTGTGGGAACCTCCATGTCAGCGGGAAAAACCCTCTCCGGTCGGTTGATTGTGCACCTGTTATCACAACTGGGGTTAAAGGTCGTGGGGGTGAAACTGACGGGTGCTGCCCGTTACCGGGATGTGCTGAGCTTTAAGGATGCGGGCGCCGTTGCGGTCTTTGATTTTGTCGATGCGGGTTTGCCGTCGACGGTGTGTGACAAAGACAAGTACAGCACGGCGTTGGCACAGTTACTGTCATTGATTGCCGACAGGGCTCCGGATGTGGTGGTGGCTGAAGCAGGAGCCTCCCCGTTGGAACCCTACAACGGCAAAACAGCGATGGATTTCCTGGGCGAGCGGATCAAGTTTGAACTGCTGTGCGCGCAGGACCCCTACGCGGTCGTAGGGGTAAAGTCCGCGTTTGCCCGGGACCCGGATCTTGTGGCTGGAGGGGCAGCCAATACCAGTGCGGGGATCGCCCTGGTAAACAAGCTTACTGGGCTACAGGCCCTCAATTTGCTTGATCCGGCTTCCCACAATCAATTGCTGGAAAGGCTGCGCCGAGCCCTGGCGATCTGATCAGTCATAACCAATAGATCAGCAATACCAGTAGCAGGGTAACCGCCCCGTACAGCAACCGGTCGAGCAGGGGCGTACCGGTAATCGAAGGCAGCCAGGGTATCGCCGGCAATGGCGGTTCCCGGCCATTGGATGTCGGATTGGATCTGTTTTGTCCGGCCTTTGGTGATTCGACAATTTGCACGGTCACATTGTCGCTGCCACCATTTTCCAGGGCGCGCCGGATTAACCGGTCCACCCCGTCGTTGGGCGCTTCGGCTTCGCAGAGGATGTGGGCGATATCCTCGTCGCTGACCTCGTCAGTGAGTCCGTCGCTGCACAGTAAGATCCACTGGGTGTTGTGCCATTTACCGGTGACCGAATCCACTGCCACCTGTGCCAGTTCCGGGGAACCCAGACATTGGGTGATTACATTCTTGTCCGGGTGGGAGTCGACCTCTTCGGCATTGATAGCCCCCGAGGCCAGAAGCCTCTGGACATAGGAGTGATCGGTGGTGAGCTGTTGCAGGTAGCCGCCTTCGTCATCCGGGGTCCACAGGTAGGCTCGGCTGTCGCCTACCCAGGCCACTTCATAGCCCAGGTTGTCGCTTTTGAGGGCGACCACCGTGGAACCCATCCCGGGGGCTCCCACACCCTGTTCGACGGCGTTTAGCACGGCCTGGTGAGACGCCTGAATGACGTCCGCCAGGGTCCGTTCCGAAGGGTTGACCTCTGCCAGGGTGTCGCGAACGATGGCGCTCGCAACCTCTCCCGCTTCGTGCCCTCCCATTCCGTCCGCCACTGCCCACAAACCCCGTTCCGGCAGGGACAGATAACAGTCCTCGTTATTGCCCCGCCTCAGTCCTTTGTCGGTTGCGGCACTGCTTTTCAGTATCGGCATACGGTTTCTCTTGCCTGGTTTTTGTCAGGGGCCTGTCCCTGTTTGGTTTCCAGTTTCCGGGTAAAGGGGCTGGATGGGGAACCATATTAACGTTAATCAGTTAACAATAATGTGGTATTTTTCACCTAAGCTATTGAAAATTCAAACGCTTTCATTGCAACATCGCGGTGCCTGTATCGCTGCAAACGTCATTGAAAACACCCGTGGAGATAAGGATCGCTCGCTATGTTGAAACTGCGCTTTAAAAATAACAAGCAAATCGAAGTGTGGTTGGTGGAGCCGGAAGTGACGATCGGGCGCCATCCCGATAACGCCCTGGTTGTCGAAGACCACCAAGTCGCCGAGAAGCACGCGCTGGTACAGGTGTCCGGCGAGCAGCTGACGCTGCAAAATATATCCGGTGGCCTTCCGCTCAAGGTCAACCATGCCGACGTAGTCGACCGCCAGTCACTCAAGACCAACGACATTATTACGCTGGGGACCACTGAGCTGGAGGTGGTGGATCCGAAACAGGCGCTCGTGCAACCGCCCTCTGCAGCGACTGACGAGATCACAGAGTGGGCACTGAAGGCCAACCACAGCGCATTGGCCAATCGGATCTACAAATTAAAATCCAAAACCCTGGTAGGACGCGCCAAGGAATGCGATATCACACTGGCGGCGGCCCATCTCTCCCGCCGTCATGCGCAACTGCTGGTGAAAGATGGCATGCTTTATGTCAAGGATCTGGATTCGGCCAACGGTACCTTTGTCAACGGGGAAAGGGTATCTTCCGCGCGGGTTAATCGGGGCGACGAGCTCTGCTTTGACACCCTGAGTTTCGGTGTGATCGGTCCGGTGAGAGATCTCGATAAAACCACTGTGCGCGCTGCCGCGCCGCAGGGAAGTCAATCCCGCCCCGTTGGCAACGCGGCGGCTAAGGTCATCACGCCCAAGCCTGTCAGGGTCACGCGCAAGCCGGTTTCACCGGCAGTCGATACCGGGCCTAAACCCAAACAACATCGCAGACCACCCGCTGATACGCCTCCATCACCCGTGACAGATGTACCGCTGTCGGATATAGCCGCCCCCAGCTCCGCTTTGCCAGTCATGTTTGTTTGCGTGGGATTACTCCTGGCAGCAGCAGGGGCATACTGGGCGTACAGCTCGGGCATTTTCTAAGGGCAGTGCTCGAGGCAATTCGCGCCTAAAACTGCTCAAAATTTCCTCAAGTAACGCGTATGCGGGCCGATATTCCTGTTAGGATTCCTATTGGTATTCCTATTGTGCCCGGTGTTGAACGGTCAGTGTTTACGGTCGGGCATTACCTTATTGGGGGGGGTATGCTCGCGTCGATCTATTCCACATCTTCGTTCAGTTCATTTTCCGAATGGCGTTTTATCCAGCAGCCTGCCTTGTCCAGCGATGCTGAGGGTTCCATACCTGTGGCGCAGCAAACGGCGAGCGACCCCGCTTTAGCCGACGACGAATCCCAATCCCGCGACAGGTTTGCGTTGTTCGAGCGCGTCCTGGCCGAGGGTTACCAAAAACTGGAAGCGCAATTTGAGATATCGATCCAGGGTGACCAATCCCTTCCTCTGGCTGATTTCGACAGTCAGGATAAACCGCTGACCCCTGAGGTGGTCGCCGGCAATATTCTGGGTTTTATCGAGCGGCGCCTGCAGATGGACCAGGCCGAGGGGGCGGACGCGGAGGCCCTGCAGCAACGTCTGGAAGCGGGGCTCGAAGGTTTTAAAAAGGGGTTTGAGGAAGCGAGGGAACAGCTCGAGGCGTTGAATCTGTTGTCGCCCGAGGTGGAGGACTCTATCGGGGAAACCTACGACCGGGTTCTGAACGGTATCGAAGACTTGCGAGAGCGCTTTGTTGAAGCCGAAGAGGCAGAGGAGCCTGAAGATGAACCGCGTGTGTCATCTTCCGCTCCGCCCCCGGTTGGACAACCTTCCGGGGAGCGGGTGTCTGTCGATGTCCAGCAGGCCCAGAGAAACAGTTTCAGCTTCAAATTGAAAACCGCTGATGGTGACACGGTGACTATCCGCGCCAATTCGGTGAAAGCTTTTGCAGGCCGTTACAGCGGAGTGAGCCTGGGTGGGGTGACTGCCGAGCGATACGGCGCCAGCTACAGTAGCGAAAACAGCTTCTCGCTTGCCATTGACGGCGAACTGGATGTCGATGAAATCTCCGCGATCAACGACTTGCTGAGGCAAGTCAACGACCTCGCCGCCGACTTTTTTGCCGGGGACCTGGATCAGGCTTTCGAGGCAGCCGCGCGAGTTGGCTATGACGATTCAGAAATCGCCGGTTTTGCTCTGCGGTTATCCCACACCGATGTGCAGCGTGTTACCCAGGCCTATGGAGGCAATGGCGAGAGAGACGCCCTATCACCGCTGATACAACGACTGCTGCCGGTCGGCCTCTTTGCCAGGCATCTGCTGGATATGGCCGAGCTCGCCTCGCCATTTGCCGAGCCGCTGGATTTGCTGATTGAAATGGTGGACCAACGGGTGCGGCAATACTCAAATGACATTGGTGCAAATGACATTGGTGCAAAGGCGTCTGGGGAAAATCTTCTGCGCTTCCCCCATTTTGTCGGGCGGCTGGCCAGGGCATTGGCATCCGCATAAGCGCGGAACAGATCTGTTACACTAGTAGTCTTTCAATCTGATAATGATGCATTGGCTCTGCAAATCCACCGCGATGTCAGGCCTGAGTGACTGAAGACCCTAAGAAACCGTGCGCGACAAGGACGTCGCGCCCGAGCCCCGGGCCGGCCCCGCGAGTGCAACGAGTGCTTTGGGTCCAGGGAGGGTATGCGGCGTATTTCTGAAGGTCTTCAGCCACTCGGGACGGATAGAAGCCCACGTATCATACAGGCGCCAATATCACCTTGAAGGATTACCAGGCCTTTTGCCTCCTTATCAATGAAAACGCTGACTCTCTACACCACATTGGGTTGCCATTTGTGTGAAGACGCAAAACAAGTGATCTGGCCGCTGTTAGCGAGTCAGGGATTCCGGCTGGAGGAGGTGGATATCGCCGACTCCGATCAATTGATGCAGCGCTACGCGGTGCGGATCCCCGTGGTCAAGCGGGAGGATCGGGACGCGGACCTGGGATGGCCATTTGGAGCTGAACAGCTGGCTGAATATCTTGCGCTATAATGTCAGCCGGTTCTGTAAAGTTTGCTGGCTCTGTAGCGTCAGCAGACTGACGGCAGGCGAAAGAAACGGGCGCTGGTGGCGGCAGTTTGCCTGGCAATCTCTTCGGCCGAGGCGGAATGATGTTCGGCGACACCTTGCAGGACATAGGGCAAAAATGCCGGTTCGTTGATGCGGCTTTTCGGTTTGGGATTAATGGTGCGCGGTAACAGATAGGGCGCATCGGTTTCCAGCATCATTCGCGACAGGGGGATATTGGCCGCCAGAGCCTGTAGTTCCGCGCCCCGGCGTTCGTCGCAAATCCAGCCGGTGATACCAATGTGAAGATCCAGGTCCAGATAATCGAAAAGGGCATGTTTACTGCCGGTAAAACAGTGCACAACGCCGTCTTGCAAATGGTCCCGGTAGTGCTTGACGATGTCGTAGAAACGCGGGTGAGCGTCTCGCTCGTGCATAAATACGGGCAACCCCGTCTCAGCCGCCAATTCCAGTTGTGACTCGAACGCCTGCTCCTGCTGTGGGCGAGGGGAAAAATCGCGATTGAAATCCAGGCCGGTTTCGCCAATGGCGACCACATGCGCGCTGTCACTGAGTTGCCTGATCGACTCCCGGCTGCCTTTGCCAAAGTGCTTGGCATCATGTGGGTGAACACCGGCTGTAGCGAAGAGTTGTCCGGGGAACGCCTCCGCGAATTGTTCGCATAGTGACAAAGCCACTTCGCTGGAGGCTTCATCCGTGCCAGAGATAATCAGGCGGTTGACGCCGCAATCTATGGCGCGCTGGATGACGGCTTGTTCGTGGCCACGAAAGCTCTTGTTGGTCAAATTGACACCAATGTCGATCAGTTCTGATGGGGCGTCCATAGGCAATTCGCGAGTTCTTATTCCGGGCGGTGAATTAATCCGCGCCTGAGTATAGGGGTTGGAGGACAGCGGGTCCAATTCGGTAGGGTGGGCTATTCAGGAAACGGCTTCTTGGCCGATGAATTCACGATAGCGGGTAAAAATTCGGGTTAGAGCAGCGCGTTTGCAATGCGAAAATTCCCTGTTTTTTCCAGCCTGGCGCTTTTTCCCCGTTTCCAGTTTCACTACACTAGAGCGATTGATTGAGTAAGGCGAGTTATGTCGAAATTATTGGAGTCTGTGGACCAGCGCACCCAACTGGTGGGCGAGAACCGCTTGGAATTGTTAACCTTTAAGCTGGTCGGTCGCCAGCTGTTTGGTATCAACGTCTTTAAGATTCGCGAAATCGTTCCGGTCCCGAAATTGAATGCGCTTCCTCACCACCATCCCGCCGTGTGCGGGGTAACGCATATTCGCCAACAAACCGTGCCGGTTATCGATCTCAGCGCCGCCATCGGTGGTGTCCCCATGCCGTTGAATGAAAGCTGCAACCTGGTCGTTACCGAATATAATCGCTCCGTTCAGGCATTTCTGGTCGGCGCTGTGGACCATATTGTCAATCTCAATTGGGAACGAATCCTGCCGCCCCCGACCGGCGCTGGGCGACGCCATTTTCTGACCGCCATTACCCGCATAGAAGAGGGCATTGTAGAAATCCTGGATGTGGAGCGGGTGCTGGCTGAAATAGTGCCTTTCGACACTCGGGTTTCCGAATCTCTCCGGGATGAAAATCTGGCGGATGTGGCCAGGCGTCGCGGTCTGAAGGTATTGATGGCGGACGATTCCTACACCGCCATGAGTCAGGTGGAAGCAACCCTGTCGTCGCTGGGTGTAGAGGTGATCGGAGTTCAGGATGGTTTGCAGGCACTGCGCCAACTGGAAACCTGGGCGAGCGAGGGCATCGATCTCAACGAGCACCTGTTGATGGTTATTACTGACGCGGAAATGCCGGAGATGGATGGTTATCGGTTGACCCATGAGATTCGCAAGAACCCGGCGATGAAGGACCTGCACGTGATACTGCATACCTCCTTGAGTGGCAGCTTTAACCAGGCGCTGGTGGAGAAAGTGGGTTGTAACGGCTTTATGTCGAAGTTTCAACCGGACAAGCTGGCCGAGGAAGTGCAGGAGCGGGTTAAGCTTTACTTATCCCGGAATCCGTAACCGGTTTTTTACAGGGGATTTTGTGCTTCGTTGTCCGTGATAAACGGCAACTTGTCTCCGGTTCGATAGGCGTAAATGACGGAAAACGACAAAACATTCTGCACATATTTTCGTGTTTCGTCGAAGGGGATCGTCTCTATCCAGATATCATAGGGCAGCTTTTCGGTGGTCGGGTTCAGCCACTGCTTGACCCGGTGGGGGCCGGCGTTATAGGCCGCCGCGGCGAGGATGCGGTTGCCGTTGAATTGCTCCAATAGCTGATGAAGGTAGCGACTGCCAATAGCAATATTGCGTTCTGGCTTGAGCAAATCGTAATTGTTGCTCAACTTGAGTCCCGTTTTCCGGGCGGTGGCCCTGGCGGTTTTGGGCATCAGTTGCATCAGGCCCATGGCGCCGGCCGGTGATCTTGCGTCGGGGGAGAAGGCGCTCTCCTGGCGGGCAATGGCATAGAGCAATTGCGGGGAAATCGCAGTTTCTTCTGCGGCGTCATCCACGTAGTCCCGGTAGGCCAGGGGAAAGCGTGACTGTAAATCGTCCCAGTGCCGAGTTTCTATCATTGCCTGAATGCTTTTTCGGTACCATCCCCAGTCCTCGGCCAGTTTGCCGGCAGCGACCATGGCAGGTGCATCCAGCTTGCGGGTGGTGTAGAACCACTCCTTGCGCGCCTCGTGAATAAAATTAAGCGCGTAGAGTTCCCTGGCCCTTTTCATTCCCTCCAGGTTGGCAATTGCCGTCATCAATTCTGAGGGTGGTGTGATGGGGCGATCCACCAATGTGTAGTCGTGCCCGAGAATGTCGGCCGCGAGAAAACCGTAGAAGCTGCGTCTCAGGGCCAGGCCGGCATATAGCTGCCTTGGGGTGGGAAAGTCCGGGTCGTCTATCTTCAACTCATCCAGCGCCCGAGCGCGCCAGTAGAGCCAGCGGTCCGACTGTTGCAGCGCCTGCGGCAACTGGTTCAGCCATTGATAGGCTTTGGTCCAGTCCCGGTTGCGCAGCGCATCCCTGACCAGCCATTCACCAATAGACTTGCTCTCAATATTAGGCACCTGCCCCAGCAATGTTGCCGCGGCATCGACCTGGCCCTTTTTGGCGAGCCGCGAAATCAACAGCTCCTGGGTCTGGCGGCGGGCCTTGTCATCGAAGAGCTGCTGGGCATCATAGCCTTCCCAGGCTTTGAGTGCGGCCAATGGATCGCGATAAGTCAGGCGCCGGATGCCGTGCAGGATAATCTCCTGCATGGCCGGGGACTGGTCGCGATAACGTGAGCGTCGCTTGATCCGTTCCGGATGGCGATCGACTTCCAGATAGATAGTGGCCAATTTCTGGTGCTCAGGCCCCATTTGTTTGGCGACATAGCGTGCCAGTTGGCGCTTTCGGTTCTTGATGGCTTTACTGAATCGCTCCCAGGCCAGTGCCGGGGTCAGGTGTCCGCTCTTGAGCCAACGATTGAACACCGGATCGCAGGCCTTGGGTTGGGATCTGCCAACATTCCACAGTTCCGCCACCGATTCCAGTGCCGTTACGTCCCCGTTTTGCAATCTGGCATGGGCGTAATAGCAGCGCAATTCCGTATTGGCCACGTGGGGCTTGTAATAACTTTGGAAGTCGTGCCAACGCTGTTTGATGGAAAGGGTTTTCAGCCACTGCTTGAGTAAACTGTCTCCCAGGTAGGAGTGCTGATGGCGCTCCAGAAAATGGTCGACGTCCTGGTAGGGCAGGGTATAGAGTCGACGCACCAGCTCGCTGTAATCCAGGTAGGGTTTCAGTGGGTAATCAACCAGCTTGGCGCTAAGCTCGTTGAAGCGATGCATTTGACGTTTACGCAGTGACTTCTTGGCGCTGAGATAGGTAGCACGCTGCTGTTGCACATAGCTTGGTGCGGCGGTTGCCCCGGAGGTGGCCGAGCTATTGGCGGCCAGGGTCATTCCCGACAGTCCCAGCGGGACGAATAGAGATGCAAGGAGCAGGAGTGCGGTGCGTTTGGGCCCCGCGCGACGCTGTTTATCCTGAGTCTGTGTGTCGCCTGACATTCCAATCCGCGAACTGTTATTGTTAATTAGGCGTGCCACTGCCATGTAGTTTTACCGCTTTCACACTTTAGGATTCCTGCGAATCAGGGGCCACACCTCAACGACAAGCTAGCGATAAGGCTATATTGGCTTCCCGAGAGTGGGATAGCCTCAACAAGTTACCATTGCTCAGGGCCTGGGTCGAGACTCGGCTGACGGCTATTTATGACTGTGGCTTGCTTTACGGTATTATCGCGGCCCCCGGCCGCTCCATGCTGGAGACCGTCGATTGGAAATAGTGTAAGTAAACTGCCGGTATTTTATGAGGTTTAAGATTAGATAATGGTTGTATGTCATTGATTAATATAGAAAATGCACAGCTAAGCTACGGGTTACAGGTTCTCTTGGACGGGGTTGATCTCCAAATTGAGAAGGGTCAACGGTTGTGTCTCATCGGTCGCAACGGAGCGGGGAAGTCAAGCCTGCTCAAAGTCATCGGAGGTGATGTTGAGTTGGATGCGGGGTCGGTATGGCGCAAACCGGGTATCAGGATCGCCAGGCTGGAACAGGATCTCCCCGATGCGGATGCGGCCAGCGTCTATGATGTCGTCGCCAGCGGCTTACGGGGGGTGGGCGACCTGATAGCGGAATACCATCAGTTATCTCTCAAGGCCGATACGGCTTCATTGGAAAGGATGGCGCACCTTCAGCACCAAATTGAAGCCAAGGACGGATGGTCGTTGCAGCAGAGGGTGGAAACCACCTTGTCCAAACTGGATCTGCCTGCTGACAAGTTGATGCGGGAATTGTCCGGTGGTTGGCGCCGGCGGGTGGCTCTGGCCAAGGCGCTGGTGATCGAGCCGGACGTGCTGCTGCTGGACGAACCTACCAACCACCTGGATATCGCCGCCATCGAGTGGCTGGAAAAACAGCTGCTGGCCTATAACGGGGCTCTGGTGTTTATCACCCATGATCGCTCGCTGTTGCAGAAACTGGCCACGCATATCGCGGAGCTGGATCGTGGCACATTGCGGTATTGGCAGGGGGACTACGCCAGTTTTCTCGCCTTTCGCGAACAGGTGCTGGCCGACGAGGCAAAACACAACGCCCTGTTCGACAAACGTCTGGCTCAGGAGGAAGTGTGGATTCGCCAGGGAATCAAAGCCCGGCGAACCCGCAATGAAGGGCGGGTGCGGGCACTAAAAGCGATGCGTGAGGAGCGTAATCAGCGTCGGGAAAAGCAGGGGCAAGCGATCTTTAAGCTCTCCAGTGGCGAGCTTTCCGGCAAACTGGTGGCGGAGCTTGAATCTGTAAGCTACGGCTGGCACGACAGGTTGCTGGTACGCGATTTTTCGACAGCGATTATGCGCGGCGATCGTATCGGTTTGATCGGTGCCAACGGTATTGGCAAGAGTACCCTGCTGAAATTGATTCTGGGAGAGTTGCAACCTCAAGAGGGCAGTATCCGCCTGGGCACGAACTTGAGTGTGGCCTACTTTGATCAGTTGCGCGACCAGCTCGATTTGGAGAAGAGTGCCGTCGACAATGTCTCTGATGGGCGGGACTCCATTACCATTGACGGACAAAGCCGCCATATCATCAGCTATCTTAGCGACTTTTTGTTCACTGGCGAAAGGGCGCGCACCCCGCTGAAAGCACTGTCGGGTGGTGAACGCAATCGCGTGTTGCTGGCGAAACTGTTCAGCAAATCCGCGAATCTGTTGGTGCTGGATGAGCCCACAAACGACCTTGATGTCGAAACCCTGGAATTGCTGGAGGATATTCTATGCCGTTACTCGGGAACGGTGTTATTGGTAAGCCACGACCGCGCTTTTCTTGATAATGTGGTCACTAGCACCATCGCCTTTGAGGGGGAGGGCCTGGTGAGGGAGTATGTGGGTGGCTATGAAGATTGGTTGCGACAGGGTGGCCGTTGGATCGACGCCCGGTTGGCCAATAGCGGCTCGGAAAGCAAGTCTGATCGCGAACGCACCGAGGCCGTTACGACGACCGAAAAGAAACAAAATCCGGAAAAACCCAGAAAGCTCAGCTATAAACTCCAGCGAGAGTTGGACGAACTGCCGCAGCGGATGGAGGTGCTGGAGGCGGAAATAGAAGCACTGCACGGGGAAGTGGCGGATGCGGGCTTTTACGAACAGGATCGAGACCATGTCGCCGCGCGTCTGCAATTGCTGGCAGACAAGGAAGCGGAACTGGAACGCTGTTTTGAACGTTGGTCAGAGTTGGAAGATATGTAGGCCGCCCGTTCCGGTAGTGAAATATAACCGGTCGGGCGGCGATCGACTTTGCCGGCCGGTTAGGGCTAACGCGCCTTATTCTTCGTCGGTTTTGACCCGGACGGCCAGGACATCGGTTTCGGCACCGTGCAAGACCCCGTTGGCGGTGGAACCGAGCAAAAGCGCCAACCCGTGCCGACCGTGGCTGCCAACCACGATCAGGTCAGCTTGCTTTTCCTTGGCCAGTCGGTGCATTTCGGTGGCGGGTTGTCCGATCACCACATGTTGCCGGTCGGCGGCAACATCCACCTTACGGGCAAACTGCGAAAGCTGTTCAATGGCTTGTTTGTGCAGTTGGTCCTGCACCTCCGAGAGATCCATGGGGATGTCGCCGCCGTAAGCAAAGGTCAGCGGTTCTATCACATGCACCAGACTGAGCTGAGCGCCAAAGGCCTTGGCCAGACTTTCTGCCTGTTTCAATACCTGACTGGATTCTTCCGATAAATCCAGCCCTGCGAGAATGTGCTTGTATTGCGCCATGATTGCCCGTCCTGTTCCCAATCGGTGTGTGTATTCGTTATTAAAGCCCTGCAACGCGGGACTTTAACTTATACTAGCGCCTATTGGATCAACTGCCTAGCCCTTTAAACTGCGCCGCCCGGAGGCTGTGTGGCGGGCGAGGCGATAGCGTGAGAGTATGAGAGAAATATTACCGATTTTGATAATTGCAGCCGCAATTGCCATGGTGGTGGGACCGGTCATGCTGATGCGCCCGAACAAGCAACAACAGCGAGAGAGCCGGTTGCGTCAGCACGCCTTGACACAGGGTTTGAGGGTACACATGTTACCCTTGCCGGCATCAGCCGCCGAGATCTCGAAGCAGCGGAGTTCGAGTTGCGCCACTTATTGTTTGCCCTGGACAGAGCAGAATAGGGACGTGGAACCCTGGCTATTGTTACGCGGCTCCTACGCCCACGAGATTAACTTTTCCGGATGCTGGCAATGGGTGGGGAAGATGCAGGCGGATCCGGTCTGGTTTTCGCTGTTAAAATCGTTGATCGAGGAGCTGCCAAACAGCGTCCTGGCGGTGGGAAACGGCCCTCAGGGGCTGTGCGTTTACTGGAGTGAAAAGGGTCAGGAAGCGGATGTGGACCGGTTCGCGGTTCTGCTCAAGCGACTGCGGGATCAGCGTTTCAATGTCCCGTCGGCATAATGCCGGCAACCATGACAGGTTTAAACGCTAAAGAGTTCGCTTAGCGGATTGTTCCCGATATTGTCACTGGTGCCGGACTTTTCTCCCGGATTGTAGAAATTTTCCGGCATCAGATCCAGGCTCAGGGCCCTGCGTTTATTGGCGAGAATTTCACCCAACTCTTTGATCATGCGGAAGCGCCGGGGATCCGGGTGAGGGGCGTGAGCCAGGATATGTTTGGCTTTTTTGTAAAAAGCGTGTGCGGTTAACACGTCGTGGCGATTGGTGGCCTTGTGCCCTTGACCGATAAGGGAAATGACATCCACCATTAACTGAGTCCATGCCAGCTCTGAAATAAAGGTCTCCAGTTCATAAATGGTCAAGCGTCCGTTGGCGTGTTGCTTACGCAATACCACACCGGCTTCATTGAGCATATGTTTGGTCCGGGCAATCTGAGAATCACTTTCCTTTAAACGAACGATACTGCGCTCTTCGCGTTCGATGGCGAGTTCTTCCGCCCGTTTGCGGGCGTTAATCAGGCTCGCCTCCAAGTAGCGAGCGGAGCTATCAAGCTCCACCATGGCAGACACAAGATCGATAACCTCATCGTTTATCAACTTCGGAATGGCGCGGGATTCCACCAACTGGTCCAGATTTATGACCAACTCTTCCAATTCTTCAGCCCGCATCTTGAGCTGCTTGAGTTTTTGTCGAACAAGCTTGGTTTTGACTTCACGGTTATTGACCACACTGGCAATGATCAGTGAGGCCGCAGCGATTGCACAAAGAATGATCAGGGTGGCGAGAGACGACATCGTTAACGTAAATTATTACTGAGCTGGTGTGTTTGCTATTTTGGCTATCGGCTGAGCTTTCGAATTCTTTAAGGTATCTTGGATTAACTCTTTTAGAATCAATGGGATAACGTTGCTTTTAAAGCAAGAGCAAGGCGCGCGCCAGAACCGTCGTACACGCTTCAACGGGTAGTGGCAAATCCGGGGCGGGGATTATTTTTTGAAGAAATTCACTTGACCGGTGTAAACGCAAGTCTTATATATGCGCACCTTGAGGCGCAAAACGGCGGAGAGATCCCTGTTGAAAGCGCTGGATAGCCGCCATCGAATAGCGGCGGGCAGCCGCTGTCAGGCTGGTCTTGAAAGTTATTATAAAGAAGGAAGGCATGGGCAAATCCCTCGTCATCGTCGAGTCACCGGCAAAAGCTAAAACCATCAACAAGTATCTGGGTAAGGATTTCGTCGTGAAATCCAGCGTGGGTCATATCCGCGACCTGCCAACCAGTGGTGGTGCGAAAAAGCCTATCGATCCCAAGGAACGGGCCCGGCAGGCGGCAATCACCCGCAAACTGTCCCCCGAAGATAAGGTGCTGCACAAGCAGCGTAAAGCCAAGGAGCAGTTGATCAATCGCATGGGGATCAACCCCGAAGACGGTTGGCAAGCACAATACGAGATCCTGCCCGGCAAGGAAAAGGTCGTTGATGAGCTGAAAAAGTTGGCTGAGTCCGCCGATCAAATCTTCCTCGCAACGGACTTGGATCGCGAGGGAGAGGCGATTGCCTGGCATTTGCGCGAGTCCATCGGTGGTGACAATGATCGTTACCGGCGTGTGGTCTTCAATGAAATCACCAAATCGGCAATTCAGGAAGCGTTTGAACAGCCGGGCATGCTTGATATGGATCGGGTTAACGCACAACAGGCTAGACGCTTTCTTGACCGGGTTGTGGGATATATGGTGTCGCCACTGTTGTGGGAAAAAGTCGCGCGAGGTCTCTCCGCTGGTCGTGTGCAGTCGGTCGCTGTGCGTCTGGTCGTTGAACGCGAGCGCGAGATCCGGGCCTTTATTCCTGAAGAATACTGGGATGTATTTGCGGAACTCAAAGCCGGTGATGACAAGGTACGTTTTGAGGTAAAGCGCCAGGGGGGTAACGCGTTCAAACCTCTGAACGAAGCCCAGGCCATGGCGGCGGTGAATGCGCTGCAGGACGCCACCTACCGAGTGAGTCATCGTGAGGATAAACCGACCAAGTCCAAACCCTCCGCGCCCTATATCACGTCGACATTGCAGCAGGCGGCCAGTACGCGACTCGGTTATAGCGTCAAGAAGACCATGATGCTGGCTCAACGCCTCTATGAAGCGGGCTACATCACATACATGCGTACCGATTCCACAAACCTTAGTCAGGAGGCGGTACAGTCCTGTCGGGATTATATCCTCGAACACTTTGGTCAACGCTATCTGCCCAAGGACGCCGCGGTCTACAGCAGTAAGGAAGGCGCCCAGGAAGCTCACGAAGCGATACGTCCCTCCAGTGTCGAGACCAAACCGACCCAACTCAAGGGGATGGAGCGGGATGCAGAGCGTTTGTATGCCCTGATTTGGCAGCAGTTCGTCGCCTGTCAGATGACACCGGCAGAATTTACCAGCACCTCTATCGTGCTGCAGGCTGCCGACTTTGAATTGCGCACCCGCGGTCGGGTGATTCGCTTTGACGGATTTATGAAAGTGCAGCCACCGGTGGCCAAAAAGGACGAGGACATTGTGCTGCCGGATATCAAAGTCAATGATGAATTGCTGTTGTTGCGCCTACTGCCCAACCAGCACTTTACCAAACCGCCAGCCCGTTACAGTGAGGCCGCATTGGTCAAGGAACTGGAAAAACGGGGTATCGGCCGCCCGTCGACTTACGCGTCGATTATTTCCACCATTCAGGACCGGGGCTATGTACGTCTGGAGAACCGGCGATTTTACGCGGAGAAAATGGGGGATATTGTTACAGAGCGGCTGGTGGAAAGTTTTCACGATCTGATGGACTACAGTTTCACGGCCAATATGGAAGAATCTTTGGACGAGATCGCCGAAGGAAATAAAGCCTGGCATCAGCTGCTGGATGAATTCTACAGCGACTTCTCCCAAAAATTACTTCAGGCTCAGGATCCGGGCAAGGGCATGCGCGCCAATGCGCCCACCGACACTGATATTAAATGTGACAAGTGTGGCAGGCATATGCAAATTCGTACCGGTAGTACCGGTGTGTTTCTGGGGTGCTCCGGCTACGGGTTGCCGCCTAAGGAACGCTGCAAAAATACCATGAACCTGGTCTCCGGAGAGGAGGCGGTCAGTGCCGACGAGGACGATGAAGCCGAAAGCAAGCAGCTTCGTTCAAAACATCGCTGCTCGATTTGTAACACTGCGATGGACAGTTATTTGCTGGATGAGAAGCGCAAGCTGCACATCTGTGGCAATAATCCGGACTGTAGCGGCTATGAGGTTGAAGAGGGCAGCTTTAAACTCAAAGGTTACGATGGCCCGGTGATCGAGTGCGATAAGTGCGGCCAGGACATGCAGTTGAAAACTGGTCGTTTTGGTAAATACTTTGGGTGTACCAGCGAGACTTGCAAAAACACCCGCAAGTTGCTGAAAAGCGGTGAAGCGGCTCCCCCCAAAATGGACCCGGTGGATATGCCGGAGTTGCAATGCGAAAAAGTGGAAGACCACTATGTGCTAAGGGATGGCGCTTCCGGGTTATTCCTGGCAGCCAGCCAGTTCCCCAAGAACCGGGAAACCCGTGCGCCCCTGGTGGAAGAGCTGTTGCCCCATAAAGAGGAAATTGATTCCAAGTACGCGTTTCTGTTTTCCGCGCCTACCGAAGATGACAATGGCCTGAAAACGGTGGTGCGATACAGCCGAAAAACCAAGGAGCAGTACGTGCAGTCGGAAGAAAATGGCAAGGCTACCGGTTGGAAAGCCTTCTACCAGGGCGGAGCCTGGGTGGTGCAGGAACCTGCCAGCAAGGCCAAACGCAAGAAATCGGGGTGAGCATGAGCTATCAGGCGCTTGTCAATCAAAAACTGGCATTTGTCCGTGTCTGCATGCAGGAGGCCGAGGCGTTGGTTGAGGGCGAGCAAAGCCTCAAGTTCGACGCCCTGGTGCAAGGTGGTTGCTTCCACCTATACGCCGGTTATTTAACCTATCTCAGGGAGCTGGCAGAAAACTACCAATTGCCTGCAGTCGATGAAATTGAGTCCCTTGTCGACCTGGTCGATGCATTGGCGCTAGCGGGTAAAACCCCGGCTGAATCCCGAGAACTACAGGAATTGCAGGTGTCGAGCAGTTCCTGGTTGAACTGTCTGAGTGCGTCCTACTCTACCATTTTGCAGGGACAGGGCGAGGGAAATGCGCCTGAGCCCCTAAGCGACTCGGTGATCAGGGTTGCCAGTGAAGGCGATAAACGCTGCAATCTGACCAATCTCAAGGCCTGGTATCAGGAGTTGTCGAGTCTGATCGCGCGGCACCGGGAGTCCATGATCGAGTGGTAATCACGCACCTTCTACCGATAACTTTTCCGGGCAAAGTCCGTAATACCGTTTTCCGAAAGCGGGGTCAGTGGTAGAATGACGGGCCAGAAATTCGAATTTTATAGCCTATATTCTCCTGTCTTGTAGAAAGTTTTTTGAAAACAACTACTTACTCTGGCCAGGCGGCGCGGCGCGGAGTAGAAATGTCAGCCTCTTTGTACGAAATAGTTGAGCTTCCCAATGGTGATGTCGTCTTGCGCCGCGTCGACGACGAGGAAGGGGAGCCGTTGGTTTCTATCCGTTTCTCCTCGGAATCCCTGTACTTCCTGAAAGACAAAAGCTTCGAGGTTGCCAAGGCTATGATTGAGGCGGGAATGGAAGTCGCCAGCGATTTGGCCGCCGCCGAGCAGGGCGACTCAGATATTATTGACGGTTATACCGGTGCCTTCGGCGTCCCTGCAGAGGGTTCGCGCAGTGACGGAGAGGGCGAAGATTTTGATGAAGTGTTTTTCGAACTGGACGATTCGGCCAGAATTCTGCATTAGTGAAGGTTGAAAGCGGCAAGTTGTAAGTGGCAAGCTGTAAGCGGTAAGTTGAAAGCGGTAAGTTGAAAGCGGCAAGCTGTAAGCGGCAAGCGGCAAGTTGAAAGCGGTCTAATGCTGAGTATCCCTTATTGCTGCGTATTACGTAGAATACCTTTTACTCTTTCGAGGTTGCGTAACCTGGGTTGCAGTGAAGTCTGCTTGCCGCTTGACGCTTACAGCTTGCCGCTTACAGCTTGCCGCTTTCAACTTATCCCGGACTAACGCATGCGCAACAGCAGACCCTGGGATTTCCCACAGTGCGCGGCGTTTTCCAATTGGCGAAACTCTCTATCTGTGAGCTTTCCCGGGCTGGCAATCACTGTGTGACTATTGCCGGTGGCCAGAGCTTCCCAGGTGATCCAGAGAACATCCTCAGGCCGGTTGGCATGAACCAGGCGTACCTTGCGGATGTCGACGCCGTACTGACTGAGCAGAGCCTGGTTAATACCTTTGGGAGCCACCCAGGTGATCCAGCGGTCTTCGGCCTGGTGGCTAAGGAATGCCAGCATGGGGAAAAGCAGGCTCGCCTGATCGGGGCTGTCCTGGGAGAGCACCAGCTCCGTCACGCCGGAGTTTGTACGGGAGCGAGAGCCGGTGTTCTTTGTCTGGTCAAAAGCGTACTGGGTCATCGCTATTCTCCCCGGCGTAAAATGCCGACACTGAGACCTTCGATGGCAAATTCCTGGTCACGAAGGTCTACATTGATAACATCAAATTCCTGGTTTTCAGGGATCAGTTGTATAGTTGAGCAGTTGCCCTCGCGGCGATAGCGCTTGACTGTTACCTCGTCACCAACACGCGCGACCACTATTTGGCCGTTGTGGGCCTGGCTGGTGCGATGCACCGCGAGCAGGTCGCCGTCACGAATGCCGATATCTTTCATGCTCATACCTTTAACGCGCAGCAGGTAATCGGCATGAGGTTTGAAAAAATTGGATGAGATATCGCAGTAATCCTCGATATTTTCCTCCGCCAAAATGGGATTGCCCGCGGCCACGCGACCGATAATGGGAATGCCAGTTTCGGTTTCAGGGATGCGAATGCCCCGGGAGGCGCCGGCGACCATCTCGATGGCGCCCTTGCGCGCCAGTGCCTTAAGATGCTCCTCGGCGGCATTGGCGGAACGAAAACCGAGTTCTTCTGCAATTTCGGCGCGCGTGGGAGGAAATCCCGTGTCATCGATATAGCGCCTGATCAGTTGCAGAACCTCTTCCTGACGTGCGGTTAACTTGATCATCGTAAGTCCTCATTCCGAGTTCCTTGAACCCCAACCTGGCAGGCAACTGGCAATTCACCCTGTTTCCAGTGTCTGTATTAGTGTTACTCCAGTGTCTGTCCAGTGTCTGTCCAGTGTTTGGGCTGTATCTGTTTTTTTATACAGTATCTGTGATTATATACAGTAATTCGTTCAGTGCAACCTCTAAAAATCTCATGCTCACCTATACTTATATAAAAGGGTTGATGGATAACCCGTTGATTTTAGGAGGTTAATCATGCTTGACGCGAAAATGCCGGAAGCGTGGCGAGTGCTGCGTATCCAATCGGAGCTGGTTGACGGTATCGAACAGTTGATCAAGCTAAAAGGAGCGGTGACCGTATTCGGGGGGGCTCGCTTTACGCCGGACAGTCTCTATTACAAGGAGGCACAACGCCTGGGTAAACTGCTCGCATCGGAGGAAATTCCGGTCATCACGGGGGGAGGTCCTGGCATTATGGAGGCAGCCAATCGAGGGGCATACCCGGAAAAAGGGTTGTCCATCGGGTTGAATATTACTCTCCCGACGGAACAGGACGCCAACCCCTATCAGGACGTCGGCCTGAGTTTCCGCTACTTTTTTGTACGCAAGTTTATGTTTGTCAAACACGCCGTAGGATTTGTGATTTTCCCCGGGGGGTTCGGCACCATGGACGAATTGTTCGAAGCACTCACGCTGGTGCAAACAGCCAAGGTCGATCCCTTTCCCATTGTGCTGGTGAGTAATGAGTATTGGCAGGGGTTATTGGATTGGATGAAAAATACGGTGTTGGCCAGCGATTGTATTGGTGAGCCCGATTTGTCGTTGTTCAAGGTTGTGGCCAATGCCGATGAAGCGGCGCAGCTGATACTCAGCCATGTCCGGGAGCGTGAGTCAGTATAAGGCAGGAGCCGTTAACGGCTAGAAATCCTCTATGCCCGGATAGTTGTCAGGTTCGATAGAGGTTACCGGACTGACCCATGTTTCGGGGATGATAGCCTGATCGCTGCCCCATTCATCTTCATGTGAGAGTTCGTAGGCGGCTCCGGCGTCTTCAGGGGCTTCGGCGGGGATCAGTGCCAATTGGGGCCAGGTTTCCAAATCCCACTCACTCACCTCGCCACCCAGATACTGGATTTCGACAGTGCCAAACTGCTCGTCAACGGCAACAACTTCGAACATTTGGTCTTCTACCAGATCGTGATACCAAGCGCCTATTACGGGAAATTGTGAAGCCATGACAGATTACCTAACCGAGATTGGGTGATAGATCGAAAATACCACGACCCTATGTCTTTGGCATCAGCCCAAAAACGATGTTGCCTCCCTGCGAATTCAGCTTAGGTTCAGGTTGCGGATTACAAAGACAAGATAATTGCCTAATTTTTAACGTCTTTTATTGATCCGTCTTACGGATTTCGAGACAATTTTAAAAAATTGACGAAATAAGTAGCCAATTTAAAAGAATACATTTGTCTATTTGTGTTGGCTCTTTCCGCACCCAAGTTTGCCATATGGCGAGATTCCACAGCGTTTTCCCCGGAAATCAATCATCGCTTGACAAGGTCTGACCCTCACCTTATGTTCCGGGGCTAAACGTGTGTTCCAAACCCTTGTTTTAGTTGTCGAGATTTAATAAATGGCGCAAACCGATACCGTTGAACGAATACTGGACGCTGCCGAAGTGCTGTTTGCAGAGCGGGGGTTTGCCGAGACCTCGCTGCGTACTATTACAGGCACCGCAGGCGTTAACCTGGCAGCGGTAAATTATCACTTCGGTTCGAAAAAGGAGTTGATTCAGGCTGTTTTCGCCCGTTTCCTTACCCCATTTTGTGCGGAACTCGAATCAGCTATTTCCCGATTGCAGGCGGAAAAGGGTGGGGAAGAGGAGGCGGTCGGTAACATTTCCACTGAGGAGTTGATGCGTTGTCTGTTTCAAACTCCTACCCTGGGTGGGATAGGCGGCAATGAGGAAAAGGCCAAAATCTTTATGCGCTTGCTGGGTTTGGCCTATACCCAATCACAGGAGCACCTGCGTCGTTTCATCGTTGCCAATTATGGCAATTATTACTATCAATTTATCGACCTGCTGAAGCAGGCGATTCCCGATCTTGATACGGTCACTTTCCATTGGCGCTTGTATTTCATGCTGGGCTCCGCAATGTTTACTCTGTCCAGCTTTGACTCCTTCCATTCAATTTTGCAGGCGCACTTTAACGAAAACACTTCGATGAGCAAGGCGGTGGATTACCTGGTGCCTGCGATGACCGGCATGTTTGATGCGCCGCAGCATTAAACGCCGGCAAAGGTTGCCACAGATATGACGGATTTGGGACCACTGCTGCTGGACCTTGCGGGCACAGGCCTGCAACCCGAAGAGGCTGAATTGATCACCTCGCCCCAAGTGGGCGGTATTATTCTGTTTGCGCGCAATTTCGAGTCCAGGCCGCAGTTGCTGGATCTTGTGGCCGATATTAGGGCGCTGAGACCAAATCTGTTATTGGCCGTCGACCAGGAAGGCGGACGGGTGCAGCGTTTCAAGGCGGGTTTCACCCGGCTGCCTCCCATGCAATTTTTTTATCGAGACTATTGTCAGCAACCGAATGAAACATTGGCGTTCGTCGAGGATGTTGGCTGGTTGATGGCTGCAGAGATCCTGGCCAGTGGACTGGATTTCAGTTTTGCGCCGGTACTGGATCTGGATAGCGATCGATGCGCCGTTATCGCCGATCGTGCCTTTGCGGACGATGCGGATGCGGTTATTGCTTTGGCAGGGGCTTTTATGCGCGGCATGCACGGGGCGGGTATGGCGACAACGGGTAAACATTTTCCCGGCCATGGCAGTGTTGAAGGCGACAGTCACAAAGTGCGTCCAGTCGATACTCGCTCCCGGGAACAAATTCAGCGCAGGGATATGCGGCCTTTTGTCGAGCTTTGTCCATACCTGGATGCGATTATGCCCGCCCATATCTGCTTCCCAAAGGTCGATGCTCAACCGGTGGGTTTCTCCCGCGTCTGGTTGCAGCAGGTTTTACGCAGGCAATTGGGATTTGAGGGCGTCATTTTCAGTGACGATTTGAGTATGGAAGGGGCCAGCGGTGCGGGCGGTTATCGCGAGCGGGCGGAAGCCGCGCTTACCGCCGGTTGCGATATGGTACTGGCTTGCAACAATCGCCAGGGCGCACTGGCGATTCTGGAGTGGCTGAACAGCGTCAATTCGCCGTCCAATCCACGGCTCTCTACGATGGCTCGACGTCGACTGTGGCGGTGGGACGAGCTGCAGGAAAATACCCGCTGGCGACATACCGTTGCCCGCCTTAATGATGTTGCTCAATAATTGATAACAGAAAAAACCGCTTAACCTGAAGGATTACGGGAATGAGTGTTAAAGACTGGTTGACCTCCCTGTTTGGTAGCGATTACCTGTGGGTCGGTCAGGTATTTCTGATCGTGTTGGCCACCCTGATCGTGGCACTTGTGGTTCGACGTGTTCTGGTGCGATTGATCAAGCATGCCGATCAAACCAGGAACCTATGGGATGACGCTCTACTGGAGGCAGGGCACAGGCCTCTGAATTGGTTTATCTGGCTAATCGGTTTGGCCTGGGCGGCGGAGTTGACCGGCAAGGTCTCCGGAGCGGCAATTTTCTCGGCGATTGATCCGATTCGCGAAGTCAGTGTGATCGTCCTGATCAGCTGGTTCCTGGTGCGGTTTATCGAGCGGGCTGAGAGCAACCTGATGGACCCCGCTTACACGGCCGAACCTGTGGATGAAACCACGGTTATGGCGATTGGCAAACTGCTGCGGATATCGGTGATTATTACGGCTGTGCTGGTGGTGTTGCAGTCGTTTGGATACAGTATTTCCGGTGTGCTGGCCTTCGGTGGTATAGGTGGGCTGGCGGTGGGTTTTGCGGCCAAGGATTTGTTGGCCAATTTCTTCGGGGGCCTGATGATCTATCTAGATCGCCCGTTCAAAGTCGGTGACTGGATTCGGTCGCCGGATCAGGAAATTGAAGGCACTGTTGAAGATATTGGGTGGCGGCAAACCCGGATTCGCACCTTTGACAAGCGTCCGCTGTATATTCCCAATTCCACTTTTACCCATATCTCGGTGGAAAATCCTTCGCGAATGTTGAATCGCCGTATTTACGAAACCGTCGGTATCCGCTACGACGATGCCGGCAAGATGGCAAACGTCGTCGCCGATGTGCATACCATGCTTCAAAATCACGAGGAGATTGACCCTGAGCAGACCCTGATCGTCAACTTTAACCGTTTCGCACCTTCGTCCCTGGATTTCTTTGTCTATACCTTTACCAAAACCACTGACTGGGTGCGCTATCACGCAATCAAGCAGGACGTGATGCTCAGAATCCTGGCCATTATCGAAAAACACGGGGCGGAGGTTGCCTTCCCCACTTCCACCGTGCATGTCCCCGACCCCGTGGCCATGGTTAAATCCGGAGAGGTTTAACGCAGGAGGGAATATCAAATGCTGGCTGTCATTGGTGGTACTGGGCTAACGGCTTTTCCCGGGCTTGAGTACGTCATTAAAAAAAAGTTGTCCACTCCCTTCGGAGATCCCTCGGGAGAAGTGCTTTTGGGACAGCTACAAGGTCATAAAATAGCCTTCTTGCCGCGACATGGGCATGCGCACAGCATTCCTCCGCACAGGATCAACTACCGGGCCAACCTCTGGCAGTTGCAGCGGCTGGGTGTTAGTCGGGTATTGGCCGTCAACGCTGTGGGGGGTATTCACAAGGCCATGGGTCCCGGGCACCTGTGCATTCCCGATCAGTTGATCGATTATACCTATGGGCGTGAACACACCTTTTTCGATGGCAGCGGAGTTATGGCTGGGAAGGACAGCGATGGACTTACTGCCACTTCGGTTGAACACGTTGATTTTACGTCTCCCTACAGTGGGGATCTGCGACAGTTATTGATTCAGGCGATGGCAAATCTGAGGTTTGAAAATACCAGTACCTCTGGCGTTTATGGTTGCACCCAGGGACCGAGATTGGAGAGCGCGGCGGAAATCTTGCGCCTGCAGCGCGATGGGTGCGATATGGTCGGCATGACGGGGATGCCTGAAGCGGGACTCGCGCGGGAGCTGAAGTTGAATTACGCCTCCGTTTGCCTGGTGGTGAACAGGGGGGCGGGCCTGTCACCAGAACCCATCACCATGACGGATATTGAGCGAGTGCTGGAGGAGGGTATGGGGCGTGTTCACAAACTGATCTTCGAATCGTCACGAATACTGGCCTCAGGATAAGGAAATATCGCCAGAAATCCGGGTTTTTAATGTTTTTTACTGGACAGGAGATGAATTTTCCCTTAAAAAGAAGCGAACTCGCTGTCTCCGGTCTGGGGTAGACTGATGGCGTGTAAACCTAAAAACCATGTGTAAACCTAAAAACCATATAGTAAAGACCAAAGCATAGTTAGCAAACATAAAAATAATGGGGTAGTTTGGTATGGCAGATCGCGAAGTAGGCACTGTTAAATGGTTTAATAATGCCCGCGGATACGGCTTTATTACTCGGGGCGAGGGAAGTGACGATGTATTTGTTCACTACCGTAATATCCGGGGCGAGGGATATAAATCCCTGAATGAAGGACAAAACGTAGAATTCGATTTGCTCGAAGGGGAAAAAGGCCTGCAGGCCGAAGACGTCGTCTGCACCTGAACAGTTATCGTATAAATTCAAAACACCGGCTTTCGCCGGTGTTTTTCGTTTCAGACTAAAGATTTTCGTCAAGGGGAGTGGCTATAGTCTCCGCTTCCTCCGCCGATTCATTTTGCTCTTCCTGTGGAAACTCATAACGCGTCACTATAACCAGCATTCCCAGTAAGGGATGATCGATATAGTGTTGCTCGCCACTGCGCATGCGCCGTTTTTGCTGCAGAGCAACCACCTGGTTGACCACATAGGGTTTGGCCAGAATCGAATCGTATTCACCCTGCGACGTATTGGCGGTTGACCAGAGCCCCTGCTCCGCCGTCTTGAAAAACGGTGTATTACCGTCGTTCTTGTGAAGACTGGGACGCGGCGGCAGTTCGGGCCAGTCATCGGCTTCCTGTCCGTAATTGGTGACAAACTGACTGAACCAGAGGTTGGTTTTCAGATGCAAGTAGCGCGATATGCTGAAAGTCAGGCTTCCTTCCAACTCGTGATGACTGCCAAATTCATTTCCCCCGAGGATTAGCAGTGCCGGTGCCTTTTCCTCTTCGACGATTGGTTGTCGCCAGGCCTGGTGAAAAAGCACCCGATAACGTTTGTTGCGACGCAATTGGCGCACCTCGGCCTCAAGCAGATGATCTTCTTTGGGGAGGAAAAAATAGGCTTCTCTGGCCAGGTCGATAGTCTGTGGAATAGGAGTGGCATTGTTGTCGCTATCCTTGCCCATAGCCGGGTTATGCGGCTCCGTCTGCTGTCCCGGCCTGGTTTCATGGGACTCGTTTGTTAACACTCTCTTCTCAATGCCCGATGATTCGAATGCCGACGCTGAATCCGGCTCAACCCCGGATAGGCTGGCTTGCCTTTGTTCTGCCAGGAAAGCTTCAGGGGAGCGCAATTCCACCCAGTTGGGGGGATAGGCCAGAGCGATATCTTTTCGCCAGTGCTCTTGAGTGGGTGCGCCGGACTGTCGTTGGCTGAAAATGGCAACTTCGATTTGAAACCAACGTTGCCCATCGGGTTCGAATTCCGCCATGGGTTCCAGCGCCCGGGACTGGGCGCCGTACAAATATGTCAGGCCGAACAGCAGGTAACGGAAAGCCTTTATCATTGTGGATCTACTTTCTGGTTGAATAAGGTTACGGGTCGAAAAACATGGTCGCCGTCATCGAGTGGTTATGCCTATGGATGCCTGGCAGGGCATTCAAGCCTGCGCTTGCTGGCCATCCTTGGGCGTCAATCGGGCGAGCATGTCATCCACCACTTTCAGGCGCTTTTCGGTATTTTCCATATCGTGCATAAATTTTAAATGGTTGGCACCCTCCAGACGGTAGTTTTGTGGCTGGGTTTGCACAAGTTTTACAATTGTCAGGGGGTCTACCATGGGTTCACTGGAAAATTCAATTCGCCCGCTGCCTGAGGATGCTTCGAGTTTTTCGATCCCCAGGTGCTGGGCTTTCAACTTCATCTGGGTGACCCGAATAAGGTTTTTGGCCGGTTCTGGCAAGAGACCAAAACGATCGATCATCTCCACCTGCAGTTCCTTGAGTTCTTCGCTGCTGTTCGCTCCCGCCAGTCGCTTATACATAATAAGTCGCGAGTGAACGTCGGGGAGGTAGTCCTCGGGGATCAGTGCCGGAATACGCAGATTGATTTCGATATCGGTGTTCAGCGGTTGTTCGATATTCGGCTCTTTGCCCGCCTGGATGGCTTTGACCGCGCGATCGAGCATATCCATATAGAGCGAGAAACCGACCGATTGGATCTGCCCGCTTTGCTCATCGCCCAACAATTCACCGGCACCACGGATTTCCATATCGTGAGTGGCCAGCGTAAAGCCGGAACCGAGGTCCTCAGCCTGGGAAATAGCTTCCAGGCGCTTGATGGCATCGTTGGTCATCGCCCGTTTGTGGGGGGTTAGCAGGTAGGCGTAAGCCTGGTGGTGGGAGCGTCCCACACGCCCGCGCAACTGGTGCAACTGGGCCAGGCCAAACTTGTCGGCGCGATCGATAAGAATGGTGTTTGCCGAAGGCACGTCGATGCCTGTTTCGATAATGGTGGTGCAAACCAACACGTTAAAGCGCTTGTGATAGAAGTCCGACATCACTTGCTCCAGAGCCCGTTCACGCATCTGTCCGTGGCCGATACCAATTCGGGCCTCGGGGATCAGCTCCTGCAGTTCCCGGGCAATGCGCTCGATACTGCTGACTTCATTGTGCAGGTAGTAGACCTGTCCCCCGCGGAGTATTTCCCGCAGTATGGCTTCCTTGGCGATGCTGCCGTCATATTGTCGAACGAAGGTTTTAACGGACAGGCGCTTGGCCGGCGGCGTGGCGATAATCGACAGGTCGCGGATACCGGCCATGGACATATTGAGGGTGCGCGGAATCGGTGTCGCAGTCAGGGTGAGGATATCCACTTCCGAGCGCAGGGACTTCAGCTGATCCTTTTGACGCACGCCGAAGCGATGTTCCTCATCGATGATCAAGAGTCCGAGAGATTTGTATTTGATATCCGATTGCAACAGCTTGTGGGTGCCGACGATGATGTCGACTTTGCCGGCTGCCAGTCTATCCTGCACAGCCTGGACCTCCTTGTTGCTGCGGAAGCGGGAGAGTACTTCAACAGTGACCGGCCAATCGGCAAAACGGTCTTTGAGGGTTTCGTAATGCTGTTGGGCGAGCAGTGTGGTGGGAACCAGCATGGCCACTTGTTTGCCACTGTGTACGGCGATAAAGGCGGCACGCATAGCGACTTCGGTTTTACCGAAACCGACATCGCCGCACACCAGCCGATCCATGGGCTTTTCCGAAAGCATATCCCTGCGTACCGCCTCGATGGCCATTTCCTGATCAGGGGTTTCCTCAAAAGGAAAGCCGGCGGCAAAACTCTCATAAGCCGATTTCGGATCCTCGAACTGGAAGCCGACCCGGGCGGCACGGCGAGCATAGATATCCAGCAATTCGGCGGCCACGTCGCGGACTTGCTCGGCGGCTTTGCGTTTGGCCTTCTGCCACTGCTCGCTGCCGAGTTTGTGCAACGGTGCCAGTTCTTCTTCCGTGCCGCTGTATCGACTGACCAGGTGAAGACTGGCTACGGGTACGTAGAGTTTTGCCTCGTTGGCGTACTCGAGGGTAAGGAACTCGTTCTCCTGACCGTCCACCGAGATGGTTTGCATGCCGCGATAGCGACCGACACCGTGGTCGATGTGTACCACCGGGGCTCCGATACGGAGCTCGGTCAGGTTCTTGATAACCTGATCGGCGTAATCCTGGCTGGCTTTGCGGCGTCGGCGCTGCTGGACCCTTTCTCCAAACAGCTGGGACTCGGCAATGAGTGCGATGGCCGGTTCCTTTAACATCATTCCCTGGTCGAGCGGTGCCACTGTAATGGCGATGCGGCATTCAGCGGAGGAAAACACCTGCCAGGATTCAACGCTCTCAGGTTTAATGTGGATGCGACTGAGGAGTTCCAGCAGGGTTTCGCGTCGACCCGGGGATTCCGCGCAGAAGAGCACTCTCCCTTTGTAGGTGGCGAGGAAAGCTTGCAGTTTTTCCAGAGGGTTATCAGCCTGGGAATGCAGGTAGAGTTCTGGTGGTGTTTCGGCGTTAAAGTTGATATGCCCGGCGGTATCGATCACCGGTTCGACCGAAAGCGAGGTCCGCGGGTATTGCTTTAGCGAACTGAAGAGTTCGCCGCTGTCGAGAAATACCTCTTTCGGGGGAAGCAGGGGACGCTCCGGATCGACGCGGCGGCTTTCGTAGCGTTGGCTCAGTTCCTGCCAAAAATGATCGACTCCATTTTCAATACTGCCGAGCGTGAAAATCTGGGTACTTGACGGCAAGTAATCAAACAGGGTGCTGCAGGCCTCGAAGAAGAGGGGGAGGTAATACTCGATTCCGGCGGGTGAGATGCCGCCACTGACATCCTGGTATATCGGGCAGCTGCGGTGATCCACGTCGAAGCGCTCGTGCCAGTGCTCTTTGAACAGGGATATTCCGGCTTTGTCGAGGGGAAACTCCTTGGCCGGGAGTAATTGGATTTGCTCGACCCTGTCGATGGTGCGCTGGGATTCGGGGTCAAAGGTGCGCAAGCTGTCCACTTCGTCATCGAAAAGATCAATGCGGTAGGGGAACTCGCTGCCCATGGGATAGATGTCCATCAACGAACCGCGCACAGCGAATTCACCGTGTTCATAAACCGTATCGACACAGCGGTAGCCCGACTTTTCCAGGCGCGAGCGCATGGCCTCGACGTCGAATTGTTGCCCGCAACTGAGTACCAGGCTTTTCGAGGTCAGGTACCCCAGGGGTAACAATCGGTGCATCAGTGTGGTGACCGGCACCACCAGAATGCCTTTCTTCAACTGCGGCAACTGGTAGAGGGTGGACAGACGCTGGGAGATAATGTCCTGGTGAGGTGAAAAAGTATCGTACGGGAGGGTTTCCCAATCCGGAAAGTGGAGAATGGGTAAAGTCTCGTCCTTGCCGTCACTGGTGTTGAAACATTTCAGTTCGCTTTCCAAAGCACTGGCGGTAGTCCCGTCGGGGGTGATCGCCAGGGTCAATTTGTCGCTATTGCGAGCGGCGCAAAGCACACACAGTGCACGGCTGCTTCCGGGCAGTTGCCCCCAATGTTGTTTGTCGCCGGGTTTATCCAGCGGTGGGGGGAGAAAGAGGGAGTTGTTCATTGTATCTCGGCTGTTCAGGCGACATCTGGGCGGGTTGCAAATGGATGGCTATTGTAACCGCTTTTGCCACGCTCTGGGCTGTGAATTGGTTTATCGGTTTGGGCCGGACGGTATGGCCGGTTATCCCGGATAATGGCTATAAGTTTGATGAATACCTGACCAGTGAAAGCCGAAAGCCCTATAAAATAAAAGGTTTGGGGAGAGGCCAGGCCAAAATTGTGCACTGATTGACCTCAAGGGCGTATTTCTCCCGGTGGGAGCGGTTGCGCGCCGTGCTTGGAATCACGATAATACGCAGCCCAGACTAGAGCTGACGTGTTTTCGCCGGTTTCAGACGGCGGTCCCAGCCACGGAAGACTCTGGTGAATTTGGGGGTCTATAGACTCCTGCAAGACTCACAACACAAAGGTATAGAGCCCGTGACCGCAAACCGACCGAAGCCGGACGATTACTTCAAAGACTGGAAAGCGCGTGAAGCTCTGGCGGAAGCCATGATTCCCATGATTGGTAAACTTTACCGTGAGCGCAATGTCGCCACGCATATGTATGGTAAGCCGTTGGTGAACCGTTCAGTGCTGGACATCATGAAGGCACACCGTTTCGTTCGTCAGGTCGAAGAAAACGAGCTGTCCGAATTCGAAAGTTACCCTATCCTGGAAGCTATTTCCGCGATGGATCTTGGGCCAGCTCATATCGACCTGGGTAAGATGGCGGTCAATTACATGAAGGATGACCGTGGCCAGACGCCGGTGGACTATGTCGCCCAGGAGTTGGCGGATGCCGTGAGTAGCGAAAACAAGCCGCTGCCCGAACCGCAGGATGTCGTCCTCTATGGCTTTGGTCGTATCGGTCGCCTGGTGGCGCGCCTGTTGGTGGAAAAGGCCGGCAGTGGTGACGTGCTGCGCTTAAAGGCAATCGTCGTACGTAAGGGCAAGGCCGATAATGACCTGGTCAAGCGCGCTTCGTTGTTGCGTCGCGATTCGGTTCACGGCACTTTCAAGGGCACCATTCGCGTCGACGAAGAGACCAATACCCTGGTGCTCAACGGTAACGAAGTGAAGGTTATCTATGCCAATTCACCGAGTGAAGTGGATTACACCGCATACGGTATCAACAATGCCATTATTGTTGACAACACCGGTGTATGGCGAGACGAGGAGGGGCTGGGTCAGCACCTGCAGAGCAAGGGCGCCAGCAAGGTGATTCTGACTGCCCCGGGTAAAGGTGACATCAAGAACATCGTTTACGGCATCAACAACAGTGAAATTTCACCGGAGGACAAGATCCTGTCCGCCGCTTCCTGTACCACCAACGCCATTGTGCCTGTATTGAAGACCCTGATTGATAAGTATGGAGTCAAGCACGGTCACGTGGAAACCGTCCACGCGTACACCAATGACCAAAATTTGATCGATAACTACCACAAGGGCGAGCGTCGCGGTCGCAGCGCGGCCTTGAACATGGTATTGACGGAAACCGGCGCCGCCAAGGCGGTCGCCAAGGCGCTGCCTCAGTTGAAGGGTAAGTTGACCGGTAATGCCATCCGTGTTCCCACGCCTAACGTGTCCATGGCTATCCTGAATCTCCAGCTGGAGCAAAATACCACCAAGGATGAGCTGAACGAATATATGCGTGGTGTAGCCTTGCATTCACCGCTGCAGCAGCAGATCGATTTCACCAATTCCCCGGAAGTGGTGTCCTGTGATTTTGTGGGTTCGCGCCACGCTTGCGTATTCGACGCCAAGGCAACCATCGTTGAAGGCAACAGTGCGGTTCTGTACTGCTGGTATGACAACGAGTTTGGTTATAGCTGCCAGGTGGTGCGCTGCCTGGAGGATATGGCTGGGGTTAGCTACGACATCTATCCCAAGAAGCTGTAAACCAAGAAGCTGTAAACACCTGCAGTTTTGGCAAAGGCCCCTCTGGCTCCGGGACAGGTACCTGCAAGTTTTGGGGCCGCTACCTGCAGTTTGGAAAACGCGCCAGACGTTTTGGGAATAAGGTCCGTCGAAACCAGTTTCGGCGGACTGTTTGGTTTTTTAGGTGGTTTTGATTCACTTGTAGGGCATCCCCCTTTTTATTTTTCCCAATTCTTTCGATAGCGACCTAAGATCTTGAGATTATTGGTTTTTTGATATCGAAAAAGGCGAAAAATGCGGGTTTTGCTCTGGCCAGCGGTGGGTCTCATCTTTATAATTGCGCCCGTTTGCCCAGGGAACTGCCCGTCACCGGAGCACATTTCTGGGAAATTGCGTTTTTAGGGCTCTCGTTCATACCGCTTTAGACGTATTTGTCAGCTTTTCCGGGTTTTTTGGTGAAAGCCACAAGCATTGACTGAATTATGTTCTAAAAGGGGTTTCGGCTAACGTTGGCTCTTTTCAGGTGTTGAGAAACCGGCCTTGCAACTGAGGCTGTTGACACCTGATACAACAATAAATGGCATGCGCCTTGGCGTAGCGCCACACACTTTATCTAACGAGTGATTAGGCAGAGACGTATGATAAAGATCCGTCGGGGATTGGATTTACCTATATCCGGTGCTCCCGAGCAGACCATCACTGATGGTCCGAAAGTCCGCGCTGTTGCTGTCATTGGCTTTGATTACCCCGGTATGAAGCCCACCATGGCAGTGAAAGTAGGGGACAAGGTCAAACTCGGGCAGCTACTCTTTACAGACAAAAAGACTGAAGGCGTTAAGTACACCGCACCTGCGGGGGGTACTGTTTCGGCCATCAACCGGGGCGAACGCCGCGTCCTTCAGTCGGTGGTGATCGATGTTGAGGGCGACGAGGCAGAGAATTTTGCCAAGTACGATGCCGATCAACTGGGGTCCCTGAGCCTGGAACAGGTGAAAGAGAACCTGGTGAACTCCGGTCTCTGGACTGCGCTGCGCACCCGTCCTTACAGTAAAGTACCTGCGCCGGCGACGTCACCCAGCTCGATTTTTGTGACCGCTATGGATACCAATCCTCTGTCGGCCAATCCCGAGGGTATCATTCGTGAAAACCGTGAAGACTTTGTCAATGGTCTGGCGATTCTGGCCAAGCTGAGCGACGGCAAGGTCTATGTCTGCAAGGCTCCCGGGACGGATGTGCAGACGGGTAATATCGACGGTGTTGTCACCGAAGAGTTTGACGGTGTTCACCCGGCCGGTAATGCTGGCACGCATATCCACTTCCTGGATCCAGTGAGCGCGACCAAGACTGTCTGGACCATCAACTACCAGGATGTGATCGCCTTCGGCAAGCTGTTTACATCCGGTCGGCTGCCTGTGGAACGCGTGGTTTCTCTGGCGGGTCCGCAAGTTGAAAAGCCGCGTCTGCTGCGCACTCGCCTGGGTGCCAATCTGGACGAATTGACGGCCGGTGAAATGAAAACGGGTGAGAACCGGGTGATTTCCGGGTCCGTGTTTGGCGGCCGTTCCGCCCGCGGTGCTTTTGCCTATCTCGGCCGCTATCACAACCAGGTCAGTGTGTTGGCGGAAGGTCGCGACCGTCCGTTCCTGCACTACCTCCGTGCCGGGTTCAATATGTTTTCCACGCTGGGCATCTATATCTCCAGCCTGAGCAAGGGTAAGAAGTTCGACTTCACCACCACCACCATGGGCAGCGAGCGAGCCATGGTACCGGTGGGTAATTACGAAACCGTGATGCCGCTGGATATTCTGCCCACGCAACTGTTGCGCGCCCTCATCGTCGGCGACACCGACACGGCTCAGAAGCTGGGTTGTTTGGAGCTGGATGAAGAAGATTTGGCGCTGCTGACCTTCGTGTGTCCGGGTAAGTACGAGTATGGCCCGATCCTGCGCGATAACCTGACTCGTATCGAGAAGGAGGGCTAGCTTGTGAAGGCTCTACGCAAGATTTTTGACGATATGGAACCGCACTTTCACAAGGGCGGTAAGTTTGAAAGCTGGTATTCGCTCTACGAAGCGATTGATACCGGCTTTTTTCGTCCCAATGACGTGACCAAATCCACTTCCCATGTGCGTGACGGGGTTGACCTCAAGCGCATTATGATCACTGTGTGGGTCTGTACTTTCCCCGCCATGTTTTATGGTATGTACAACCTGGGCTGGCAGGCCAACACCATTATGGCCGACCTGGGTGTGGCTGCGGTGGAAGGCTGGCGCGGCGGTTTGATCGAGCTTTTCGCCGGGTATGATGCCAACAGCATCTGGGATAACCTGTGGCACGGAGCGGCTTACTTCCTGCCGATATATTTCACCGTGTTCGTGGTTGGCGGCTTCTGGGAAGTCCTGTTCGCGATGAAACGCGGTCACGAGGTCAATGAAGGCTTCTTCGTCACCTCTGTGCTATTTGCCCTGATCTGTCCGCCGGATGTTCCTTTGTGGCAAGCCGCGCTGGGTATCAGCTTTGGTGTGGTGATCGCCAAGGAAGTCTTCGGTGGCACCGGCAAAAACTTCCTCAACCCGGCACTGGCCGGCCGCGCGTTCCTGTTCTTTGCCTACCCGGCCTCCATGTCCGGTGATGCGGTTTGGACTGCGGTGGACGGCTACACCGGCGCGACGGCGCTGTCTGTAGCAGCCTCTCAAGGAATGGCGGCACTTCAAAACCAGATCTCCTGGCTGGATGCCTTCTTTGGCAATATGCAGGGTTCTATCGGAGAAACGTCCACCCTGGCGATCCTGATTGGCGGCTTCTTCCTGCTGGTGATGCGTATCGCTTCTTTACGCATTGTAGCGGGTGTGATGCTGGGAATGTTCCTGACCTCGACCCTGTTCAATGTGGTGGGCAACCCCGAAACCAATCCCATGATGGCGATGCCCTGGCACTGGCACCTGGTGGTGGGTGGCTTTGCCTTCGGTATGATTTTCATGGCTACCGATCCTGTGTCCGCTTCCATGACCAACGCCGGCAAGTGGTGGTTTGGCGCCCTGATTGGCTTTATGGTGGTGGTCATTCGCGTGTTAAACCCGGCTTTCCCGGAAGGCATGATGTTGGCCATCCTGTTTGCCAACCTATTTGCACCCTTGATTGACCATTTCGTTGTGCAGGCAAATATCAAACGGAGGTTGGCACGTGGCTAATAACGATACAATCAAGAAAACCATTACGGTTGCCTTGCTGATGTGTATTGTCTGTTCCGTGATTGTTTCCACGGCGGCGGTGATGCTGAAACCGGCACAGGTGGCCAACAAATCCCTCGACTTTAAACGCAATATTCTGTCGGCAGCCGGCCTGCTGCAGGAAGGTGTCAGTATCGAGGAACAGTTCGAGCAGGTTAACACCCGGGTTGTCGATTTCAGCACCGGTAAATTTACCGATGCAGTGGATGTCGACAAATACGATCAGCGTAAAGCTTCCAAGGACCCTGCCTTATCAGTGAAGTTGGATGGCGAAGAGGACGTGGCCAAGATCTCCCGGCAGGAGAAATACGCCAAGGTTTACCTGGTGGAAAAGGACGGCGCTTTGGATCGGGTGGTATTGCCGATCAAGGGTTATGGCCTCTGGTCCACCCTCTACGGCTTTTTGGCCCTTGAGTCTGATGCCAATACCGTGGTCGGTCTCGGTTTCTATGAACATGCCGAAACCCCCGGACTGGGCGGCGAAGTGGACAATCCCAAGTGGAAGTCCCTGTGGCCCGGCAAGAAAGTCTACAAAGCGGATGGCAGCGTTGGCCTGAGAGTGATCAAGGGACACGCCGCGCCTGACTCCGCTCACGACGTCGACGGTCTTTCCGGTGCATCCCTCACCAGTAAAGGCGTCGATAACCTGATCAAGTTCTGGATGGGTGAGAAGGGCTATGCCAAATTCTTGACCAACCTGAAGAACGGGGAGGCTTAATCGATGAAGACTAAAGAGCTTCTGTTAGAACCGATTGTTAAAAACAACCCTATTGCCCTGCAGATTCTGGGGATCTGTTCAGCACTGGCTGTGACCAGCAGCCTGAAAGTCACAATGGTTATGGCCATAGCTTTGACCCTGGTAACGGCGTTTTCCAACCTGTTTGTGTCCATGGTGCGCAACCACATTCCGGGTAACATCCGTATTATCGTACAGATGACCATTATTGCCTCGCTGGTAATCGTGGTGGATCAGATCCTGAAAGCTGTGGCCTACGACATCAGTAAACAACTGTCGGTATTCGTCGGTCTGATTATTACCAACTGTATCGTAATGGGTCGTGCCGAAGCCTTTGCCATGAAGAACCCTATGGGAGAGAGTTTCCTGGACGGTATCGGCAACGGTTTGGGCTATAGCGCTATGTTGATCGTGCTGGGTACCATCCGCGAGCTGTTCGGTTCCGGCAAGTTGCTGGGCATTGAGATACTACCCCTGGCCACCGACGGCGGTTGGTATGTATCCAATGGTCTGCTGTTGCTGCCACCCAGTGCATTTTTCCTGATTGGCCTGATTATCTGGGCGCTGCGTTCCTACGATAAGACGCAGGTGGAATCAGAAGAGTTCGAGATCTGCGCCAATACCAAAGCGAAGGAGGCTTAAGCAATGGAACACTTTTTAAGCCTGTTTGTCCGTTCCATCTTTATTGAAAATATGGCGTTGGCCTTTTTCCTCGGTATGTGTACCTTCCTGGCGATCTCCAAAAAAGTGGAGGCTGCCCTGGGTCTGGGTATCGCGGTTGTAGTTGTACTGACCATTACTGTGCCGGTCAATAATGTGCTCTACGCTTACCTGCTGGCGGACGGTGCCCTGGCCTGGGCCGGTTTCCCCGAAGTGGATTTGAGCTTCCTCGGCTTGATTACCTACATTGGTGTGATCGCCGCGCTGGTACAGATCCTGGAGATGGTGCTGGATAAGTATTTCCCGGCGCTCTACAACGCTCTGGGTGTCTTCCTGCCGCTGATCACCGTGAACTGCGCCATTATGGGTGCCTCCCTGTTTATGGTGGAGCGCGACTACAACTTTGGTGAAAGTGTGGTCTTCGGAGCCGGTTCCGGTATCGGCTGGGCGTTGGCGATCACTGCCCTGGCCGGTATTCGCGAGAAGATGAAGTACAGCGATGTGCCCGAAGGCTTGCGTGGTCTCGGCATTGCCTTCATTACCGTAGGTCTTATGTCACTCGGTTTTATGTCCTTTGGCGGCATCGACCTGTAATCAGCGAGGGAATGACGAAGTATGAATATTGAAATCCTCCTGGGCGTGGTCATGTTCACTGCCATCGTGCTTGCGCTGGTGGCTGTGATTCTGAGCGCCCGCGCACAGCTGGTTAGCAGCGGTGACGTGAATATTGTAATTAACGACGAGAAGACCCTCACGGTTCCGGCGGGTGGCAAATTGCTGCCGACCCTGGCCAACAGTGGTCTGTTCCTGCCATCAGCCTGTGGCGGCGGCGGCAGCTGCGCGCAGTGCAAGTGTCAGGTGATCGAAGGCGGCGGCGGTATGCTGCCCACCGAAGAGTCTCACTTTACCAAGCGCGACGCCGCTGAACACTGGCGCCTGTCCTGTCAGGTACCGGTAAAGCAGGACATGGTTATTCATGTCCCCGAAGATGTCTTCGGTGTGAAGCAGTGGGAGTGTACTGTCGAGTCCAACCCCAACGTGGCGACCTTTATCAAGGAGTTGACCTTGAAACTGCCGGAGGGGGAGAACGTCGACTTCCGCGCCGGGGGTTACGTTCAGCTGGAGGCGCCGCCGCACCATGTGAAGTACGCCGACTTCGACATCGATGAGGAGTATCGTGGTGACTGGGAGCGTTTCGGCTTCTTCAATATTGAATCCAAGGTCGATGAGCCGGTCATTCGTGCTTACTCCATGGCCAACTACCCGGAGGAGAAGGGCCTGGTGAAGTTCAATATCCGTGTGGCCACACCGCCACCCGGTTCCCAGGGGATTCCCCCGGGTCAGATGTCTTCCTATGTGTTCAGCCTCAAACCGGGTGACAAGGTGACAGTTTACGGTCCCTTCGGTGAGTTCTTCGCCAAAGACACTGACGCGGAGATGGTTTTTGTGGGTGGTGGTGCCGGTATGGCGCCCATGCGTTCCCACATCTTCGACCAGCTGAAGCGCTTGAAGTCGACCCGTAAAATGTCGTACTGGTATGGCGCCCGCTCACTGCGCGAGATGTTCTACCAGGACGAATACGACGCGCTGGCTGCGGAGAACGAAAACTTCAATTGGCATGTGGCACTGTCGGATCCCCAACCGGAAGACAATTGGGAAGGCCTCACCGGCTTTATTCACAATGTCCTTTATGACGAGTACCTGAAGGACCATCCGGCACCTGAGGACTGTGAGTACTACATGTGTGGGCCGCCCATGATGACCGCAGCGGTGATCAAGATGCTGAAAGATCTGGGTGTTGAAGATGAAAACATCCTGCTCGATGACTTCGGCGGCTAATCATCCCATGACTAGCGCAGCGAAGCAGTATCGCTTCAAAACAAGGCCGAATTTACCGGCCTTGTTTTGGTTATGGGGCCTGATAATCCTGGTGTCGGGATGCAGTGGTGTCGACGAGCCTGAGGTGGTGCGCCTGGCCGGAGCGACCATGGGTACCAGCTACCATATTACGGTGGTGCCCGACGACAATCCCCTCGATAGCCAGGCACTGCAGGCTGAAATCGATGGTCTGCTGGCGTCCTTCAATCAGCAGATGTCCACTTACATTCCCGATTCGGAACTGATGCGCTTTAATCGAGCGCCTGTTGGGGAGTGGGTTCCCGTTTCACCGGAACTGGTTGCCGTTTTGTCCTTGAGTGCCGATATTTATCACGACAGTGGCGGCAGCTTCGATATCACCGTGGGGCCCTTGGTGGAGTTGTGGGGATTTGGTGCCAGCACCACCGACGACCAAGTGCCACCCGCAGAGGCGATAAGCTCGCGATTGGCGTTGATCGGTACGGATAAGCTGGAAATTGACAAAGAGCAGGGCAGGGCTCGCAAGAACGGCGATATCCGGCTGGACCTGTCGGCGGTCGCCAAGGGGTATGGCGCCGACCTGGTGTCTGACTGGCTCCTGGCCAAGGGTTATCGCAACACGTTGGTTGAAATCGGTGGCGAATTGCGACTGCGGGGCAAAAACCAGCGCGGCAGCCCCTGGAAAATTGGCGTTGAGGCCCCGCAGCTGGTGCAGGGAGTGACCCAGAAGGCCATCGAAGTGACTGAGGCCGGTGTTGCCACTTCCGGGGACTACCGTAATTATTTTGAAGCGCAGGGCAGGCGCTATTCCCACACCCTCGATCCGCGCACCGGGTATCCGGTGAACCATAATCTGGTTTCAGTCACTGTGGTTGCGCCTACAACGGCAGAGGCTGATGCCTGGGCCACGGCCCTCAGTGTGATGGGACCGGATCAGGCCGCGACCTTTGTCGAGGAGAAAAATCTCGCCGTATTCTTTATAATACGCGCCAACAATGGCTTTGCGGAGTCACACTCCGCTGCCTTTGCTCCCTACTTGGCGTCAATGCTGCCGCAGTAACAGGTATCCTTATGTCCACCTTCATCATTACGTTCTTCGCACTGCTCCTGGTTATTGTCGGGATGTCCATCGGTGTACTTATGGGGCGCGCGCCCCTGAAAGGCTCCTGTGGCGGCGTCGGCAAGGCCCTGGGAGATGAGAACTATGTCTGCGAACTTTGTGGCAACGATGAATCGAAATGCGAAGAGATCAACGCCAAAAACCCTGAGTTGCTGCAGCGGGATTCGACACAAGATAACAATGCCAAAAAGCAAAGCTCAGTCTCACCCAGTGATCTGGCCTACGATGCTTCAAAACAATAAAACACACTATAAATAGAACCACGACAACCGACGGAAAATCCTGAAGCAATCCAATCGCTATGAATATACGTAAGGAGTGAGATCGAGAAATGGCGGATTATAATTACGACCTGTTGGTGATAGGTTCGGGACCTGCGGGAGAGGGTTGTGCACTGACAGCGGCTAAGGCCGGCAAACGCGTTGGCGTGGTTGAGAGCAGGAGTATGGTCGGTGGTAATTGCGCACACAAGGGTACAATTCCATCAAAGTCCCTGCGTCATGCCGTTAAGCAGATTATTCGTTTCAATTCCAACAGCTTGTTTTACCGAGCCGGAGACGCACTCTGGCTGACATTCCCGGAAGTGCTGAAATCTGCGATTCGGGTCATTCCCAAACAGGTGGATCTTCACAGCGAATATTATGTCCGCAACCGGATTAAAATACATAGCGGGCGCGCCAGTTTTGTTGATCAGAACACCGTATCCGTTGTTTTGCCAGACGGTGCGGCGGAGACGGTTCGCGCCAAAGACATTGTTATCGCCAGCGGTTCGCGTCCCTACCATCCCGAAAATGTGGACTTTAATCACCCGCGTATCTACGACAGTGATGCCATTCTGAAAATGGAACACACGCCGCGGACATTGATCATTTATGGCGCCGGGGTGATCGGCTGTGAATACGCTTCGATATTTGCCGGCTTGGGAATCAAGGTTGATCTGATCAATAGTCGGGACCGACTATTGTCGTTTCTCGACGATGAAATTTCCGATGCCCTCAGCTACCACCTGCGAGATAGTGGTGTCACGGTACGCCACTGTGAGGAATATGCCTCGGTGGAGGCGGACGATCGCTGTGTGACCCTGAATCTGAAATCCGGCAAGCGGCTGCGGGCCGATGCGCTGCTGTGGTGTAACGGCAGGACGGGCAACACCGATCGATTAAACCTCGAGGCGGCGGGGCTTGAAGCCGACCACCGGGGACAACTGAACGTCTCGGACAAGTACCGAACTGAAGTGGAAAACATCTACGCCGTCGGGGATGTGATTGGCTGGCCCAGTCTCGCCAGCGCCTCTGCGGACCAGGGGCGTTCCGTGGCGCGTGTTATCTGCAATATGTCCAGCCGTTATGTCTCCGACGCACCGACCGGCATCTATACCCTGCCCGAAATCAGCTCCATCGGAAAAACCGAGCGCGAATTGACCGAGGCCAAAGTCCCCTATGAAGTGGGTCGTGCGTTTTTCAAGGACACGGCCAGGGCGCAGATTTCCGGTGAAGACGTGGGCATGTTGAAAATCCTGTTCCACGTCGACACCCTGGAAATCCTGGGTATTCACTGTTTCGGTGCCGAAGCCGCGGAAATTATTCATATTGGCCAGGCGATTATGAAACAGAAGGACGAAGCCAATACCCTCAAGTTTTTCGTGCGCACTACCTTCAACTACCCGACCATGGCCGAGGCCTACCGCATGGCGGCGCTGGACGGGCTCAACAGGGTCAACCGGATCTAGCCGACTGTGGTTTCACGCAAAAGGGCCTGATGGCCCTTTTTCTTTATTGATAGCCAATACGCGTATTCTTTCATTCTGCTAAAGGCCCATTGACTCTGCGAATTGACTGCGATGTTGGGACAGAGTGGCAGTGGGTGGTTTCAGAAACCGTGGGCGACAGGGAATTTGCGCCCGAGCCCCCAAGCGGGGTTTACGGCGTGTGTCTGAAAACACCCCTGCCATTGAGTCTGGATCGAAGTCTACTTGTATACATGCGTCAATATCACCTTGATGGTGCACCAACGCTGTCAGAGATTCGTGTGGAGCAGGCAATTTGGGTGTATCTTTGGAATATACCCAAGGGTTTCTGTAGGCGGCATCTGGCCGTTTAAATGGACGCACCGTGCGAATCAGCCTCATGTCTCTTTTGATCTCAATTCGAGCCCGCGCCTTAGTCTGTCTACTTGTGCTGGTTGCGCATTCAACGAACGCGGCGGACAAGGGCGTGCCGGTAACCATTGCTCCTGTAAAATCGCTGCCAATCTATCGCCAGGTACAACTCACGGGGACCGTCACTTCACAGCACAACGCGCAGCTATCGGCTGCCACCAGTGGTCTGGTAAAGACACTTCATGTGGACGCTGGTTCACAGGTGAAGGCCGGCGACGTGCTGATGGAGCTGGATTCGGAACTGGCGCAGCTGCAGCTGCAAAGTGCCAGTGCACGAGCGGAACAGGCCCGAAATGCCCTGGCCGATGCCAAACGCCGCCTGAGCGAAGCTCGGGAACTGGCCCCGCAGCGCAGCATTGCCGAGAGCGTGGTGCGTGATCTAACGGCAGAGGTAGCACAGGATACGGCCGCCCTGAAAGAGGCGGAGGCGCAGGCCCAGTACCAAAAGGCGGTGTTGGCCAGGCATCAGGTAAGGGCGCCGTTTGCCGGTGTCGTGAGCGCCAAGTTGACGGAACTCGGAGAGTGGGTGGCTCCCGGCCAGGCCGTCTTTGGGCTGGTGGCGATCCGGGAATTGCAGCTGGATTTTCCCGTGGTGGAGGATTACCTGTCGGCGGTTGATATCGGCAGCCGCGTCACTTTTTCCCTTAACGCCGAACCCGAGCGGATCCACCCGGGGCGTGTGGCCACGGTGGTACCGGTTACCGACCCCGGGGCACGCACTTTCCTGCTGCGGGTTTTACCCGAGGCGCGGATTGCATCATTGCTGCCCGGTATGTCCGTGCGTGCAACCCTGCAACTGCCCACGGGGCGCAATGGACTGGTTGTGCCACGGGACGCTACCCTGCGTTACCCGGATGGGCGCACCATTGTGTGGTTGCTGGAAAAGGGCGACAAAGGCTCTGTAGTAGTCGAGCAACGGGTTCAGACCGGACTGTCGTTTGACGGGGTGGTGGAGGTGCTCGACGGACTTGCCCCTGGCGCGCAAGTGGTGGTCCAGGGAAATGAGGCATTGCAGGCCGGTCAACGGGTATGGGTGAGGCCGTCTCCGGAACTGGTCATTGATTGACTCGGGGTTTGTCCATGTTTGAGAAAATCATCCAGCGCGGCACCCTGACGACGGTATCTGTGCTGATCGTCTGTCTGTTGGGTATTGTGGCCGCGCTGCGAATACCGGTGCAGATGATACCCGACCTCGATGTACGCGCGATCTCCGTGCGCACCGATTGGCCCGGGGCAACACCACAGGATGTGGAGAAGGAGATTCTGATCGAGCAGGAGGAGTACCTGCGTAACCTGCCCAACCTGTCCCGCATCATGGCGACGGCCGAGAGCGGCCGCGCGGAGATCGAACTGGAATTTCCTTTCGGTACCGATATCACCCAGATGCTGATCAGGGTGAACAACGCCTTGAGCCAGGTGCCATCCTACCCGGAGAACGTGGACGAACCGCGCATCTATGCCAACTCCTTTTCCAGCAATTACTTTATGTTTTTCAGCATTGTGCCTTTGCCGGGCAACCCGCGTCAGCTGGATATGGACCTGACCCTGGATTTTGTCGAAGACAATGTCAAGCCGCGTCTGTCCCGGGTTGAAGGAATCTCTGAAGTCCGCATCTGGGGAGGGGCCGAGCGCCAGGTGCAGGTACTGATTGATCCGGCTCGGCTGGCCCAGCGCGGACTGTCTCTCACTGATGTGCGTAGCGCAATTCGAAACCGCAATCGTGATCGCTCCGGCGGTGAGGTGGAATCGGGCAAGCGCCAGTACCTGTTGCGCACGATCGGTCGCTTCGATTCCGTAGAGTCTCTCAATGACCTGGTGTTGAGCCGCCGGGGTGACGCGGTGATCCGGCTATCGGATGTGGCCCGGGTACAGCTGGATCATTTCGAAAAGCGCACCAACGCCAGTTTTAACGGGGCACCCAATCTGGGCGTTGCGTTGCGCCGTGAATCCGGATCCAACGTCATTGATATCAAACGCGCCATGCTGATTGAGCTGGAGGCCCTCAACCGGGAGGTGCTGAAGCCGGCCGGCTTGCGGATGACATTGTTCAGCGACGATGTGCGTTATGTCGAGGAATCCGTGCGCAATGTCTGGCAAAACCTGATCCTGGGGGCGCTGCTGGCGACGGTGGTGATGTACCTGTTCCTGCGTTCAGCGAGAACCACCGCGGTCGGGGTGATGGGTATCCCTGTCTGCATTATCATCGCCTTCCTGGGGTTACTGCTGGCGGGGCGGACCATCAACGTGATTTCGCTGGCGGGCATCGCCTTTGCCATCGGTATGACGCTGGATAACAGTATTGTGGTGTTGGAGAGCATCGAATTGGAACGGCGTCGGGGCAGCAGTGGTTTTCACGCCGCGCTTGAAGGAGTGCGCCAAGTATGGCCTGCGGTGTTCGCCTCCACCATGACAACGGTGCTGGTGTTTGTTCCCGTGGCCTTTGTCGAACAGGAAGCCGGCCAACTGTACTCGGATATTGCCATCGCGATTTCAGCGGCAATCCTCGCTTCCATGTTGGTGGCCATTACGGTGTTGCCCACCGCGGCTGCGCGACTCAGGCCCAATGAACTGCGTGCACCACGGCAGGGTGAAGTACCGGATGCCAGAGGACTGGGCGTGAGAATACGCACGGCTACGCTTTACGGTGTTCGCGCATTGCTGGCCACCCGCATGCGCCAGGTCAACTGCATTGTCATCACGGTTCTGGCCAGTTTCGGTATTATCGTCCTGCTCACCCCCGCTGCGGAGTACCTGCCAGAGGGAGAGGAGCCCAAGGTATTTGCCGTGATGAGTGCGCCACCGGGTTATAACCTCGCGACGATGGATGAAATCGGTGCCCAAATCCAGCGCTATTTTCTTAGCTTTGTCGGCGCCGACCCGGAACGCTATCACCGCGGCGAGGACGAGGTGCCGGCCATGGTCTATTTGAACATGCAGGTTGGACCGGACCGGGTGCGCATTATTGCCGAGCCGGTGGATCCTGCGGATATCGAGTCGTTGCTGGATGCCATCACCCGGAAATACCGTGAATACCCCGGTATGCGGGCCTTTGCCACTCGCGGTTCGATTATCACCAGCAACGACGGTGGTACGCGCAGCATCAACCTGGATATCGGCGGTCCGGACCTGGCTGACATCTACCAGGTTGCACTGGCGGCCTACCGGCGCGCGCAAGTGGTCTTCGATAATCCGCGTATTCAGAGTCAACCGTCGTCACTGACCCTGGCCCAGCCGATGGTGGATATTCGGCCCTATTGGGATCGCGCTGCGGAGTTGGGATTGAGCGCAGAAGACTTGGGCTTTACCGTGGCGGCCCTCACGGATGGCGGCTATGTCGATGAGTTCTTTATCGACGATGATAAGGTCGACATCTACCTCTACAGTGCCGTGGGGCAGCAGGCGAAACTGGACAACCTGGCACAGCTGCCGGTATACACACCAAGCGGCGCGGTATTGCCGTTGGGATCCCTGGTTTCCATCGACGAGACGGTGGGTACCAGCTCCCTGCGCCGCGTCAACGGCCGTCGTACGGTGACCCTTAATATTATCCCGCCGCGCAGTATCCCTTTGGAGACGGGTGTTGCTCAAGTGCAGGAGCAAGTCGTGCAATACCTGCGCGAGCGTGGCGAAATTCCCTTGGGTGTTAACGTGGATATTTCCGGTGCAGCCGACCAGCTGGATTCAACGCGGGAGGCCTTGGTCGGCAACTACGCGGTGGCGTTGTTGATCATCTACTTGTTGCTGGTGGCTATTTTCGGTCACTGGGGCTACCCGCTGCTGATTATGGCGTCTATTCCATTGGGTATCGCCGGTGGCATCGTCGGCCTGAGCCTGTTGAATGGTGTGGGCAGCCTTTTGCCCCTGCTGGGTTTTAGCCAGATTGTGCAGCCCTTCGATATGATCTCTATGCTTGGATTCCTGATTCTGATGGGCACGGTGGTCAACAACCCCATTTTGATTGTGCACCGGGCGGTGGCCAACGTGAAGGCACAGGGGATGGGCGCGCGCGAGGCTGTACAGGAAGCGGTGGAAGCGCGCCTGCGGCCCATCGCCATGTCCACCATCACCACCATTTGTGGTCTGGCGCCGCTGGTGTTGATCCCGGGAGCGGGCACTGAGCTGTACCGCGGGGTCGGCGCGATTGTGATGTTTGGTATCCTCGGCGCCGCATTGGTCTCCCTGACCATGCTGCCGGCGTTAACGGTGGCTGTGCTGGAGTTGGCACATAAACCGTCGATGTTAAAGCGAAAAGCTTCGCCTGATGTCCATTAGTGTGTAACGAATACGGTGGGGCAAAAAGTTCGCTTCGCGCAAGGGCGCTAGCATGTCAACAGAGATACCGCTGTAGCGATGACCTCAGGTATAAGTGATGGCAAACGTGAAGCAACTTAAAAGTGGTGGGTGTAGTCGAGGTAAATCCTGTGGTCCATCTCATCCTCCTTCACCGCCTTCACCGAGCCGCTTTCATCGGAGTGGTAGTCGTGGGCGATCCAGCACAAGCTTAAACCTTTTACCGCAGCGATTTTCCAATGTACGTTCAACTCGATATACCATTCATCGGCCTCTCCCAGGGTTTTGTCCACCGTGTTTTCCGCGCCGCTACCGGATGTGACTGTCAGCAGGGTGGAGAGACCGGGAATGGCAGTGTTCCAGTCGTAGCCAACTCGCAGCTGCCAGACATTTTCGTTTTTAGCGGTTAGGTCCGGAGAGATGGCGGCACGGGTTGGGAAGGGATTGCGGCCATGGTCGCCGGAAAAATTGTCTTCAATCCAGACGTCGCCTCTCACTGCGGTAATGGCAACGCCCAGCGTGAGGTCGTCCCTTTTCCAGTCGGCGTCGATAAAGTAGGCTTTGGCGTTGTTGTCGGGTGCCACACCCGAGACATAATCGACTTCCCCCTCTTCGGCGTTCGCAACAAACAAGTCCCCATCGTCTTGAGAAGTAAAAGCGCCACCGCTCAGAGTCAATCGGCTAGCGTCATGTTTGATCGAGTAACTGGCGCGCAATCCAAATTTTTGCAAGTAATCCTGGCTATTGAGTTGTTCCACTTCCAATACCAGGTTGCCGACTCTGTATTTCAAGCCCAGAACACGGATTGCGTCTATATCCCCTTCGTCGCTGACATCGGTTTTAAAGCCATTAAAATTGTCGTCGTGGCGGGCAGACCATTGATCGACCCAAACACCGTAGAGCTCCAGGTCATCCAGTTTCCCGTTAACGGTCACGCCGCTGTAGGAACTGGGTGCCGCCCGTGTGTCGGAGGAGGATAGCAGCAGGGTGTAGAGCCGTTGGCGTCCCAGCCTGGCGGTGATCTTTTCGTTCAGGTTCAACTTTATAGAAGCTTGCCCGATATTTGAAAAGGCGTTGTCCATATCGCCCTGGTTATTTTGGGTGAGAATGTCATTGGTTTCGAAACCGGAGCTGGCAATTTTCTGCACGTGGTACCCGGAAATATCAAAACCGATCACATTTCCAAGCATCGCCGAGGCATAGTTCAGTTCAATACCGAGAGCGGACTGAATGTGGTCATTTTTCTCGTTCTCGTATTGACGGTCAAAGTGAATAACGCGTACTTTGCCCTTGAGATCTCCTTTTTGCCAGAAATCGTCCTCCGCCTGGGTGGCAGGGGCAACGATAACCAGTGTCATGTTAATACCCAGCGCGAGCGGGAATCTTGTCAGTTTCATAGCAAGCTTCTGGCAGTTCCTGGCCAATTGGCGGGGCATCGAACAGCCGGTTACAGCAGGTCCACAATTTGTTTTGCGGCAGAATAGGGTGTGGTGTTGTTTTCCATGACCGCCTTTTCCAGCACCGGCATCTTCCGCTGCACTTCGTGGTTTTGGCTCAGACGCAACTCCAGCATTTCATGGATCAGTTTGTTCAACCACTCCGCGTTTTGAGTGGCGCGCTTCTCGTAGAATGCCTGGTTGTCGATGGCAGCCTGTTGATAGTCGCAAATCATATCCCAGACGTCGGTGATCCGCTGTTTTTCCAGTGCGGAGCAGGTGAGTACCCTGGGTGTCCAGAAACTGCCGTGTTTGATCAGGTGAAAGGCGTTCTGGTAATGCTGCCGTGTGCGCCGTGCCAGATTGACGCTCTCGCCGTCGGCCTTGTTGATCACCAGGGCATCCGCCAACTCCATTATTCCGCGTTTGATACCCTGCAGCTCATCGCCGGCATTGGGAATCATCAGCACCAGGAAGAAGTCCACCATGGCCGCGACTTCGTACTCGGACTGGCCGACGCCGACAGTTTCCACCAGGATGACGTCGAAGCCAGCCGCTTCGCACAGCAGCATGGTTTCACGGGTTTTTTGCGCAACGCCACCAAGGGCACCTTCTGAGGGGGAGGGGCGAATATAGGCGTTGGATTCCCGGGCCAACTGTTCCATACGGGTTTTGTCGCCGAGGATGCTGCCACCACGCAGGGGCGAACTCGGATCGACTGCCAGCACCGCCACCCTTTTACCCAATGCCAGCAGCGCCAGGCCAAAGGCCTCAATAAAAGTGGACTTACCGACACCGGGGATACCGCTGATACCAATGCGAATACTCTTGCCGGTGTCGGGCAACAATTGCTCCAGAATATCCTGGGCCTGGGTGCGGTGTTTGTCGAGCTTGCTTTCCACCAGGGTGATGGCTTTGGCCAGGGCGCGGCGGTTGCCCTGACGCAGCAGGTCGAGATCAATCGTGCTCATGGTTATCTATCCGAAACTGTCCTTCTATGTCTTTCTACGAGCATGGTACAACCATATCCTTATGCGAGCATGGTCCTTCTACTGGCATGGTCTTTCTATGAGCATGGCCCTTTTACGAGCATGCTACAAATGAGTATGTCTCTGTGTGCTCCGCTGGAGTCTGGTTTCTGGCAATGGCTAAAAGCGGCGGTAATACCTGGAGGCTTTGGCAAAACCTAAAAAAAGCCCCCGAAAACGGGGGCAACTCTATCACAAACAGACATTGTTTGATGCCAATAAGGCGCGCTGCGGTGAACCTATTGGCGGGCCTTATTGACTTCATCCAACACCTGACGTGCGGAGACGGGGATCTTGGTGCCTGGGCCAAAAATGCCTTTGACACCGGCCTTGTACAGGTAATCGTAATCCTGTTTCGGAATAACGCCGCCGGCGACCACGATAATGTCATCGGCGCCTTCGGCCTTGAGCGCTTCGATCAAACTGGGAACCAGGGTTTTGTGCCCCGCGGCCTGGGAAGAGACGCCCACTACGTGGACATCGTTTTCCACTGCCTGCTTGGCCACCTCTTCCGGGGTTGAGAACATGGGTGACAGGTCGATATCGAAGCCGACATCGGCAAAGGCGGTGGCGATGACCTTGGCGCCGCGGTCGTGACCGTCCTGGCCCATCTTGCAAACCAGCATCCGCGGACGGCGACCGTGCTCGGCCTGGAACGCCTCGATATCGGCCTTGATGGCTTGCCAGTCGGAGTCGTCCTCGTAGGGTGCGCCATAAACGCCGGAAATGGTGCGTGCCTGGGCATTGTAGCGGCCAAATTCGGATTCCATGGCGTCGGAGATTTCACCCACCGTGGCGCGCAGACGAGCGGCTTTCACGGACAGATCCAGCAGGTTGCCCTCGCCGGATCGAGCGGCGGCGGTAATGGCCTCGAGTGCGGCTTTGACCGCTGTATTGTCGCGGCTGGCCTTGATCTCTTCCAGGCGCTGGATCTGGGCACTGCGCACAGCGAGGTTATCCACCTCAAGGATATCCAGCTCCTCCTCCTGGTCGAGGATGTATTTATTGACGCCCACGATGACATCTTCACCTCGATCGATACGAGCCTGCTTCTTGGCGGCCGACTCTTCAATGCGCAGCTTGGGCAGTCCGGCGTCAATGGCCTTGGCCATGCCGCCGTTCTCCTCGATCTCTTCGATCAGGGACCAGGCCTTGTCGGCGATCTCCCTGGTCAGGCTCTCCATCATGTAGGAGCCGCCCCAGGGGTCGACAACCTTGGTGATGCCGGTCTCTTCCTGGATGATGATCTGGGTATTGCGGGCGATGCGGGCGGAAAATTCCGTCGGCAGGGCCACGGCCTCGTCCAGGGCGTTGGTGTGCAGCGACTGGGTGCCGCCGAATACTGCCGCCATGGCCTCGATGGTGGTGCGCACCACATTGTTATAGGGGTCCTGCTCGGTCAGGGACCAGCCGGAGGTCTGGGAGTGGGTGCGCAGCATCTTGGATTTGGGATTCCTGGGATTGAACTCTTCCATAATGCGTGACCACAGCAGGCGTGCGGCGCGCATCTTGGCGATTTCCATGTAGAAGTTCATGCCGATACCCCAGAAGAAGGACAGGCGCGGGGCAAAGGCATCCACATCAAGGCCGGCTTTGAGGGCGGTGCGCACATACTCGCGACCGTCCGAGAGGGTGTAAGCCAGCTCCAGCGCCGCGTCGGCGCCGGCTTCCTGAATGTGATAGCCGGAGATGGAGATGGAGTTGAACTTCGGCATTTCCCTGGAGGTATAGGCAATAATATCGCCGATGATTTTCATCGACGGTTCCGGCGGGTAGATATAGGTGTTGCGCACCATAAACTCTTTCAGAATATCATTCTGAATGGTGCCGGAAAGTCTGTCCTGGGAGACGCCTTGCTCTTCGGCGGCAACGATATAGTTGGCGAGAATCGGCAATACGGCCCCGTTCATGGTCATGGAAACGGAGACCTTGTCCAGGGGAATGCCGTCGAACAGGATTTTCATATCCTCGACGCTGTCGATGGCGACACCGGCTTTACCCACATCCCCGGTCACGCGGGGATGGTCCGAGTCATAACCGCGGTGGGTGGCAAGGTCGAAGGCAACGGACACGCCCTGGGCGCCGGCGGCCAGGTTCTTGCGATAGAAAGCGTTGGATTCTTCGGCGGTGGAGAATCCGGCATACTGGCGGATAGTCCAGGGACGGCCGGCGTACATGGTCGACTGGGGACCGCGAATAAAGGGCTCGAGGCCGGGCAGGGTATCGGCAAAGGGCAGATCTTCAGTATCCGCTTTCGTATAGAGGGGCTTGATATCGATGCCTTCCGGCGTGTGCCAGGTCAGATCTTCGGCCGTCTTGCCTTTCATCTGTTTCTCGACCAGGGTGTGCCACTGATCGAGGCTCGGAATTTCGGGACTGTATTTGTTGTCGGACATGGGGCTCTTCTCTAAGCTGTGCTGTTGGCTAATGCCGGCTTCACATATTCACTATCTAAGCATATTAACCGCCTGGGCGGGATGGTGAATCTTTGTCTGCTGATGGATTATCTTGCGCTGATATGTTGACGGTCGTTTGGCTGGCCGTGGCCAGTGATCCGACTGCTTCAGTGTTCTTCCATGGGTTGATTCAGTTCAATCAATACCCCGTCACAGCTTTTTGGGTGGATGAAGATCACCTTGCAGTCGTGGGCACCGATGCTCGGAACCTCCGACAGAAACTGATAGCCCTTGTCTTTCAGTCGAGCCACATCTGCCTCGATATCGTCGGAGCGAAAACACAGGTGGTGCAGGCCACCGCCTTTTTTCTCCAGATACCCGGCGATGGGGCCTTCCCCGTTGAGGGGGTGAACCAGCTCAATGCTGGTTTCCGGCAATGGGAAAAAGGCCGTGCTGGTCTTGGCCGCCTCCACATCCTCGCGGCCCTTGTACGCCAAGCCGAAGTCATCCATAAACCGCTTGATGGCTTTCTCCAGGTCGGGTACCGCGATAGCGATATGATCCAGTGCAACGATCATGGTTTTTCTCCCTTAGGCTTGAGCCAGTTCTGCGGCTGGGGTGGTGTTTTTCGACGGCAATGAATCCAGAAACCGGTCGGTGGCGGCCAGGCGGCGTGCCTGAATCTCTTCCGGTGTTTCCTCGACCACTTTCTCGTCGGGGGTGATCTTGAACAGCGGTTGGCCTTTCTTGATGATGGTGCCGTCCTCTCCCACCAGAATTTTGTCGATCGTGCCTGAGAAGGGAGCATTCATTTTGTTGAACATTTTCATCACTTCGATGATGTAGAGCGGTTGGCCGGCGTCGAAGTGACTGCCTTCCTCGACGAACGGAGGCATACCCGGCGCTTCGCTGGCGTAGAACATGCCGCCTGTCGGGGCCAGAATCTCATCGGACTTGGCTACCGGTGGCGGTACCAGAACCTTCGCCATGGCTTTTTGCAGGCTCTCTTCGGTCAACTTGTCGGGAATATGGATGCTCAGGTCTTCGTTGACGTTAAGCGCGAAGAAATCGGTGACGCTGGCGATAAACGGCAACAGGCTGAGGATATCCGTCCCCGCCTGGAATCCGGCGTGCGCTGACTGGGCGGCTGCCCACTGTTCGGTGTCGAAACCGGTGGGTGCGGCACCTGCGAGGGCAGCATCGATTTTGGCAAAGTCGTCGGTGCCCAGTTTGCTTTCCAGGGTATCGTAGAACGCAATGGCCCTGCAGAGGATCTCGTTGTCATGGTCCCAGATCATCTTGGCCGCCGGCTTGGCGTCACAGTAGTCCATATTCAGGAAGTGATAGGTCTCGGCCAGGATTCGTACCGGGTTGGCCTTCCAGTGGACAGTGTCCCCCTCGATAGAGAAGTTGGATTGGTTGATACTCAACCAGCCGGCGAGGATATGGGATTCGGCCAGCAGTGTTTCCAGCGGACGTGTCAGCAGGATCTGCTTGCGCTCAAGCACATCTTTCAACGCCTGCCTGGCATCCTCATCGGCAGCGGCGTCCAGGGTGTTTTGGCACACCTGTTGATAGACATGGGCGAGATCCAGTTTGTCGGCTTCCTGTTTTAACAGGCCCACGGCCGTCAGGTAAGGCACGATAAAACGCGTGGTCGGGCGGGCATTGATATTGTTGCCCAGGAACCAGTTCACCAGGCCGTAGTGAAATTCCAGGTTGGTGGCCAGGTCTTTGCCACGCAGCTCCGTAACACGCAGCACTTCCGACATGTGCTCATAGGTTTTGGTACGGTCTTCGCCTATGGTCAACAGCAGCGCGATATTGGAATCGTAGGCGCCGGCCAGGTGATACTTCATGAACACATCGGTGTCCGGGTTGTGCATGCTGATACCCTGGTCGTCTCGGATTTCGCCTTCGATGGCGTTAGACCAGTTATCGATCACACCGCCGGCGTGAGGCTGCAGGGCCTGGTTGGTCGCGTTCATACGGGCTTCTACTGAGGCTTTGCTGCGCAGTATCCGTTTCGGCTTTGGCAGGCGAGGGCCGTGAGCGGCCAGCAGCATCATCACCTCGACCAGCGATTCAACCACAAAAGATTCGGCGTCGTTGTCCGGGTTGGTGAACTTGAGGCGATAGCAAAGCTCGGTGACGCGGTGTTCAACCTGAATCCGTGTGTTCATTTCCATAAAGTAGTGGGATTCACCGTCGACAATACACTCGAAGGTGCCCACTGAGTCGAGTTTTACCGCTTCGCCGAACAGAGCGCCTTCGCGCTCCATGCGTTCGAGGATAATCAGGTCTTTCTTCAGTTGTCCGGCTTCAGCGCTTCTGCCGGCCTGTTCCGCAACGATGATGGCTGCCTGAAGCTCCTCTCTGGTGACGGAGACTTCCAGCAGTTTCTGCTCATGCATCTGCAGTGAACAGTCGCGACCGCCCATGGTGATACACCATTCGCCATTGCCCACCACCTGGATTTCCTGGTGACGGGTGGTTTCGATGTTCATTTCGATCAGGACGTTTTTATTGTCACCGACACCGTTGGTTTTCAGCTCGATCAGGCACTCCAGCACCAGCGAGGGCACTTTGGCGGCAGCTTTTTCCACCCGCTCTTCGAGAGAGTCTCCTTGGTAGGCGTTGGCAGACTGGAGGATACGTTGACCCTTGCCGCCGCCACCGGCGATGGCCTTCAGGCGGAAACGGTTGTTGGGTTTTTCGGCCAGCATACGCTTGGCTTCAACCTGCAATGCCGCACCAATATCCGCCGCGTCGATGATGTCGATCCCGGCTTCGTAGGACGCGGACAGCAGCGCCAGGGCGCTTTCCTCGTCGTCATTGCACGCTGCAAAATCCACTTGAAGATTGTTGTCTGTGGCACATTGCGCCAGACCATCTTTGCCATATTTCGCAAACAGCGCCAGGCTGGTGGCATTGTTCACACCCGGCGTGACAGAGACTCCGGTTTCCAGGGCGGTACGCTTGGCCTGGTCTTTCATGCCCGCGGCGCGCTGGGTGAAGGAACAGGGGCCGATAAAGTTCAGGCCGGCTTGTTCCATGGCTTCAACCATTTCGGCGTCTTCGGACATAAAGCCGTAACCGGCGAAGATGGCGTTGTAGCCGTTGGACAGGGCGATATTGACGATCTGCTTGATGCGCTGGGCGCGCTCTTCCTTGTCTACACCGGTGTAGTCGGGTACCCGGTGTACGCGGGAGGGATCGGTCAGTTTGCGCAGCTCCGGTGCCAGGGCATTCTGATAGGTGATGGAGTCTTTTTCCGACAGCAGGATGCCATAGCCGTTAACGCCCATTTCGTCGAACACATCCATAGCTTCCTTGCGGATGGGTCCACGGCAAATGATCAGAGGGCGTATATGGCTGCAGTCGAAGCTGCGGATCCATTCACTGGCTGCCTTACCCAGGCGACGATCCTTGTGGATCAGGGGGTTGTTCAGGTAGTAATCGTTGCTGATTGACACGGCTTCAGTCTCTTTATTGATTCGGTTTGCGATGCGTTGGTTGCAAAAATGGTTGTTTTAAACGGACTCCTGACACCGCCTAGTGGAATTCTCGCTGCACACCGGTGAAAGGCTCCGGTGTGTAGTGCTTCAAGTGGAATTCCATGTTTTTGCACAGCACTTCGCGCAAGTCCGAAGGCATAACGATTTGGGAAATGGAGCCCAGGCTCAGTGCTTCATTCGGGTTCATCAATTCTTCTTCATAACGATCTTTCAACAGTGCTTCCTGTTGGGCTTGCCAGGCGAGTACGTCGGCTTCAACTTCACCGGACTTGAGCCGTTGCTTGACCGCGCCGCGAATTTCCTGCAGCTCGCGTTTGTAGACAAACTCGACCCCGGCGGGGCCCATTACTGCGGCGCGGGTGGAGGGCAGGGCACAGACAAAGTCCGCTCCGGTGGGGTAGTTGTTATAGGAGGCATAGGCGCCACCATAGGCGTTGCGAACAATCACCAGGAAGCGCGGCGTACGCAGGTCGATAATGGCATCGAGCATGGCGCGACCGGCCTGGACGATACCGCCGGACTCCTGGTCCTTGCCGGGGCGGAATCCGGTGGTGTCTTCCATAAAGACAATCGGGATGTTGTACAGGTTGCAGAAACGGATAAAGCGCGCGTTTTTGTAGGCGGCGTCGATATCGATCTGGCCGGAATCCACCGCCGAGTTATTGGCCACAAAGCCAATCACATTGCCCCCCATGCGACCCAGGGCGGTGATGGTGTTGCGGGCACGCTCTGGCTGAATTTCGAGATAGTCGCCGTGGTCGCACAGCTGTTGGATCATAATGCTGATATCCAGCGGGGTGTTGAAACCACTGGGGGAATTGAACGCTTTTTTCAACAGGATATCGATATCCCAGGTCTTGCGATCGAGGGGATCGGAAGTTTTCTGATAGGGGGCCAGTTCGGCGTTGTTGTTGGGCAGGTAGTTCAACAGTGACTTGACTTTGCGCAGGGCGGCGACTTCGTCCGCCACCACGAAGTCGGTGACACCGCTTTGGCTGTGTACCCCGGGGCCACCCAGTTCATCGGCGGTCACATCTTCGCCCAGGACCGACTTCACCACGCCGGGGCCGGTGAGGCCGAAAAAGGTCTCGTTGGGCTGGATCAGGAAGCTGCCCTGGCGGGGCAGGTAGGAGCCTCCACCGGCGTTAAAACCGAACATGCACATAATGGAAGGGACAACGCCGCTGATCTTGCGCAGGGCGGTGAACGCCTCGGCGTAGCCGTCCAGGCCGCCCACCCCCGCCGGTACATAGGCGCCCGCGGAATCGTTCAGTCCCACCAGGGGGATCTTGCGTTTGCCCGCCAGCTCGAACAGACGCGCGAGCTTTTTACCATTGGTGGCGTCCATGGAGCCGGCGCGCACAGTAAAGTCGTGTCCGTATACGGCTACATCGCGACCGTTGATTTTGACGATCGCGGTAACCAGGGAGGCGCCATCGAGGTTTTTACCCCAGTTCTGGAACAGTACTGTGGGGTCTTCGTCGGTCAGAACACTCAGCCGCTCCCAGATGGTCATACGCTTTTTGGCGTGCTGGCGTTCTATATTGTGTACGCCGGCGGCTTTGCGGGGCCGTTGAATCAGTTCATAGCCCTTTTTCAGGTTTTGTTCGTAGGGGCCCGGGTCGTAGGACGCTTGGCCCGGCACGCTGAATTCAACTTCATTGATCTTTTCAAAAGGATTATCGAGTGAGGCCTTCGCTGTTTTCACTGATTTTGTCATTGTGGCTGCAATCCCGACGCTGAGGTATCTGTGTGGAGTCTAGTCGCAATTTTTACTTTCTCCGGACGTTACGGATATAGACAAGTAAAACACCGGAATAGTAGCAATAACGCTCGTATTTATGCTCGCCTCGGTGACAAAAACATACATTGAATGGCATGTCTATCAGTCGAATATTTCACCTGCATTTCGAAACCGTTGCGAATTTTAGCGGTAAAATTAGGCGTTTTTACACCCATTCGGTGCGAATGTAATGTTCTCAGCTATTGAAAGGTGCGTCTAGAGACAAAAAAATTCAATTTATAGACACAAAAGCGCTCATTTTGGGCGCGCGGAACTATTCAACAACTGTGAGGGGGATTAGAGCGGGGAATATTGGCGTGAAGGTCGCGCAGGTCCTGAGTCACGGAGGGTGAGTCGGGACCTGGATTGGGAATCTATTTCTTTATCAGGACAGTGTGAATAACGTGGGAGTATTCAAAATAGACAACATAATCCGGGTAGACCCAGCTGGAAATGGGCGGTTCGCCCTTGGGGGCCCGGGTTTCCAGCGGTGCGCCAAAGATGGCTTTGACCTGTTCCTGATTCATGCCTTTGATGGGGCGATCTATGCTCCACTTTTCCTGTGCCTGCTGGCCGACGGGAATCTGCAGCGTCTCCGCCCGGGCGGTGTCAAGCAGCAGCAGGCTGCAAAGCCCGATAAGGCAGGAATATAAGACAGGGGTTCTCATCATATGACGTCCTTTATAGAGGTCGCAGTTGTCAAATTTGAGCCTGGGATCGGCGCTTGGCCAGCAATTGAGCCTGCATAATATGTTTGGATAGAAGCTGGCGTTGCTGGTCGTTTAGTCGATGAAATTTTGCGGCAACCAAGTGTTTGTCATTGCTGAGGGTACAGCGAATGACTTGGGCAAAGAGTACCACGCCAACGTAGTCGGGTAAAAACAACAACCGCATGGCGATAAAGCTGCCACGATAGAGCGGTTTGTCACTTTCGAATGCAATCCCTTCCTCGCACAGGCTGATGCGGGTAATTTTCTCCTCGCCACTGCTCTGGTGCTCTGCCACGAGTGTTTGTGCCAACAGATCTAATTTGTGATTGAGGGTGCGCAAATAATCGGCGACGTGTCGATTTTGCTCACTGATAATGTGCAATGTTTGATCAGCTTGCGCATCCAGACGCCGAAATTCCGTGAACAGGTGCAATTCGGAGGCGTCGGGGAAGAGTCTATTGGGGTCTTCGTTATTGGCGGTGTGCTTGTCCACCCCTTTATATTCCAGGGAGACTTCATCGCGAATACGAAAAAATCGCCGTCTTTCCCTACCCGGTAGAGGTTGATTCATGATGCTATTCGCGTCGCCTTATCGTCTATTGTTTTCAGCTTATAGTTGACTTATCGGTAACCGCTTGTGTTTCTTTACGGTCATTGTAACATCGCTTGTCCTTGTCGCCACAGTAGCGTTTAATGCGCCGTCTATGAATCCCATTGCACGATATCTTCCACTCTTTATCGGCTTGCGCTACCTGCGTTCCAAGCGTCGTACCCAGTTTATTTCGTTTGTCAGTGGATTTTCGCTCCTGGGCATGGTTTTGGGGGTGGCAGCCCTGATTATTGTGCTCTCGGTGATGAATGGTTTCGACCGGGAGTTGAAGCAGCGCATTCTCAGCGTTGTTCCCCACGGTTTTATCGAGGCAGAGACGAGACTCGATGGCTGGCGGGAATTGGCCGCGCGGGTGCAGCAACATCCGGAGGTACTGGCCGCAGCCCCTTATATTGAAGGCTTTGGGTTGGTGGGGTATGAAACCGGGGTCCAGGGTGTGCAGATACAGGGCATTTTACCTGACTTCGAGGCTGCGGTTTCCGTCATAGAAGACCATATGCTGGTGGGCAGTTCCCATGACTTGCGTCAAGGGGAGTTCGGCATCGTGCTCGGCAGCCTGCTGGCTCGGTATCTCGGGATTACCCGTGGCGATAAAATTTCGCTTACGCTGCCGGATCTGATTGTGACGCCAGCCGGCGTGTTCCCGCGTATGAAGCGCTTTACCGTGATCGGGGTATTCGAGGCGGGAGCCCAGGTCGATCAAAATTTGGTCATGATTCATCTGAATGATGCCCAGAAACTCTTTCGCTACGGTTCCGCTGTTCAGGGGGTGCACCTGCGTGTCAGCGATATCTACAGGGCCAGACCCGTTATCGATGATCTCGCCGGGCAACTTGGGGATAGCTACAGGTACAAGGACTGGAGCCAAACCCAGGGCAGCCTTTTCCAGGCGGTCAAGATGGAGAAGGTGGTGATTGCCGTCTTGCTGATGATTATCGTTGCGGTGGCGGCATTTAATATCGTTTCCAGCCTGGTGTTGATGGTCGCGGACAAGCGTACCGATATCGCGGTTCTGCGCACCATTGGCCTGTCGGCACGACAGGTGATGGGCGTGTTTATGGTACAGGGTAGTGCGGTCGGGGTGGCGGGGATCTTTGCGGGTGCAATCCTCGGCTCGCTGGTAGCTGTTTTTATCGATCAATTGGTGTCCTGGCTGGAAGGGATTTTCAGCGTTCATCTGTTTGACCCCAATGTGTATTTTATCAGCCATTTGCCCTCGCTCTGGCAATGGCAGGATGTACTGGTCATTTGTGGGGTCGCTGCCGGTATGAGCGTATTGGCTACGCTTTATCCGGCTTACCGGGCGACCAGGATCCAGCCGGCCGAAGCGCTGCGCTATGAGTAAGGGGTGCTGATTAGCGATGGAATTTGAGACTACAGCAGATGTCGTCGGTCAAACGGTGATCCAATGTCGCGGATTGGGCAAAGTTTATCGACAGGGACCGCAGGAGGTGTCGGTGCTGGACGGTGTCGACCTGGAGGTGAGAGCGGGGGAGCGCATCGCCATTGTCGGGGCTTCCGGTTCCGGCAAGTCTACCCTGCTGAATTTACTTGGCGGGCTGGATACGCCAACCTCTGGTGGTGTAACCGTGTGTGGCGAGGACCTGGCCCGCATGACTGATAACCAGCGTGGCACCCTGCGCAATCAAACCCTGGGTTTCGTCTACCAGTTTCACCATCTGTTACCCGAGTTTACGGCCCTGGAAAATGTCGCCATGCCGCTGCTGATCGGCAAAACACCGGTGGCAGAATCCCAGACCAGGGCCATCCAGTTGTTGCAGCGTGTCGGCCTGGGAGAGCGGTTGCAGCATAAACCGTCAGAGCTGTCCGGAGGCGAAAGGCAGCGGGTGGCGATTGCCCGCGCCCTGGCGACCCAGCCCGGTTGCGTGTTGATGGATGAACCCACCGGCAATCTCGACAGCCATACTGCCCAGGCGATTCACAGTATGATGCTGGAACTCAACCGTGACCTGGGTACCAGCTTTATTATTGTGACCCACGATGCTCACCTGGCGACCTCGATGGACAGGGTGCTAACGCTCAGTGACGGCACTCTCCACGAGCGGCCTGCCCGTATTGAAACTGCAATAAAATGACGTCTTTATGAATAGATCCGTCAGCGTCAATATTGGCCTGCGTTATGCCGGGGGCCGAAAACGCAATCAACTGGTGTCCTTTATATCGGCAATTTCCATCATCGGTCTGGTGTTGGGTGTGGGCTTGTTGCTGGTGGTGCTCTCTGTCATGAACGGTTTCGACCGCGAATTGCGCGAACGTATTCTGGGCGTGATGCCACAGGCGGCGATTTATCATCGCAACGGCATCGAGGATTGGCAGACGCTGGTTCAGGATTTGCTGCAGCGACCGCAGGTTGTGGCGGCGGCCCCCTTTGTGCAATTGCAGGCGATGGCATCTCACAAGGGTAAAGTGTCACCGCTGTCGGTCTACGGCATTGATCCCGACTACGAGCAAAAGGTGTCTATTATTCAGCGACATTTGACCGAGTCCGCTTTCAACGCCCTTCGAGCTAACCACAAAGGTTTGGTGCTCGGTAAAGGCCTGGCGGACAGACTGGGAATATCGGCGGGCGAAAGTTTGACACTGGTGGTGCCCAGGAAAGGGCAGGGGCGTTCGGTACCGGCTGTGTCCGTGCTTTCTGTCGATGGTATCTTCGAGACAGGAACTGAGGTGGATAACGTCCTGGCGCTGATGAACCTGCGGCAGGCAGCGACACTGTCTGACACGCCCGGGCGTGTCAGCGGTATTCGTCTACAGGTCCGTGAGTTATTTGAGGCCCCGAAAACAGCGTACGGCATTGTGCGGGATTTACCCTACGGCTATTACGGCTCCGATTGGACTCGCAGTCATGGTAATTTGTTCCAGGCCATTCAGATGTCGAAAAACCTGGTTGGCCTGTTGTTGTTTCTGGTGATCGCCATAGCCGCTTTCAATGTGGTTTCCACCCTCGTTATGGTGGTGGTGGATAAGCGAGGCGACATTGCCATTTTGCGAACCCTGGGCGCCAGTACCGGTACCATCATGAAAGTATTTATGGTGCAGGGCTCTGTGATCGGGGTGATAGGCACAACGCTGGGTTTGCTTCTCGGGGTGGGAATGTCGTTGGTGGTCACCGATCTGGTCATCTGGATTGAGAGGTTTTTCGGGGTGCACTTTCTCAAATCCGACGTCTATCCAATCAGCTACCTGCCCTCCGATGTTCGACTCCCGGATGTGATTCTGGTCGGGATCGTGGCTCTGGCAATGAGTTTTCTCGCTTCCCTCTATCCCGCCTGGCGGGCCAGCCGGGTCAACCCGGCCGAGGCATTGCGCTATGAATAGGCGCTTTGCCCCTTAGGGATGGACCTCAAAGCCGGGTAGGCCGTTGCGCGATCCCGTGGTGTCTATTGTTCCTTTTCCTGTTTTTCATCCGCTGATTGTTCGTCCTGGCGCTTTTGCCGCAAAGCCTTGCGTTTTTCCCAGTTGCTCACCACATGCCAGCGCCAAAAGCCCTGCATGCAAAGGTAGCCGAGGCAGCCAAAGATCAGGCCGCTGATCAATGAGCCCACCAGAAGCGGTTGCCAAAGGTTGGCGAGTTCCTCGGTAAACCATGACCAGGAGAGTTCGATGGTAAAGTCCATGGGGGGTGTGCCCAGGATCCAGGTACCGAGTTTATAGGTCGCATAGAAAATGGGTGGTATGGTGACCGGGTTACTAATCCATACCAGCGCAACCGACAGGGGCAGGTTACAGCGAAACAGGAAGGCGGCACCCGCGGCAATCGCCATCTGTCCGGGAACCGGCACAAAAGCGATAAAGATCCCCACAAAAAAGGCGACGGATACTGAGTGACGATTGAGGTGAAACAGGTTGGGGTCGTGAAGCAGATCACCCAAAAAATGCAGTGCTGGGTTATTTTTGATGCTCGCTGGATCGGGGGTCCAACGTTTGATGAGCTTCCGCGGCATTCATGTATCACTGGGCCAAAATTGAAGGTTGCGTATTATGCCTTGAAAGTCACCGTATCTCTAGGGCGTTGTGACGCCTTCTCCCACGTTTCCCCCGGGCATGCCCTTGAGGCACTCTACGCGGGTGTCGCCAGCCAAGGTTCTGGCACTGTATAAACCTTTAGAAAACCCCAAACGCCAACCCGCTCGCCAGGGTCAGCCCCATCCCTTCCGCCGCGGACAAGTGTTCCGGGGTGACTTCACCACGGGCGATCAGCGGCTCAGCCACAGGCTTCATCGGGTAACCTTTCATAATCCGGTTGATTTCCCGCACCGCGCCGGTGCCGTCATTGCCGGCGGAGATAAAGAGCGCATAGGGGAGATTGAGCCGGAGAGGTTCGGCCGGGTAATAAGTGCGGTCGAAGAAGTCCTTGATGGCACCGCTCATGTAGCCAAAGTTTTCCGGTGTGCCAATCAGCAATCCATCGGCCCATAGCAAATCATCGAGACCGGCATCGAAGGCTCTGGCCACACGGGTTTGGGTCGCTTCCTCACGGCGGGCGCCTCGCACCACGGCATCGGCCAATAGGCCGGTATTGCCGCTCTGGGTGTGGTAGATCACCAATAGGTGTTTCACGGTGAAGTTTCGCCTGTTTCTATGTATCCGGCCCTGGCCCGTCAGGCTACTGGTTTTTGACCCCCTTTCCAAATCCTGTTTATTATCCGTTTACCGACAGGCTTCTTCTGTTTGGTGAGTCAAGGCAATTCAAGGAAGGAATGAGCCATGCTGAAAGGAATCGTGATGCTGGGCGCCGGCTGTGCCTGTGCCGGGGTTATTGCAACCGGTTTTCTACCACAACTGCCGCCGCTTTCCTGGTTGTGCGGTTCGCTCGTTATTGTTGTTGTCCCGTTATGGTGGCTGCGGAGACGACCGTGGCGAATTCCGTTGCTTGCCCTGGCCGGGGCATTGCTCGGGGCAATTTGGGGATGCTGGTCCGGCAATGTCATGCTGTCCCGGCAGTTGCCTTTTGCCCTGGAGGGACAAGTGTTCAAGGTGGTGGGCACCGTCGTGGACTTGCCCCACACAGAACCGCTGAAGCAGCGCTTTCTTCTGGCGGTAGAGCATTTGGACCCGATCGATCCGGCTTCGCCGCCGTTGCCCTCCCTACCCGGACGGGTGTTGTTAAATTGGTACGGGGGGCAATCGGTTGTTCCCGGTGAACGCTGGCAATGGGTGGTTAAACTCAAGCGGCCGCGGGGGTTTGTGAATCCCGGGGGATTTGATTACCAGGCCTGGTTGTTGCGTCAGGGCGTCGGCGCCACCGGCTATGTTCGCAAGAGTCACTTCAATGGTCGCTTGGCGTCCAGTAAGGGCACAAGCGTAGACTACTGGCGTCTCGAATTGGCCGCTTGGCTCAGGCGGGTATTACCGGAGTCGTCAATGCAGGGCATTTTAACGGCCTTGGTTGTCGGGGACCGCTCCGGGATTACGCCGAGCCAGTGGTCGCTTCTGCAGCGGACAGGAACCAATCACCTTATCGCTATTTCGGGCTTGCACGTGGGCCTGACAGCTCTTCTGGGGCAGTGGTTGGGAATGGGGTTGGGGAGAGTGCTCAATCTCGGTATCCATCGCCTGGACAGCACCTCCTCGGCGGCACTTTTCAGCCTGGCAAGCGCCTCTTGTTACGCTGCGCTGGCGGGGTTCAGCCTGCCGACGCAAAGGGCGCTTATCATGGTGGCGGCTGTGCAACTGTGTGCCTTGTCGGGCCGTGCCTGGCAACCCTTGCAGGGTCTGTTGGTTGCCCTGGTGCTGGTGCTGATAGCGGATCCCCTGGCGGGCCACGATCTGGGTTTCTGGTTGTCGTTCGGCGCTGTCGGCTGGCTGTTGTATGGCTTTTCCGGGCGCTCGATATCGGGAGGATGGATTTCGGGGCTGTTGCGCGCCCAATGGCTGGTGTTTGCTGGCTTGATGATTCCATCGTTGCTGCTGGTGACGGCCATTTCGCCGGTGTCCCCGATCACCAATCTTGTCGCCATTCCCCTTGTTTCCTTTGGCTTGGTACCCCTGTTGCTGTTGGCGGCGGTCGGATATTTTGGCGCGGGTGAGAGTGCGGCGGTCGTATTGGTGGGGGCGGATATGCTGGCACGAGTGCTCTGGCATTGGCTGGAGGCCATGGATAGCGTTTCAGGGCAAGGCGGCTGGTACCCTTCGGCACCGTTGACCGGCGCGCGCGCTGCAATGGGGCTGGCAGCCGTTTTACTGCTGTTGATGCCCAGGGGCGTTCCGGGTCGGTGGTTAGGGGCTTTGGGGTTGTCGGCGGTTCTCTTTCCGGTGCAGGTGGCCAGGGCGCCACTGATGCTTACGGTGTTGGATGTGGGGCAGGGGCTGGCGGTTGTGGTGGAAACCCCTGAACACACCCTGGTGTACGACACGGGTCCCGTTTACAGCCAACGTTTTGATGCCGGGGCAGGTGTTGTTGCGCCCTACTTGAAACGCCGGGGGATCAAGACAGTGGACGCAGTGGTGGTCAGCCACGGGGACAGCGACCATGCGGGTGGATTAGAGGGCCTCTTGGGCAACCTTCCTGCTAAGCGGCTCTATTTCGGAGAACCCCTGCGCGGGTCAGGCGTCGACGGGAGGAATTCATTCGGCTCACATCAACACATCAACTGCGAAAGCGGACACCGTTGGCAGTGGCGAACAGTCAGTTTCGAACTTCTCGCTGCCGATAGCGGGTTCGTAAAGAGTAACAATCGATCCTGCATTCTCGCCATCCGGTTCGGGCAGGCGTTGATACTCTTGCCGGGCGATATCGAGCGAAAGGTTGAGCAGTCACTCCTGCAGCGGGGGCAATTGCCGGCTGAGGTCACCGTCTTGGTGGCTCCCCATCACGGCAGTGCTTCCTCTTCAAGTCCGGCGTTTGTAGCCCACACCCGGCCCCAATACGTGCTCTACAGCGCCGGTTACGGCAACCGCTACAGGCACCCCAATCGGACGGTGCTGCAGAGATATCAGCACCAGGAAAGCAGGGCGTTCAATACGGCTTATGCGGGCGCCATCCAATTTATCTGGCGCGATAGTAATCAACCGGAGGTGGTTATCTGGCGGGAGCGGCAAAAGCGCTACTGGTTCACGGAAGACGGGCGTGCAAATCTCTAACTTACGGCGCCGAAACCTGAATAAAAAGAGATTGTTAGAGTGTTTTCTTCAGGTCCGTTTAATGTGGTAAAGTGCGGGTCGACCAAAGGACCCGACAGCGGTGGAACTGGCGGGCATTGATTGGCTTAGGAGTGGAATGTGTTAGAGATTGTCAAATCCGGCGGCTGGCTCATGGTGCCCATCATTTTGTGCTCAATCGCCCTGATCGGTATCAGTATCGAGCGCTACTGGACACTGAATCCTCAAAAAATTGCCCCAAAACATCAGCTGGGTCAGGTGTGGAGCTGGATCAAGAACAACCAGCTCGACAGCACCAAGCTGAAAGAACTCAAGCAATCCTCCGAGCTGGGTAAGATTTTGGCGGCGGGGCTTAGCAATTCCCGCCACGGTCGCGAAGTGATGAAAGACAGCATTGAAGAGTCGGCCAACCAGGTGATTCATGATATGGAGCGTTACCTGGGTGTGCTGGGTACCATCGCGGCCATAGCCCCCTTGCTGGGATTACTGGGGACGGTACTCGGCATGATCAAAGTTTTTACCGCTATTATGTTGCAGGGTACCGGTAACGCCGGTGTGCTGGCAGGCGGTATTTCCGAGGCCCTGATTACTACCGCTGCCGGTCTTTGTGTGGCAATTCCCGCCATGATGGCACACCGCTATTTTCAGCGTCATGTGGATAGCCTGGTGGTCGTTCTGGAGCAGGAAGCGGTGAAGCTGGTCGATGCGCTGCACAGTGACCGTCGCGTCGATATGAAGGCGGCCTGAGGTCGACGTCGGGGTTCAGAATGAAGTTTCGTCGCCAGGTAAGAACGGAAGAGGGGGTCAACCTGACACCACTGATCGATGTGGTGTTCCTGTTGTTGATCTTTTTTATGGTCTCCACCACCTTTACCAAGGAAACCCACCTGACCATCGACCTGCCCGAGGGCAGTGGCGAAAAAATGGTGGAGCAGCCGCAGAAGATTGAAATTTTAATCAATGCCGACGGCAGCTATGCGGTAAACGGCAAGAGTCTGGTCAACCAGAAGTTGGAGACCCTCAAAGCGGCCCTTAAAAAAACCGCCAGCGGAAAAGCCGATATCCCCCTGATTATTACCGCTGATGCCAAAACCCCCCACCAGTCCGTGGTGACCGCTATGGATGCTGCTGGGCAGTTGGGCTTTGTACACCTGAGCATCACGACCAGGAATCCCAAAGCCAATGGTTGAACTGGTGCCGGCTGACCCGCCGCCCGTAATCGAACGACCTGACTCTCTATGACCCAACTCCGACCCCGACTCTGGCAGGCAGAATTCTGGACGGAAGCCTGGTATCAGGGGCGTTGGTGGTTGCACTGTTTACGCCCCTTGAGCTTTCTTTTCTGCCAACTGGCGGCGCGGCGGCGCAGGCGCTTGCAGGCAAGCGAACACAGTGAACTGGCTGTGCCACTCATCGTGGTGGGCAATATCTCCCTCGGCGGTACCGGTAAGACTCCCTTGCTGATCGCCATGGCCAGGTATTTGCGCGCTCAGGGATACAAACCCGGGATTATCAGCCGCGGTTATGGTGGCCAGTCGGAGCATTATCCCTGTCTCCTGAAGCACGATAGCAGTGCTTCGCAAGTGGGGGACGAACCGCTGCTGATTCAAAGGGAAACCGGTTGTCCGGTGGTGGTGGGGCCGGACCGCACTGAAGATGTCCGTCTGCTACTGGCCAGTGCGGAGTGCGACCTTATATTGAGTGACGATGGGCTGCAGCATTACCGTATGCCTCGCGATATCGAGATAGCCGTGATCGACGGCGCCAGGGGATTGGGCAACGGCCTGTGCCTGCCTGCGGGACCCCTGCGCGAACCGCCGCAGCGCCTGACGGAAGTTGATCTGGTGGTACTGAATGGCGATGCGAGTGCGGCTCTGACTTGCCCTCCGGGCGTCATGGCTGAAACCATGAATCTGGAGCCGGGCAGCTGGTGTTCGCTACTCGGTAAAAAGCAGTTGGCTGCCGGGCAGTTACCCTGCGCACCGGGTGAGAAGCCACTGGCCATTGCGGGCATTGGCAACCCTGAACGATTCTTTGATTTGCTGAAGCGATTGGGCATTGCGGCGGAAACCCATGCTTTTGCCGATCACCACAACTTTCAGCCGACTGATTTCAGCGATGCCGGAAGGCGTCCGGTGCTAATGACTGCGAAAGACGCAGTCAAATGCCAGGCGTTCGCCAAATCCAACTGGTGGTACCTGGCTGTCGAGGCCCGTTTAACACCAGGGTTCTGGGCCTCCCTGACAACGCTGATTGAATCTGCAGTTGCACGGAAGGCGGGACGCGAGGGCTCAACCGATACGGCGTCGGCATCTGGCGTCACCGACCCATAGTGCCTACACTGTTAACTTTTGCCGTGATGGACGGCATGACGACCCCGACATTGAAATTGTGAGCTGTTTTTTATGAGTTTTTCTGTGGTAATCCCCGCCCGCTATGCGTCTACCCGGCTGCCCGCCAAGCCGCTCAAAGAGATCCTGGGTAAACCCATGATTCAACACGTCTACGAGCAGGCGCAACAGAGTGACGCCGAAGCGGTGATCGTGGCCACCGACGACCAGCGCATCTTCGAGGCGGTTGAGGGTTTCGGTGGAAAGGTCTGCATGACATCGGACCAGCATCAGTCCGGTACTGACCGTCTGCAGGAAGTCGCTTCAAAGCTGGGGTTGGCGGACGAGGCGATAGTGGTCAATGTGCAGGGCGATGAACCCCTGATTCCCCCTGATGTGATCAATCAGGTGGCGGCAAACCTGGCCGACACACCTGATGCCAGTGTCTCCACCTTGTCTGAACCCATTGTCGATGCAGCCGCTTTTCTCAATCCCAATGTGGTGAAGGTGGTCAGCGACGAGCGGGGGATTGCCCTCTATTTCAGTCGCGCACCTATCCCCTGGCCGCGAGATCAGTTTGCCCAGGACCTGGGAAATTTACCCTTGGGCTTTACTCCCCAGCGCCACATTGGTATCTACGCCTACCGTGTGGCTTTGCTCAACCGCTTTGTGACGTGGGAGATGGCCCCCCTGGAACAGTTGGAATGCCTTGAACAACTGCGGGTTATGTGGAAGGGCGAGCGCATTCATGTGGCCCCCGCGTCAGTAGCGGTGCCCGGGGGGGTGGATACAGAAGAAGACCTGGCGCGGGTTCGCCGGTTGTTGGCATCCTGAGCCCGAAGTGATGGCTAATCGGAGTTGTGAATGATGGCAGTGCAAGTTCTCTTTGTATGCCTGGGCAATATATGCCGATCGCCCACTGCCCACGGTGTGTTCCAGCAGATGGTCTACGATGCCGGTATGGCTCAACAGATAGCCGTGGAATCCTCCGGTACCGCCGGCTGGCATGTGGGGAAATCTCCGGATTCGCGATCGAAGGCAGCGGCCGGTCAACGTGGTTATGACTTGTCGGGTCTGCGCGCGCGACAGGTAGTGCCGGATGATTTTCATCAGTACGACTATATTCTGGCAATGGATCTCAGCAACCTCGAGGATCTCGAAGCCATTGCGCCAGATGCCCACTCCGCTCACCTGGGCCTGTTTTTGGAATTTGGCAGTCAGCGCCGTTATCGTGAAGTGCCGGATCCCTACTACAGTGGGACGGAGGGATTTGAGCTGGTCCTGGATTTAGTCGAGGACGCCGCACAAGGCTTGCTAAGCCATATTCGGGAGCAACACTTTTAACATGCTGCAGCTTTTACCCGACTATTGCCTGCAACGGCACAACACCCTCGCCATAAAAGCCGTTGCACGGGAATTTGCCGAGATTCGCTCAGTGGCGGATTTGCGCGAGGCGCTGAAATACGCCAACTCCAGGCGCCGGCCCCTGTTGGCATTGGGCGGCGGTAGCAATATTGTGCTGGCGGACGACTTCCCGGGCCTGGCTTTGCATATCCAGCTTTCAGGCAGGGAGGTTATCGATGAAAACGATGATTTCGTTTGGCTGCGTGTGGGGGCGGGCGAGAACTGGCAGCGAACGGTGGATTACTGCCTTGACTTGCATTTCTGGGGCCTTGAGAACCTGTCGCTGATCCCCGGTAGTGTGGGTGCCGCCCCGATTCAGAACATCGGTGCCTACGGCGTCGAGTTGAAAGATGTCTTTGCCGAACTCCAGGCCATGGAGGTGACCTCGGGGGTATTGGTCAACTTCGACCGGGACGCCTGCGAGTTTGGCTACCGTGACAGCGTGTTCAAAGGCCGTTTTCGGGACCGCTATATCATTACCTCAGTGACGTTGAAGTTGCGCAAAGAACCAAGACTCGTGCTCGACTATCCCGCGCTGCGCCAGGCCCTGGACGGGATCACCGCCGATGCCATAACCCCGCAACTGGTAAGCCAAACCGTGTGCGACATTCGGCGGTCAAAATTGCCCGATCCCGCCCTCATCCCCAATGCCGGTAGCTTCTTTAAGAATCCGGTGGTCAGTGGCGCAGAGCTGGCGCGACTTAAGGCACGGTTTCCCGATATCGCGGCATTTGTGCTGGGCCAGGACTCGGTTAAGGTGGCGGCCGGCTGGTTGATCGAGCGCGCGGGTATGAAAGGGGTCAGTCGCGGTAAAGTGGCGGTGCACCACCAACAGGCACTGGTATTGACCAATCCCGGGGAGGGTAGTGGCAAAGACCTGCTGGCGCTCGCAGATGAGGTGGCAGAGCGGGTACAATCAATCTTTGGCATCAGCCTGGAGATGGAACCGCGCGTTTATCTTTAACGTTAAGATCGGGTAGTTATAAGTGCACCGGGAGTTTTCAGTGTTCCTGGAACCGTCAGAGTGCTGAGCGAGTCGCTGCCACATGCAACAAGCATCACTGTTCCAGAACCCAGTCCCCAAATGGGAGTCGTTCAGTATTCCCGACGGCGAACTTTACCTATGTCAAACCTGGTTGAGTGCGGAAGAAGCGCTAATACTCTTTGATCGTTTGCGGGGAAGCCTGGAGTGGGAGCAATCGGTGATACACATACATGGCAAAAACCTGCCGATTCCCAGGCTTAACGCCTGGTACGGCGATCCTGGACGAGACTATACCTATTCTTCCATCAGATTGTCGGCCTTGCCCTGGACGCCTTTGCTCACCGAACTCAGGGATCGCCTGAGTAAAGCGTTGGGACTGAGGTTTAATAGTGTTCTGGCAAACCTCTACCGCGATGGACGCGACAGCGTAAGCTGGCATGCGGATGACGAGCCGGAACTGGGCCGAAATCCGGTGATCGCGTCCATCAGCCTTGGATCGGAGCGCCGATTTGTGCTTAAACACAGACACAATCCCGACTTTGGGAAGGTGGAACTCTCCCTGGGGTCAGGGTCGCTATTGGTGATGAGGGGGTCAACCCAGCACCATTGGCTGCACCAGGTTCCAAAAACCCGGTTGCCAGTGGGGCCCCGTATCAACCTCACCTATCGCCAAATTCAACCGGGCGTCTAAATATTGATCGGCATCAATGATTGTTGTGACCGAGAGAGATAGGATTTAATACTGGGATTGCCGGGGGTGGAGTGGTAAATTTCACACTTAACTTTCACACTTAACTTTCACACCTAACAATGGCGCCAACTCAATTTACAGACCTGAATTGCACGCCGAAATTGCCGACCCGACCGTTGTCGAAAAAGACAATAAGAGAAAGCGTCTGGCGCACAGACTATGGTCGGAAAATTTGGCCTCACAGGGGTTAAGGTTTTTTTGGGGATGTAGTATTGATCAAAATTCTCGTTGTTGACGACCACGACCTGGTTAGAACGGGCATCATTCGAATGCTGTCCGATGTAGCCGGGTTCGAGGTGGTTGGGGAAGCCACCAGCGGCGAAGAGGCTGTTACCCGGTCTCGTGAGCTCAGCCCGGACGTTGTGTTGATGGATGTGAAAATGCCCGGTATCGGCGGCATTGAAGCGACTAAAAAACTTCTCAATTTTAACGAAAATGTCAAAATCGTCGCCGTAACCGCCTGCGATGATGATTTGTACCCAAACCGTCTTTTGCAAGCCGGCGCCGTAGGCTATGTGACCAAAGGCGCTGAGCTCCAGGAAATGATCGATGCCATTCACAAGGTGAGTGCGGGTGAGCTCTATATGAGTCCCAGCATTGCCCAGCAACTGGCGTTGAAAAATTTCTCCAAAACGCCCGGACAGCAATCCCCCTTTGAAAAACTCTCCGAGCGTGAACTGCAAACTGCGCTCTTGATTGCCAATGGCCAAAAGGTGCAGGACATTGCCAAGGCGTTTTGTGTTAGCCCCAAAACGGTGAACAGTTATCGCTATCGCATCTTTGACAAGTTGGATGTCCACAGTGATGTGGAATTGACTCTACTGGCGGTCAAACACAATATTCTCGACCCGGAAGCCGTGGTATAACCTCCCAATAACCGGGTTGCAGCAGATGCCCGGATGCAACGCTTTCCGAGCCCTGATCGTGTTAGAATAGGGGCCCTGAACGCGATGCAAGATCATGAGTTACTCCGAAACCTTAACCAAGCACAGTCCGAGTCAAACTGAAGCGCACCCAGAGGGTTTTGACCATCGAGCGTTTCTCAAAGGACTGACTCAACACCCGGGCGTCTACCAGATGCTCGATGCCGATGAAAAAATACTCTATGTCGGCAAAGCCAAGAATCTCAAAAACCGGGTTTCGAGTTACTTTCGAAAGTCGGGTTTAAGTGCCAAAACCGCAGCACTTGTGGCAAGAATAGCCAGTGTTCAGGTGACGGTAACCCGAAGTGAAACGGAAGCGCTGCTGCTTGAGCAAAACCTGATCAAGGCCCAGCGTCCCCCATACAACATCCTGTTGCGGGACGATAAGTCCTACCCCTATATCTTTGTCTCGTCGGACGAGGATTACCCTCGCTTGGCGTTTCACCGCGGCGCCAAGCGCAAAAAGGGTGGCTATTATGGCCCGTTTCCTAATGCCGGGGCTGTCAGAGACAGTTTGAATTTTTTGCAAAAAACCTTTCGTGTTCGCCAGTGCGAGGACAGTGTCTTTCGCAATCGCTCACGCCCCTGCCTGCAGTACCAGATTAAACGCTGTACCGCGCCCTGTGTCGGCCTCATCAACCCTGAAGATTATCGACAGGACCTGAGGCATACGGTGATGTTTTTGGAAGGTAAAAGCCGGATGTTGATGGGGGAACTCGCCGACGAGATGGAAGCGGCTTCCAGGGCTTTGGCGTTTGAGGATGCAGCCCGCTTTCGTGATCAGATTACCGCCTTGCGTCGAATCCAGGCACAGCAGGTGGTTGAAGAGGGCAGCGGTGATGCCGATGTCATCGCCGCTGCCTGTAACAAGGCCTATAACTGTGTGCATGTACTCTATATCCGGCAGGGCAGGATTCTCGGTAGTAAAAGTTATTTTCCCCGGGAGATGCTGGGCGAGGGTGAGTCCGAGCTGCTGTCAGCCTTTATTCCTCAGTTCTATCTCGCCAGTCAACGTGAGCTGCCCAAGGAGGTTTTATTAAGTCACCCTATTGAAGATTGCGGCCTGATAGCCGAGGCGTTGCAGCAACGGGGTGGGCGCAAGGTCCACATCACCGATAAAGTACGAAGTCACCGGGCACAGTGGCGCGAGTTGGCGGTGACTGCCGCAGGGCAGAATCTGGCTGCCCATATTGCCAGTCGCCAGAGCAGCCTGCGCCGCCTTGAGCAATTACAGGATGCCATGGGGCTGGATGAGTTGCCCCAGAGGCTTGAATGCTTTGATATAAGCCACAGCAGTGGTGAATTGACCGTGGCATCCTGCGTTGTTTTTGACGGCGGCGGTCCGGTCAAGTCCGACTACAGGCGCTTCAATATCGAGGGTATTACCGCCGGGGATGACTACGCGGCGATGGAACAGGCTTTGACCCGCCGTTACACACGGCTGCAACAGGGTGAGGGTAAACTGCCGGACGTACTGTTAATCGACGGCGGTAAAGGGCAACTTTCCCGGGCACAGGCAGTGCTGTCGGAGCTTGGGATCAATTCGGTGCGGCTCCTGGGTGTTGCCAAAGGCACCACCCGCAAGGCAGGGTATGAGACCCTGTTTTTTGACAATAAGGACCAGGAGCTTGTCTTGCCGAGCGATGCGCCGGCATTGCACTTGATCCAGCATATTCGCGACGAGGCCCACCGGTTTGCGGTGACCGGCCACAAGCAGCGGCGGGATAAGAAGCGCCGGACGTCGGCTCTGGAGGATATAGCCGGCGTTGGTCCCAAGCGCCGTCGCGAGTTGCTGCGCCATTTTGGGGGGCTGCAGGAGATTGGCCGGGCCAGCGTCGAGGAATTGATCAAAGTGCCCAGTATCAGCAAAAAAATTGCAGAAGATATTTACAGTGCCCTGCACAATGAGTAGGGTGCGCTTTCGTTAAAGAAGAACAAGAAGAATTCCGTGATCTGGATTCACGGGTTTAAAGAAGTCCCGGAGTTATGACACTAGCCAACCAGTTGACCCTGCTACGCATAATCCTTGTGCCTGTGTTTGTCGCTATTTTCTACCTGCCTTATGGTTGGAGTTACCCTGTATCGGCCCTGATCTTTGCATTGGCCGGCCTCACCGATTGGCTCGATGGCTATATTGCCCGTAAATTCAACCAGGCGACCCCCTTTGGGGCTTTTCTGGATCCGGTGGCGGATAAGTTAATGGTAGCGGTGGCGCTGGTATTGCTGGTGGAGGTCCATGCCAGTCCCTGGTTTGCCATTCCCGCCGTTGTGATAGTGGGGCGCGAAATCGTGATATCTGCACTCCGGGAGTGGATGGCCGAGTTGGGCAAGCGAGCCAGTGTGGCGGTCTCCTATATCGGCAAAATCAAGACCACGGCGCAGATCGTCGCCATTATCATGCTGCTTGCTTTTAACCCCACTACCCACTCCAACGCCACCATGGTGGGGTATATCTTGCTTTACCTCGCCGCAGCGCTCACATTGTGGTCGATGATTTTGTACCTCAAAGCCGCCTGGCCTGACTTAAGCGCCGATATCGGCGGTTCCGAAGAGTGATAGAGAATGATGGGCAATAACCGGCATTGTATTACCGCCACAGCGCTGGCAGCGGGTAATGTGATCAACTGGGGAGTTCGCGCGGTCACCCTGGCGGGGGTTGCGACGGGTTTTGTTGTTTCTGCGCTCACCCACGCCGATGGCAGGATACTGACAGAGGCTGATTGGTTGACTGAAATTCCCAACGTCTTATCAGTCACTCGCCAGGAACAGAAAGTTACCGACGCCCCTTCGTCGGTCACAATTATTACACGGGATATGATCGAAGCGCTGGGCGCGGCAAACCTGGCAGAGGTCATGCGGCTGGTACCGGGTTTCCAGGTTTTCTATTCCAATGGGCTGACCTTTGGTGTGACCTCTCACGGCTTTACCGACCGCGACCCCCGCCGCCTGGAGGTGCGGGTTAATGGCCGGTCTGTGTATCTGCCACAGTTATCGTCCGTTGCCTGGGAGAGCATCGGGGTTTTACCGGAGGATGTGGATCATATTGAAGTGGTGCGCGGATCCAACGTGCCCGCTTACGGCTCCAATGCCATTCTTGGCGCTATCAATATTGTTACCCGTAACCCCGTACAGGAAGCCGGCGGAAGGGTAAAAGTTGCCTTCTCCAGCCAAGGTACCCAGACCCTGGGGGGGCGTCACAGCGATAACGTTGGTAACACGGATTTTTCTGTCAGATTTGCCGCCAGGAAAACCGAGGGTTTCGATGGCATTGATGACGAAGCCAATACAGGCCACTTGGTGCTCAATGGCGTAATTGCACCGAATCTTACCGATGAGTTCAATTTTGAACTCGGTTTCAGCAAGGGCAGTTTTGGCACTGGCGACACCGATCACCTGGATGAATTCTCCGACGATGACAGGGAAGCCGCCTGGTTGAGCAGTCAGTGGCAGCGCTCGTCGGAAACCCAACAATGGAAAGTCCATTTTTCCTATTCCGATTATACCTTCGAGAAGTATCGTCAGAACCTGGTTTCCACAGAGTTTGATGTCACCCCCGATGTTGTGAGCATCGTTTTTCCCGGCCACAGTGATGAGCTTATCGAGGTGGAAGAGGGGCGTCGGGACTATTCAGTGGCCAATATAGAGTTGGAACATCATTTGCGGGCGGCGAACAGCTTGCAGACTGTATGGGGCGTGGGCTCACGCCTGGACAGGGGCAAAAGTGACTGGCTCGCCGGGGACGGCAATACCGACGCTGTAGTTTATTACCTGTTCGGTAATGCAGAATGGCAGATGACACCCGATTGGGTCCTCAATAGTGGCCTTATGCTGGAGGACAAGGAGGGCTTTGATGTGGAGTCCTCGCCGAGGATCGCGTTGACTTATCACTTTAATCCAGACCACCACTGGCGCCTGGGTGCCACACGCGCCTACCGCCAACCCGCGTTGATGGAAACCGACCGACTAAGGGTGCTGCGCTTCCAAAATGGCGATCTGATTGACTTGCAACGACGATCTCATTCAGATGTTGAACCCGAAAAGGTCACTACCTATGAATGGGGTTATTACGGTTATTGGTTCGACAAGAGGCTCCGCCTGGACGCCAAGCTCTTTCGCGAGGAAATTCGGGGTGCAATTGACCTGATCGATACATACCCCGATATTTGCGCCAACCCCGACCCGGGTATAGCGACGTGGCTGGCTGCCCGGTACTGCGCCGATTTTTACGTGGATGGCGTCTACGGTTCACCGGCGATCGACAAAGTACGCGTCGTGGCCAACACCGGAGACTGGAATGTCGAAGGCGTTGAGGCACAGCTGAGCTGGTACTACAGTGCTGATACCTGGCTGCGACTAGACTATACGCGTTTGTCAGCTTCGGGCAAACGGTGGCGTAAAGTAAAATCCGTCAGTTATAAGTCCACACTTGATGATTCTGCACCGGAATACAGTGCGGGACTGCTGTTCAGTCATCAGTGGAATTCCGAATGGCGGATCAGTGGTTATCTACAGTATATGGATTTTATCGACTGGCGCGCCGGTACGGAGGTTGAGTCTCACACACGTCTGGATATGAAGCTCGCACGCGCTTGGCGTTGGGGGCAAAACGAGGGCGAAATCGCTCTGGTCGGACAGAATCTGTTTAATGATCGCTACCTGGAATATCAGCGCCATAACGAGTTTGAACGGCGAGCGTTGGTCAGTATGACTTTGCGGTGGCCCTAGGTCGCCGCATAGCATTTAAGCTCTCTGTCATTTCTACCTGAAACACTTCTCTACCTGAACCGCTTCTGCAACAACTGCAATAACCGTACATGCGATGCCGGCCTCACAAACAGGACTGGCATGGTTGTTAACCGGCTGCAACATACAAGAAATATTGGCGCCAGTATTCCAGAACCCTGGCGGCTTGTAACGGGACTGCGCTTTAATAAATAAACTCTACCGCCAGATTCCCTTCGTGTTTATCGTAGGAGTAGGTATCAAAGTTTTCATCGTTATCGGTTACAGCAACGCGACCTGTGAGGCGTAAATTTTCCGACACGTTAAATTGGGTTTTAAGCCAGGCTTTCGCTCGATTTCCGTCGCGGGTCTTCTCCTTGAAAACGCCGTCGGTATCGGTCAGGCGGTTTGTGCCATCATATTCGCTGACGCGGTATTCAATGCCCGCAGATACCTGCCAATTCGCCTGCGCACGCCAGTCCAGTCCCAAACCCACACTCTGTCGCATCGGCGAGTAGCTGAAAAAGTCACCGTCGCTTTCCAGGTCATCCCGATCATTAAGCTCCAGCCGGTAAAGGGCGTTTACACTGACAGCCTGGAGCGGGTACCGCCACTTGGTCTCGACAATGTGTTGCCAGCCGTCGAGGTGGGCAAAATCGCTGCCGCCCTCGTAAAGACTGGGCTGATAGCTGAGGCTGATTTGTGAATTACCGAAGGAGCGTTTAATGCGGGTGAGCAATTTGATCTGGTCAGTGAGGTCTTCGCCATCGAGCTTTGTTGTCACAGTGGACACCCCAAATTCTGCATACCCGTCACGCAGGGGAATATCACGGGACAATCCCAGACTATAGGCATTCAGGTTCAAGTTGTCGAAATCGGAATAGCGACGGCTGTAAGCGTATCCCTGTACTCGCCAGCCATCCAGTGTCGTCCCCTGCAGTGCGTATCGCCCCCAGCCAAAGTACTCCATGTAGCTGTCTTCGCCGGCAGAAGAATCCAGTTGAATATCGTCTTGTTGATTAAAAGCATTATCGTCAAAACCGGTGGAGACGCTGAAAAGGGTGAGCCAGGGCTTTGCTGAAACCTCCCTGCGAGTTGAGGGTGCAAGTTTGGCCAGTCGATTGGCCGCGAGACGTTGGAGTTTGTTGGATTGTGCATTAGCCAGCACAGTGCGGTACAGGACGATCGCCCGCGAGTGATTATGTTGTTTTTCGGCTACCAGCCCTAGATGGTAGTGAGCGAGGTCGGCCCACTTCGGGTTATCGCTCAGGCGATGAAAGGTTTGGGAGGCCTTCTTGTAATCCCCCAGTTGAAAGTAGGTGGCCGCGATATTGTAAATCAGCGTGGCACTGCTATCGCCTTTCTTCTCCGCTTCCAGAAAAAATTCCAGTGCCTGTTGGTACTGCATTCCCTTGAACGCCTCTGTACCTTGCTGGAATTCGTTTTGTGCGTAACCGGCAAGCGGCATGGACAATAGTCCCAGTAACAATAATTCCCCGGATTTTTTTAATCGCATGAAGTATGGTCCTCATTGCATTAATACTTTTTGCACATACAGCAACAGGTGACCGTTGCCGGCCACCTGTTGCTGTATGCTTTTATAGCGTTAAGACAATACGTATAGCAAGCGTTATCCTTCGGCGCTTATTCTCCCGCCGGTGTCGTCAACTACTGTATCCTGAGTGTCATCCACATCATGAGAATCGTCAGCCACACTTGGGACCAAGTGCGGAGGCAGCTTGTCCTTGACATCCTCGGGGATTTTCCCTTGCGTAATGAGGTTGTTTATTGTTTCCTGCGCATGAGCGGTAGCGGCTTCGATAACAGCGTCGGCTTTTTCTTTTCCGCTTAAGCCGGCTTCGTCGCTCGCGGCAATGGCAGCAGCGACATTCTTCGCCACGTCACTGGCATCTTCGGGTACTTCAAGGTTTTCTACAGCGTCCTCTGAAGTATCACCGTCATCAAGCACCTTCAGAGATACACCCAGACCGTCATCGGAGTCGTCGGCAAGAACAGGGGTGGCCGCCAGTGATGCTGAGACCAACAATAGAGATAATAATTTCTGTATTTTGTTCATAATCCATCTCCATGGTGTTAGGGAGTTGAGTGTCAAATCATTTTGGTTGTCATGTCATCGCGAACTTGGTGTTCCACTGGAACCCGAAACTGTTTGCGCAGGCCGTTATGTTCCAATTCGATCAAAATTTCGTCGTTATTTGTCTCGCCGCCTGTAATCTCCTTGTGCTGTACGGGCAGGGTCAGCTTGTTGTCACCAGCGCTCAGGTTCGTTTTCCACTGCAGTCGCTGTGCTTCGGCATGGCCCTCCAGCGTCAGGTGGGGGGGCAGAGACACGGTTATGGTGGCATCACGCAGGGTTCGAACACTGCTCAACAGCACTCTGACAGGTCGAACTTGCAGTTTCTGCGAATTGGGTAGCAAAGTCGCGACCTTTTCGGTCTGAGACTCTAATGGTTGTGGCCGCCATAGCAGCGTGACCAACAAGGCCAGCACAACGCCAGCTGCGGCAGCTCCCCCCCAGCTCCACCCGTGTCGCAACGCTGTTACGCTGTGGCTATCGCCCAGCGCTTTTTGCAGTACCCGGTTTTCGAACCCCGCCTCAGGCTCACGCAACGGCAGGGTACGCAGTAGTCGTTGTAACCGTAGCTCTTCAGCGTATTCTCGACATTCGGTGCACTGCTGCAGGTGGGTCAGCAAGGCATCGCCCAAGGGCCCTGCTTCCCGCTGCGTAATAAGTTGTTGTCTGATCTGAGAGCATTTCATCGTAATCACCTCATACTACCCTTTAACACGCCTGGAGCGTTCTAAAGGTTCCCGGACGCAGAGAAAATTTCAATTTTTTTCGTGCCCGGTGTAATCGGGATTTCACCGTTCCCACGCTTATATCAAGAATGTCCGCAACATCCAGGACAGTGTGTCCTTCCACATCGTGCAACAGCACGACATCTCGCTGGTCATCGTCCAATGTTGCCAGGGCCTGGTTCAGGACACGCTGGAGTTCCAGGCGATGAAGTCTGTCGTCGGTGTCTACCAGCTGCTCCTGATACAGTGGCTCATCACTGTGCCAGTTATAATCGTTATCAATCGGCGAATTGGCCCGCTTGCGGTAGAGGTCGACATAACGGCGGTAGAGGACCTTGACGAGCCAGGGACTCAGTTTCTCCACCCGGCTCAACTCGTGCATGCGGTTAACGAGTCGGGTAAGTACATCCTGAACCAGATCCTCCGCCTCATCACGATTCTGTGTCCAGCGGTATGCCATCCGGTACATGAGGCCAATGTGGGGCCGCACCAAGGCGGAGAATTGGTCTTCTCGGCGCAAAGGCAATCGAAAAATGCGGGGTAACCCGGTCAAATTTTGCATCCCTTTCTAAAGTTTTTTGTGTCGGAAGGGTGTGCGTGTTTCTTTATTTTATAGCGAAAATGGTTGAGTCTAATTTAGACAATTAATACACACCTCTCACTATTACACGTGTGTACTCTGCAAAAGTCTCCCTCTCTTCACTCGCCCTGGGGATCGACTTGCAGAATCTGTGACGTGGATCACACTGCGTGGTGTTGTGGGTGCATCGCTGTTATCTCTTCGCGCGATGGAGTGATTTCGGGTCTATCGTTCGGGTCTATCGTTCAGGTCTATCGTTCAGGTCTATCGTTCGGGTCTATCGTTCGGGTCTATGTTCGGGTCTATGGCTTTATAATTTGTGATAGGAGAACCCGAAAGGGCAGATGCGATGCTTCACTCCCAGATCTGTTTCGATGTAGAACTTACAACGCACGTGGTGTTGAGGGTAAAACGAGGGTGAAATGGCTTGCCTCAGACGGAATCTATCCAACGATAGCTATCTGGAATATTAATGCCAAAACAAGTTTGAATGACGTTCCCCGGTCGGTATGGCATTACGGTGGCCCAGGGTTGTCGACAAATTTGTTTAAGCAGGTTTCAGTCCGATAGGGGGGTTATGGACCAGCGAAAAATACTGGATTGTTTCCCCAGAATTTTTACAGGGATATGCTCATCACAGATCTTGCCGGCCATACCGTAACAGATGTGTAACGGTAGCAGGTGTTCTTCCCGTGGGTGGCAGAACCGGGCGTGGGGTGCTTTCTCCCAGTCAGCGAGGCGATCGCTGCGTTCGGATTCCGCCAGCGCCGGGCTGGCACAGGTCTCCAGGAGCCAGTCCTCGAATGCCTGGTTTTTGGCGTCGATACCTGGTACGCCGGGCGTGAAGAACGCGCGCATATTGTGAAATGAAAACCCCGAACCGATCACCAGCAGCCCGTCATACTGCAACGCCCGCAGGGCTCGGCCGATGGCCAGATGGGTTTTCGCACTGAGATCGTTGCTCAACGACAATTGTATACAGGGAATATCCGCCGCCGGGTACATCAGTTTCAGCGGCACAAAAGCGCCGTGGTCCAATCCTCGTTCTGCGTCCAGCCTTGCGGTTATACCGGCTTTCTCCAACACCTCGTATACCTGTTGCGCCAGTCGGGGTTCACCGGGGCAGGGATACTGGATCTCATAGGATTCCGGCGGGAAACCGTAGTAATCGTAAACCAGACTGGGAGTGGGGTTAGACGTGATTGTAGGCAACGGTTCTTCCCAGTGGGCGCTGATAAGCAAAATGGCTGAGGGCTTGAGTAATCTGCCGGCAAGGTCTTGCAAATGCACGACCATTTCCCTGTGGTCAGTGTCCCCCAGAAGTGGCATCGGACCGCCACCGTGAGACAGGTAAAGTATTTCGGTGGACTGATTATTCATGGAAATATTATCGTCGATAAAATTGTTGTCGGTGTCGTTCAATCCGGTTTAGATCAACGCCGGGCCGAGCGGCACAGTGCCATTGGGATTAAGCGCTTTGATGGAATAATACCCCGCCTTGATGTGGTCGAGCTTGACTGTGTTTACGATACCATCGAGAGTGAGAATCTGCTGCATATACGCATGAAGCCCGGGCATGTCGCTGAGGCGGTTTCGGTTTCACTCGAACCGGCCGTGATAGGCGGCGTCAAAGTGCACCCGTGTCACGAACAACCGCAAGTCGGTCTCGGTCAGGTGCGTGGCGAACAGGTGGCGAGACCGTTCGCGAGTCGTATTTCCCGCGTTTCCAGGTCGGTATCCCGACACCAGATGATAGGTTGATTGGGATGTTTGATCAGCTTTTGATCGCCCTCTGTGATAGCAGGTTGTCTACCGAGAAATGACCCGCACCCTGGATCGCCAGTGCGATGGACGCCGCCAGCAGGCTTAATCCGAACTCGTAGCCGTTATTGCTCATAAACAGGCCGTTGCCAATGTGTACACTGAGGATGGCCACCAGCAGCGTAATTGTTGCTACTGCCGCAGCCGGTCGGGTCAACAGTCCCACGATCAGGGCGAGACCGCCAAAGAATTCAGCGCTGCCAGCCAATACCGCCATCAGGTAGCCGGGGGTGAGGCCGATGCTGGCCAGCCACTGTCCGGTGCCCTCCAGGCCATAGCCGCCAAACCAGCCGAACAGCTTTTGTGCGCCGTGGGCGGCCAGGATCACGCCAACCGGTACACGCAGCGCCAGTGCGGCGAATCCGCCCTTGGTATTGAACGGGAATGTATGAATGAGTTTTTCATGGGTGTTTCCTCGAGATAGGTTGTGCCGGGCGCCTCTAAAAGCCATGACTAACTGCTATGGCCTCCGAACATAGTCTTACTTTAATGGTTGTAAATAGGAACAGTAAGGCGCTATTTATTGGATTATTATCAATACTCGAATTCCAGTTCAAAGTGCACCACTTTTGAGGGCAGAAAACACCTCGGCTGGTGTCTGGTAATTCAGCGATTTCCGGGGTCGATTATTCAGACATTTGACAGCTCGTGCAACGTCCTTTTCATTTATTTGCCGGAAGT
>JBNKHG010000025.1:0-70840 GCA_050290225.1 Cellvibrionaceae bacterium
TAACAAGATTCGTGTACTGCAACGCCGCGCCTATGGTTACCGTGATGAGGAGTATTTAAAACTCAAAATCATCGCCTCTTTCCTCCCGCCTCTACCCAAAAGGATGCTTTATGACCCACACTAATCCGCGTAGACCCTTAAAAATATCTGATGCCTATAGCCAATGTGCTGCCTATTACCATATGGCCGGGTTAACATTGAAAAATAGTAACCAGGCCGGGAGTAAAAAAGTGCAAAACAATTGGAGTTCAAAGCTACGACTATGGCGACAAAGATTAATCAAAAACTGTATTCGGCCGATGTTGCTGATGAGCGGCGCGTCGAAAAAGCTGCTGCACAATTGGCCCATGATAGTTTAAATGCCGCGATAGCCAGGATGAATGATTTGGCGAGTAGTGACAAAAACAAGCTTATTGCGTTGGTTAAGCAATACAGAAGCGGTTGCAGTTTTGCCATTAACAATCCGGAAGCTTTCGCGCGACAGGTGCTTATGGCTGATAGCAAGCCGACTGAGGCAAAGCCGGATCTGGCATTGGGGTTGAAACCGTTAGGCATAGATTCGAAACAAATATTAGCCCGAATTAAGTCCGGGGAATATAAAGTGGGAAAAATCGGGGATGATTTTTGCTTACCGGAAAGCGAGAAAGTCACAGTTTCGTTAAATAGTGTGTTGGTGGAAAATGGAAAAGTGTGTCTGGAGATAAGTAAGGATTCCTGCAGCGCAAAGAATAACTGGTTAACTTATGAGTCTTATGTTCAGCGTTTATATCCCAATCATGATGTAGCTAAAGTATCATATGCCAATACTTTCTCAATGAAGAATGGGGAAACCTATAATGGCAAAAAAATTATTGCCTGTATCACTTAAAATAGGGGAAAAATGAAATTTTAATGGCTGCTTTGTTGTGATTTTTATTGTGATTGGCCTTTCCGGCTGCGCCAGTTTTGCATCACGCTCACCGCTACCGGTGATAGGCCGGAACATCACCCTGAAGGCTTTGTGGAAATCCCCTGGCATGAATGACTATCCTGTCTTGCGTTATTTCCAATAGCCAAGTAGTGATCAAAATGCGAAGACCAATATCTACCATTGAGGGAGCATCCAGAAACAACGGCTCTGTTTACAGCTTCCGGCAAATACCTATTTTCAGGCGATTGACTGTGAGTTGTAAGTAGACACTACGCTAGCCCGCATTTCTCACCCGCTTTCTACGGCGGCGCTGCCCTCCTATAGTTTGTATAACAGTGCGTTCTCCCTTCAGCCGCTTCGACGTAGTGTTGGCTTCGCCTTCAGCGTCTCCCGTCCGAGCGCACTGTTATACAAACTTCAGAATAACCTCACTACGAAATCTGGTGAGAAATACGGGCTAGGTATGCTTGTCGAATAACTTGCGAGCGCTAAAGCACTTGGGGGGTACATTCCTGCGTCGCTATTAACCCGGCATAATTCCTGCGGGGTTAATAGCTCCTGAATTGAGTGCGAATCCCAACCAGACTATTTCAGGTTTTCAGCGGTGTGTTTGGCGCCCGAAGCGGCAGCTTCGCCCCATAACCTTTTTAAAATTGCCGGGTCCTCGTTTATTTGATCTGCCGTAGCACCTCCCACATCTTTAAGCACAACGTGCTCAGTTTGCTTCCATATCTGTTTTCCAGTGGCATCATTAAGCGTTGTGGTATAGCGTAGTATGGGAACCAGCTTGGACGAGAATCCATGCGGCAAAGTCAAGCCATAAATCACAATATCCACACTTAGTGTGGCATCACTTGCCTGATTGTCCACAACGGTGAAGGTAGGGGATAACGACAGCTGTTTCCTTAGCTCGTTATAGAGGATTTTATCGATGTGGATATCGTTTTTTTGCGCTAAGGCAATAATTTTGTCTTCTGTTTTCGCAGTGGATTTTTCTACCAATAGACCGATAACCCCAAAGGTTGCCTCTGGTCCTGTATACCACATATCTTCAGGCACGGTGATGGCTGGATCAATATAAATACTGGATATATGTGCTTTGTCAGCTGCTGAGATAGGCGCGTTACCCGCACAACCATTTAATAAGCTCAATAGTATGACAAAAGGAAAGACGGTTAAAAATTTCATATCGCATCCTTAGATAGATAGTGATAGCAGTAGATACTACTATCGAGAGCAGTTTGCGTTTGCCAACGCTGCCCAGTCTACTCAAGTGCCGTAAAATCGCAATACCAAGACCGCCCTTGAAATATCAGTAGCCATAACGAATGGTGGTGCCGGAATCCCTATAGCATGGTTTGGGGCAATAGCACTGCTTCCGCCATGGAAAATCAGGTCAGGCTGGTTGGCATTGTAGGCCACTCCCCGCACGTGATGTGTGAGAGTCAACGACATTGAGGATTTTTCCAGCAACACCCTAAAATCGGGGTTTCTTCAAGGGGCACACCAAAGATATATTCAATGCGTTCTCCTTTCAGACATTTCACCATCAGGTTCGAGCCTTTTATGGCGAGGGGCGCTATCATCGTCAATCATAGATCACGATGGTGACAGCAGGTGCAAATATTTTTGCACATGTTTACCTTCAGACTGTGCGTTGCAAGCCAGTTAACCGAGTGGAGCGACGCCTGACCAAAGGTTGGATGCTTTAGCGCCTCTTTCGCGCTATAGTGGCCGCCTCTTACCTGAAAATTTTCTTTCGCAGTGGCGCCCTTGTATGCAGAGCAATCCCCTCGTGGCGACAATCTTACAGATTCTCCGGGAGAACCCCAACGGATTCAGCGAGCACCAACTGCTCACCCGGCTGGCACTGGAGGATTCCGCATTGCAATCCCTGTTGGGCGATACCACCGAATTGCAGCTGTTCCGCAAGCACTTTCTGGTGATGAATGCGCTTTACACGCTGCGCCCCAGGCTGATGGCGGAAGGTTTTTGTCTAAACATTTCACCGCTCAAAATACAGCTGCAGTCTGTGTTGACGCCATTCGCGGAAGGCTTGCCCGATACCGGCGGTCAACACGCCCTGAGCGATTACTATCTGGACTGGCGGCATTTTGAGCAAAGCAGCAGCGACTCGGTCGATAAGTTGTTGCGCACTTTTTGGCAGCGCTATTTTGTCGACGATAAACAGCAAGCCGCCCTGGCTGTCCTGCAGCTCGAAGCCTCTGCCAACTGGACGGATATCCGCGCCCGGTACCGACGCCTTGCCGCAGTGCACCACCCGGATCGCGGAGGGGAGGCCGAACAGTTCAGGCGCGTACAAGAGGCCTATGAATTGTTGGCCTGTTGCCGGGGTACGGTGCGCAACTGAATGAGCAAGACCTCTGACACGTCATAACAATGGCTGCTGAACCCTCCTTGTCGGCATCCCGGTCCATATCCTGAACTATACTGAACTGACCGCCCGCATTCCTGTCGAATTGACGTACTACATTCAAGCAGAATGACTAAAAAGGAGTTGCAATGAATATACCATCCTCTTTTTGGACGCGTTTATTTGTCGCTTCACTGATGACTGTGTGTTTGGATACCAGCGCACAGGTGGTTAATGCGGGAAGTACCCTGACCTCGCCGGATTTGGCAGGGAATGGCTTGACACCGGAGCAGATGGATAGCTTGAGAAACAGTGATCAGTACCAACAGTCACTCAGTGAACTGCAGCGGCTCGCCACCGAACAACCCGATCAGGAAGCCTTTGGCACTGTCCTGCTGGCCAGGGGACTCTCCCGCGATGAGATAGCGAACTGGCTGGAAACCTGTGATTGTGTGGTCGTGAACCTGGAGAGTCGTTTTCTACAACAGGGCGGGCAAAGCAGTGGAAACGCCTCTTTTTCCGATTTTGCGTTATATGAAGGCAGCGTGATGGAACGGCTGGTCTTTTTTGAAACCCGACATCGGAAAAGGCATGCCATGATGATCGAGGCCTTCAGGCGGAAAAACGTCGATCCAGGGATCGGTCCTATGCCAACCCCCGGCAGGATGCCACCTTCCTTTTTCGGCGGTTGTCGACCCTCGGAACCGTTACCTGAACAGCGGAATGTGCCCGAACCGCTGACAGTGCGCGAAATGTCGTTCAACTATATTCAGCTGCAGGTTATCGCTTCCTATGCCGGCCTGGCTTATATGCAAAATCTGCCGGACGTCTTTTGGGTCAGAAGCGTGCCGGAAAAATACAACCAGCTTATGCTTGACAGTTTTATGAGCCGTGCCGAACAGCTGCGCCCCCTGGTTGAAACCAACGATCTCTGTGGGGATATGGCCCGCGGCCGCGCGGTACGTTTGGGTACCGTTCCTGCATTGGATACCGCTCCGGCATTTGTGATTGATCCATCGGGCGCGCCCCTCCATTAAAACCGCCGTTAGACGGCGTAACGCATGCGGGTGGAGATCAGCCCGGTTGAATGACCGATTTCCTGTCCCATACGGCTGATGATTGGTCGTAAAGCGAAGCCGAATTTAAAATGATATCGCGTTCGGCCAGCAGGTTGTTGGCCATATGGGCGACACGCTCCCGGATATTGCTGATCGGCGCCAGGCCGTTAATGGCGATACGCATAACGCCGATGGGCGCACAATTTAATAACAGGTCTGTTCGCTCAATCGGTTAATGCACCCCGTGCATGCCTTTTCGTAAAAACGGGGAAATCAACACGATAAACACACCAACCCCAATGCCGGTCCACATCAAAAACTGGTAGAGCTCGGTATAGGTAACCAATGCGGCGGCGACATCCTGAGTGGCTCCTTCCGTGGTGTCGATAGCGGCCAGCTTGCCAATTCGGGTGGCTACCGTTTCCGATAGGGATGTCGCTAAAAACCAGGTGCCCATACTGACGCCCACAACGCGACCGATGGACAGCTTGGTGACGGCGGAGAGGCCTACGGGAGAAAGGCAGAGTTCTCCCGTGGTGTGCAGCAGGTAAGCCAGGACCAGCCAGATAACGGCCACCTTGCCGTCTTCACCCACGTAGGCAGCGCCTACCACCATAGCGCCAAAACCGAGGCCGGCCTGGATAATACCGAGGCCGAATTTCACCGGCGTCGAAGGTTCCCAGCCCCGGCGTGCCAGCCAGACCCATGCGCCGGCAAACAGCGGTGCAAACGTGAAAATAAACATCGGATTGAGCGAGCCAAACATGGAGGCGCGCAGCTCGGAGCCCAGCACCTGGCGATCCACAACCCGGTCGGCATAGAGCGTCATACTGCCGGCGGACTGTTCAAACAGGGCCCAGAACACAACTGACGAGGCGATTAGCGCCATCAGCACCAGGGTTCGGTGGAGCTCTTCGCGGCTACCGGTGAGCAGGGCGTAGAGGGGGATTCCCCCCAGACAGGCCACCAACAGGATATTTTGGGTGATATGGACCACCGGTTCACGTTGCAGCAATAACCACATCACACCCAGCGAGAGGATACCGCCCAGGTAGATAATCCACTCGCGACTGATAGGGCCGAGCCAGGGTTGTTGGAGTTTTTCCGGCGCCTTCGGTTCAGCCAGGCCCCTCAAATGGGGCTGCCCCTTGAGAAAAGTGATCAAACCGATAATCATACCGACGCCGGCAGCGCCAAACCCGTAGCTCCAGCCAAAGGTTTCACCCAGCCATCCGCAGAGCAGGATGGCGGCAAAGGCACCGATATTGATGCCCATATAGAAGATGGTAAATCCGGCGTCTCGGCGAGGGTCGTCGTCGGTGTAGAGCTGGCCGACAATGGTGGAAATATTCGGTTTGAGAAAACCCACGCCGACGGTGATCAGGGACAGGGCAAAAAAGAACACGTTCAGTGCTACCACATCCTGGATGACCACGGCTTCCTGCAGTCGGGTGCCTGCGGCGATTATGGCGCCGTTGTTGAGCGTAAGATCATTAGCGAGGATGGTTCCTGCGTCATAACGAACTGCCTGGGCACCTTCGACCCCCATTAACAAATGGCCACAGGCCAGCAGGATGGCGCCAAAGACCACGGCTTTGCGCATTCCCAGGTAGCGATCGGCCAGCAGGCCACCGATCACCGGCAGGGCATACACCAGACCCGCGTAGGCGCCGAGTACGTCATAGCCCGCCTTGTCGCTGAAAAGGTGGTACTTGGTCAGGTAGAGCAACAGGAGAAATTTCATGCCGTAAAAGGAGAAACGTTCCCAGAGCTCGGTGGCAAAGCAGACATACAGGCCTTTGGGGTGGCCGAAGAAGTCGCCGGCATGGGCTGCAGTAGTGGGGATAGAGGTGGTTACCATTGGAGAACCCCGGGGTTTGTCGCTGTTTTATTCGTATTTAGAGTGCGTATCCGGAAACCAAAAAAGCTTGCCGCTTGCTGCTTGCAACTTGCCGCTTGCTGCTTGCAACTTGCCGCTTGCAACTTGCCGCTCCCAGCTGTATCCGAATGCGCACTATTCAGACGTTTGATCCCAAACATCGCACATACGGGCCAGGTCCCCGGAACAGGGATAGTTTGGCGTATTTATCCTCTTTGTCCACCCTTTTCTCCGAGGTTTCCCCCGCACGTCTATACTTTTCTAGAGATCTCTATCCTTCCCGGAGGTGGTATGGCGCTTCGGCGGAGATGTGCACAATTGATAGCGGTGCTGTTACGGTTCGTGCTGCTGGGTGGGTGCCTTTGGTTGCTGGGGTGCACAACGCTTGGCACGGTGGTTGGCCCCGCCGATCGGGCGTTGCAGCGGTTGCTGGCAGGTGAAACCCTGATGTCGCCCTCGCAGGTTTCCTGGGCATTACCACGGGAACCGTTGATCAGGGTCGACGATGAGATGCGCGAGTTTATTCGCGCCTATGTTCCGGCGCACGCCAATCAGAATGCCAAGCTGAGAGCACTGGTCTACGCCGTGACACATCCCGGTCTCCTGGGTTTCCGTTACGATTCACAAGCCACCTATACCGCCGCCGAAGCATACCTGCAGCAGCGGGGCAATTGCCTGGCATTTTCAGCACTTTTTATCGCCCTGGCGCGGGAAGTGGGCCTGAAGGCCAGCTTCAATGAAGTGGAGGTGCCCCCTGACTGGGACCTGTTGGGCGAAAACACCTTTGTGCGCTACAAACATGTCAACGTTCTTGTACAGCTGCGTAGCGGCCGTCAGATCGTGGATTTAAAGTTGAGGGATTACGAGTCCGATTTCCCGCAGCGGCGTATCAGTGACCGCCTCGCGCAGGCGCAGTACTACAATAATCGCGGAATGGCTCTTTTGGGGCGAGGTAGTTACCGGGAGGCCTTTCCCTATATGCGTCGCGCCCTGGAGCTGGCGCCGGAAACCGATTACCTGTGGAATAACCTCGGCAGTCTCTACCGGCGCGCCGGTTTCCTGACGGAAGCTGAAATTGCCTACCGGCAAGCGTTGCGGTTGAATCCGCATCAGCAATTGGCGCTCAGCAATCTGAGTCGTCTTTATCTGCAGACCGGCGACCGCGAGAGGGCTGCGGTCTATGCCGAAGCGGTTAAGCGTTTTCGTTTGGCAAACCCCTACTACCGTTTCTATCGGGCGCAAACCGCAGTGGATGCAGGTGATTTTGATGAAGCCCGTGATCACATCCAGCAGGCGATTCGCTCGGAGCCGAAGGAGCCGCGCTTTCACAACCTTGCCGCCGATATTTACCAGGCCCTGGGGTTAACGGACAAGGCTCTAGAGAGTCGCGAACGTGCCACCCGTCTGGGTGCAGAAATGGCGTTTGCTCCAGTGCGTCAATCCAATGCCCTGGCCGGTGTTCCCTGAGCGAAAGCTGTTATTTTATTGGCATAAATACAGGCGGGGCCTTGTATGGGCCCCTTTTTTGTCTTGTTGCTGTAATTCCCTTTGAGCGATTGAGTTATATCAAAGCGCCTGACCGGCGACCATTTTAGGCTGTCTTCTGATCCACAATCCCGCAATGTACAGACGTTATGACATTCGGTAGAAACAGGAATTCAATGGGAGTGCGGTTGCCTCTGACTTACATTGGGCAGGGATTGCATTGAGCAGGCTTGATCCCGATGAGCGGGCCGGGGGTGAGTGGGGGATATTCGCGGCGCTCTCAGCCTGATAATCACTCGACGGAGACGACATTCCCAGCCTTTGCGCTTAACCGGTAAGGGTGTGACCGACGATCTCACCACACAACTGAAGACTTTTAAATGGAACAATTACCGCACACCTACAGCAGCCGCATTTGCGGAACACCCAACGATAATTTGCATACCGTGACGGCGCATCTGCCGTCGATGTCGCTGGCACCGCCCCAACAGTTTGATGGTCCCGGAGATCAGTGGTCGCCGGAAGAGTTGTTGATGGCATCGGTATCCGGTTGTCTTGTCCTGTCGTTTCGGGCCATCGCCAAAGCGTCCGGCCTGGATTGGTTGTCTATCGACTGTGAGTCTGAGGGCTCGCTGGAGAAGGTTGACCATCAGGTGCAATTCACCCGCATTGTCTCCCGGGTAACCTTGGTGATCGCTGAGGCCGGTGATCAGGCTAAAGCGGAAAAGCTCTTGCTCAAGGCCGAGGAGACCTGCTTTGTCAGTAATTCTCTGGCCTGTGAAACAGAATTGGATGCGCTTGTCCTGATTCGGGACTGATCTCTCCGCTATATAGCTGTTGTCCTTCGATAACGCTGTGGAAACGTCAAGCGGGGCAATACCCCGCTTGTCGCCGTTTTTAGAAACGCACCGAGGCGGAGAAAGAGAAGAGGTTCCAATAGCGCTCGGTCGCTGCGGGGTTGGGATTTTCAATGTTGGGTAACCAACCGGTGCCGTCGATATTGTGCCATTCAGCCCACAACATTATATTTTTTTGAATATCCCAACGTGCACCGAGGGTCACGTCTGTTGCGAAACGGGAGTGAGCCGGCCGTCCTCTTGTCGCCTCGAAAGCTTTGCCTTTGCGGTCATTGCGATCCCATGCCAGGTCGTCATAGCGGAGATAGACTTTCCAAAAAGGATTAAAGCGATAGGTTCCCTGTATAAAATAACTGTCACCTGTGAATTTAATATCGGGAATGCCAAAATCTGTTAGGCTGGCTTTGCGAAGGGCGTATTCAGCCGTCAGGCTCCAGTTTTCGTGGTTGTACTGGGCGGAGAGAATATAGGGGCGGAATTGGAATTCGCCCGCCAGTACCGGGTCCATTGCCCCAGGTGAGTAGTCGACATTGATTTCTCCCGCAGTCAGCCCCAGCCTGACGCGGCCCAAATCCCGCTCGTAGAGCAATCTTCCCATCCAACTGGTGTCGCCCTCGAGTTTTCCCGGCAGTTCCTGCAAAAATAGTGAAGATTCAAAACCCGGGTCTTCCAGACGCGGTTCAGACACGGCAAGCTGGAAATTGTAATCGCCGGACTTGTGACCCATTTCGTGGTAGAACTGTACCCCGTCGGATGACAGTGCAAAGTTTCTATTTCGGTCAAAGTAAATGGATTGTGGCAGCAGGTTGCTTGGGCGTGTGGCGGCAATATCCCGGGTGTCATTATAAAATCCGTAGGGATTGACTACACGCCCCAAACGCACGCCGCTGGTGCGGGTATCCGAACTGAAAAATGTGTAATCGATAAAACCGTAATCGATACGCAGGTCTCCATCATCAGTTTTTCCCGCGTCCCGCGATACCACCTGTATCGCCAATTGGAGCTGGGTGGTCGGTCGCCACAGACTGTTGAGACCCAACTCGCGGAAGTCGAAGCTGCCGTCTTCAGAGTCGCCAAAAAAACTATTGCTGTCGGTATACACGTAGCTTTGGGCGGCGAAACCGTGAAACTGCAGCGTGTCCTGCCAGTTGTTCAGTGATGCTGCCGGTAATTCGGCGCTGGCCACCGCGAAGGCCAGAGTTGTTATGACTTGTTTGAATCCCATCAGTTCAGCTCCACCACTTTAACGTCACTGTTTAACCATTCGCGGCTGATATAGCCAATTGCATTCTCTGTCGATGAAATTGCTCTTCGCATCTCTTCCTGTGATCCGACGGCATAGGGTGATTGTCCGGTGCCTGAATAGACACGTCTGTCCCAAATGCGCCGAAGGTTGTAGGGAAAGGTCTGCAACACTTGTTTGGCGAATCGATTGTGGACAGAGTTGTTGTCCGGCAGTACGTAGACTTTAATCGCTTCGCCCTGCTGCCAGGTTCTTTTGCGCATGCCAAATATCGCTCTAAGGCCCACAGTCGATAGGGTTTCAATGGGGACGTCGGGGTGAGCGATGACAACAACATCGGGTTCGTGATTTACCTCTGCGTTCGCACATTCTGAACCGCAGAGGTATATCGATATCATCATAGCTAAGAGTGCATTCTTCATTTAGTTACTTTTTTTAATGTCCGAAGAAAAGGTTGTTATTGTTGAAATTGTGCTCGCGAATACGGTGTTGACCGACCATGGTCGGCAGAGTCACTGAGTGAAAAATCCCGCTCCCGCAATTCCGGCGCGGGTTTGCCGATATAGTAGCCCTGGGCGTAATCCACACCGAGTTCTTTTAACAGTTGCAGCGACTCCTCATTCTCGACAAATTCGGCAATGGTTTTTTTACCCAGGCCCTGGGCGACATCGTTAATGGCTTTGACAAATAGACGGTCTTCCTCGTTATTGGATAGGTTGCGGACAAAGGAACCGTCGATTTTGACAAAATCAACGGGCAACTGGCGCAGGTAAAACCATGAGGCGAAGCCCACACCGAAATCATCGAGCGAGAACTGATACCCCAGGCGGCGACAGTTGCCGATAACCTCGGCAGTTTTGACAATGTCATCCACGGCGGACGTTTCCGTAAGCTCAAAAATCAGGTGTGAGCGATCTACACGGTGTTTCTCAATCAAGGCTTCAATGGTGTCAATAAAGTCGATTTTGGCAATAGCTGTCGCTGAAAGATTGACCGACAGGGTGATCGACTTGCCTTGCGCGTGAAAGTTCTTCAGGGCGATCACGGCCTGTTCCATCACCAGACGGTCGATCTTATAGATCAGGCCGGTCTTCTCCGCCACGGGGATAAACATGCCGGGTGCCACGATATTACCTTCACTGTCTATCATACGTACCAGGGTTTCGTAATGTGAGGTACGGTCTGCGGCAATGTTATAGATGGGCTGGTAGTGAAGGACAAAGCGATTCTCTTCCAGGGCTTTTTGAATGCGCGCCTTCCAGTCCACCCGCTGGTAAAGTTCCACTTTCTCCGGGGCGTCGACGGAATACAAATGCCAGTTATTGGTGGCATCCGTCGTGGCTTTGGCCTTGTACATGGCCAAATCCACATTGGCCATCAGTTCGTCCACAGAGTTGCCGTGTTCGGGAAAAAGGGCGATGCCGAGGCTGATGGTGATACGGTGGATAGTCTCGCCGGTGACCACTTCAGTGCCCCCGATCAGTGAACTGAGTTTTTCCGCCAGAGCGATGGCTCCCGCCTGATCCGTTTCTTCTGCAATCACGGCGAATTCGTCGCCCCCAAGCCGGGCGAGCACATCCACTTCCCGAACACCGTGCTTGAGCTTGTGCGCCACCTCGCACAGCAATCGATCGCCAGTGGGGTGGCCGCTGGTGTCGTTAACCGTTTTAAACTGATCGATATCGAAGAAAATGAGAGCGCCGGGGTGGCGGTTGCGCATCGACATTTTGAGTATGCGCTGGAATTCGAGTTGGAAGCGGCGGCGATTGTAGAGTTCGGTCAACGAATCGTGATCGGCGAGCCAGGCGAGGTTGGTTTCCGCGTGTTTGCGTGCCGTCAGGTCCAGTCCCACCGAGAGTACCAGGGCTTCGTTGGTGGCCGAGTCCGGCAGGCGCGTATGGTGCCATTCCATATGCAGGAGGCCGGTTCTGGGGTTGTTAAAGACACTTTCGTGATGTACCTGGGTAACGACCTGGTGAGACAGCTGTTGCAGTTGGGTTTTAACCTTCTCCCGATCAGTCTGATTGATAAAAGTGCAAAACTCGTGATTGATGGCATCCTCCTGGTTGATGTTGAGGAGGCGGCAGCCCTCGGCATTGAGCAGTTTGATTCGTCCGTTGGGATCCTGGGTCAGGATTACCGCGTGGACACTGTTGAGCAGGGTGGTAATAAAATTGCGCTCTTCCAGGAGCTCCCGGCTGCGCAGCTTCAGGCCTTTGGTGCGAAGCTTGACGGTGCTGTCCAGCTCTTCGAGGGTGCGAGACAGCAGGCTGGCGGATTCAAACAGTGCGTGGATTTCGTTACGTAATAGCGGGTTTTTCAGGTCATCCAGGTTTTGCAAAACCCCTTCGCGGTTGCTGCGGGCCAGTTTCGGCAATGCCTGGGCTACCCGCTTCAGGCGCGACATGGGTGTCCATAACAGCCAGAGCAGGGCGACTTCGGCCAGTACCAGGATCAGCAGGGCAGCCAGGAACAGGTTGGATACCGTGGCCTGTAGTCGTTGTAAGTCAGTACTTACATCCTCAATAACAACAAGGGAAGAGCCTTTAGTGGTGTTGGCTTCGGTGAGGGGAATCAGGCTGACCTCGAAATCCCTTTGCTGCCACCGCTTGAGGGCTCGGGATTCGCCAAGTGCTTTCATCGACACTTCCGCCGACAGGTTGTTCAATATCTGGTAGGTTATTGGAGCGCCTGTCAAAGCCACGACATTGTGTTCCCAGCCGGGCAGGGAACGCATTTCAAAGTGGTTATTATTGAACTCGGTGTCCTGCGGAACCAGGATGCCCACATCGGCCGCGGTGGAACTCTGGAACTGCAATACGGCGTCAGCCAGGGATTGGGCAAACACCAGAATGCCGGTATGGGTGTCGCTCAACAGCATGGGAACCACCACCACCTGCCAGCAAGACCTTTGGCACCAGACTTTGGCCAGGGGTGTTTCCGCGCGTCCGGTCTCCAAAATCCACTCCTTGGGCAGGAGTTGGGCAATGGCCGGCAACCCCAATGTAAGCAGGGTTTCTGCCTTGTCGTTATACAATATGGCGGCGTCCACGCCCCACTCGAAATTCAATTGATCCCAGTTCTGGTCGAGGGTGTCGAGCAAGCGTTGCTTTGCATCCTTTGCCGCAGGTAAGTCGCGACCCGCAGAACCCTGCATATGGCTGGCAAGGTGCATCAGTTGCAGTTGTAGGGATTTTAACGCCGAGGTAACGGCCTGGTGGCGATTCCGGAACACTCTATCGCGCTGATTGCTGTAGGTTTGTTCCAGGTTGTTTTTACCGAAATAAGTTATGAAGCTGATGCCTAAAACCAGAATCAGGCTGACGCTGATCACTGCCTGCCACTTCAGGCTCAAAAAACGGGCTTTTTTCATGCATTGAACGTCCAAGCGCATCGATTTGGCATCGTGGAATGTCCCCTCATGGCACTCATTTCTGTATGGAATATAGTCAGCCTGTTCCCAAAGTATTCTATTGCGTAATAAAGTAGCTAGATTAGCGCACATTACCATAGGTGCAGGTAATGTTCACGTGGACAGCGGCCATTGTAGTTGGAAACTCTGACTGGATCACATCTCCGCGGAACGACACCACTTGGGCGGATATATTTTTCCAATATCCTCCAATTTTCAACAACTCGGTAAGGAATCTGAGCCAGCAACGAGCCTATGATGGCATTATCTCCTTTGTGCCTTTTAAGACCTCGCTAATGGTCGTGATCAGTACAAGTGGCATCTCCGAATAATTATTAACCACAATCTATTCAGTTGGAAAACGGGCGGGAGGTGATTCTGGTGCGATACGCTTTAACGTGGGGAAATGGACGGAACTATGTTGAGAGCAACGAATTGGTTGAGAGCAACGAATTGATTCACAGCTTTGTCGCTCAAAGCTTCTTTGGTGGCGCGCAGTTTTCCTTGTTTGATACTATTGCTACCTTAATAGTGGGTTTAGGTAGCCACAATAGTATTTTCAACCAATTTATCTGTATTTTGTATTCACTCTCGCACTATATTTGGTTGACGTGTATTGCTTTGTATGTTGGTAAGATCTTTCTGCTTTTATAAAAAGATATTTCAAGTTGACTTTATTGGAGTGAATCATGAAACCGCTTGAACTGTATCAAGAGAACCTGAATATTTGCCTAGCTGATACCCCCGCGCTTAAGGAGAGAGTATTCAATGTACGCTATCAGGTTTATGGTAAAGAAATCGGCTATAACCTCAAAAAAGAGGGTGAACCCGAAGTGGAAATGGATGAGTATGATAATTATGCAAAACACTGCCTGTTGATACACAAACCGAGCGGTAGGGCCATCGGTTGTGCGCGCTTGATCGTTCCCCATCCTCGTAGGCCGGAATTGCCCCTGCCCTTTGAGCGGGATTGGATTGATACCATTGATCGGAGTCTGTTTGATCCCGATCTGTTCTTGCCGGGTCAGGTGGTCGAGTTTTCTCGAATTGCCGTTATTGAAGAGTATAGAAGAAGTCGTGGTCACCGTCGAAAAACAGACTCCGACTATATTTCGATCATACCTCTTTGTTTATTTCTGGCCTGCCTTTCAATGTTGATTGCCTCGGACGCAGATTACGGCTTTGCGATGATGGAGGCCAAGCTTGTGCGCCTATTGCGACGAATCGGCTTTGTTTTCGAACCTGTAGGCGAGGCAGTGTACCATTTTGGTTGGCGAGCACCCTATATTATTCATCGAGATAATGCGTTGCGTTACTTAACGAAGCGTGACACAGGTGATCTTTTTCGGGAAATTGACAGGGCCATGCAAGTTCGAGAGGTAGAGCAATTGATTACGGCAGTGTAGGCGCCATGCAATAGTGTTGGTCAGTCAATAGGGCAGTGTTTCGCGATTCAATGTTTGAATCAGTGAAAATCCCGAGACTGGGTGTGAAGCTGTGGCAGCGCCTGGGTGTAATCCAGGATTTCCCCGGCAATCAAATGAATGACATTGTCTTTACTTTCCACAATACCTTTGACCAACAGTAACTTGCCTTTGAGCACAGCTTGTCGGAAACGCTGCTGCAAATCCTGCCACACCACCACATTGGTATTGCCGGTTTCATCTTCCAGGGTGATAAACAAAACGCCGGAGGCGGTGCCGGGCCGCTGACGACCGGTCACCAACCCGGCGAGGCGCACAAAACGGCCGCTATTGAGCTGGTAGAGATCGGCGGCGCGGCGGCAGCGATTAAATGGCGTCTGCTGACGCAGTATCGCCATCGGGTGGCGCCCCAGGGTGAGGCCGGTGCTGGCGTAGTCCATGACCAGGTTATCGGTTTCGTTGGGGGCGGGAAGGGTTGCTGCGGAGCTGGCGTCAAGCGGCGACTTTTTCGACCTGTTTTCAGTTTGAAGCCGTTGTCCAGTTTCGAACAGCGGACGGGGCTCTTCCACGGCCAGTGCCTGCCAGTGCGCCTGGTGGCGGTGACCGGTCAGTGGCGCAAGGGCATCGCTGTTGGCCAGGGCTCCCATATCCCGGCGGTTGAGCCGGGCGCGCCGGGCGAGATCCTGCAGCGATTGAAAGGCGCGTTGTTCGCGGGCCTGTTCCAGCCGGTCGACTGCATCGCGACTCAAACCCTTGACCAGTCGGAAACCGAGCCGCAGCTGCGGCTGGCTTTCGAGTGTGGGATTGGTTTCGTTGTGGGTGAGCTGGTGATCCCAGTTGCTGTGGTGAATATCCACCGGTAATACGTCGATGCGGTGACGGCGCGCGTCCTGTACCAGTTGCGACGGCGAGTAAAAACCCATGGGCAGGCTGTTGAGCAGGCCGCAATAGAAGGCCGCCGGATAGTGGCATTTGAGCCAGGCGGAAACATACACCAGCAGGGCAAAACTGGCGGCGTGGGATTCCGGGAAGCCGTATTCGCCAAACCCCTGCATCTGTTTAAACAGCCGCTCGGCAAAGTCGCGGCTGTGGCCGCGGGCCAGCATGCCGTCAATGACCTTGTCTTTAAAGGTTTGCAGGTTGCCGTTGCGACCCCAGCTGGCCATGGCGCGGCGCAACCGGTCGGCCTCACCGCCGGAAAAGCCGGCGGCAACCATAGCCAGTTGGATCACCTGTTCCTGGAAGATAGGCACGCCCAGGGTGCGCCCCAATACCGATTTGATGGCCCCGTTGGGGTAAGTGACCGCTTCCTCTCCATTGCGCCGCTTGAGATAGGGGTGAACCATGTCCCCCTGAATAGGGCCGGGCCTGACAATGGCCACTTCGATCACCAGGTCGTAAAAGGTTTTGGGGCGCAGGCGCGGCAGCATGGCCATCTGCGCGCGGGACTCCACCTGGAAAACGCCGACACTGTCGCCGCGGCTCAACATCTGGTAGGTCTTTGGGTCTTCCTGGGGAATGTTACTGATATCGACCGGGTGGGGGTTGTAGCTGTTGATCAGTGCCAGGCTTTTGCGAATGGCGGTGAGCATGCCGAGTGCCAGCACATCGACCTTGAGCAGGCCCAGGGCTTCGATATCTTCCTTGTCCCACTGGATGATCGTACGTTCGGTCATGGCCGCATTTTCTACGGGAACCAGGGTACTGATCGGACTGCGGGTAATAATAAAGCCACCCACGTGTTGGGACAGGTGGCGGGGAAACCCCAGCAGCTCGTTGACGAGACACAAAAACTGTTGCGCCACCGGACTGTCGGGGTCGACATTGGCCTCCCGCAGGCGCTCCAGCAATTGCTCGCGTTTGTCCCACCAGGCGAGATTTTTGGCCAACCGCTCCAGCAGCAGGGCGTCGAATCCCAGGGCCTTGCCTACATCGCGAACAGCACTGCGCGGGCGGTAGGTGATAACGGTGGCGGCCAGGGCGGCCCGTTCGCGGCTGTAGCGGCGGTAGAGATATTGAATCACTTCCTCGCGCCGCTCGTGTTCGAAGTCGACATCGATATCCGGCGGCTCATTGCGTTCCCTGGAGATAAAACGCTCGAATAACAGCTGACTCCGGGCGGGATCGACCTCGGTGATAAACAGGCAGTAGCAGACCACGGAGTTGGCGGCTGAGCCGCGACCCTGACAGAGTATGTTCTGCGAGCGGGCGAAGCGCACAATGTCCTCGACCGTTAAAAAGTAGTACTCGTATTCCAGCTCGGCGATCAGTGCGAGTTCTTTTTCCAGTTGCGCCTCTACCGCCGGCGGTATTCCCTGGGGCCAGCGCTGCCGGGCGCCACGGTAACTGAGTTGGCTCAGGTGTTCGCTGGGACTCAAGGATTCGGGCACCAGCTCCCGCGGGTACTCGTAACGCAGTTCGTCCAGGGAGAAATCACACAGCTGTGCCAGGTGCAGGGTTTCCTCCAGCAGCGTCCGCGGATAGATCTGCTGTAGCCGGTCGAGGGGGCGCAGGTGGCGCTCGCCGTTGCGCTGGCGCCGGTGGCCGAGGGCCTGCACCGGCGTATTGAGGCGAATGGCGGTAACTATATCCTGCAGGGGTTTACGCTCGGGGCAGTGAAAGTGCACATCGTTGCAGGCGAGCATGCTGATATCCAGATCCGCGGCGAGTCGGTGGCAGGCGAGGTAGTGGGCCTGGTCGTCCTGCTCCTGCAGCAGTTCCACACCCAGCCACAGGCGGTCTTTAAAGAAGCGCTTCAGTTGCCGGCCCGTGCTTGTCTGTGACTCGCCGCTTGGTGATGGTAGCCAGATGGCCAGGCAGTGTTGGGTACCGAACTGCAACTCGTCCAGATACAGCTGATACTCCCCTTTGGGGCTGCGTCGGCGAGCGCGGGTAATCAGGGCGGAAATTTCGGTATAGCCAACCCGGTTGGGAGCCAGCAGCAATAATTTGATGGCGGGGTCTTTGATGGCGAGTTCTTTGGTGGCGAGTTCCGGGTCGGCCTGTCGGCTGAGCAAAAACTCGCTGCCGATGATCAACTGTATCTCCAACGCCTTGGCGGCGACATGGGCCTTGGCGATACCGGCAAAGGAGCACTCATCGGTCAGGGCGATGGCTTTGTAACCCAGCTCGGCGGCGCGTGTCACCAGTTCCTCCGGGCGGGAGGCACCGCGCAAAAACGTAAAATTACTCAAGCAGTGCAGTTCGGCGTACATTGGTGTTTACCTGCGCTTAACGTTTCGCTTTTAACCTGTTTGCCGTTAACCCTTATTCCGTTATCCCCTATGCGGTTAACCCCTATGCGCTTAATCCCTATGCGGTTAACCAAAGACACCGTGCACAAACCAGTGCTGCTGATGGTGATCGTAGTAAATCCAGTAGTGGGCGCCGCTTTGGTGGCGGGCGATAAAGTAATCGCGCTGCTGGCGCGCCTGCCACCAGTGGCTGTCGTAGCGTTGTGGACCGCTGATCAGTTCCAGGGGACCGGCAAAATAGAGTTGTTGCTGACAGCGCCTGAGTGGTTGTGGCGGTTCATACAGCCATAGCGGTTGGCGCGGATCTTGGTCGTGCGTGTGTTGCTTCTCTGCCTCGATCGATCGCTGCGCGTCCCTGGCGTTTTTCTTCTGCTGTCTGCGCGCGACCCTATGGCCTTTGGGGGCAGGGGCGGGTGCAACTTTTACCTGCTGCAGTTCGGGTAGATGTTCATCCTGCAGTTGCAGCGAAAAAACACTTTCGTTACCCAGGCGACCGCGCAGTTTGTCCAGCAAAAACCAGGGGTCGCCGTTGCCTGGTCCCGCCAGTTCACGAAACAGGGCGTGGTTGTCGGCAGTGGCTGGCTGCAGCTGGTGGGCGCTGAGGCGAACGGTTTCCACCGCTGAGGCCAGGGTCAGGGTTTCCAGTTTTAACAGGGTCAGGTCGAGAAAGTTGTGGGGGTTGTCTTGCCCGCGGGCGAGTTCAATGGTGAGTTGCCTGGCGCATTTGTCGATGTGGAAAAAACGCCAGTGGAAACAGCGGCAATGCAACTGGCGCCGGCTGAGAAACTGGTGCAGTTCTGCCAGTAACTGCTGTATCGGCTGCTTCAGCATATCGATGGTGCTCAGGCCGCTGAGGAAATGGACTTCGCTGTCGAAGCGGGTGGGTGGTTCAATGTTTACCTGGGGATCGCTGCGTTCGCCGGTCAGTTGCGCCAGGTAGGTGAGCAGTCCCTGGCCGAAACGCTTGCCGAGGTCGGCACGGGGCAGGGCCAACAGTTCGCCGATGGTGGTGAGCCCCAGTCCCTCGATTTGCTGCCGTTGTTGTTCTGTCAGCGCCAGCTGTGCCAGGGGACAGGGCGCCAGTTGCCGCAGAAAGAACGGCGGCCTGCAATCTTCGGTTGCCAGTGCTGGCATGACACTCTTTTCGTGAGAGAGGCTGAATACCTGGGCCGCCTTGGGCGTGTGGGCTAGCCCGCCGCGGTAGCAAAAACCCCGCTGCGCCAGTTCACTGTCGATCCGCTGTCGCAGTCGGGAAAGACCGCCAAACAGGCGCAGGCTGCCGCCGATTTCCAGTAGCAGGCTATCGGGGGGCTGGGGGCAGACCGCAGGGGTAAACTGATAGGCCCAGTGGGCGAGGGATTGCAGCGCCCGCCGCTCCCGAGCGGGCTGTCGTTCCAGCGCTGCCAGATTGGCGTCGAGGGCATAGGCGCTGGCCAGAGTCATGCCAGGGGCAACGCCCCTGGCGCGGGCCACGTCATTGGCCAGTGACACCCGCTGCTTGTCGATAATGGCAATGGCGGTACTTGTCTGTGGGGCGCCGCGCTGCACCAGGTCCAGCGACAACCGGGGGAAGCGGAGACAGAGCCAGAGCGGGCCAGGGACTGAGGCGGTCATCGTGCAGCTTCACTTCAGGAAGAGCTGGCCAGGGTCGCCACCGCCGCTTTCGTGGTCGGTGCCGGGTGGAGGCGCAATGCGGGCATTCTGCCCAGGTGTACCGGTAGTTGCTCAGGGGCGAGACGGGAGATTTGCGGCAGCAGTTGCAGGCGCAGCTGTTGCCCGCTCCAGCCGCCGCGCTGTTTGAGAATCTGCAGTTGCAGGTCGCCGTTGACGGCCGTGTCGAAGCCGATGCGCAGGGCCGAGGGGGAGGCCTGTTGGGCATGTTTCCGGGCGCGAAACAGCACGTGCCAGCTGTCGCCCTGGTGGGCGGCCTGTTGCAGCCGGCGCAGATCGCGATCGCCAATGGCCTGCCCCAGGCTCCAGGTCAGCACCGCGCCACAGCTGCCCGAGCGCAGGGCCTGGTCGGCACACCAGAGCAACTCGCGATGATGGCGCGGGCAGATGACCAGCAGCTGCTGCGGGTCCAGGCCGGCGGCGGCCAGCGCAGGGGCATAGGGCAGGAAGGGCGGTGCCACCAGCACCAGCCAGGGGCGCTGGCGCTGCTGGCGCAGGCCAGGCAGTAACAGCCGCAGCTCCCCCAGGCCACAGGCGGGCCCCAGCAGTTCGGTGGTGGCGCCCCGGGGCCAGCCGTGATCATGCAGCTGGGCGTCCAGCGCCTCGTAACCCGTGGCAATCACCGGGGTGAGCCTGCGACCGCGGGAGGCTTGCCAGACACTGGGGTGCTGGAGGAGTTGTTCCAGGGGCTTGTTCATGATTTTAAATATACTGTATAAAGATACAGTATTCAAGGCGGGCGGGAGTCACTATATTGCTCCTTCTCTATATAGCACCCTGCCGTTCCACTCATTGGCCAGAATCAGGAGCGGCTATTATTCAGGAGCTAAAAGCTATTCAGGAGAGAAAAGCAGCGCCCATGCCAGAGACCGTTGAACTGCCGCCGGACTACTACCTGACCAATTTCCGCGCGCTGGTGACATTTGTCTGGCAGCGCTACCAGCCGCTGCTGTCGGCCGAAGAGCAGGCTCTTTACCGGGCCTTCGAGCGTCTCGACCGGCATAGCCAGCAACTCTATATCCGTTTGCTGTCGCGCAAGGGAACACTGTTTCGCCAGGGCAAGTTGCACTACCCGGAAATCGAAAACCTGCCGGCGGCGGCCGTGCGTTTGGCGGAGGAGGGGCTTCTGGCCATAGACCCGGCGTTGGCGCTGCAGGACTGTCTGCCGCTGTTTACCAAGGCGGAATTGGTGGCCCGCTGTGGCGTGCCTGAATTTAAAACCGCCAGGCGCGAGCAACTGGTGCAGGCACTGCTCGAGCGGGAGGCGGCCGATGCCCCTGCTTCATCACAGATTGCTTCATCACAGATTGTTCCGTCACTGTTGCGTGGCGAAACCCTGCTGCAGGTATTGGGTGGCGAGGCGTTCGATACCTTTAAACTCTGCTTTTTCGGCAACCTGCGCCAGGACCTGACCGAATATGTGTTGCGGGACCTGGGGATCTACCGCTATGAGGCCTATGCCCTCGATGACAGCCTGCCCTTCAATTCGCGCACGCAGATAGAAAAACACTTGGGCTACTACCGGTGCCAGGAACAACTGGAAGCGTCCATGGCGGAGGGGGTCGAGGCGATGGTCGCGCTGTCGTCGCAATTGCCGGACGACCCGGGTACCGACGCCAGCCTGACCCGGCGATTGGAGCGTTGCCGCCTTACCCTCGCCCGACAGCTGGAACGCTGTGAAGCCTTTTCCGAAGCAGAGCGGCTCTACCGCCAGTGCTGTCAACCGCCGGCGCGGGAAAGACGCGCCCGCATGGCTGTGAGCCAGGGGCGTGTCGCAGAGGGGTTGCAGTTGTGCCGGGATATTTTGAGCGCGCCGGTCAATGAAGAGGAGCGGGTGTTTGCCGAAAGCTTCGGCTATCGCACCGCGAAAAAGCAGGGGCTGGCCTGGGCGGTGCCCGATAGCTATCAGCCGCAAACCCTGTCCGTGGAGTTGCCTTTGGTGGCGGGGGCTTGCGTCGAACAGCTGGCGGGTGAGTATCTGAGCGCCGAAGGGTCCTGCTTCTATGTGGAAAACAGCCTGTTTAACGGTGTGTTGGGATTGCTGATCTGGGATATCGTTTTTGCTTCCGTGCCCGGGGCCTTTTTCAACCCCTTCCAGGTGGCGCCCGCGGATTTCTATACCCCGGATTTTTATCGTCTGCGCCGCGCGGCTTTAGAGGCGCGCCTGCAAGAAGTGGACAGCGAGGGTTTTGTCGAGCGCATCTGGCGGACCTACGGCGACAAACAGGGCATTGCCAATCCTCTGGTGAACTGGGGGGTGTTGCCGGAAACGTTGCTGCACCTGTGTCTGGCGCGTATTCCCCGGGACCACTGGCGGTCCCTGTTGCAACGACTGCTGTCGGATTTGCGCTATAACCGCAATGGGCTGCCCGACTTGATCGTCTTTCCTGATAATGGCCCCGACGCAGGCGGTTACCGCCTGGTGGAGGTCAAGGGGCCGGGTGACCGGCTCCAGAAAAATCAATTGCGCTGGATGCGTTTTTTTGCCGCGGAGTCTATCCCGCACCAGGTCTTGCAGGTGCAGTGGGCAAACGGGGATGTTAAGGCGCCGGGATGACAGAGGACACTCTCACAGCAACGGCGTCAACCGTGCGGCTATCGGTGGGAGAACTGGTGGCCTTTGCCTGCCGCAGCGGTGATCTGGTCACTTCGATGCCCTCTGGTCCCTCGGCCCAGGAGGGGATTCGCGCCCATCGAAAATTGCAAAAGCAGCGACCTGAAGAGGCGGAGGCGGAATACCCGCTGGCGGTGACAGTGACAGCGGGAGAGTGTCAGTTCCTGCTCGGCGGACGGGTGGATATTCTGCATCCGCAGACCGACCTGCACCGTCCGGTACAACTGGACGAAATCAAAACCACCTATTGTCCGCCGGAACAGCTGTCGCCGAATCAAAAAGCCCTGCATTGGGCGCAGTTGAAAATCTACGGTTTTTGTTACTGCGAGCAACAGCGCCAGGCGGGTGTAACGGTGGAGCGGTTGGCCCTGCAAATGTTGTGGTACAACCTGAAGGAGAAAAAAGTCTATCGCCAGTTGCAGACGTTTTCCGCCGAATCCCTGGTGGACTTCGCGGGTGAGGCCCTGGCCCGCTATGCAACATGGTGGAAACAATGGCAGAGCCATCAAGCGCGACTCCTGGAGACAGCGAAAGCGCTGGCGTTTCCCTTTCCCGCCTATCGCGCGGGGCAACGGGAAATGGCGGTGGCGGTGTACCGCACGTTGCGCGACGCCCGGCAGCTGGTGGTGGAGGCTCCGACCGGTATTGGCAAAACCATCAGCAGCCTCTATCCGACCATCAAGGCCATCGGCGAAGGATTGTTGGATCGCGCTGTCTACCTGACGGCGAAAAACTCCGGCCGCCAGGCCGTACGCGATGCTGTTAATCTGCTGCGGAACACGGGACTGTCCCTCTCGTTGCTGGTCATACAGGCGCGGGACAAAACCTGTGCCTGCCGTACCGGTGACTGTGCCCTGGATGCGGATGGCCTGTGTCCTCGCACCCGGGGGTTTTACGATCGCCTGCCGGCGGCGCGGTGCGAGTTGTTGGACTGCGAGCTGATGACGCCGGAACAGGTGGCGAGGGTGGCGGCCGAACACCAAGTGTGTCCTTTTGAATTGTCGCTGGAAATGCTGCCTTGGGCCGATCTGGTGGTCTGTGACTTCAACTATGTGTTCGATCCCCTGGTGAATCTCAGCGGTGTTTATACCGACAGCAGGCGTACAGCATTGCTGGTCGACGAGGCTCACAATCTGGGTGAGCGCGGACGGGCCATGTACACCGCCGCTGTGGTTCGCAGTGAAATACGCCGTGCCGCCCGTGCCTGCAAGGTGTCGCAACCACCGTTATGTCGCACCATGGAATCCCTGCAGCGGGCTTTGAGTCGATGGGCCCAAAGGGTTGAGGGCGAGTCGGCGATTCTCTCCCTGGAGGCGCCCGAGCAGCGTCCCCAGGGAGTGGCGCGGGCGGTCAATCGGCTGTTGGAAACGCTGACGTTGCTGGCGGAAACCGGCAGCGCTTACCCGGATGAAATGGGAGACTGGCTCAAGACTGTCTACCGCTATGCCTGCATCGATCAATTGGCCCAGGCCAATCACCGCAGCCTGACGCGGGTGAGGCCGATGCCGGGCGGGGCGAGAGTCAAAAACGGACGGGAAATCTCACTGCAACTGCTGTGTCTCGACGCCGGCGACTATTTGGCTGAGCGCTATCGCGAGTTTCAGGCGGTGGTGTTTTTCTCGGCCACCCTGCGCCCGCCCGCTTATATCTGTCGCCAATTGGGGTTGACGCCCGAAGTGCCCTATCTGGCTTTGCCCTCGCCCTTCCAGGCGCGACAACTGGGGGGCTTTGTCTGTCCCTATGTGGATACCCGCTACCGGCAACGCGCCAGTGCCATAGCGCCCATCGTGGATCTCGTGATACGGGTTTACCAGGCCAGGCGTGGCAACTACCTGGTGTTTTTCCCTTCCTACCAATTTATGCAGCAGGTGGTGGAACACTTTCAAACGCAGTATCCCGAGGTGCCGCTGGTGGTGCAGCAGGCCGGTGCCAGCGAAGCGGAACGGGCGGACTTTTTACAGCGTTTTAACGCCGGGGAGAGCAACCTGGGATTTGCCATTATGGGGGGTATCTTCGGTGAAGGTATCGACTACCTGGGGGAACGGCTGGTGGGGGCGGTGGTGATCGGTGTCGGCCTGCCGCAGGTCGGTGATGAGCAGGAACTGCTGCGCCAGGTTTGCGAACAGCGGGGAGACAACGGTTTTGACTTTGCCTATCGTTACCCGGGAATGACCCGGGTACTGCAAACGGCGGGGCGGGTGATCCGTAGCGAGGAGGATCGCGGCATTCTGGTGCTGGTGGACAACCGTTTTGCCCAACCCTTTTACCGCCACCTCTACCCCGAGTGGTGGCAGTTACGGAGCTGTGAAAATGGCGAGCAATTATCGGCGGGGCTGTCGGCCTTCTGGCAGCTTCCGGCCGGATCGAAGCCTACCTATCCTATATGCGTCAATATCACTTTGAAGGAGTACTAGGCCGCCCTGGAATTTCCTGCCCCTGGCGTTAATTCGTCCTGTAACGGGGCCTTACAATCCAACGTAAACCGCTTTGGGACGTATTAATCTGGGCGCTTGCTGAAATTCAAAATAATGCGCGATATAACCGAACACTCGGGCCATGGCAAAAATAGCGGTAAAAAACTCCGGTGTTATGCCCAGTGAATGAAAAACGGCGCCCTTATAAAACTCGACATTGGCCCAAATTTGTTGCTGTTTTAGCGCAAATTCTTCCTGGCAGCTTTGCTCAACGGCAATCAGAATATCCAACAGCCGCTTCGCCTGGTCTTCCCTGCAATAATGCTGTGCCAATGGTTTGAGAATTCGGGCTCTGGGATCCACTACCTGGTATTCACGATGCCCCATACCCATGATTTTTTGTTTTGACGCTAATGTCTGTTGAACATATTCACGGGCGTGTTCCGGCGTGCCGATTTTTTCAGCCATTTCCAGCGCGGCCTGGTCGGCACCACCGTGCAAACGACCGAACAAGGCGCCGATGGAAGCCGCGATCACCGACTGAATGGGTGCCTGTGTGCTGGCGACAACGCGGCCGGCGAAAGTGCCGGCGTTATAACCGTGTTCCAGTTGCAGGATCTGCGTCACGTCCAGCAGACGACAGGCTTCTCCGGACGGCTGACGACCGGTGAACATCCACAAAAAATTACCGTGAAACGAGCCTGCGTCAATATAATCCACTGTTGTGCCATTGGTCCTCAGCTGGTTCCAATTGGCAATTAATGTTGGAATTTTCGCGGCTATGGTCAACGCCGCGGACGCTTGTTCATTATCCGTTGGCAGGGGGGTGGCATTATCGGTTGGCAGCGCCATTATCGGAATCAGGCTTTGCAACATTAGCATCGGGTGCGTCTGGCGGGGCAACTGTTCCAAGACACGCTTTTCTTTGGGTGTCAGCCTGCCTCTTTCGATCAACAAAGGCTCTAATTGCTGCCACTGAAGTGAATCCAGGCCGCCGGCCGCGTCACCAAACAACACCCACCAGGCCGCTTTGGCGAAGGGCCAATCCACCAATGTTTCAATAGGCACGCCGCGGTAACGCAATTCACCGCGTTCGCCATCAATGTCGGAAATGGCGGTCTGCCCGGCCACGACATTCTGCAAACCTATGTCAATAGTATCAGCCATGTGCTTTACTCCTCTTGACCTATTTCCCCGCAGTTTATCTGGCCATTTTCTATAAACCCAGTTAAACTTATTCATCTTTTGATTAGTGTAACTTATAACTCTGACATGCGATTAGAAAATGCGGAAGTGAATATTTTCAGAACGGTGGTCGAGACCGGAGGGTTTCGCAAAGCTGCTGATCACCTGCATCTAACCCAGTCGGCAATCAGTCAGTCGATCAAGAATCTCGAAACCAAATTGGAGGTACAGCTGCTGCATAGGGGGCCTCCGCTACGGGTGACGGATGCGGGCAGGCGGTTGCTCAACTATGCCCACGATATCAAACGCGAAGAACAGAGCGTGCTGGAGGATATCGAACGTATTCGCGAAGGGAAAGATGAGCAGCTCTCGCTGGCATTGGACAGCGGCGTTAACCGTTTTCACGCCCCGGAATTGATTTCACAATTCTGTCTTCGCTGGCCGAGGGCAAAACTCAAAGTACGCGAGATGCCCAGTCGGGATATTATCTATGCCGTATTATCCGGCCAGTATGAGTTGGGTCTGGGTCCCTTTCAAACACATATGGAAGCTTTTGAAACCTTGCCGTTGTTCAAGGATAAACGTGTGCTTGTGGTCAGCCCCAATTGCCCGCAATTCGATGAGCTGGTTACCGTCCCGGAAAACAGTTTTAAAAACATCCCGCTCATCGTGTCTTCCGTCGACCAACCGGAGCAAAGGCCCTCCACTCAGAAACTGCGCGACCAATTCCTCACGGTTTGGGAGGTAACCAGCCTCAACTTGCGGCTCGGTTTGTTAGACCGGGGGCTCGGTATCGCCTATATCAGTGAGACCGCGTTAAAGGAACTCCCCCAATACCAACATTTTCACGCCTTGGAAAATCATCCCAGCAACTGTATCTACCGCCAAGTGGGATTGTATTACCGAAAAGGTCGCGAGCTGACGCAAACCGCTCAGGATATTATCGAGATCTGCAGGGATTACTGGTTGCGATAGCGAACCACTGACCGACATCAACTCTGGTGCCCATCCAGAAACGTAACATTCCTAAATTGTAAAAGCTTGGATTCGATCCAGCTGTTCTCGATATCGGGGCTCTATTTGATTTTTAAGTTGCTACTCAAAAAATCTGTAATTCCTTGCTGGCTGATTTATGAAAAGCGTGTATGGATTTTCTATTCTCGGTTTGGTTTTTAACGATGAGACCGCCGAGGGGAGACAGGGGTGTTGACGCCGCCCTGCAAACGCCGGAGTGCCGGACCACCCTGTTTGAAGGGCTTGTCGGGCACATCCCTGTGCCCTGCTCACAACACCCCTGTCTCCCCTCGGCTCAGAACTCCGGATTAAACAGTGTCGCTGCTATATCCTTCTAGAAAACTACCCCTTGGCGGTCTCGTCACAACTACCAAACCGACAAAAAGAAAACGGTTCGCGCCTGCCCCCCTTTGGCAGTCTCATCGCGAACACCAAACTAACAAAAAGAAAGCGGTCCACTCCTCGCACCCGGTTACTTGTCAGGCGCAATGCGCAATGAAAGCCCGATTCCAAGTGTGTTAGATCAAGTCTGATTTAATACACTTAAGAACACCCAGTCGCCACCAACAACCTCAAGTTACCGAAAATGGTACAAACCCCACAGTCGCAAACTATTCTCTAAATCAGGCATGGTTTAGTGCACTCAGTAATTGCGTGTGAAAGCTTATCCGCTCCCCAGGATGACCTCCCACGCCAAATTACGGTAAAATCTCGGCCCTTTGGTAGTGTTTGATTAAATAGTAGTCGAGACTTTTTGAGTGGCCCCCAATTCTTATCCCATGATGGCACCCTTTGAGCGTCGCGCCGTTTTATCGCTGGCAGGCCTCTACAGCTTTCGCATGCTCGGCCTGTTTATGGTGCTGCCGGTATTGGCGCTCTACGGTCGCGATTACACCGGCAGTACACCCTTTTTACTGGGGCTGGCCCTGGGGGCCTATGGCCTGACCCAGGCTATATTGCAGATTCCCTTTGGTATGATGTCGGATCGTTGGGGCCGCAAACCGGTGATTGTTGGCGGTCTGATTTTGTTTGCGCTCGGCAGCCTGGTGGCGGCGCAGGCGGACTCGGTGTTCGAGCTGATCCTCGGCCGTGCCCTGCAGGGGGCCGGTGCCATTGCGAGTGCCATTATGGCGCTGGTGGCCGACCTGACTGCGGAGGAGAATCGCACCAAAGCGATGGCCGTGATTGGCATGTCAATCGGGGTGTCCTTTTCCATTGCCCTGGTGCTGGGCCCGCTGGTGGCCAAATTTGGTGGGTTGGCGGCAATATTCTGGCTAACCGCTCTCTTTGCTGTGATTGGCCTGCTGTTGCTGATTCACGTGGTGCCTACACCCCACAGTACTCCCCAGACCCATCGCGACGCCGGTACTGTGCCCCATTTGCTCATGACGACGCTGTGCAACCGCGAACTGCAGCGTTTGAATTTTGGTATTTTTGCCCTGCACTTTGCGCTGATGGCTGCCTTCCTGGTGTTGCCCGGTATATTGGAAGACAGCCTGGGGCTGGCGCGGGAGCGGCACTGGCAAGTGTATTTGCCGCTGTTGATTCTCGCCTTTGTCACCATGATACCTTTTATCATTATTGGCGAGCACAAGCGCAAGTTGCGGTGGGTGTTCCTGGGCGGCATAACCCTACTGGCGACAACCCTGGTTTTTATGGCCTTTTGGCAGCAGAATTTTTACCTGACCCTGTTGGCGCTGTTCCTGTATTTCATGGCCTTTAACCTGCTGGAGGCCTGTCTGCCTTCACTGGTCAGCAAGGTGGCTCCGGTGGGCAGTAAAGGTACGGCGATAGGCATTTATTCCTCCTGTCAGTTTTTTGGGGCTTTTGCCGGTGGAGCGCTTGGGGGCTGGTGGATGGAGCTGGGCGGTAACACTTTTGTGCTCTGCGGGGCCGCCGTGGTGATTGCGCTCTGGGCCCTGGTGGCGGTATTTATGGAAGCACCGCCCTACCTGGCCAGTGTGTTGGTGAGTGTGACCGGCGATGACCTCGATACGGTGGAGTCGCGCTTGCGTGAGTTGCCCGGGGTAGAAGAAGTGGTGCTGGTGGAAGAGGATCTGGTGGCGTACCTGAAGGTGGACAGCCAGCGGTTTAACCGCAGTGACCTGCACGCCCAGGGATTCGCCTAGTACTCCTTCAAGATGATTTGCCCTATTCAGCGTTGCCCTGTTGTTTCGCCGCAAGGCGCCGTGTGTCGGCAGTGGCTGTCGCCCTTGTCAAACAGGGGTGCTCGTTCATTTGTGCAGGATGACCGGCCTTGTGCGGGGAGGCGGTGGCCATACCTTTTTCGTATTTTTTTCGTAAATCCCTGCCAGAAGAGTTTTGGCTATGGCTTCAAGAGCCCGGGCTGGTGTAAGCTGGCGGTTTCCGCCGCTGGCAATGCCGCCGACGGTGTGAACACACGATCGATAAGTGTTAGATAAGTATTAACAGGAGATAAGCATGGCCAGCAGGGGCGTCAATAAAGTCATTCTAGTGGGTAATCTGGGTAACGATCCCGAGACCAAATATATGCCCTCTGGTGGCGCGGTCACCAATATCAGCGTGGCCACCTCCGAGCAGTGGAAAGACAAGCAGACCGGTCAACCCCAGGAGCGCACCGAGTGGCACCGGGTGGTGTTCTTCAATCGCCTGGCGGAAATCGCCGGTGAGTATCTGCGCAAGGGCAGCAAAGTGTATATCGAAGGTTCATTGCGCACCCGCAAGTGGCAGGGGCAGGATGGCCAGGACCGCTACACCACCGAAATCGTGGCCAGCGAAATGCAGATGCTGGACGGCCGTGGCGACAGCGCCGGCATGGGGGGCGGTATGAATAGTGGTATGAATAACAGCTACGCGCCTCAGCAGCCGATGCAGGCGGCACCGATGCAGCAACAGCCGGCCGCGCCCATGCAACAGCAACCCAGGCAGCCACAGCAGCCGATGCAGGCGGCCCCCCAACAGGCTCCGGCACCGGCCCAGGGGTTCGATAACTTTGATGACGATATCCCGTTTTAACAGACTCTCAAACCTGTCGGTGTAAAACGCTTTTAGCCTCAATCCTCTGTGGTTGGGGCTGAGAACAGTCACCCATTCCAATTTCCATTATTGCTATCCGTCTTTGAGTTTTCCCGCCTTGAAACTGTTGCTTACAGATGCCGTTTCCCCGCTCGGTGCAGCCATTAGCACTGAGTTCGAAACGATTAATTGTACGCTCTTGCAGCCAGAAGGCCTGGACTGGTGTGACAAAGGCGCAGTGCTTGCCTATATGCGCGAACACTCCCCGGATATTGTTATTAATACCCTGGGTTGGTCGGAAGCCGATGACGAAACCAGTCGCAAGCTGCGGGTAGCGGCGGCCAAAAACCTGGCCCTGGCCTGCAAGGTGGTTGAGGCGGTGCCCCTGCATCTGTCCAGCTACCGCGTATTCGGCAAGGTGCAGAAAAACGGTTATGACGAGCGCGACGAGCCCAATCCATTGAGTCAGGAGGGTGAGGCATTCGTCGCCGCTGAGCAACACTTCCAACAGACCCTGACGCGCTGGTTGTGCCTGCGCCTGAGTTGGGTCATTGGTGCCGCCGGCGACAATCTGCTGACTCAATTGCTGGCGGGCCTTACGGCAGGTGACTCGGTGCCCGTGTGTGCGGAGATGCGCGGTGCCCCCACGGCCCTGGCTGATGTGGCGCGGGTGGTGGTGGCGATTGTGCGGCAAGTGCATTGCGGCGCCGAAAACTGGGGGTATTTTCACTATTGCAGTGGTGACGCCTGTTCCCAGGCCGACTTCGCCCAACAGGTGGCGGCGATCCTGGAGCAGGGTGATTTGCTGCGTGGAGAGCTGATGGTGGCAGAGACTTTGCGCCCGGCAACCGAACCGGCCAGCGCGGTGTTGAACTGCCGTCGCTGCCGGGATGGCTTTGGTATCCAGTTGCGCAGTTGGCGCCAGGGGCTTCACTCCTCGATCAAGACCTGGCTGCGTCATCATCAGGCGGCGCAACAGGTGGATTAGGCATCGCCCCTTGGCGGACCTGTAGCAAAGGCGTTGGCATTAAAAAAGGCCGCTGCGAGTGTTCGCGGCGGCCTTTTTTAATGGCGGTCAGCGTGGTTGGTTCTAGTCGCTATAGCGCTGGAGCACCAGACAGGCATTGGTACCGCCGAAACCGAAACTGTTGGAGAGGATGCGGTCCAGCCTGGCGTTGTCACGGCGTTTGGTGACAATGTTCATGCCCTCGGCTTTTTCATCCAGTGTCTCCACATTGGCCGAGGCACAGATAAATTCGTTTTCCATCATCAGCAGGCTGTAGATCGCTTCCTGCACGCCAGTGGCACCGAGGGAGTGGCCGGTCAGGGATTTGGTGGAACTGATTGCCGGCACCTTGTCGCCAAAGACTTCGCGAATGGCTTCCAGCTCCTGGGTGTCCCCCACCGGGGTGCTGGTGCCGTGGCTGTTGATATAGTCGACATCGCCATTCACCGTGCCCAGGGCCTGCCGCATGCAGCGCACGGCACCTTCCCCGGAAGGGGCGACCATATCGTAACCGTCCGAGGTGGCTCCGTAGCCCACCAGTTCGGCATAAATTTTGGCGCCGCGAGCCTTGGCGTGCTCCAGCTCTTCAATCACCACACAGCCGCCGCCGCCGGCGATCACAAAACCGTCGCGATCGGCGTCGTAGGCGCGTGAGGCCTTCTCGGGGGTGTCGTTGTATTTGGTGGACAGGGCGCCCATGGCGTCGAATAAAGCGGACATGGTCCAATGCTCCTCTTCACCGCCACCGGCAAAGATCACATCCTGCTTACCCAGCTGGATCAGCTCCATGGCATTGCCAATGCAATGGGCACTGGTAGCGCAGGCGGAGGAGATGGAGTAGTTCACGCCCTTGATTTTAAACGGGGTGGCAAGACAGGCGGAGGTTGTGCTGCCCATGGTCTGGGTGACCCGGTAGGGGCCTACACGCTTTAAACCGCGCTCGCGCAGAATGTCGGCGGCCTCGGTCAGGTTCTTGGAGGAGGCGCCGCCGGAACCCATAATAATCCCGGTGCGTTCGCTGGAAACCTGATCGTCGCTCAGTTGGGCATCTTCAATAGCCTGCTTCATGGAGATATAGGCGTAACCGGCGGCGTCGCCCATAAAGCGCAGAGCCTTGCGATCGATATGCGATTTCAGGTCTATATCGACGGAACCGGCCAGGTGGCTGCGAAAGCCCATGTCCTTATAGGTTTCCTGGAACTTGATACCGGAACGGCCCTCGCGCAGGGAATCCAGTACTGCGGCTTTATCGTTACCGAGGCAGGACACAATGCCCATGCCAGTAACCACAACGCGTTTCATAAGCTACCTCTTGGTTTCTCGGGTCTGGGACGCCGGCTCACGGGGCTGTCTCCATCGGCGCATTATCTCACAGGCGGCGGCACACCCCAAAGGGTAAAAAGTCGCCACCGGGGGTCTGGGCACTAGAAAGCGTCGGTGTTCTGAAAGAGACCGACGCGCAGGTCTTTGGCAAAGTAGATGTCCTTGCCGTCCACCGAGACTCGCCCGTCGGCGATGCCCATGATCAGCTTTCGCTCGATAACGCGCTTAAGGTTAATGTGGTAAGTGACCTGTTTGGCGGTGGGTAGAATCTGGCCGGTGAATTTGACCTCGCCGGAGCCCAGGGCACGGCCACGTCCCTGATTGCCTTTCCAGGCCAGGAAAAACCCCACCAGCTGCCACATGGCGTCGAGGCCCAGGCAGCCGGGCATAACCGGATCGCCTGGAAAGTGACAGTCGAAAAACCAGAGGTCGGGACTGATATCCAGCTCCGCTACGATTTCCCCTTTGCCGTATTCGCCGCCCTGATCACTGATATGGCTGATACGATCCAGCATCAGCATATTGGGGACGGGCAGCTGCGCGTTGCCAGGGCCGAACATGCGGCCGTGACCACATTCGAGCAATTCGTCACGGTTATAGGCGTTTTTCTTATCGAAGGAAACCATAGCTGAACTCTGTTTTTATCTGTCTGGGGCGCGCCAGGCCTGGGCTGCAGGCCGGATTTGCCGCCTTGCTAAGGGAGTGGCAGGGCCACAAAGGGGGCCATTCTACCGGCTGGTGGCGGGATGTCTAGCCTGCGACCGGTGGACATGGGGTGAAATGGGTCTCTGTCATACTCCTGGACGAACGCTTGTGGTATGGTGCCAGCGACCAAGAATCTCAATTTAGGGACTGATACGGGAGTCATAATGATCAAGAAGTGCCTTTTTCCTGTGGCTGGCTATGGAACACGATTTCTGCCGGCGACCAAATCCATGCCCAAGGAAATGCTGCCGGTTGTAAACAAGCCATTGGTGCAATATGGGGTTGAAGAAGCCATTGAAGCAGGATTGCACGAGGTGGGATTTGTTACCGGACGCGGAAAGCGCTCTATTGAAGACCACTTCGATATGAATTACGAGCTGGAACACCAGATCGCCGGCAGCAGCAAAGAGCAGTACCTGACCAGTATCCGTGAGGTGATGGAAAAAGGTTCTTTTTCCTTTACCCGCCAGCGCGAAATGCGTGGTCTCGGGGACGCCATTTTGAACGGTGAGCGCCTGATCGGAGATGAGCCTTTCGGCGTTATCCTGTCTGACGACCTGTGTCTGGCCAATAACGAGAGTCACGGCGTGCTGGCGCAGATGGTGGCACTTTATCGCCAGTTCCGCTGTAGCATCGTGGCGATTGAAGAGGTGCCCAAAGAGAATATCAGCAAGTTCGGCGTTATTGCTGGCGAGGAGATAAAGGAGGGGCTTTTTCAGGTTACCGATATGGTGGAAAAACCGGCCCCTGAGGACGCGCCCAGCAACCTGGCCATTATCGGCCGCTATATCCTTACCCCGGATATTTTCGAGATCCTGCGCCAGACGCCGCCCGGCAAGAACGGAGAGGTCCAGATTACAGATGCCCTGTTGCATCAGGCCCGGACCGGCTGTGTTATGGGCTACAAGTTCAAGGGGCGTCGTTTTGATTGCGGTAGTGTAGAAGGCTTCGTGGATGCCACAAATTACGTCTACAAGCATATCTACAAATAAATAGTCTCCCTCTTATGCGGTTGCCTCAACCGGGGTGGCCGCGCGCTGTTATCACTTGACTCTGTTTTCCATTAAGGAAGGTTATGATTGCCCCGATTACCTGTTTTAAAGCCTATGATATCCGTGGTCGTGTGCCCGAGGATCTGAATGAAGATGTGGCTTACCGCATCGGTCGTGCCTATGTGGCATTTTTAAACGCTGAAAAAGTGGTGGTGGGCCACGATATACGCCTGACCAGCCCCGCCCTCACCGACGCCCTTGCCAGGGGGCTCCTGGATGCCGGTGCAGATGTTTACCATATCGGCCAGTGCGGCACAGAGGAGGTCTACTTTTCGGCTTTCGATCAGGATGTGGACGGCGGTATCTGCGTCACTGCCAGCCACAATCCCAAGAACTACAACGGCATGAAGCTGGTGCAGGCCGGCGCCAAACCCATCAGTGGTGACACCGGCCTCGACCGGATTCGCGAGCTGGCCGAAGCGGGCGGGTTTGCCGAGCCTGAGGCCCGGGGTGAACTCCACCGCCTGGATATCAAGCAGGCCTATGTCGACCACCTGCTGGGATATGTGGACAGCGCCGCATTGAAGCCGCTAAAAATAGTGGTTAACGCCGGCAATGGTGGCGCTGGCGAAATCATCGATCGCCTGGAGGCCTATTTGCCGTTCGAGTTTATCAAGATTCAACACCAGGCGGACGGCAACTTCCCCAACGGGGTGCCCAACCCGCTGCTGGAGGAGAATCGCGCGCCCACCATCGCCGCTATTCGGGAGCATCAGGCCGACCTGGGAATCGCCTGGGACGGGGACTTTGATCGCTGCTTTTTCTTTGATGAGAGCGGTGACTTTGTCGAGGGTTATTACCTGGTGGGCCTGTTGGCGGAGGCGTTTTTGCAAAAGACGCCCGGTGCCAAGGTGGTCCACGACCCCCGATTGACCTGGAACACCGTCAACACCGTCGAGCGTATGGGCGGGGTGGCCATCCAGAGCAAAACCGGACATGCTTTTATCAAGGAGCGCATGCGCGCCGAGGATGCGGTCTACGGCGGTGAGATGAGTGCCCATCACTACTTCAGGGACTTTGCCTACTGTGACAGCGGGATGATCCCCTGGCTGTTGGTGGCTGAGCTGATGTGCCGGGCAGACAAGCCGCTGTCGGCGCTGGTCGGTGATCGTATGGCGGCCTACCCCTGCAGTGGCGAAATCAACCGCGAGCTGGCTGATCCCAAGGCGGCTCTGGCAGCCATTGAGGCCCGTTATCAGGAGGGTGCCGAAAGTGTTGATTACACCGACGGCGTGAGTATGAGCTTCGGTGACTGGCGCTTTAACGTGCGCATGTCCAACACCGAGCCGGTGGTGCGCCTCAATGTGGAAAGCCTTGGTGACGCGGAGTTGATGGCCGCCAAGCGGGATGAGTTGTTGGCGCTGTTGGTTTAACGGAAACCTGCGGCCGCTTCCAGTACCAGCTCGGCATCGTGATCGGGGTTGGTCTGGAAGCTCCCCCTCAAAGTGATTTGGTGTAAGTGCTGCTTCCGCTTTGATCGTGGTCGTAGTGCTGGTGCATCGATATTGGAGTCATTCCGCTCCCGGAACCTGTCGGGAAAGAACTGGCATCCTGACATCGCAGTTGATTCGCTGTGCTAGTGCGTCATATCAGCTTGAAGGAGTACTAGTCTATGGCCCTTTGGCGGCTTGCTGTAATCGTCTATCTATATGAGACGCTACGCTAGTTATTACGACTGATTGAAAACGCCGCCAGCTCCGCCATGGCCTGTCGATACGGGCTGTCGTCGAGGCTGTTCAACTCCGCCAGGGCCTTGTCCACCTGCTCCTTGGCTTTGGCTGCGGTATAGTCCAGGGCGCCGGTGGTTTTGACGATGTCGACAATGGCGTCCAGCTGTTCCCTGGCGCCCTCGCGGATACTGTCGGCAATCAGCTGGGCCTGGTCGGGGCTGCCTTCGCGCATGGCATAAATCAGCGGCAGGGTGGGTTTGCCTTCGGCCAGGTCGTCGCCGACATTCTTGCCCAGCTCCTCGGCATTGCCTTCGTAATCCAGTGCATCGTCCACCAGCTGAAAGGCCAGGCCCAGGTGGCGGCCGTAGCGGCGCAGGGCCTGGCGCTGGGCGTCGGGTGCGCCGGCGAGTACTGCGGTGGTCTCGCAAGCGGCCTCGAACAGGGCTGCTGTCTTCTTGTAAACGACGGAAAAATAATTGTCCTCGTCGACACCGGGATCCTTGGCGTTGACCAGTTGCTGCACTTCGCCTTCGGAAATGGTGTTGGTGGCATCGGAAAGGATGCGCATAATCTCCATATCGCCAATGGCCACCATCATCTGGAAAGCGCGGGAGTAGAGGAAATCCCCCACCAGTACGCTGGGGGCATTGCCCCATTTGGCGTTGGCGGTAGCTCGACCGCGACGCATTTCCGACAGGTCCACCACATCGTCGTGGAGCAGGGTGGCGGTGTGGATAAACTCGATAATGGCCGCCAGGGACAGATGCTGGCGCCGGCTGTCGGCGTAGCCCAGGGCATTGGCGCTCAGCAATACCAGCAGGGGGCGCAGGCGCTTGCCACCGGCTTCCACCAGGTATTGACCGATATTTTCCACAAGACCCACGTTGGAGTGCAGTTGGTCGATAATCAGCTGGTTAACATCGGCGAAATCGCCTTTGACGACTTGGTGGAAATTCAGCATCGAGGGGTCCGCAGTCTGGGCAAATCTGGAATTATTATTGGGATGTGTTGTTAGAGCTAGGCATGCTAGGCAGGGGGCGGGGTGCTGTCAAGCGCGACATTGACCGCAGGCCCCGTCTTCCAAGGGGTCGGCAAGAACTTGGGTGCTTGCAGCGACCGGGGGATTACCGTAGAATGCGCGATCCTGAAATTTAGGCATACGGCGCAAGTCAGTAAAATGCACCGGGTTCCGGGGCTACTTCGTGTCGTCCGAGTTGATTGGAGCAATCTATGTACGCAGTTTTTGCGAGCGGTGGCAAGCAACACCGTGTTGTCGAGGGTGAAACCCTCAAGTTGGAAAAGATTGAAGTTGCCACTGGCGAAACCATCGATTTTGATCAGGTTCTGCTGGTTGCCGATGGTGACGATATCAAGATTGGCGCCCCTCTGGTAGAAGGTGCCAAGGTGACTGCTGAAGTGGTTAGCCACGGTCGCGGCGACAAGGTGAAAATCATCAAGTTCCGTCGTCGTAAGCACTCTATGAAGCGCCAAGGTCACCGTCAGTGGTACACCGAGGTGAAAATCACCGGTATCACTGGTTAAAGTCAACGGGTTAAAGTCAACGGGTTAATCGAGGAGTTTAGACAATGGCTCATAAAAAAGCTGGCGGTAGTACTCGTAACGGTCGCGATTCCGAAAGTAAACGCCTTGGCGTCAAGCGTTTCGGCGGCCAGGAAGTGTTGGCAGGCAATATCCTTGTACGTCAACGCGGTACCAAGTTCCACGCAGGTGTAAACGTCGGTGTTGGTAAAGACCACACCCTGTTTGCCAAGGCCGATGGCAAGGTGCAATTCGAAGTTAAAGGTCCGAAGAACCGCAAGTTCATCAGCATCGTTACCGCCTAATCGCCGTTGGCGTTCAGGCACAAACGATCGCGTTTGCACATTCGAACCTGGAGATGGTTTCATCTCTGCCGCAAAAGCCCCGTCTCCCGAGATGGGGCTTTTTATTTTCAGTCACTCAGGCCTGACATCGCAGTGGATTCGCGGCGTTAATGCGTCATTATCGGATTGAAAGAATACTAGTTACTAGTCGCTGGTGGGAAGCTAAACTAGTGGCTCAAGACTCGCAATTGGCGACTTGTCCCCCGGAGGTTGATCGTGAAATTTGTCGATGAAGCGCCCATTTATGTGGAGGCCGGTCGTGGCGGCAATGGCTGCCTGAGCTTTCGGCGCGAGAAGTATATTGCCAAGGGCGGTCCCGATGGTGGCGACGGTGGCGACGGTGGCAGCGTTTACCTGGTGGGGGACGAGAATCTCAATACCCTGGTCGACTACCGTTACCAACCCAAATACCGCGCCGAAAGCGGTCAACAGGGTATGGGTAAGAACATGACCGGCAAGAAAGGCGAAGATCGCATTCTGCCGGTGCCGGTGGGAACCACGGTGATCGATGTGGATACCGAGGAAGTGCTGGGGGATATCAAAGCCAACGGTGAGCGCCTCAAGGTGGCTCAGGGCGGTTTTCACGGCCTTGGCAATACCCGTTTCAAATCCAGCGTCAACCGCGCGCCGCGCCAGACATCCCCCGGATCCGAGGGCGAGGCCCGCAACCTCAAGCTGGAATTGAAAGTGTTGGCGGATGTGGGCCTGCTGGGGCTGCCCAATGCCGGCAAATCCACCTTTATCCGTGCGATCAGCTCCGCCAGGCCGAAGGTGGCCAACTACCCCTTCACCACCCTGGTGCCAAACCTGGGGGTGGTAAAGGTTCAGCAGCACCGCAGTTTTGTAGTCGCCGATATTCCCGGTCTCATCGAAGGCGCCTCCGAAGGGGCCGGTTTGGGAATTCGTTTCCTCAAACATTTGACCCGCTGCCGGGTGCTCTTGCACCTGGTGGATATGGCGCCCTACGATGGCAGTGATCCGGCGGAGAACGCCCAGGTCATTATCAATGAGCTGGCGCAATTCAGCCCCACGCTTGCCGGTCGCGAGCGCTGGCTGTTGCTCAACAAGATCGATATGTTGCCGCAGGATGAAGTGGAAGAGCGCTGCCAGGCTATGGTGGAAAAACTCGGTTGGCAGGGGCGGACATTCCGGATTGCCGCCATCAACAAAACCGGTACCCAGTCCCTTTGCGGTGAGATTATCGAACACCTCGAGCAGTGTTGGGAAGCGGAGCGCGAAGATCCGGAAGTGGCCGAACATGAAGCCGAACTGCAGGCACAGATGCAGCAGGAAGCTCGCGAGCGCATCGAGGAATTGCGCCTGCGCCACCGTGCCGAGCGCCTGGCCCGCAAGCAGGCCGGTGACGACGATGATTGGGACGATGACGACTATGATGTGGACGTGGAGTATGTGCAGTAATTGACCCCCATGGCCGACAAAATTCTCGAAATCAAGGAAAAGCTACTCTGCGGCACCCGACTCGAATTCGAGTGCGACCTGCTCGAGCAACGTGACGATGAAGTAGTGTTGCTGTATCGCTTGCCGAAAACCTGGCAGTTGGAGGATGTTACTCTCCCTGAAGGCGCGTTGAGCCTGGGGTACTTCTGGCCCGAGCGGGGCTACAATGCCTATCACTTTGTCGCCACCGATGGCCGCACTCTGGCGCTCTACCTCAATATCAGTGACTCCACCCGGATTGCGGAGAGTTGCCTCTACTGGCGGGACCTGATTGTCGATATCCTGATTGCACCCGACGGCCAGGCGCAGGTGCTGGATGAAGATGAGATTCCCGCCGGTATCGATGTTACCCTGTTGCGCCATATCCAGGTCACCAAGGCACAGTTGCTGGCCCGGCCGGAAGCGCTGTTGTCAGACCTGGAAACGCGTTCGGCCGGCCTGTTGGAAGCGCATCAGCTGATCGACGCAGATAGGCATTAATCACAGCTAACTCGCTATGAATCGAAAAGAGACTTTTCAATGCGCCCGTCGCTGGGTGGTTAAAATCGGCAGCGCCCTGCTGACCAACGACGGCCAGGGCCTGGATGCCGGGGCCATTGCCGGTTGGGTCGCGCAAATGGCCCACTTGCGCCGACAGGGCATCGAGCTGGTACTGGTGTCTTCCGGTGCCGTGGCCGCGGGAATGACCCGCCTCGGCTGGACCCGGCGCCCGGACTCCATTCACGAACTCCAGGCCGCCGCCGCCGTTGGACAGATGGGCCTGGTACAAACCTATGAGCAGGAATTTCAGCGCTATGGCCTGCACACCGCCCAGGTGTTGCTGGATCACGATGATCTCTCCTCGCGCCAGCGTTACCTCAATGCCCGCTCCACCATCCGCACGTTGACCAAGTTGGGCGTGGTGCCGGTGGTCAATGAAAACGACACGGTGGTGACCGACGAAATCCGTTTTGGCGACAATGACACCCTGGGTGCCCTGGTGGCCAACCTGATCGAAGCGGATCTGCTGGTGATCCTCACGGATCAGCATGGCATGTATGACAGTGACCCTCGCACCAATCCCAATGCCAAACTGCTGAGCGAAATCTCCGCCGCTGATGCTCGCCTGGATGCCATGGCCGGTGACGGCGGCAGGCTGGGACGCGGCGGCATGATCACCAAGGTCAAGGCGGCGCGCCTGGCTGCCCGTTCCGGGGCCAACTCGATCATTGTGGGTGGTCGTCTGGACAATGTACTCACCCGCCTGCACAAGGGCGAAAACCTGGGCACCTTGATGCTGGCGGAGCAGCAGCCCCAGGCGGCGCGCAAGCGCTGGTTGGCGGGCCACCTGCAAACCCGTGGTACGCTGACCCTGGATGACGGGGCTGTGAAAGTGCTGCGCCAGCAGGGTAAGAGCCTGCTGCCGGTGGGCGTCAAGCAGGTGCATGGCAATTTTACCCGCGGTGAAATGGTGGTGTGTGTCGATGCCAATGGCAACGAAATTGCCCGCGGGTTAGTGAACTATAACGCCGATGAAGCGCGCAAGATCATCGGCCAGTCCAGTGATCGCATAGAATCCCTGTTGGGCTATCGCGATGATGAAGAGTTGATCCATCGGGACAATCTGGTATTGGTTTGACGTGATGTGCATAACAGCCTCGAGGTAATGCATGGCTAAGCGGTTTATACAGTTTGTTTTCCTGTTGACGGTGGCAGGTCTGTCGTCCTGCACGGCAGTGGCGGTCGTTGACGGCGTTGTCAGTACTGCCGTCGGTGTTTCCAAAGTGGCGGTCAAAGGCGCGGTTACAGCCGCGGATATGGCCATTCCCGACGCTGATGATGAAGAAGACAACGAAGAAGAAAGTGCGGACTAACCAGAACCTGAGTGGGTTTTCATTGGAGCCAGCCGCCAACCGCCTGCAGTGGCGCCGGATGGGCGCCGCGACTAATCCAAAAGGCGACGGCTTTTTTGCCCGTGTAATCCACCGCCGGTAGCGAGGCTTGCCAGTGGATGCCATCGCCCCTGTAAGTGGCGTGAGCCAGAACCACAAAATCCTGAGGCAGCTTTTTACCGCTGTTTTCGCCGCGACCAATGTCGGTGACGATATCAAATCCGAGAATGGCGGCATTCAGCCACAACCCCTGCCCGGCTCCCGCAGGTTGATAGCGGGCCTCGAAATTACCCGCTTGCAGGGATACCGTCAGGCGGCCTGGTTCGGCAGTCTGTGGCTGGGGCAGGGCGGGTAAACGCCGCAGTCCAAACCATCTTGACCACTCTTGTCCCGACAGCATAAATCCGGGTGTATATACCGCCTTGCTGCGACGGAGCTGGTGATAACGCCGCTGGCGCTGGGAGTATTTGCTGGAGGCATAGGGATCGGCCCAGCCCAGGTAGTCCCAGTAATCCACATGGAACACCAGGGGAACCAGCTGCTTCCATAGGCGCGGATCCTCTTTCAGTCCCGATATCCAGCGTTCGGCGGGCGGACAACTGCTGCAGCCCTGGGAGCTGTAAAGCTCCAACAGCGCCACCGGTTCGGTGCCGCTGTCCAGCTCCAGGCGGGTTTGTGTGTTAGCGGGGGCGACCAGGCAATGGCACAACAGCCAAGTGCACAACAGAAACCGTAACGTTTGCATTGATTTGTACCATGGGCAAGAGCTTTACTTTAGTGCCCTGTCGCTGATTTAAGTTCCTGCTGTGTCAACGCTTCACCTCTTAAGCCGCTTGCCTGAAACTGCAGCAGGGCCTCGTTGATGGCTGCCCGCAGTGCTATTTGCCAATGGCAAAAGAAATCTTATTTCTTACACCCGGTACCTCGACGGGACTGCCGTCGACAACGCGGGGTTTGTATTTAAACTTTAACGCTGCTTTGGTAGCGGCCCTGTCGAATATTTTCGTCGGTTGGGACTCTACCACGAAGGCATCGCGAACCGCCCCAGAGGTGGTTACTGTAAATTCGACGATTACCCAGCCTTCGATGCCCCGGCGCAGGGCGGATCGAGGGTAGGTGGGCTCCACCTTGACGATGGGCAGGTATTCGCCGTCAGTGACCGGGATGCCATCGTTTCTTATGGATACTTCCTGACGTTTTAGCGGGCCAAAAGAGGGCTTGGTTGTGGTTTCGACTTGCGTTTCTACAATCATTTTCGGTACATCGGGCGGGCTTTGCGGTTCTACGGGTTTAACGGGTTTGTTGTCTATTATCACCTCTATCGTCGGCTCGTCCATGACCACCTCTACCGGTTTGGGCGTGGCTTCTTCCGGGGGCACTGTGTCAGAACTGATAAGCAGGTTCATCAGTGTCAGCAGTGCAAGCGTGATAAGGGTGGCGCTTAACAGACTGCCGGCGATACGAGAAGATGTCCGGGGTATGGTCAGTGTGGTCATAATGACTTCCTCAAATTTAGGGTTAAACGAGTTTGCTCGATTTTCATTGTGCCGCTCATTTAATCGGTGCAATCACCAAACTCAGGGTGAGCGATGCCCTCCAACCGAAGGCCGGATTCCGGTTTCGAATGCAATTACGGTTTTATGTGAGCAATTTCTGTGGGGCCGCTAGAGATCACTTTTTTGCGTTTTTTATCCAAATCCTTTGAGGTCAGTTGGAAGACAAACTCCTCGCCGATGCCGCTGACTGAGACGGGTCGTCCATTGATAGTGTGTGGACGAAAACGGAACTCTGCCACGGCCTTCAACACCGTCTGCTCGAAGATGCCTTTGGGTTGTGCGTAGACAATCCTCATGTCGAAGGGTTTGCCGGCGACGTCGATGGAAAACTGAACGCGCACCCGACCTTCAATTCCCCGGAGGATGGCCCGTTTGGGGTAAAGCGGGGTGATTGTACGTATCGGCAAATAGCCTTGGATAACCACTTCTTGCGCCAGCGCCAAATATTCGCGAACCGCGTTCTTGGATGATATATCGGTTTGGGAAAGTTCGCTGTCAATGGCGTCCGCCGTCAATCGCGTTGGCGGTGTCAGGCCCATCACCAATAACTCTTCCTCGGGCGGTCGGCCAGTGCTGGGCGGAAATTGTATGGGTTGGCGCTGTGGGAGCGGACTGAAATTCTCGTCAGTGTTTGAATGATCAAACGGATGCTGGATCGCGGACAGGGGGATTGTGGCTATCGGGTCGAGTGTCGGTTGCAGGGTGTCAGGCGGCTGCACGGCGGCCTGCAAAAGCGATAATGGCAACAACACGAGTATGGCCACGATAAGCGCGCGAACCAGTTCACCGCGATCGATCCTGTCTCGATCGCGCGCTGCATCGAGTAACGCCATGAGACGTTGATAGTGTGCTGATCCACCGGTTATGGCCGCAGCGGGAAGGGGATCCTGGCGCTGCAGTGATTTGGTGAGGCTCAGGAGTAATTGGGCGTAATCCGCACTCTTGTGTCGGGTTGTAAGCACCCAGTCGTCACAGGCGCTTTCACTCATATTTTCAAGAGTGCGCGCCAGCCGCCACACGTGAGGAATCGGCCAGTAGAGGGCGCAAATGCAGCGCACTAAAATGTGAGACAGCCAATCGTAGCGCGCCACGTGCCCGAGTTCGTGCAATAAAATCAGCTTTAGCTTTTCCTGCGGCCAGTGGATCATCGCGGTGGGGATAAACACCGTTACGCGCAGGATGCCCCAGACCTGGGGCATATCCAGGTTTTCACAAATATGGACACGGACACGGCGCCGGAGTTTGAGAGTGGCGCACAGTTCGTCCGCGATTCGCTGCAGGTCGCGGTCGGACGCGGCGCATTTTTCGCGAGACCGAAGACTAACCATACCCAGTGCGAGATAAAACAGTATCCAGAGTACGCCCAGTAAATAGATACCCAGCAACCACTGGGTTGCCGGGTATTGCAGCCAATGGCCGGACGGCATCGCCAGCCAATGATCGATATCACGTCCCAGGGAAATTCTCAGTGAAACTCCCGGAATCGACGTCAATGGGGTGGCGTTGAGCAGTAAAGACAAGGGGATAAGCGTGAAAACCAGAAGCAGCCCCAGATGTCGACTGCTTGCGGCCGCCATGTAGTTGGACTTGAATTGCCACCAACCAAAGCCCATTAGTGCCAGGGGTTTGATCACTAACAACAATATCAGATTCAGCAAAGTCATGATCGACTCCTGTTATCACTGACTTGTCCGGGTTTTATTGGCTCCGGGAGCTATGCAGTGCATAGCGTTGGCTGGTGTTATTCGTGCGGCCCCTGCCGTTTTGCCTTCTGAATTGCGCGTTCTATATTGTCCAGTTCTTTGGGTGTTAACGACGTTTGATTCGAACCGAGTAAGGCATTAACGGCTTTGGCGGCTGATCCTTCAAAGAAGGTTTTTACCAGGCGCGCCAGGGCCGAAGCACTGGCATCATCACGATTCTCTGCGGGGGTGTAGATATAGCGCTGTCCTTCCCGTCGAATAGAGATCAGTTGTTTATCCAGCATGCGCTTCAACAAGGCTCGCACGGTGGAGTAGCTCGGGGCATCAGGCAATCGGTCCAGAACCTCTTTGGCCGAAGCTTCCCCGCTCTCGTGAAGAATATTGATGATTTGCCGTTCGCGTCGACTGAGGTTGTCATCGCTGCTCATAGGTTATATCTCTAGGCTGCTAATTTTTTAGCATGTGCTAAAAAATTAGCAGCTAGTCAGAAGGGCGTCAAGTGTTTTGTCCGGTTTTTGCGTTACCGCCCAATCGGGTACTGATTAAAGGCTTGGTGGGGCTGGACGGACGCGGAGGCTGATTCGCCCAGTAATTGCATCAATGCTTTTTCAACATCTTTATCGGTAAACTGGCGATTGGGGTTGTCACCGGTCAGGCGATAACGCTCCCTGCCGTCGCGGCCGTAAATAATAACCGCGGGTATCCCGATTAAATTCAGTTTCTGAAAAGCCTCCAGCAGGTTTTCATCCAGGCGGTAGTGATGAAATCGGGCGTCCATTTTTTCCAGAAAACGCTGCGCGGCTTGCAGGGACCCGGGATCGCCACGGTCGTCCAGATTGAGGGAAACAAACCGTACACCCCTGGATTTGTAGCGTCGATGCATATCCACCATTTTAGGAAAACGTTCGATGCAGGATGCGCACCACATGGCCCACATATCCACCACCACAATGTCGGGTGCAAAAGCGGTGAGTTGTTGTTGCCACTGCTGGTAATCCACCGGCACCATAGTGATGGTTTTGGGGGGCACAGGCGCTTCCGTCGCGCTGCTCGCGCCCGCAACATTCAGACAGATAACCAGTAGTGTGGCCAATAAGCGCTTGATCATAATGGCTCGTACTTGACGGTACAGCCGTGCGCCCGGGTTTCAGCAGGGGATACCGGTTTGCCGTCCAGGGTTGCGGTCACCGCGTCGCGCACATAGAACCGGGTGGGCTTGCCATTGATATGACGGACTTCGCCGTTGTGGGTCATTCTTGCCGGCGAATTATGCAGCAGCCCCATATAGACCAGTTTCCGATCTTTGTTGAAAACGAAATACTCCGGTGTTCGAGTGGCACCCAATTGGCGCCCCAGTTCCTGGCTTTCGTCGTAAAGGTAGGTGAAGTTATAGCCCTGTTTATCGGCGTGTCGCTTCATCGCCGGCAGTCGATCGTCTTCGCGGTGATTGACGCTGAAACCCACTACGCGGACATCCCGGTTTTTAAACGACTCGACCAGCGCCACCAAATCCGGATCCATACCCCTCACCCAGGGGCAGTGATTGGCGAGCGACACCAGCACCACCACCGACTCAGTCAGGTCCTTACCCGAGAGTTTACCGCCGGAGGTGGTGGGTAAATTCGAAAACGCTGGCATGGGGTCACCGACACTCAGGATGGCGTTATAGCTGCCGGCACTGATATTCATCGCACCCAGCAATAATGAGCAGGCAATGAGTTTAGCGATCATCCATCTCATAGTGTTTCTCCCGAACCCGATTCAAAGCGGTTAGTTAGACCTCAAAGGGGCAAAAATGTTGGTGCTCAATGGACTTAAAAATACTGTATTTATATACAGTATTTTGCTAATGTGGTATATGTGGTCTGGTCAGTACCTCATTGCGGCGAAATGTAAGGTTGCGGCCAACGGCTAGCTGCCAACTGTTAGCTGTTGGCTGTTAACTGAAGAGAATCGTTGGCTTGGTTGTTCATCCAGCGTATCAATAATCTTAACGGACAATTGGAGTGTCGATATGGTTAGGTGCGGTTCTGAAGCAACGGGGGTAGAGGTTCATTACCCGGTGCAAAAACACTTTCAGCCCCTCTGCGATAGCCGGGCAGGCGTCAGTGCCGGTGCGGCCAACGATGGAACCTGTTATCCGGTTTCACCGGGAAGGGGGTTTGATACTTCTGCGTGTGAAGTGCGTGAGCCGGATTCGAAGCCCTATGACGTGTTGGACGAGTCGCCTGCGAAAGATGAGTCGTCATCTGCTTCAAACAAGGAGGTGCTTACCTTAAAGCTGCTTCGCCTGGCGGACAACTTAAACGATGCGGTCGCCGCCCACTGTTTTTACCGTGATGCGGTCATGGCGCTGATGGCGCAGTCTTCAGAGACTGAAACCAGATCCCTCCAGGGGCTGAGGGTAACCGGTCTATGGTTAAAGCATCAGGATGAGGGCATGATAGCGGTACTGGATCAAATCCGCGCCTGGGTGCGCGAGATCGACGAAAGTAGTCTCTAGCGCCGATACGCACTATGCGTCAGATCTGTCACTATCGCGTATAGGGATCCTGTTTATCCTTTGCGGTTATAAAAAGTAACAAGGTTTCTACAGAAACAAAGCTAAGCGCTTTTGCTGGGAAACTTCTATATTTTAGCGTGGGCAACGTATATTTGAGGGCAGGCAAAACCGAGGCCGGTTAGAAAACCGCTTAAAGAAACTGTTTAAAGAAACTGTTTAAAGTGCCTGGGAGCTATATGACGAGTATGCTATCAAAATCGCCCAAACTGCGGGCATGTTTGTCCGTTTTGGCGTGTTTATCCGCCGTTTGCGCGACTGCCCAAACCTACGACCTGCCCCCTGCAGGCGAAGCTTTGGTGGGCCAGGTGCGCATCGTGAACAGCCATTGGGAAGATACCCTGCCGGAAATCGCCCGCGCGTACAATCAGGGTTATAAGGAGATCACCATCGCCAATCGCTCGGTGGATGTACTCTTGCCCGGGGAGGGCACCCCGGTGAAAATTCCATCCCTGTATATACTACCGGATGCGCCGCGTCGGGGACTTGTGCTGAATCTCGCGGAACTGCGGCTATACCACTTTCCCAAATCCGATGCCGGCGAAGTCAGGCAGGTGAATACCTACCCGGTGGGTGTCGGTCGGCTCGATAATAAAACCCCGCTCGGACCGACACAGGTCGTGGAAAAGCGGCAAAACCCCACTTGGATTATTCCCAAAAGTCTGTTGCGTGAGTATCAGGCGGAAGATCCGGATTTTCCGGCCCTAATGCCGCCAGGGCCGGACAATCCACTGGGAGACTTTGCGCTGCGCCTGTCTCTCCCCGGTTATCTCATGCACGGCACTAACAAGCCCTATGGCGTTGGCATGTATTCCAGCCATGGCTGCGTGCGGCTGTACCCGGAGGACATCGAAGTGCTTTACCACAGTGTGGACCCGGGAACCCCGGTATATATCGTCAATCAACCCTATAAGGCTGGCTGGCGCGACGATACGCTCTTTCTTGAAGTTCATCCGGACGCATACGGGCCGGAAAATACAGAAGATGCCACCCGGCTGATCAACAGTATCATCAGGGCCACAAAGGCCAGGCCCGCCGACATCGACTGGCCTGCTGTGGATGCCGCCGTGCGTCAGGCAGAGGGGCTGCCCGTCGCCATCGGCCGGCTCAAATCAACACAGGCGGAAGGGGATGTGTAAACGCCAGCTTTTATTTACTCATATTGCGCTCCAGCATGCGTTGCATTTTTTCACTATTCTCATTGCAACACATCTGCGCTTGCTGGGCCTCGCGAAGTGCCTGCTCGGCCTTGGCCTCGGCTGCCTCCGCCATGGATACGGCCCGGTTGGCAGCCTCCATCGCTCGCTCCGCCGCTGACTTGGCTTCGTTGATTTCCGACGTGGAGGCGCAGCCTGTAACCAATAGCGCCGAAGCCACAATGATCAGCAAATTTTTGCTAACGACTGTTGTTCTCATTTTTCACTTACTCCACCGAGAAAATTACGCATAACGTGACACCAGCCCGCTGTTCAATTCTCTCCCAGTGCAATTTCAGGTGAGAATTTGTTCTTCAACGGCCTGCTAATGCAAGTCTAGATTAATATTGTCAGTTTAAAAGGGATGATTCACCTACAACGCAGCCGCAGTTCCCGGGTACTACCCCGATCCCACGGATACACAGTTAATAGCGATAGGCTGTTGGCGAGTTGCGAGAGAATAGCCCGGCTTCCAAGGAAACTGGATGCGTAAAACGCTTCGGTAGCATTATGAATTCCGATTATTTGATAGGGCATAGGACGAGGCTGGCCGCTGTAACCCCTTGAATTGGCTCAGTTATTAGGAAATTCTATCTCGCTCCTCTCGCTGAATTACAATAACTCTATGATTTATATCAATTTTTCCAATTCATCATTAGTATAGGGTGTCGTATATTTGTATAGAGTGCTGTCTTATTTTTGTACGATGAGGGTAGGTCATGAAAACGCTGGAAAGCAAAATCAGGTACAGGGTAACCCGGTGTAAGGATTCTGTCTTTACACCCAGGGATTTCTTTGACCTGTCAGACCGTGATCAGGTAGGCCGCGTTTTACGCAAGTTGGTGGCTGACCAAGTGCTGATCAAGCTGGGTTATGGCTTATACGCCAGAACCCGCACCTCGTCATTGACCGGGAAGGTGATACCGGAAAAGAGCCTCCCGGAGTTAGCCAAAGAAGCGCTGACCAAGCTTGGCATCCCTGTCGTACAGGCCAGTGGCGAAAAGGAATACAATCGCGGTAACACCACACAAGTGCCAACGGGACGCGTGATCGGTGTAAAGGGGCGCGTTTCGCGCAAAATAGGGTACAACGGAAAGTACATTACACTGGAACATGTCTCTTGATACGCAAACGATTGAAGAAGCGGCTATTGAGCTTGGTGTCGATCCCTCCTTTGTGGAGAAGGATTGGTACGCTGTGCAGGTGCTCGAAGCGATAGCCGCGTTCTCCCATTCATTGATAAAGCCGATTTTCTCCGGCGGGACCAGCCTGTCTAAGGGCTATGGCCTATTACAGCGTTTTTCCGAAGATTTAGATTTCCGGGCTTTGTACCTGGGTGGCACCACACCCAATAAAGCAGCCAGAAGAGCGTTTAGAAACGACACCTTCAAAGCGGTTAAGGCCGTCGATGGCATTGGCCTTGATGAAAAAGCCATGGACGCGGGCAGTAACTATTTTAAGGTGCCCCTGTCATACCCCAATCAGTTTGATTTGCCGACTTCTCTGAGGCCGGACCTCCAACTTGAATTCAGCTATACCCAGCCACAGCGTGAGTCGGAAACCAAACCCATAGCTCCGATTATTGCTCAATTGGGGGGTGAAGAACCCGCCTGTGAGATCGCGTGCCTGTCCTGTATCGAGACGGCAGCCGATAAATTCAGTGCTTTGGTGTGGCGTGTGATCAAAAGAGGCAGGGAAGATAAAAGTGATGATCCATCCATGGTAAGGCATCTGCATGACCTTTACGCGCTCGGATCGATTGTGGAGGTGCAGGTGGTTGATTTTCGTGCTTCAGTGGGTTCCGCGTTTGAGATGGATATGCAGTCGGGCCCGAGAAAGCTGGATGCCGGGTTGGCAGAATCAGCAGCGACAGCGCTTGCGGCTTTGAAAAATGACGATTTATATCAAGAAGAATATGACCGCTTTGTTGCCGCAGAATGAAAACGTGGATTTGTTGTTGGCACTGCCGCCAATAGACCGTACTGATTCCAAAACAGACAAAAAAGTGCTGAAAACTGGTCAGAAGTCTCCTCATTTGAATAATTTCAGCCTTTTTCTAAGCCTTTCTGACAGAGTTTATAAGTGGCAAATAGATTTTTTCTTTGAACCTCATACGACCAAAGTGATATGGGGTATGCACAGAATTGTCTATATTTTTACCCATGCATCCTCAAATCTTTCGCTTTATTTTGACATCGAATTAAAGGAGCGGTTTGTGAATGAGTCTACAGGTGGAAGACCTATTCCGACTACGACGAAAATCACTAAAGATAGAATTTTCATTCCTGTCATCGACGAGCTGGGTTCATATTTTGATATTCACGAAGGTCGAAAGGAGTTCTATGTGAGGCACGATATCATGACTGATTTCCAAAAGAATTAGTGTCACAAGTTAAAAAGCCAATGAATAGCTATCAAAGATGTAAGCTTTAGTGTGATAGCGGTTAGTATGGGAATCAATCGTTTTCAATCCGACGCCAGTGCGTCTAATAGGAGTACTCCTTAGATCAATGGGGTCAGAGTCATTGATGTTGTTTGACAAAAAGGTTAGTCTGCCTCTTTGTTTTTTCTAACACAAAATGGTAGTGTTCAAAATTCCGTGTCATTTCTTTAAACTTCAACAACAAAAAGAGATGATACATGAAAGATACCATCAATTTCGACATGGATGCTGCCATCAAGGCGTTGCGTGAAGGTAAAGACCTCAGCGGTAAAGATGGCGTCCTCACCCCTCTCATCAAGCAACTTACCGAAGCGGCCATGCAGGCCGAGCTGAAAACGCCTCGAGATCGCGCTGGCACTTTTGAGCCCCAGATTGTCAAAAAACACCAAACCTATCTCACTGATGAACTGGAGCGTAAAGTCATTGCTCTGTTCGCGCTTGGCAAGGTACCAGTGCAGGTACAGGGTTGAATTTTTGTGATCAAGAAATGGGGGGCATTTAGTCGTTAGCCTGAATGGCAGGTTAATAGATGATGCAAGGGCGCTAACAATCCAACCACTAGAACACAATGTTATTAGGCGACTTCGACATTCGCTTCAGTTTCTGCTGCCAATTGTTGTTGAATCAGCGTTAAGGCCTCGGTTTGAATACTTCGCGAGGTGGCGTGAGCCAGTTTGGGGCGCTTTTTGGCGATGGCTTCGTAAATTGCCCTGTGGTCATCGTAGCTGGCTGCGGAAACACCTTTGATGTGGTTGGTAAAACGAATGCTTACCCTAAGGGCGGTTTCAATAAAACTGCGCAGCTGGATGAAAAACGGATTGCCGCTGGCGAGCAATAAGCTGGTATGGAAAGCGATGTCGGCTTCCAGGGCGTCATCCAACCCTGCTTCCGCGTTTTTCATGCGTGATAGAGCGTCTTCTACGAGCCGAATTTGAGCTTCGTTCCCATTGGTGGCAGCAAGGGCAGCGGCTTCAGACTCAATCGCCAGGCGCAACTGCAAGAACTCCGAGAGCATCTTTAATGAAGTCTTTCCTGCCAGAATCCATTTCAACACATCGGTGTCAAACATGTTCCAGTTGCTTTGGGGTAGGATGCGGATGCCTTGTCGGGGGCGGGAGGTGAGCATTCCCTTAGCAGTAAGCATCTTCACCGCTTCCCTGGTCGCGCTACGGCTAACATTAAAATGCTCGCAGATCTCGGCTTCCGAAGGTAAGCCGTTTTCTTGAGAATATTTTCCCTGCACTATGGCGGAGCCAATATCGTGTGCTAGTTGGTGAGTCAGGTTATGATTCGATTTGATTTCATTCATTAGGCTCTACATCTCTAATGATCTAATTCGGTTAGTGCTCACCTTGCATAATAATATAAATAGGATATAAAAGAAAAGTGTTTAGTGCCAGATAGTATATAATATTGCTTTGATGGTAGTACTGTCGTAAGGCATCAGAAAAACAGTGGTACCTCCCTGTGAAGAGCTGGTTGGTTGTCACCTGTCCTGACATGCGCTAAGCCAAAAGCCAAGGGTTATCAATTGATTATTCTTAATCGGTATTGAGTTTAATTTGGACTGAGGTAATCAAATCACCCGCTCGTTTATTTCTCAAACTGACTAAGCGATTCACTTGCCCAAGAGAGATGATCATGCCGTAGATAGGGCTCAGGTAACCCCTGCGGAACAGATCCAGTGAATTTTCGTCAGGCAGCGCCCTTAATTTTTCCTCACTGATGGTATACAGGCCAGACAGTGACGACTGGCCGCGATTGACGGTCGTCAACTGAACGGTTAAAGGTACAATGAGCTTGAGTTCGGTAATTTTGTTCACGAAGTGCTGTGTACTCACCTCGTGTTCGTAGAGTGTCGCCAGATAAGACTCTGCCTTTTTCAAATATGCCGTCTTGTTACCGTCTTTATCAAAAAGGGCTTCGCCTTCATTGCTGATATACTGGCTTTCCTCGTCAATGCATGGACCCAGAGAACCGTCGCCCTGGTTGCTTTCTCCTATCACAAAAGGCACGCGCTTGATGCTCATCGGGATGTAGGTGGTGTCCCAGGAATGGTCATTGTAAATGAGGTTTTCGGACTCAGCCAGACCGAACAGGGCAGTGCAGAAAAATCGACCGGAACGCGAATCCTTGGTCAGGACAACGGGGAAATTCAACGCGGCCTGGCCAATTTCGGCTGCCACGACCGTAGTGAGATTTTGGTTTGCGGCGTGAGCATGGCCCTGAGTGCTACTGATTTTGACTTGCTGGTGAGCCGATTTTTCTATGGGAACGATCTTCATTTTGTACAAGCTCTATTTAGTTTGTCAGAAGCCTTTGGCTTAAACGCGTTGAAAGCCAAACTCCCGGACTTTGTTTAAAAGCTCCCGGTGTTGAGGGAGGCAGTTCATAGCTTTTTGTCGGGCAGTTTGATTCTGTGCAAAGAGCTTCTCCGCCGTGTCCCATTCACTCAGTGAATGTTGATTGAGTGAAAAGTCGGTCTTATATCCCATTCCGTATAACACATATTGGTAACTGGCCCAGGAGAACACTTCATTGTTGCTGGACAAATCGTAACTGGCCGGAGAATGGTATTTCCAGAGTTCGAGCAACGCCTGTAAGGAGTCGGGAATGGATTCCGGGGCGCGGTTATCCCGCCAGAAGCAGTCGTTTCCGCCAGAATCTCGTTGACTGAGCAGGTAGTGCAGTTTCAGGAAGTCTATAATTCTATCCCAGCGGTAGCAAAAAGTTTCATTGAACTGAGCCGCAGTTATGTCCATTACGTCGCGGCAAGCAGGCAGGCGTTCGCTGATCATGTCGGCGGACAGTTCGATGAGCATCAGAGCCGAAGCTTCAAGGGGTTCCAGAAATCCCGCTGAGAGGCCCACCGCGACACAATTCTTTTCCCAAAACCGCTGGCGGTGGCCGCTGTTGATGGGGATTCTTCGCACATTCAGGTCTTCGCTGGCCGGACCCACGTAGTCTCTGAGTGTCTGCTCGGCCTGCTCGTGGCTGACGTGCTGGCTTGAGTAAACGTAGCCTGTTCCACGCCTGTTGGTCAGGCCTATGTCCCAGGTCCAGCCCGCCTCGTGGGCGGTGGAGATGGTCTGGCATGCTATCGGGGTATTCTCGTCTGCGTGGGGAACCTGCATCGCGAGTGCATGGTCGGCAAAGAGTATCCGACTTTTTGATTTAAAGGGAACTCCCATCGTCTTGCCAATCAGCAGGGCGGAAAATCCGCTGCAATCAATGAATAGATCGCCTGGCACATCGCCATGACCGTCCGTCGTTAAAGAGATAATATCCCCATCGGCATGTTGGTTAACCTTCGTTACAGTATCCACAACATGTTGCACACCCAACTGGTTGACACAGAAGCGCTTGAGTAGTTCTGAAAACCGACCGGCGTCCAAATGGTAGCCGTAATTGGTGACAGCGCCGTATTCCGGAGTAGTGATCATTTTGGGGGCGCGACCAGACTCACAAATGGACTGCTGAAAATCCACAGTCTCTGCAAAAGCCGCTTGTTGATTTTTGTCTCTGAGTCCCCAGTAGGGGGCTAAGTCAATTTTAGTCCCGCCTGCCGGCGGACTGAAGGGATGGTAATAAAAATCTTTCCCCGACCCGTCGACCCAGTGCACGAATTTGCTGCCCTGTTTAAAGGACGCGTGACAGTTAATGAGGAAATCATTTTCTGACAGGCCGATTTTTTTCAAGGTGCTGCGCATGGTCGGCCAAGTGCCTTCTCCCACGCCAATGGTTGCAATATCAGAAGATTCAACCAGGGTCAGTTTTATACCGTCAGGCTTGTTTGCGCGGTGTTTGCGAGCCAATAGCCCTGCTGTAATCCAACCTGCGGTGCCGCCGCCGACGATAACGACCTTGTTGATAGTATTGGTCATGATGCCCTCGCGTATTCTCTGGCAAAAATAGCAAAAAAAGATCCAAAAAAGAGTCAGGTCTATTATTGGTTTAATGCATTTCGCCAGTTTTTTGGAAGAGTAGCACGTCTAAATGATAGCGGTAAAAAAGGGAGGGCACCGCCCTCCCTAAGTCCTGGTTGCTAACAGGAGGAGAGAAATTAAAAGTTGGCTCTGACCCCCAGAGCATAGCGGGCGCCGTTGTCTTCGAGACTTATCAGCTGGTTGCTAAAGCGGCCATGACGGCGGGTTTCTTCATTGGTAATGTTGACACCTTCGAAGAACACCGTGAAGTTCTCGTTGATGTCGTAACTGCCACTGATATCCCATTGACCATAGGTCTCTGTGTACAAGGGTTCAGTGCCGCCACGCGGGTTGACGACATTCTGCAGGAATGCTTCACGGTTGTTAAAGGCGATACGAGCCTGAATCGGCCCCTTCTCGTAGAACAATACCGCATTTTGGGAATCTCCCAGGCCTTCCAGGGCAAAGGTTTCTGAAATGTTGGTGAAATCTATTTCCGCATCGCTGTCAACAATGGTGGCGTTCAGCTGAATGCCCAGGCCATTTTCCCACAGGTGGGTCCACGCCAGCTCCATACCATTGACTTCGGCGACTTCGCCGTTGCGGGGACGACGCACACTGAAATCATAGGAACCGCTGTCAAGGTTGAACGTTTCGGTAGCGACACTATTGGTAATAAAGTCTTCGACCTCTTTACTGAAAACTGCCGCGGCAAAATAGCTGCCGCCGCCGTAGTACCACTCGTAAGAAAGGTCCCAGTTGCTGGACAGGAAAGGTTTCAGTTCCGGGTTGCCACCTTCGGCCTGAAGGTTGTTCGGACGGGTAACCGTCACGCCGGTGCTGGGTACCAGCGAATCCATGGTGGGACGGGTCAGTGTCTCTGAGTAGCCAAAGCGCAACACCATGTCCTCCTGCAGATCCAGTCTGACATTCAGGCTTGGCAGAATATTGGTGTACTCGTTGCTTGCGCTGACGTCTGTACCTTCATTGGCGTAGATTGCCGAAAGCAGCGACGGATCGTCGGGAATGGGTTGGAGATCCATCAGGGCGCGAGAGAATCCACCCAGTGTTGAATCAGTCTGGCTGTAACGGACGCCCATATTCACCTGCCAGGGCAACTCGCCGATTAGACCTTCGAAGGTCAGGTCCATGTAAGCGCTGAACACTTCCTCTTCGACCCTGAACTTGTCGGAAGCGGTGGCGGGGTTGTCCATACCCAGTGCCGCGTATTCAGCGGCGATGTCGCGATTTTCCCCTGCGGCATCGGAAGCGGCCTGCAGGGCGGCCACGCCCCCGGTGGCCAAATAGGCGAAATAAGCTTCCGGATCATAAGTCAGCCAGGTGTCGGGTACGCCACTGAAGAAATCGTTGGCGGTGAACGCCGACAGCAACGCATCCGGAACGTCCGTGCCGTAACCGCAGTAGAAGCTACAGTCACTGGCAAACTTGCGTTGATTGTCTTTGGAGCGGTCCTGATAATACGCACCAAACTTGAAGGAAGTAAATGTGTCCGAGGATGGGGTCCATTCGAAATCGGCCTTTATTTCGGTAATTTCATCTTCTCGGTCCCAACCATTGCGTTCATTGTAGTGGGCGCGTCCGGCGGCTGCGTCGAGTAACGCATCCTGGCCACCGACGATGCTGATAGAGCCAGTATCCCCTCCGGAACGATTATCCCACTGGTAGGCGTTGTTGTAGCCGATCACGGTGAAAGGAATGTTACCACCGCTGCTGTCTTCAGCGCTGGACGTAGAAATATCGAAAGTGGCACTCAAGTCGTCCTTGATATCCCATTCCACATTGAGTCCGAATGTCTCGATAGAAACGTCACGGGAGTAGGAGCGTCGGATAAAGTCGGTCGCACCGGTGTTGGCGTTGTCGATGTAGACAATGGTATTGTTGCCGTCCACTTCGGCGTCAATGAAGTTACTTTCCGAGAACCAATGGCCCAGTGCGTGGGTTTCAGAATCCACCTCAAACTGGGAAACCATGGCATCAGCGGTGACCACCAGGCTTTCATTGGGTGCAAACTGGAAGACCGCGGTGCCGCTGGTGCGGGTACGATCCTGTTCGTCCACCATTACATCAAAGTTTTGGGGCACGAACACATTGTTAAATTCCTTGCCGTTCTGCGCGGTGAAACTCACGCCGGGTCGGTAGTAGCGGGTTTCTATCAGGTTGTTTTGTGCCTGGCGCTCTTGATGGGCGAGGGAAAACAAAACTCCGATGGTATCATCGGCAAAAGTGTTGCTGATCAAGCCGGACACTTGGGGACTTGCGTCTTCGGTCAGGTCGTCGTAGACACCCTTGATGCTGCCGGACGCTTTGAAACCGTTCAGATCGAGCGGGCGGGCCGTCTTAACATTGATAGTGGCACCGATCCCGCCTTCCTGCATGGCGGCGGTTGGGCTCTTGTAGATGTCGGCGCCGGCAATGAGTTCGGACGCCAGGGTATCAAAGCTGAATTCGCGGCCTTCGTTTTCAGTGGCTATCTGGCGGCCGTTCACCAACACGGAGTTAAACTGCGGGCCAAATCCGCGTACGGTCACGTACTGGCCTTCACCACCGCTGCGGTCTATGGAAACACCTGAAATCCGCTGCAGGGATTCGGCGACGTTTTGATCGGGAAACTTGCCGATGTCTTCCGCCGCAATGGCATCAACCACACCCACGGCATCCCGCTTGATATCCATCGCGCGCTGCAGGCTGCCGCGGATACCCGTCACGGTGACTTCTTCGAGAAGCGCGCCTGATGACTCCTGTGCGGTTGCGGTGTAACCGTACAGGGTCAGTGCGCCGGTAATAGCGGCCGCGATGGCCTGTCTTTTTCTTATCATTGAACTTTGGGTGTCAAATAACATAGTCGTTATTCCTCAAACTTATTATTGATGTGCGTATGTCCCTCAGAATCTTTATGATAATACAAATCATATAAATAGTAAAATATTTGGTTGGACAGCTGCTCATGGCCGGGAAATCAGCATTGAGGCGGCTTTCAGGCGAAAATAAAAAGAGACTCTGACCTGAAAAAGACGATTATCTTAGATAAACATTAGAACTTTTTGGACTATCACTTATGAGCCCACTCCAGGCCGGTGGAATAACGGTCTGGAAAGCCACGCCAGGAAGCAGGCTTTTTGCCGTCCACCGGTAGCTGGTTGGAATCTCCCTCCAACTGTAAATAGGCGCAGGCTTCAGCTTGTTGCTTGATATGGCAGTCCATCATTGCGAGGATAAAGTGCTTGTTGATGGCGTTCAGCCGTTGTGCATCCCAAGCGGGTTCGAAGTAATGGCCGAGGTCGGTTTCGTTGTCCAGGGCGGCGGTAGGCGCGGGATGAGCTGCAACATTGTGGCGGGCATTGCGATAAGTGAGTAAATAGGTGTTGGTGCCGCCGGTGGTTTCGAACAGCCTTTTAATGCTGCTGTAATCCGAGATATCGTCGTATTCCCCTGCTATGTACAGTACTGGAATACGGATATTTCCCAGCGCCTTGGTATCAAACAGCCCGTGCTGGTTACCCCAGGGCGATATGGCCACGGCAGCGCGCCATCTGTCGTCCACCTGGATATTCTGGTGTTGCCCGCCGGCACAGCTACTGTACAACTTGGCGATCGCGGCAGCTTGCAGCGGGTCCTTCGATCCGGTAAACGTCGTTATGGCAGATTCCGTGAAATGGTAGCAACCGCCTATGGTATTGACTGCACCGTACCCACCCATGGAATAACCTATCAGCCCGGCTCTTTCGTTATCGATGTGTGTCGTGAGAAAGGTGGCCTGGCTGGTGAGATAGTCGAGTGTAAATTGTTGGTCCCGAGAGCGATTATACAAGGTGCTGGGAAAACCGGAGAAGGGCGCGTTGACGACATCGACATCGGCGTTGGTGGAATCCGTATGGTCGATGGCGGCAACGATATAGCCGTGGGAGGCCAGGTGTTCACCGAGATAAAACATCAAGGTCCGATAACCGGTATAGCCGTGAGAAATAACGACCAGCGGTAGCTTCTGATTATCAGTCAGAATCGGCGCATCCCGGTAGGCGGTACCCAGCAGCGAGAAAGGTTTTCCTAACCGGGTTTGGTTGTCGTAACGGGTCGGCCGCATGAATGTGGTATGGCGCGCCGGATACCAGACTTCCACGACCAGCGGCCGATCAGCGGTTTGTCCGGTGTAGACGTTTAGCTGGTTCCGGTTGACGATGGTCAGGGTCCTGACGCCCACGGGGTGTCGGCCGGGTGAAGCCAGTTCCGGAGTGACTTGGGCGCTGATGTGGTGATAGAGCTGCTCCGGCAAAATATTTTCTGCTTCGCAACCGCTCAGCGACCATGCCAAGGCGATCAATGTCCCGACAATGATTCTTGTTACTCCGGCCCCAGGCATGCTGCTCATGTTATCTTCTTTCCTTTTTATGTTCCTGTTATGCGCCAGGCTTCGACGATTTTTTTGGTAAAAACGGCAGGATCAGTCGTCCTCTTTTTGCAGTAAAATCAGCAGCAGGTTTTCAGGCTTGATCAAAGGCATTTGCATGCCGTGCTGCATCAGGGACTCACCGGAAATAACGGCACCATTAATCTTGTCCAAAATGGAGACCGTGTTGCTGGTGGCATTGGCAGGCCAGACCACATCAATCCGGTAAAGGGCATCTGCTTCCAGGCCGTCGAACCGGAGTCGGCCGGGCAACGTGCTGATGTGACCCTCTACCAGGGAATAAGAGAAGAGCGCCCGAGACTTGTTCTGGGAAACAATGCCGAAACTGCTGGCATAAGCGGGGGTGTCGAGTCGAAACAGGTCGCCGGTATGGATCAGTTGCCGGTATTTCTTGTGCAGCGCGATGGCGGCTTTCAGTTCTGACCGTTCACTTTCATCGAGCTCGAGCAGATTCACTTCCAGTCCCATATGACCAAACAGTGCGACGCCAGCACGCGTGCTCATATTGATTTTGCGACCGGTAATATGGCAATCAAAAGGCCCGACATGGGAACCCATGATCTCAGCGGGGAAAAACATTGAAAAGCCTTTCTGAATTCTCAGGCGATCAAGCGCGTCGTTGCTGTCCGACGTCCAGATCCGGTCTGTATGTTGCAAAATACCGTAGTCCGCGCGTCCACCGCCGGAGGCACAGCTCTCTATTTCCACGTGGGGATGCGCCTGCCTCAAGCGAGCTAGCAGTTGATAGAGGCAGGTGGTTTGTCGGTGAGCCACCGCTCGACCGGTGTGGTCCGCAGGCTGGTGTAGTTCCCGGTTCATGTCCCATTTCAGGTAGGTGATATTGTGCGCTGTCAACAGGGCATTGATCCGTTCAAAGAGGTATGCCTGCACATCTTCGCGAGCAAGGTTCAATACCAGCTGATTGCGCGCCAAAATCTGCGGCCCCGGCTTCGCCCTCAGAACCCAGTCCGGATGCGCCCGGTAGAGATCACTGTCCGGGTTGACCATTTCCGGTTCCAGCCATAATCCGAATTCCATACCGAGTGCTTCTACCTTCGAAACCAAGGGGCCCAGCCCTTCGGGGTATATGGAAGTGTCCACATACCAGTCCCCCAACCCGGCCCCGTCGTGTCGCCGACCCTTGAACCAGCCGTCATCCAGCACGAATCTTTCCACGCCGATTTCGGCGGCTTGTTCCGCTAGTTGAACGAGTGTCTCCGGCTTGTGATCAAAGTAGACCGCTTCCCAGGTGTTGTAGTGCACGGGCCTGCACTTTGTCTGTGTGCGTCCGTTGGTGAGATGATCTCGCACAAATCGATGGAACTGCCGGGAAAGGCGGGTCAGACCGGAGGACGAATAGCCGCCATACAGCGCCGGGCTCTCATAGCTCTGGCCAGCCTCGAGAATGATTTCGCCGGGCAGCAATAGTTCGCCCATCTGCACATAGCCGCGCCCGTCGGCCAATATTTCCGTATGCATGCTGTGATTGCCGCTCCAACCGAGGTGAAAGGCGTAGGCCTCGCCCCGGCTCTCGGTGGTTGCGCGGCTTTTGATCACCAGCCCGGGGAAGGTGTCGTGAGAAGTGCGGCCACAGCGGTTTTCCCGGCTATAGGTGCCGGTGAATCGATCAATCACCCGCATATGAAACTCGTTGGCCCAACGTCCTTCAAAAGACATAAGCTGATCCAGGTGCGACGGCACCATCAAGGTGGGGGCGGCACACCAATCCAATGTCAGGGGGGATTCCCCGGTATTGGTGATTTGGGTGGTCGCAACCAGAATGCCGCTGGCATAATCCAGCGACAGGGAGTGTTTCAGGGTCATCTTGTTGGTATCGTCTTTCGAAACAATGATGACCTGCTGGTCGCTTGACTGAGTGATTGACTCAATCATCGGGTAAACGGTCCAGGCAGTGCCCGATCGGTGGACGTGAAGCCCGCTGTGTCCCAGGAAGCCGCTGGCATCGGTGGGCGTCAAGCTGATAACCGCTTCTTCGGCAGCGCAGCAGGGCGCTTCCTGCCGGGTGGCAAGCATGGCAAGCATGTCCGGTGTGGTTGAGCTGCCCAGGGGTTTGCCCCAGTAAAGCAAGGCCGGAGAATCCCCTTGACAATCCAGAATCAAGTGGCAGACAGCGCTGGAGAGTACGACAAACGGCGCTTCTTTCATTCGGACCCCTTAAGATAAAAACGATTGACGGATAACTGCCACCATAATATTATTTATCATATTAAATGGCTATCACCAATGTGCATTAAGTTCATGGTAGCAGTTGGAGGCGGCCGTTGTCCGGTATGATAGAGCAGTTTACTTGGCCACACGGACGGATGTGGCGTTTCTCAAAGTTTTTATCAATAGTGTGTGCAAGGCCCGTGGCATAGTCATTTAGTATCTGCCTGAGGGTGTTCGACGGCGTTGTCGGGGGCGGTCTGAAGTGAGCCCTCAACTATGGCGAGTCAAGCTGCAGCGCATATAGCGAGAAACATAGCCCGCCCCCGGGGAATGCGCGGTCTGGAAAGAATAACGTTACTGATAAATAGTGGGAGAGCTAGAATGCAGTTGGAATTTTTGCAGATTGTGGTTTTTTTAGTAGTGAGTGCGTTTATTGCCTGGGCTACCTATGTCAAATGCAGGGCTGCGCCCCGGCTCGCAACAGATTCCAACAAAGAGTACTTTCTCGCCGGTGGCGGTTTGTCCTGGGTCTTCGTTGCGGGTTCCATCACCCTCACCAATCTGAGTACCGATCAGCTGGTGGGAATGAATGGCAACCAGATGGCGCTGCTGGCCTGGTGGGAGCTGTCCGCGGTGGTGGGGTTGATCATCCTCGCCAAAATCTTTTTGCCGGTGTATTACAACAACGACTGTACCACCACTACAGAACTGTTAGAGAGGCGTTACGGGGACAAGAATATTCGCGCTGTCATCAGCCTGTTGTTCTTGCTGGCCAATTTGCTGATATTTTTACCGATAGTCATCTATACCGGTTCGCTGTTTATGAAAACGATGTTTCAGGTTGAAATCAACCTGATGTATATCGTGGTAGCGTTTGCCCTGGCCGGCGCTGCTTACGCAGTGTTTGGCGGATTGCGTGCTGTTGCCGTGTCCGATACCTTTTCGGGGGTGATTCTGCTGGGCATGAGTGTGCTGGTTGTTTTTCTGGCTCTGAGAGCCATCAGCTTTGACCTGAGCGACATACCTGCAGAGCGCCTGACCATGATTGGTGGTGATGATTCACCGCTGCCCTGGCATACCCTGCTGACGGGTATGATTTTCATTCAGACTTTTTATTGGAGTACCAACCAAACGATCACCCAGCGGGCAATGGCAGCACGTAACCTCAAGGAAGCACAAAAAGGTGTGTATGCTGCCGCGATCATTCGTCTGCTTATCGTGCCGGCCATTATTGTAATCCCCGGTATCGTGGCATTTAAGTTGTATGGCGATATCGGTGACAATGCCTACGGCCGCATAGTAGGTGATCTGCTGCCAAGCTGGTTGTCCGGAGCCTTCGCTGCCGCCATCGCCGCTGCGGTTCTGACAACTTATAACAGTCTCCTGAATTCTTCCGCAGCGCTGTATGTGTGCGATATCCATGAAAACTATATTAACGAAAACCCCAATGTAAAAACGTTGAGTGGTATCGTCACCATGTCTTTTGTTGCCGTATCCATTTTGCTGGTACCTGTTTACCAGGGGGCGGATAGCATTATCAATCTGGTACAGGAGTTGTGGGGGCTGGTGAGCATGCCCATACTTTCGGTATTTATTGTCGGCTTGTTGTTTAATAACGTCACAGCCAATGCGGCGATCATTGCAGTGATATTCGGAACACTACTTTATGGATTTTTTACCTTTGCCTGGATGCCGATACACTACATACACATGATGCTGATAACATTAGTCAGTTGTGTGGCAACGTCGCTGCTAGTTAATCGCTATATCTTTGGACAAAAAGCCACGTTAGCAATTTCTTTTGATTCGATTCCTGCCATCAAGGCAGATCAGGAGCGCGCATGAGTCTGCGCGGTAACAACATCCACAAACTAATAGAAGCGACCTACGATGTTTTAATTGTGGGAGGTGGCATTAATGGCGCTGTGTCGGCGGCGTCGCTGGCGGCCCGGGGAGCCAAAGTTGCTCTGATCGACCGTGGGGATTTTGCCGGGTTTACCAGTTCGAATTCATCCAATCTGGCCTGGGGTGGCATCAAGTACCTGGAAAATCATGAGTATTATCTGGTTAACGAGCTCTGCAAGAGCCGTAATCACCTGATGAGAAGTTACCCTTCCACAGTTAAGGAAATACGCTTCCTCACCAGTATTCAGCGCGGCTTCCGTTTCCCTCCCTTGTTTGTTTATCTGGGTACAATCCTCTACTGGGCCCTCGGTCGTTTTTTTACTCAGGCACCGGTTTATCTGCGCCCCAGAAAAATAAAGCAGATGGAAGGTATTATCAATACTGCCAATGTAGCCGGTGGATTCGAATACTCGGATTGTTATCTTTACGATAATGATGCCCGTTTCGTCTTCAATTTTATCCGTTCCAGTTTGAACTATGGCTGTATCGCCGCTAACTATGTCGAGTCGCTCGGGGCATCACGGGAATCCGGGTTGTGGACGACCCGTGCACGGGATGTGATGACAGGCAATGAATTTACAATCCGGGCAAAAGTACTTGTCAATGCTTGCGGTCCTTTTGTGGACAAGCACAATCAAATAACCGGTGAAACCACACAACACCATCACATTTTTTCCAAAGGGATACATCTTATCGTTAACCGGGTCACCGATAGTCAGCGAGTGCTGACATTCTTTGCCAGTGACGGGCGTTTGTTCTTCGTGATACCGATGGGCCCCAAAACGTGTATCGGCACAACGGATGCGCAAGTGGACACCCCTTTTTCGACAGTGACAGAGGAAGACCGGGCTTTTGTGCTGGCCAATGCGAATCGTTTGCTACAGTTGAACAAACCGCTGACGAAAGTGGACATTATCGCCGAACGGTGCGGCGTGAGGCCGTTGGCGATCAAGGGTGATGATGGTGTCGCGGACTGGATTCAGCTTTCGCGCAAGCACGCGATCGACATAGACGAGGCCAGGCAGCATCTGAGTATTTTTGGTGGCAAGCTGACCGATTGTATCAATGTCGGCGACGAAGTGGCGGAGATTGTTAAAGGCATGGGTGTCGCGATGCCCTTCTATGACACCAAGTGGTATGGTGAACCCGATGACAATGTGAAAGCGGAGTTTTTCCATCAGGCAAGATTATTGGATCTCGACGGGATGACTTCTCCAACTTCCTCCGAACCACTGTCTCAGCGATTATGGCGCCGCTACGGTAGAAACGCCATTGATATGTTGGAAAGTATCAGGGAAGACTCTAAGCAAAGCGAGCTGCTGATTGAAAATGCCGAATACATTCGTTGTGAAATTGAGCACGCCGCGAAGCGGGAAATGATTACCAGGCTGGAAGACTTTCTGAGGCGTCGTTCGAAAATTTCGCTAGTGGTGGCACGGGAAGATTTGATGGCTTCGCCGGGTCTTAAGGAGGCTTGTGAGATACTCTTTGGCGATGAAGCCGAGATTAGGCTTCAGGAATATATCGACTCCACCGCCCCTAACTGTTCCAGCGCTAACGACAATAAAGATAAACATGAAGAATGCTCGGTGAATTATGAATGGAACTGAATTGATTCTGGCCATAGATCAGGGAACCACGAGCAGTCGTGCCATTGTGTTCGATAGCCAGGTGAACATTGTGTCTGTGGCACAGCAAGAGTTTCCACAACACTACCCCAATGATGGCTGGGTGGAACACGCTCCAGAAGACCTTTGGAATTCCACTCTGGCGGTGGCTCGACAAGCCATGGCCGAAGCGGAGCAAAAAGGCGGTCAAGTGGTGGCCTTCGGCCTAACTAATCAGCGCGAAACTACACTTGTCTGGGAGCGGGCAACGGGCAAGCCGGTGTTCAACGCCATTGTCTGGCAGGATCGCCGTACTGCAGGGCTTTGCCAGCAGCTGCGCGATCAGGGGCTCGAAGCGGCTGTTCAGTCGAAAACCGGTTTGCTGCTGGATGCTTACTTTTCCGCAACCAAGGTGGCCTGGATTCTCGATCATGTGGAAGGTGCCCGCGCCCGGGCGGAAAAAGGTGAACTGGCTTTTGGCACTGTCGACAGTTTCATTATTTCGCGACTGACGGGTGGCCGCTCCCATGTGATCGATGCCACCAATGCCAGCCGCACCAATCTTTACAATATTCACTCGGGAACCTGGGACCCGGAGTTGCTTGAAATGTTCAATGTTCCGGAATCGATGTTACCGGAGGTGCTCGATTGTTCAGCGAATTTTGGACAAACCGAGGCTTCTTTGTTCGGTAGAACGATACCCATATTGGGTGTGGCGGGCGACCAACAATCGGCGGCCATCGGTCAGGGTTGTTTCGAAAAGGGGTCGATTAAAAGTACTTACGGAACGGGTTGTTTCGCGCTGCTAAATACCGGACAGGATGCGGTGGCGTCCCACAATCGGCTATTGACCACAGTCGCTTACCAGCTACAGGGCAGACGCACCTACGCGCTTGAAGGGTCCATCTTTATTGCCGGTGCTGCGGTGCAATGGTTGCGGGATGGGCTGGGAATCATACAGCGCGCGGCAGAAACCCAGACGTTGGCAGCAGGGATACCCAGCAACGAAGGGGTTTATATGGTACCTGCCTTCACGGGACTTGGTGCACCCTATTGGGATTCTGAGGCCAGAGGTGCGGTTTTTGGGTTGACGCGGGCTACCGGGTCGGCGGAACTGGCGCGGGCCGCGTTGGAATCCGTGTGTTATCAAACACACGATTTGTTGTCTGCGATGGCGACAGATGCAGGTATGCCGGCGAGATTGCGTGTGGATGGAGGTATGGCCGCGAACGACTGGTTGATGGCTTTCCTGGCGGATGTTTTGGATTTGCCCATTGACCGGCCGCAGGTGGTGGAAACGACTGCCTTGGGGGCGGCGTTTCTGGCCGGATCCAAGGCCGGTGTATACGGCAGCCTTGAAGAAATCGCCAGTAACTGGAAGTGCGAGCGCACTTTTCAGCCACAAATGAGTCAACATCATCGGCAACAACTACTGGCAGGTTGGGCTGATGCAGTCAGTCGAGTGGTCGGGAGGAATGCCTGAACAGCCTGCCAGCCAATTAGAGTTGAAGTTATATCAGTTTTTAACGCCAAACCGATAAACTGTTGTTGAGCGATAAAGGTCGCCGGGATGCAGCAGAATGTTATCAAACTCTGGCCGGTGTGGCGCATCGGGGAAATGCTGTGTTTCCAGGCAAAAGCCGCTGTGGCTAAAGTACGGTTGATCTGCCTTGCCGACAATTTGAGACAGGTGATTTGCCGTATAAAACTGAACGCCAGGCTGATCGCTGTATACTGTTAAGGTTCGTCCGGAAAGCGGCTCCCATACCTCGGCGATGCAACGCGCGCCTGAGCCGTTTTCAGGAGCGTCGGCAGCCACCACCCAATTGTGGTCAAAACCATTGCCGGCGCGGATCAGCGGGTGGGTGCTTCGAATGTGGGTTCCAATCGGTTTGGGGGTGCGAAAGTCAAACGGGGTGTCGGCCACGGATAAAAACTCTCCCGTGGGGATTAGTGCCTCGTCCACCACGGTTATTGTGTCGGCATTGATGCGCAGCATGTGGTTTAACACGCTTGACAGAGGCCTGGCCGTCACGCCGGCCAGATTGAAATAACTGTGTTGTGTCAGGTTAACCACTGTTGTTCGGTCTGTTCTGGCGCGGTATTCCATGCTAAGTTCATTGGCATCGTTCAAGCGATAAGTGACCTGAAAGCTGGTGTTGCCCGGGTATCCGGCTTCGCCGTGGGGACTGACACAGCGCAAGACAATGGCTGCACTACCAGGGTCGCCGTCCTCAATTATTCTTGCTGACCAGAATTTTAAGCTCAGTCCACCGAGCCCCCCGTGCAGGTGATGTATGCCCGCGTTGGCATCCAGCCGATAGCGACGGTTGCCGAGCGGCAGATCGGCATTGGCGATACGATTGGCACAGGGGCCGACTAATGCCCCAAAGTAATTCTGATCCTCTCGGTACTGTAGTAGATCATCGTATCCAAGGACTATGTCGTCAAACACGCCCCGTTTGTCCGGTACAGTGATAGACGAAATAATGGCTCCGTAGTTGCAGATCGTTATCCGGCAGCCTCCGCTGTTTTCCAGACAGAACAATTTGAATCCGGCGGCGTGTTCAGCCGTTGTTAGCGGTAGCTCTTTTATGTTCATTGATACCCTTGTCAGCAGTTGCTAGAAATGCATGAGGTTAGTCGGCGACCGTTGCGGCTAACGCTGACCTGGAAGCCTGTGCTAACCGTGATTGTCGAGGTCGGGTGCCTGTCTGGCTTTGCCCTGACAAACGACTTGTCCGGCACCTGGATTTGCTGTTGTAGATTTGTCCTGGTGGATAATCAGCAGGTCTTATTTATTGTATTATATATAGTATTTATATATATTTGGGCTAGACAAATTTGACATCAGTGAAGAGGATCTATCGGTGGCCGGCTGCACAAAGTTTGCGTCACAGTAATTCTTAGATTCTTGTCCCGGTAGAGATGAGAACCAGTTAAGTCAACAATCGCCCCCTGCTGCGGGACGGCTTGTTGCTCCGCTAAGGAATTAATAATGAACGATATCAATGATATCATCGCTCGCCGTGACTGGGAAAACCCACTGGTAAGCGGTGTGAATCGGTTGCCGGCCCATAGTCCGCTTTCAGCATACCCGACCGAATTGTTGGCGTTAGAGGAAGGACCTTCGCCGCATCGGTGCGTACTGAATGGCCAATGGTCTTTTTGCTTGTACACCAAGCCGGAAAGTGTGCCGGCCGACTTTGCTGTGCCCGCGTTTGATGACAGCGAATGGTCCCCGATAACCGTGCCATCCAACTGGCAGTTGCAGGGGGTCGATCGCCCTATTTATACCAATGTTAAATACCCGTTTGAAGTCAACCCGCCCAAGGTGCCTCAAGAAAACCCTACCGGGTGTTATAGAACCCGTTTTAGCCTGGCTGAGGGCTGGCATTGCCGGCAGACTCGCATTATTTTTGACGGTGTTAATTCCGCATTCCACCTTTGGTGCAATGGACAGTGGGTCGGTTACAGTCAGGACAGTCGTTTGCCTGCGGAATTTGATCTCTCGCCATACCTTATGGCGGGTGAAAACCAATTGGCAGTCATGGTTTTGCGCTGGTCAGACGGCAGCTACCTGGAAGACCAGGATATGTGGTGGCTGAGCGGCATCTTTCGGGACGTTACGCTGTTGAGTAAGGCACCGGAGGGGATCGCAGATGTCGCACTACAAACCGAGTTGGACAGTTGTTACCGAGATGGCCATTTAAAGATTCGAACTACGGTGACAGGAAGATGCACTGATGTGGCGGCGCAACTTTTTTTTCAGGGGGAAGCCGTCACCGAGCGGATCATTGCGAAAACCGGCTCAACCATTGTCGACGAACGAGGCGGATTTAAAGACATCTCAGATCATAAGATTTTTATTGCCAATCCGCAAAAATGGTCCGCTGAAGTACCCAATTTGTATCGGGTCGTTATTTCATTACTCGACGATCAAGGTTATGCCATTGATTGCGAAGCTTACGATGTAGGCTTTAGGCAAGTTGAAATAAGCAGTGGACAATTACGGATAAACGGTAAACCTATCCTGGTTCGTGGCGTAAATCGCCATGAACACCATCCCGAGCACGGACATTGCCTGTCTGTAGCGGACATGGAGCAGGATATTCGGCTGATGAAACAGTACAATTTTAATGCCGTCCGCACTGCGCACTACCCTAATCACCCAGCGTTCTATCGCTTGTGTGATCAATACGGTCTGTATGTGGTTGATGAGGCCAATATCGAAACCCATGGCATGGATCCCTGCTCACGCTTGTCGGACGATCCCGTCTGGTTGTCGGCCTATATGGAGCGAGCCACACGAATGGTTCAACGCGATAGAAATCACCCCTCCGTTATCATCTGGTCTTTGGGCAATGAGTCCGGCATTGGTGCTAATCATCACGCGATGTACCAGTGGATAAAGCAGTCAGATCCGACTCGACCGATCCAATATGAAGGCGGCGGTTCGGATACCGCTGCGACGGATATCATCTGCCCTATGTACGCCAGAGTTCAAGAGGATCAAGAGCATGTCGCGGTGCCTAAATGGGCAATTCAGAAGTGGATAGGGCTGCCCGATGAGCAACGTCCACTCATTTTGTGTGAGTATGCACATGCTATGGGCAACAGCTTAGGCAGTTTTGACAAATACTGGGAGGCTTTTCGACAGAATCCACGCTTGCAGGGCGGCTTTATTTGGGATTGGGTTGATCAGGGGCTTGATAGCCGGGATGAAAAGGGCGAACACTTCTGGGCCTACGGTGGGGATTTTGGCGATACCATCAATGATCGCCAATTCTGTATCAACGGTTTGCTATTTCCCGACCGCAGCGCTCATCCGGCGCTTTATGAGGCTAAAAAGGCGCAACAGTATTTTCAGTTTGCGTTGCTGTCAGCGACGCCATTGCAGCTGGCGGTCACGAGCGAATGGCTATTTCGCCGCACCGACAATGAAGTTTTACAGTGGACGATTACCGAGGACGGATATGTCATCGCTGATGGCGAGCGGCCGTTGTCTCTTGAGCCAGAGCAAACGCTCGGGTTAATCTTGACGGAGACACTCCCAGCAGTAAAAGCAGGTTGTGAATACTTTCTGAATGTCAGGGTGGTTCAGCCAAATGCTACACCCTGGTCCGGTGCCAACCACGTCGTTGCGACAGAACAGTTTGCTTTGCCGGCGGCTGTTGCCCTGCCCTGGCCGGCAGTGTTGGTGAAAGACGATAATATCGTGGTAGAGCATACAGACTCACATGCTGAGATCTCAGGGAAGAATTTTTATTTGCAGTTTGATAGGCAAAGTGGCTTGTTGAATGATTGGGTTGTCAACGGTCGCCACCAATTGCATGCTGCTCCCGTAGACAATTTCTGGAGAGCGCCCCTGGACAACGATATAGGAACCAGTGAGGCAAATCGTGTTGACCCGCGGGCGTGGGCATCTCGCTGGAATAAAGCCGGCCTGCAACACTTAACCCGGCGGTGCCTTACTGTTAGCGTAGAGACTTGCAGTGATCATGTATTGGTTATGACACGACAGGTTTATTGTTACAACGATCAACCCCTAATTTTCTCCAATTGGCAATACCGGATTGACAGGGCGGGAGGTATTACTTTGGATATCAAGGTCGAGGCTTCGAGAGGGCTGCCGCCGCTCCCCCGTGTAGGCCTGGAAATAGCGTTGCCGATGGTCGATTCGGATGTGCAGTGGTACGGGCGCGGTCCTCACGAAAATTATCCGGATCGGCTTTTGTCGGCGGAGGTGGGGCGTTATTCCCAGCCGGTTGAAGCCTTGCATACGCCCTATATTTTCCCGTCCGAAAACGGATTACGCTGTGATACGCGGGAGCTTGCAATTAACGGTATGGTTCTGAAGGGATTGTTTCATTTTTCGGTCAGCCGCTATAGTCAGGAGAACCTGACAACTGCCAGGCACACCCACGAGCTCGTCGCAGACGAATGCCTCTACCTGCGAATAGACGGTTTTCATATGGGAGTCGGCGGCGATGACTCTTGGAGTCCCAGTGTGCACCCGGAATACTTGCTGCAGCCGGGACATTATTGTTACCGAGTAACACTGGTGTCCGCCGAAAAAGTCTAGGTATGACTAGCACACTGTTGAAAAGTCCAGCCTCACGCAAATCTCAAGCAGTTGGACGAAGGAGAAGGGTCGCCAATCCGCAAGCCCTTTAAAAGTGGTAGCTAGGGGCGGGCTTGAACCGCCGACCCCAGCATTGTGGATTTCGTATTTAATTCCTAAGTTATTGAAATATATACAAATATAGTCGAATGCCCACAGCGATTTACCGTTATGATGTGTAATGCATCACTATGAAATACGCAATATTTACGCACTTTGAACCCAGCTTTCTCATCCCCTAAGTTGCCGCAGCTTAAGGCAAGCTGATCGAGAAAATATCCTTGGCTGAGGGGTTGTGTGTATCCATTAGCTACACTATAATGTATAGCTGATTGATATACATGCGAGGTGTGCCATTATGGCCAAAACAGCCCCTATTAATATGCGAGTGGAGCCAGCACAACAGGCCCTGTTAACGAAAGCCGCCAAGGTGCTACACATCGATCGCTCGACCTTTATTCTCGAA